>CBFGNC010000007.1:0-260193 GCA_965650135.1 uncultured Fluviicola sp.
TTCAGACAGCCTGTGATTCCTATGATTGGATCGATGGGAATACGTATACTTCTTCTACCAGTACGCCGACTTTTGTCTTGCAGAATGCAGCAGGTTGTGATTCGACCGTTACTTTGAACTTAACGATAACGCATTCGAATACCGGAATAGACATTCAGACAGCTTGTGATTCCTACGATTGGATCGATGGAAATACCTATACTTCGTCAACAAGTTCACCAACCTTTGTCTTACAGAATGCGGCAGGATGTGATTCGACCGTTACTTTAAACTTAACGATTACACATTCTACAAGTGGAACAGACATCCAAACAGCTTGTGATTCCTTAACTTGGATTGATGGGAATACCTACACATCATCTACAAACACGCCAACCTTTGTGTTGCAGAATGCGGCGGGTTGCGATTCTACGGTTACGTTAAACTTGACGATAATTCCTTCTATTCCACTTACTATTGAAAACTCCTTCTCCATGCCTTCTGATGCAAACTCATGTGTGGGTGAAGCGGCAATAGATCTTTCAGGAAATGCGGATTTCGAATTGGATTTTGACAATGGTTCACAAGTAATCACTTCAAACGGATATAGTTTGGTAACCGGTTTATGTGCCGGAGTTCACGATTTACATGTAACAGATAATTGCGGAGATACACTCTCTCTTCCGGTGGTGATTCCGGTTGATTCTAATTTCGTCTTCAATAACCCATTCATCGATTCCTTGGCTCAGGATTCGTTGGGTGTAACGCTAACGAACTGTGATATTTATTACAACGGAATTGACACTGCCTACATAGATTCGATCTGGGCAAATGGAAATGCGGTGAATGTAATCTGGAACATTGTGGATTCCAACGGATCGAATTACGACACGACAAGTTATGTACTAAACAATGGAAACGGTGTTTACTGGTTGCAGTTGAGTGTGTTCTGTCCGAATAAATCGTTGGGAGAATACTTCACAGTGACCGAAGCAATCTATTTCCTGAACGGTTCGGTGTCTACGGCTGGTTTGGAAGAAATGAAGACGAATGTGTTTGATATCTATCCCAATCCAACCAACGACCAGGTTTATATCAATTTCTCCGGTTCGGATGCCGAATTGACCGTTTATGATGTTCAGGGGAAAATAGTCTTGAAAGACCGGATCCAAAATAAGGGAATTGTTTCCTTACAGAACTTCGAACGTGGTGTTTACCTATTTGATTTCAAGAATTCGCAAGGACATAATGTTCAGCGAGTGGTGAAACAATAAGCGACTTTAGAAATTTATATTGAAAATCCGTCTTACCGATAACCCTCGGAGGACGGATTTCTTTTTATCTTCGCATATGAAAAACTTGATCATTCTTCACGGAGCGCTTGGAGCCAAAATTCAATTTGAGGAGTTAATCCCAAAACTGACACCTCATTTCAATGTACACACCTTTGATTTTGATGGTCATGGTACAAAATCCGATGCAGAAGGTGATTTTTCAATTGAGCGTTTTGCGCAAAATCTGAAAAACTTCATGGAACAACATGAAATTCAGAAACCATTGGTTTTTGGATACAGCATGGGTGGATATGTGGCATTGAGACTGGAAAGTATGGAAACCAGGTCTTTTGAAAAAGTAGTGACTTTGGGAACGAAATTCGACTGGAATAAAGAAGGTTCGGAGAAAGAGGCGGCTATGTTGGATGCCGAAAAAATAGAGGATAAAATCCCGGCTTATGCAAACTATTTGCAATCACTCCACGGAGAAAAGGCATGGAAAACAGTTCTTGAAAAGACAGCTAAAATGATGTTGGAACTTGGAAAGAAACCATCTTTAAGACCATACGATTTTCATCACATTCAAATTCCGGTTCACCTGATGCGTGGTTCATTGGATACGATGGTTAGGGAAGATGAAACGGCAAATGTTCAAGAGTTACTTGCAAATGGTACGCTTCATGAAATACCGGATTGGAAGCATCCGATCGACAAAATCCCCACTGAGGAGCTCGCACAAGAATTGTTAAGATTGTACTTACCAGGGTAAATTGGCGTAAATTTGCTTCATGAAAATCGAAATTTGGTCGGACATCATGTGTCCGTTTTGCTATATCGGGAAAAGACACTTGGAAGCTGCTTTGAGCGCATTTCCTGACGAACAATTTGAAATCGAGTGGAAGAGTTTCCAACTGGATCCGAATATCATTCCACAACCTGATAAGAATGTCTACGAATACCTGGCTGAACGCAAAGGAATTTCGGTTCAGGAATCCAAAGAAATGCATGCCGGAGTGGTGGCTCGTGCCGCTGAGGTTGGTCTGGATTACCATTTCGAAAAAGCCGTCGTTTCAAACTCTTTTGATGCACATCGCTTAATTCAATTGGCCAAAACAAAAGGTTTGGGAGATGTAATGGAGGAAACATTCTTCAAAGCGTATTTCACGGATGGAAGAGATCTGAATGATGCAGCGACTTTGACAGAATTGTGTATCGGAGTAGGCTTGAATGAACTGGACGTGAAAGCTGTTTTGGAAGAAGAGGACCTTTTTGCAAATTCGGTTAAAAGTGATATTTCCGAAGCACAACAAATTGGAGTGCGTGGGGTTCCTTTCTTTGTTTTCGACCGGAAGTATGCTATTTCAGGCGCACAGCCGATTGAGCATTTTGAAGAAACCATTCAAACGGTTCTAACCTCTAAATAAGACTCTGAATTTTTAGTTTGTAATTACAAAAGTCGGGATAAAACCATAAAACATTGATAATCATTTGATTGATTGTTCATTTCTTTTTGAATTCTCGTTTCAAAGTGTCGATTTTCCATTCCTAATTCTACCAAAAAAGTGGATCAACTGAAAAATTGATTAGTTTTGCCTCGTGAATTTCACTTCGACATATCGAAATTTTACACGCCGTCCCATTTGGCGGATGCGATTTATGATGCCCATTTGCAGGGTCTAAATTCGCATAGAGCTCGTTGACACTCTTAAAATCGCTCAACAAAAATCAGTTTTTAATTTTATTTTTTACCCGATGAACACGCTCGTTTTGGAAGAGCAAGTTCAGCTTTCAGAACCCAATTTGGTTTCTGTAGAACTTGCCAATCGAATTACTTATTTGGAACAACAAGCCCAGGCCTTGCATGAAAGCATGCGTTATGCCGGGAGTTTGCAGCGAAGTATTTTACCGAATGAGCGTATTTTTCAGAATGTGTTTTCAGATGCGTTTGTCATTTTTCAACCGAAGGATATTATAAGCGGTGATTTCTATTGGATTTTCCAGCATCACGATGAGGTGTATTTTGCTGTGGGTGATTGCACAGGACATGGCGTTCCGGGAGCGATGGTGAATATTGCAGGGAATGCTTTGTTGAGACAGATTATCCGTTTGGAAGGATTATCCGATCCTGCAAAAATTGTGGAATTACTGGATCTGGAACTGACGAGTTTGTTCAATGAACATTTAACGGAGGGAACCACCCGTGATGGAATGGACCTGGTCTTTTGCAAGTTCAATTTGTCACAAATGAAAGGCTCATTTTGTGGTGCAGGAAGACCCATGATCCTGGTAAGAGATGGTGAATTAGTGGAATTCAAAAAAGGAAAAGATTCGATCGGACATGCTTCAAAGGAATCCAAAGAGTTTGAAACCATTCACTTCGGTTTGCAGGAAGGAGATCAGTTTTACCTGTTTTCTGATGGATATACAGACCAATTTGGAGGGGAGAACGTAAAAAAATTCAACAGACAAAGATTCCGGAATCTGCTGACATCCATTTGCGATTTCGAATTGCATGAACAACGGGACGAATTACTTTTTCATTACAATAACTGGAGGGGAAAACAAGAGCAGGTAGACGATATCTGTGTAGTTGGCATTAAAATTTAAATCCAATTGTTTTAACCGGTGAATTTGGTTTATTTTTGGATCACACGATAACTGAAATACGATGATAAAAAGAAGTTTAAAACTCATATGTCTCTTTGTTTGTTTAGGATCTACAGCTTTTGCACAAATAAAAGAAGGAAAGGTTAATTACAATATGACTTTCTCTTCTGATAATCCCGATATGGGAATGGCAATTGGAATGATGGAGGGCTCTAAAATGAGCATCGAATTTGCACCTGGGAAAAGCCGTTCTGAGGTGACCATGGGAACGATGGGACTTATGACAACAATTGTTGATGAGAAAAGCGATAAATCATTGGTCTTGATGGACATGATGGGGATGAAATATGCGGTAACGGGCAACTTGAAGGAAGTTGAGAAAAAAGAGGCTGCAAAAAAACCGGACTATAAAGTAGAAATTACGAAGGACACAAAAACGATTGCAGGTTATACATGTACAAAAGCGATCATGACCGGAGATAATGGTTCCATAATCGACGTCTGGTTCACAAAAGAGATTGAAGCTTTTACGGCGGGTCAAACGTATTACAATTCAGATATGCCGGGCTTTCCAATGTCGTTTAAGATGAATGAGGAGGATATGGTAATTGAGATGACAGTTACGGAAATCAGTAAAAAAGTAAACAAGACTAATTTTTCTATGACTGTTCCGGAAGGGTATGAAGTGAAGACTCAGGAAGAAATGGAAATGATGGGTAAATAATCCAAATCACACTAAAATGAAAATGGGCGTATGAATCAACATACGCCCATTTTTGTTCCCAATATGATTGTCTTAGCGGATGATCAATTTATGATTTTCGCCATTCAGATTGATCCAATACATTCCCGATTCAAAGGTTTGAGTGTCGAGTAAATAAATAGCTTCGGAATCCGGGTTTGTTTCAAAAACCAATTTGCCTAAAGCATTGTAAACAAAGAGCGTTTTAATCGGCTCATCGGAAAGAATGGTCACTAACCCTTTATCTGTTGGATTCGGATATACCTTTACCTGGTTTACTTTAATGCTGTTGTTGATGGAGCGGATATCCGATAAATGGAAGTCATTATTCATGTCTACCTGCTTCAAGCGATAGTATGAAACTCCTGTTAGAGGAGAACCATCTGTCAAAGAATAATCGATCGTAGTCTGGGAGGATCCGCTCGCCGGAACAGTTCCGATACTTGTCCAGTTTTGACCGTCATCAGATCTCAATACATCGAAATAATTACTGTTAAACTCACTTTGGGTTTGCCAGCTTAAAACCACTTTTCTGTCTGTTAATGTTGCATCGAAAGAAACCAATTCTACGGGTAATGGACTAACTGTAAAGTCTTTGGTAGCAAGTGTGTAATACCCATCCAGGGTCAGAGTTTGATTTGCGAACAGAATTTGATCCCCAGCAATGGAGTTAGCGGTTGCAATTTCTGTCCATGGACCGGTTTGACCTGGCCGGTAAACCAAAATGTAATTTGAGGTCGCGCCCAAATTCACACCGGTCATTCCGCCATCACTCATATCAAAAGACATGTTGGTACTATTTGCCGTACCTGTATTCGTAATGTCGATGTACCAAATACGTTGCCAGCGGGAAACGTTCATTCCGGTTATTCCTGCAATATCGGTTGTCATTTCACTATTCGTCGGAAATGCATGACCGGCAAGAATGAAGTCTGTATTGTCCAAACCGGAAACCGATTGGATTCCCATACCTGCGCAGGCGGACGGATCGAATTGAGGGTTTGAAGCACCAGTTGCATCTTTCCCGATTCCTGCGACATTACGGTCGTAATTCCCATTTCCGGGATTGTCGCCTGCATAGAAATCATTTACGCTTAATGTGATATCGTATTTCGCCGATAAGTGATTATTGATGATAGTTCGTTGCGCGCCGTTGACTTTCGTGCGGTACATGATGATCTCGGAAATATATCCATCGAAGGCCCTAGGATCATTTACATGTGTTGCTCCAACAATTAACGGAGAGTTTTTGTCGGGTACAGTCGCGCTGCTTTCCGCAGAAGTGATCAGCAATTGTTCTTGATCGTAAATGGAAGTTCGTTGAGTGGAAGTTAATGTTCCGTCGTAGAAAACATCGTAGATTTTATTGACATTGATGGTATTTGGAGCATTGTCCGAAAAACGGTTGTTATCGTTGTCAATGTCAATGGTCAACTCATTTCCGGAATAAAAGAAAATCATAAACGCTTCTTCGTTTCCTACGTTAATCCGCTTGCTGATAATGGATTGGGCATTTCCCAATCCTTTCATACGCGTAACGGTGAAGAAACTGTATCCATTGGTATTATCAAAAATAGGATTGTCCGGAGCAGAGAAGAAGTCATTTTGTCCGGTACCGTTATTGTTATCAAATTCAATTGCTGGAAAACCGTTCATCAATGAACTTACAAACAAGGGCTGTTGAATTGCCGAATTTTGATTCAA
This sequence comes from uncultured Fluviicola sp., assembly GCA_965650135.1. Classification (GTDB taxonomy): domain Bacteria; phylum Bacteroidota; class Bacteroidia; order Flavobacteriales_D; family Crocinitomicaceae; genus Fluviicola. Next base: position 6,307 of record CBFGNC010000007.1, read on the forward strand.
TACGATACCATTTCCGGATTGATCGGTCCAGGAGGAAATCGGTGAACCGTTTGTTGAAGCACTTGTTCCTGCATCCGCTTTTAACCACAAAACATTGGTAGCTGAAGTTCCAACACCTGCCGGACCGGTTTGTCCGAATGATGAGAATGCTGATAAAGCACCGATTAAAGTTAAGGAGAAAAAGTTGTTCATTACACTATTCATTAAAATTCCAAAAATGTAATAGTGGTCTCTTACGCGGCTACAAAATTAGTTCAAAAAGTCGAAACCGGGGATCATAAAAGACGTTAAATGAACCAAATAACATTTCAATTTAAATGTGTGAATTATGATCAATGAATTTAGCTTTTAGCGCCCGCTCCAAAACCAGTAATCGAAACCATCCAGTGCATTAGCAATTAGAAGCGCAATCAACAATATAACGACAACCACAACAAGAACTCCGAGTAATACGGCACCAATACTTACACCGGGAGCTTGGGCACCAATACAGATTAATCCAATTAGTCCTCCGATACACAATACCCAACCCGCAACTTCTCCCCAATCAATGTCTATGTCCCTTTTTTCTGAACGTTTTTTTGGATCCTTTTTTACCGATTTGCTCATCAAGGACTCGGAGAAATGTGTTTGAATAGAAATGCCGGTTCGAATCCTGTTAGCAGCTGTTTTCACTTTTGACTTCACGGAATCGAGTTTGATCACCGGAATAATTTTCTTCTTTGTGAGTTCGGAGACTACTTCATCCTCCTTTTCTTTTAGTAGTGGCGCATCTGTGATAGAATCCGAACTGATCGTTTCCTGATCGCTTTCAGGAATTTCAGTTACCAAGCAATTGGAATTGTGAGAATCTACAGATGGTTTTCGCTTATGGAATTCAACATGAAATCCTTTGGAATAAAGCTGCTTTTCAATAGTACATGAACCGGCTGCAAACAACATTAGGGTTATCAGGATAATTTGAGCTTTCATCGTTTTTTTGAACGAAGCTACTTGATAGCAGTGAGATGAAAGTGGCACTTATTGCCAGTTAAAAAAGGAGAGTTGCGAAAATCCGTACAGCTTATTTTACTGTGCCAGCCAAAGTGTTGGATTGATACGTTGCACTGTTCCTTCCACTACCTGGTGAATCTCGAAATGCGAAGTGGAAAGATTTCCCTCTTCATCTGCAAGCAATGATCCGATGGATTGTTTGGAGCCCACCTTATCTCCAACGGAAACATATACTTCCTGTAAGTTACTGTAAACAGTCCGGTAAGCTCCGTGTTTGATAATAATCACTTTTCCGGCCCCCGGGATATTCAGTACACTGGTTACTTCTCCGTCAAATACAGCACGGACTTGTGCATTTTTCGGGGCGCCGATATCGATTCCGTTGTTGTTGGTATAAACATTCGGCAAAGTCGGATGGGCATTCTTTCCGTAATTTTCGGTGATGGAACCCTTTGCAACCGGCCAAGGCAATTTCCCGCGATTGGATTCAAAGTTCTTGCCCATCGCGATATTCTCCTTGGTATCCGTAAAGGAAACTTCTTTCGCAGGAGTCGTTGTAGTGGTTGTTTTGGATGGAGATGAACTCGCCGTGCTTTTTGACGCCAAAGAAGCTTTTTTCTCTGCCTCCTTTTTTGCTTTTGCTTCGGCATCCGCAATTTCTTTCTCGATAGCCAGTTTGATGCGGCGTTTAAGTTCAGCTTTTTGGCGTTCCTGTTCCTTCAATTCAGCCATCAGGGAATTCTCATCCTTGCGCAGTTTTTCAAGTGCAAGCTGTTTGTTAGATTTATCCTTTTCAATCTGTTGCTTCTCAACGATTTTTTCCTCCAGCAATTCTTTTTTGTGATCCTTTTCCTGCTTTATCGTATTGATTTCCTTATGGATGGTCTTTTCATTCTGAAGAATGACTTTGAATTGCTTTTGCTGAATTTCTGAAAGTCGTTTCAGATAAGAAGTTCTTTTCACGGCTTCAAAATAGTTGGAAGAGGAAAAGACATACATCATTTTCGCGCTTTTGTTGCGGTGTTTGTAAGCGTAAATAAGGAGCTTTTTATATTGCTCCTTCAAAAGCACCAGGCGCTTCTGAAGTTCCTTGATCTGGTCTCCTTTCGAAGAGATGGTCAATTCCGCACTGCGGATCTGGTTGTCAAAATTCCGGACAAGTAATTCGCGGTTTTTAACTTGGTTTTCAATTAACTTCAATTCATTCAAAGAAGATTCCGTTCCTTTTTTCACTTTATCCAATAAGGACTTGGTAGTGGAAAGTTTCTTCTCCAGCTTGTTTTGTTCAGCCTGAAGCTGATCACTTTTCTTTTGCGACCAAACCGAACCGGCACTAATCAATAGCACCAGGAACAAGCTATTTTTCAGAATTGCAGTCACCATATTCTTCCGGTATTACAAAGTAAATTTCCTGAGGGGTGTTTATTTCTGTTTTATCATAATCCATTGTTAGAACGATATGATTCCGTGCCGTTACAATATCAATGATTACTTCTTTCGGAAGCAGGTAAGTACCTACCGTATCTCTGTCAATGTAATCCACAGAAATATGGGTTGTGTCTTCCGGACTGTCAATTACTAGGCGACTGATACTTTTCAACGACGGATGGATAAAATACCGGATAATAACATTGTCTTCGTTATCATCTTCATTTCCATTCCGGTCCCTGCGTAGATTGTTGTTATCCCGTTCGTGTCTGTTATTCCGGTTCGTGTTATTATCGTCCCGGTTTTCTCTCCGGATCACCCGTTTGCGGTGTGAGGAAATGATGTAATTGTATGGATCATTGATCTGGAAGTACTTTTGGGTCGTGTCATACGCAACGGGCAATCCAAGCAACAACTCCTCAATATTCCGAAAGTCGAAATCTACACCAAAAGATTCTTTTATGTAGTTCATCGTAGTTCGGATGCCACATTTATCTTTTCGATTGGAGATAAATAAAGAATCGCGTCTGATCAATGAATTTACGATTGGGATCCCGGCATATGTAATGATCGGATTGATAGCACTGTCTCTCACCGCACGAATGGATGTTTTAAAACTCACTCTTCGGTTTGTATCAGAGAAATGACACTTGATTTTGGTATAAAACGAATTTGGGCGAACACCGGAAAGACTGTCCATCGCATGGATCAATTCAGTTGTTTTTCGTTTTTCAAGCTTGATTGGCTTTTCAGCAACAGGTCTTCTTGCACAAGATCCAAGAATCACCAACAAAGCAAGTCCAAACCATTTAATATTCCGGATCGACATACGTTTTTGATTGAATTTTTTTGGTAAGTAATTTATTTTTTGAACCTAGTGAAAGCGCTTTTTTCCATAATTCGAGGGCTTTGGCGGTGTCTCCCAATTTAAAGAACGCATCACCCAAGTGCTCGATATAATTTTTATTTTCCTTGTCCAGCTCGTCTGCTTTTGTAAATTCTTCCAAAGCCTGTTTGTATTTGCCTTGTTTGAATAAAACCAGTCCCTTTGTATCCAGGTACGGAGCTTGTACCGATTTGCTGTCAATCACTTCATTGATCAGTTTTTCAGCTTTGGGTAAGTCCATATTTGCCAATGCCAGACGCATAGCATAGTTGTTCTTCGTCAACAGGTTGGAAGGGTAGATGTTTAAAGCTTTATCATAAGACTCTGCACCTTCCTTGTATTTCTTCAAACCGAATAAAGCGTCACCTTTTTGGGCATAAAACTCGGATTCCGTGGATGGATCATTGACGACCAATTCTTTCCCCATGTCTGCAGCATCAATTGCTTCCTGGAAACGATCCAGCTGAACACATGCGATCGTATACAACAACTGTACTTCAGTGATGGTTGGGAATAGCGCACTGCATGCGCGTGCATCTTTGTACAGATCTTCAAATTTCATTAACTCGTATTCCAGGATCAGCACTTGGTTCCAAATGGCATACTTGTTTTCTTCAAAGGTCAAAGCTTTTTTATAGGCTTCCAATGCACCGGCTTTATCATTGTTTCGAAGTAGGAAATCTCCTTTTACAGAGTAACCTTTTGCATCGTTCGGATAATTTTGGATCAACAGGTCAGCCAATTCGATCAGTTCCCTGTCCACCAAGACCTGTTTTTCATACATCTCCAACAGGATGGACATCTTGGTGTCGATATCAATGGTCGTTCCTTGGAAAGCAGCGTTAAAATATTTGTAAGCTTCTGTCTTGTTCATCTGGCGGTAATACAGATCACCCAATGCCAGGTTTGCACGCGCATTTGTAGGATCATTTTTCACCAGTTCGACCAACATGGATTGTGCTTTGGCTATTTCCCGCTTCGAAAAATAATAATCCACCAATGTTCCGATCAGTCCCAGGTCATCCGGATAGACTTCGCGGGCTTTCTGAATTTCCTGGATTCCTTTTTCGTCCTGTTTCAATGAAACGTACAATTCAAATTTCTGGATGGACAGGTCGGGTAGAACTCCTAACTGGTCTTCCATTTTATTGATGGAATTAATCGCGTCATTCTGGCGACCCAGACGTTTCAGAAGGTCTGCATGTGCAAATAACCAATCCACGTTGTTCGGTTGCGCCTTAACCATTTTTGCAAAACATTTCTCCGATTCGACAAACTTCCCCTGGTTGTAATACATGTAACCCAATTCCTGTGTATACCAGATATTATCGGGATCCAGTTTTGTTGCCAATTCCGTGTATTCGGCCGCCTTTGTCTTATTGTCCAGTTGCAGGTAGCATTGACTCAAACCGAAAGCTGCCGCATCATCCGTTGGCCGGATCATCAGGCAGGAATCGAAAGCCTGTATTGCATTCGCCGTTTGTCCCGTTACTTTATACCTCATGGCGTGGTGAAAGGTCTGAATGTATGCCAAATCCGCTTGCGAATTCGTTTTATCAGCGGTCACTTTTTTGGTTCCACACGAAGTGAAAACCAAAGCCAGGGTGAAGAAGTAAAGGAAATATTTCATCAGCTAATTATTGAGTAATCGCTTAAGCTCAAATCCCGAGCCAAACCTTTATATTTTGAATGTGAACCCAACATGGAGTCTTTCAAATTCGCATCAATGATAATGGAGTACTGTTGCAAAATGCTGTTCTTGATAATCGAGTTGGTAACCATGGAGCCTTTTCCGAGGGAAACATGCGGTCCTACAACGGAGTTCTCAAGAATGACATCTTTCCCGATATAACATGGCGGGATAATGATCGAATTCAGAACTTTTGCAGAATCGTCAACCAGGTCAAGACCTTTTTCCTGATCGTATTCCAATACACGTTGGTTCGTGATAACAGTCACTTCCTTATTTCCGCAATCGAGCCATTCGTCCACTTCTCCCGGTTTAAAGCGCTTCCCTTTTTCCGTCAATCTGCGCAATGCATCGGGAAGTTGGTATTCACCGCTCTTTATGATGCCATTTTCAACCAAAAAGTTTAATTCATCTCTCAGAGCAATTCCATCCTTGAAATAATAAATCCCGATCATGGCCAAATCCGAAACAAATTCTCTCGGTTTTTCAACAAAATCGATAATCTCGCCTTTGTCATTCAATTTGACAACACCGAAATTACTCGGGTCTTCAATTTGTTTTACCCACAGGATTCCATCTGCTTCCGGATCGATTTTGAAGTTTGCCCGGAATAGGGTATCGGCAAATGCAACTACAACCGGACCTTCCAATAATTTTTCAGCACACAATACCGCATGAGCAGTTCCGAGTGGTTTATCCTGGTAGAAAATACTTCCCTTTGCCCCTAATTTTTCTGCTACTTTGATCAGTTCCGCTTCAATTTCAGGACCGAAATCCCCAATCACAAATCCGATCTCATCAATCGGTTCACTGCACAAAGCGGCGATATCCTCTACCAAACGATGGACAATCGGTTTTCCACCAACTGGCACAAGTGGTTTGGGAACTGTCAGAGTATGTGGTCTTAATCGGCTACCACGCCCCGCCATTGGAACGATCACTTTCATAATATGATTTAATTTTTTCCTGTACTTCCGAAACCTCCGTCTCCACGGTCCGTTTCCGAAAGTGCATCTGTTTGTTTTAATTGTGCTTGTACAAAAGGTGCTACAACCATTTGCGCTACGCGTTCACCACTTTCGATCATCACGTCTTCATTGGACAAGTTGATCAATAACACACCAATCTCACCACGGTAATCCGCATCAATGGTTCCCGGGGAATTCAGGACGGTTACACCTTGCTTGAAGGCGAATCCGCTTCTCGGCCTGATTTGAACCTCGAATCCACTTGGAATTTCCAGGTAAAGACCTGTCGGGATCAACCTGCGCTGCAGGGGTTTTAGCGTCACCGATTCACTTAGAAAAGCACGGATATCCAATCCGGCTGAATCTGCAGTTGCATAATGCGGCAATTCATTGTTCGATTTATTGATGACTTTGATTTCCATAGCCTTATTTCTGTTCCGGATCTTTGGTAACTACATAACTGATATCCATGACATTCTTTGCACTTTGCTCTGTGATACCTTGTTCGAAAGTAAACATATAATCTCCTTTTTGGGGAAATTTCCGGTGCTTGAAATATACCGTGTTTTCTACGATCGTTCCGGAAGTTTCACCGACCCAGGATCCATCCGGATTGGCGATTTTAATTTCAACCGGTTCTCTTCCGACCTGGCCCAGCGGTGTTTTGGAATGAATAAAAAACCACAGGTTATTGTAGGCATAATCAGTAGTTGTACGAAGTGTAATTTGAATGGTATAAAAAGAAGTGGTGTCCGGGATACTGACTTTAAACACGGGCTTTACATCCTGCTCCCAAGAGTTGTTCTTGAAAGAGTACGATTTGTTATAAAGCGGTGTGTCTCCACATGAGTAGAGAAAAACCAATAGAACCAAGATCCAACTATTTTTCAGTGCCTTCATTTCCTCCTGTATTTTTACGTGGTGGCCTACGACGATTATTTTTCTTCTTATTCGGATTTGCCTGAGCCTGCGGAGCATTTCCTTCCCCACCTTCAGCAGGTTTTGGCTGCCGCGGTTTATTTTGTTGAGGACGGTTTTGCTGTGCTTTATCTTGCTGCGGCTTATTGCCTTGTGGCCTGTCGGTTTTCTGAGCCGGTTTAGGAGCTGTATTCACACCTTCACCTTCCATACGAGGACCATTCGGTTTTTTCTTCTTGCGTTTCTTATTCTTACTGAATGTATTGTCGAAACGGTTCAAGGAATCCTGGCCAACGACATTGTCGTAATCCGGTTCTTTACGTGCAACCTGAACATGTGTGTCAAAATCTTTCAGATCTGCCGGTTTTTTACCTGTCTTATTGATCTTGATAATATCCTGGGCACGTTCGGGAGTCAGTGCAACCAATCCCACACCAATGGAAGCTTCACCTTCATACATGTACCACAACTGTCTTTTGAAAACGTCGGTTTTTATATGGAAAGCGGTTCCTTTTTCTGTTTGAAGCTTGACATCCGTACTTGGAAACGACTTGATTGCATCCAGGTACATATCCAATTCGTAGTTCAGGCAACATTTCAATTTACCACATTGACCCGCCAATTTTTGCGGATTCAGGGATAATTGCTGGTAACGCGCTGCAGAGGTGGAAACAGAACGAAAATCTGTCAACCAGGTCGAACAACACAATTCTCTACCGCATGAACCGATTCCACCCAATCTTTGGGCTTCCTGTCTCGACCCGATCTGGCGCATTTCAATCCGGATCTTGAATTGGTCTGCCATGTCTTTGATCAGCTGACGAAAATCCACACGCCCTTCAGCAGTGTAATAAAACGTAGCTTTTGTCAAATCTCCCTGGTATTCCACATCGGAAATTTTCATTTCCAAACCGATATTTACTGCTAAAGTCCGGGCTTGGAACATGACTTCCGATTCAAGAGAGCGGGCTTGTACCCACTTATCGATATCATCCTGATTTGCGATACGCAAAATCTTCTTTGTCTCCATTGGTTTTAAACCCGGAGATTTCTTTTTGACCTGAATTCTGGCTAACTCACCTATTACGGAAACAACCCCGATATCATAACCCGGGCTTGCTTCAACTGCTACCACATCACCCACTTGGAGTGAAAGGTTCTTCGCATTTCTATAAAATGTCTTGCGACTATTTTTAAAGCGAATTTCAAGTATATCATAAGGTGTTTGACCAGCTGGAAGTTGCATATTTGCCAACCAATCGAATACACCTAGTTTGTTACATCCACCAGAACTACAGGTCCCATTATTTTTACAGCCGCGAGGTGTACCACCACCGCTACTACACGAGGAACATCCCATAGTTTTTGAATTTGATGTAAAAATACGAAAATTAACAGTCAAGAATGCATTTTGTCATCCGACTTGACAACAGTGCTTTGTGAAAAACCCGAATTCGCATTCGCAACTCGGCATTCCCAATTAAATGGTTATTTTCGGAAACAATTTAAACAAAATCAACTATGAAATTTGGACTTATTCTTTCGGCAGCAGCGGCTTTGTTGCTCACAGTGTCTTGTAACAGTGATAAAAGAAAATCATTTGACGATGTTGTCAAATACAACGATTTCATTGTAGACCACATCAATGCATTGGATTCTGCATATATTCTTGCGTTGGCAACAGATAAGGGGATTGATGTTTGTATGAAAAAATGCGATTCTTTGGTGGATTTGTGTGAGAAAACTGCGGTGGACTTTAAAGGAATTCAGCCATATGAAGGAGATAGCTCTTTAACCATGCAAGCCTTGGCTTATACCCAATTCATGAAGAATAACGGGGAGAAGGAAATCAAAAAATTGCTTACACTGATCGAGAAGTATGAAAAAGCATCGATTGAAGAGCAGCAGGCATTAGTGGAGAAAGTTCAAACAACAGCGGAAAACATTGATAAGAACTATGAAATCGAGATAGGGAAAGTGGATAAAGTCCAAAAGAAATTCTCAGCGAAACACAATTACAAAGTCGTTAAATAACAGGAAAATTAAGCTCTGTGAATAAAGCGCATGACTTGAAAGCAGAGCTGTGTGAAAAGCAATTTCCCAAAGGCATTCCGATCGAGGTGATAATGTGCATCGTTGAAGATTTCCATGAAATCCAGGGCATTGTTATTTGAGATGAATTTGGCAAAATTAGCCAGGAAAGCAGCTTCTTCCTGTGAAACGCGCGTCAGCATGTCTTGCGTATAGTTCTTCAACAAACTTTGACGGACCATGTGCAAGGCATATTGAACAAACTGTTTTTGTCCTTCACGGGATAGAGCCGAAACCTCATCCGTCCAATCCAACATGGCATTCACATCTTTTTTGAAGCAGACACGCATCAATTGGATGAACAATTCCCGGAACAGGTTCGCTTCGGACTGATCTCCCATGATCTGCTGTGCGTCGATCAGGTTTCCATTACTTCTGGCAGAAATGCTTTCTGCCAGTTGCCGGCCGACACCACTTCTTTCAACCACTTGCTGGATCACATCCATCGGATAGGAAGGAATGCGCAAAATCTGCGTTCTGGAAAGAATCGTGGTGAGTAATTTATCCGGGCTATCCGTTACCAGCAGGAATAATGTTTTCGCCGGTGGTTCTTCCAGGATTTTCAAAAGCTTGTTGGCACACGTGGCATTCATTTCTTCCGCCATCCAGATCAGCATCACTTTGTAACCGCCTTCGTATGATTTCAACGAAAGTTTTTTCACGATTTCGAGGCTTTCCTCTGTCCCGATGATCGGTTTCCGTTCCTTGTCGTCCATGCGCTTGGTCCAATGGTACAAATCAAAGATCGGTTGTTCCTGGATTTGTGTTCTCCAAAGTGGTAAAAGCGGATTGGTCGTTTTGGAAATGGTTTGAACGGTCGGAAAAGAAAAATGCAGATCCGGATGCTGCAGGTCGGATACTTTTTTGCATGATGGACAGGTTCCGCAGCTATCTTTCTCCTGCTTGTTTTCGCAGAAAATGTATTGGACAAAAGCCAAAGCCATGGGCAGTGTGGCATGTCCGGATTTACCTGCAAACAATTGAGCATGACTGATCTTTCCTCCTTTGACCTCTTCGATCAAATGAGATTTTATTTCCTCTTGCCCGGGTATGGAATTGAACTGCACGCTGTAAATTTAAGCTTTATGGCGAATTTGGCAGATAATTTGTAACTTGCCTTTGCAAAAATAAATACTATGAAACAGATAACACTTTTGACCGCTACATTATTTACCACCTTTATTTTCAGCCAGGAAGTAAAGACCTCCAATGAAAAAGTAAGCTTCTCTCACGGATCATTTGACGCAATCGTGGTAACGATTCCTTATGCGAATAAAGACGTGGTAGAAAAAGAATTGAAATCCGAAATGAAAGACTGGGGTGGAAAATACAACAGTTCGAAAGGTGAATATATGGCAAAAGAGGCCAAAATGAAAGACATGGGTGACAAGTATTTTGACGGTTATGCAAAAATCATTGAAAGCGGTTCCGATATCAAAGTAGCTTTTGCGGTTGACCTGGGTGGTGCTTACCTGAATCACAGCGAACACAAGGATCAGCACAAAACGATAGAGAGTCGTGCAAAGAAATTCGGTCAGGCAGCAGCAAAAGAAAGTGTGAACGGAATGATCGAAGTGGAGACGAAAACATTGAAGAAACTAACCGGTGAGAAGGAAGACCTCTTAAAGGATATCGAACGGTCTAAAAAGGACATCGAAGATTACAAGAAGAAAATTGCGGATGCAGAGCAGAAGATCAAAGACGATGAAGCTTCAACCCAAAAGAAAGAAGGGGAAATCGGAACTCAAACAACGAAGTTGGGAGAAGTTGAAGGTCTGTTGAAGAAGATTAAGTAAACAGCTACAGATTTATAGATAGGGCCGATTCAAAAGAATCGGCCTTTTTGTTTAAGGCAACTTATATGCCTTGAAGAATAGGATCCATTGATTCGATAGCAATAACACATAATAAATAAAGCAACGCGACGACCAAAGTACAAGTTGAAATAATGAACATAAGTGAAGTCAGCCATTTGTTCTTATAGTGATGCGGATTTTGCTGAACCCGGATAAAAGAGATTAAAGCAAGAATTGAAAACACCAAAACCAGACCTGTCAAAAAGATACTTGAGCCTAAATAGAGGAAAGAACTGTACATTGCAATCAAGCCAGCTGCAATTCCAATTCCCAAAAAAAGAAGTAATGAAACTATAGTAAGTGGTTCTGTCTTTTGTTCTACCTCATCAACAATTTCATCTCGACTTTCCGGAACAGATTTCTCCTGAACCTGCGCGTTTTGAATTTCAACAGGTTCTGATTCTGAAATTTCTTCCGAAACAGCTTTCGGAATGATTATTTCATCTGCAACGGATTCGTTTTTTCGAGTGTTTAAATTGGTTGAATCAACCGGATGAAAAGTTGATTCTGATTCTATTTCCACTTCATTTGAATGATCATCTTTCAAATCAGTCAAGTCCAGTCTGTCGGGTTCATTTTTCTCTTTGGAATAGGATTTCTTCCACTCGATATGGTAACCTGAATTAAAATTGCGTTTTGTAATAGTGCATCCAACTAAAAACAAGATGGACAACAAAGTGAATAATTGTTTCATAGCAATTGATTTTCACAAATGTGAGCAACTATTTTGAAAAAGTTGTTGCGATTTTCCGTACTTGATTATCTAATATTCAATAAACAGATTATCATTTACACCTGGAGCAATTAATATGGTGTCAATATACTCTGTTAAAAGCCCATTTCTAATAATCTGAATCTTATACATATGTCTACCTGCTTTTCCTTGGTATTGAGATATTTCGTTGTAACAACCATTTAAGTAAGGACTCCAATCTTCGTAATTAAAATCTAGATGATACTCCTCATCGTAATTCCTCAAAATGATTCGCATGCTATCTGCAGATCCTAAGCAATTTACATTTTCTAATTTGTAATTAATTTGCATTAGGGGTAAAGCCTTTATATTGTAATCCCGCTGATTGTTTCGATTGATGAGGTCAAAACTCGGTGCATTAATCAAAGAATAGCTTCCCGAATAATTTGCGAAGTGAATGTTGGAATAGTCAAAGTAGATTCGGTACATGTAATCCAAATTCTTCTTCGGAGCAAAAGAAATACGGGCATCGCCATTGGCATCAGTAGAACCCTCAAGTGTAAAATCAGTGTATTCTATCTCACCGAGTTTTCCTCCTTTTTTGGATCGGTATTCCTTGATAGTATATTTCACCCCCGAGATTGGTTCATCGCTATAGGGAATATGTGCCTTGACCGTGAACTCAATAGGATGCTTCTTATCAAGCTTTTTGCAGGAGAATAGTAGAAATCCCAACAATACAAATAGTAGTAATCTCATAGTAATTCATTTTCACAAATTTGAGTAAAATGTTTCAAAAGTGAGTTGCGATTTTCCGTACTTGGTTAGTATTCTAAGAAAACGTCATTCATTACCCCAGGCTGAAGGAAGAAAGTATCTGTATATGTGGTGACCACATTGTTTCGCGTTACTTCGATTTGGTAAATTTGATGGCCGGATAATGAAGTATTATTGATGTACTCACCAAACACCTCACATCCATCAAAATAATTACTCCATGTATATATAGTTTCAAAAGTTTCATTAGGAGCTTCTTCTAAATGATATACTTTATACCTCATTTTATCATTTGCATCAAAACAATTCACATTTTCTATCTTATAGTGTACTCCACATATTGGTAAAGCCCTGATTTCATAATTCCGCTGACCTTGACGGTTAATGAGGTCATAAGAGGGGGCATTAATCAAGGAATAACTTCCCGCGAAGTTTGCAAAGTGGATATTTGAATAATCAAAGTCAATTCGATACATGTAATCCAAATTCTTCTTCGGAGCAAAATAGATACGGGCATCGCCATTGGCATCAGTAGAACCCTCAAGTGTAAAATCAGTGTATTCTATCTCACCAAGTTTTCCTCCTTTTTTGGATCGGTACTCTTTGATGGTATACTTCACCCCTGCAATGGGTTCATCACTATACGGAATATGTGCTTTGATAGTAAACTCAATGGGGTGCTTCTTATCCAGTTTTTTGCAGGAGAATAGTAGAAATCCCAACAATACAAATAGTAGTAATCTCATAGCATTCGTTTTCACAAATTTGAGTAAAATGTTTCAAAAGCGAGTTGCGATTTTCCGTACTTGATTTTATCACCAATACATATTGACATAATCTATTCCTCCCGGAGAAACAAAAAAAGTATCGATTCCTGTGGTTATCAATCCGCCACGGGTTGCTTCCCATTTGAACACATAGTGTCCTGACAATCTTTGTAAGTAATCTCCTGTAAGATCAACACAATCATTTAAACTTGATCCTTCAATCCAGGGGTCTCCATTATTAAAGTTGTAGTTTGGAAGTTCATCCAGATTAAATGATTTATACTTAAAGGTATCATTTGCGTCAAAACAAGAAAGGTTCTTAAAGTTCCATTGTATTTGTATTAAAGGCAAAGCCCTAATTTCATAATCCCGCTGATCGTTGCGATTAATGAGGTCATAACTCGGTGCATTGATCAAAGAATAACTTCCTGAGTAGTTTGCAAATTGTATGTTTGAATAATCAAAGTCGATTCGATACATGTAATCCAAATTCTTCTTCGGAGCAAAAGAGATACGGGCATCACCATTGGCATCGGTAGAACCCTCAAGTTCAAAATCAGTGTATTCTATCTCACCAAGTTTTCCTCCTTTTTTGGATCGGTACTCTTTGATGGTATACTTCACCCCTGCAATGGGTTCATCACTATACGGAATATGTGCTTTGATAGTAAACTCAATGGGGTGCTTCTTATCCAGTTTTTTGCAGGAGAATAGTAGAAATCCCAACAATACAAATAGTAGTAATCTCATAGTAATTCATTTTCACAAATTTGAGTAAAATGTTTCAAAAGTGAGTTGCGATTTTCCGTACTTGGTTAGTATTCTAAGAAAACGTCATTCATTACTCCAGGTTGCAAAAAGAAAGTATCTATGTATGTGGTCACTTGACCATTTCTAGTCACTTCTATTTGATAAATATGATGACCCGACAAGATATCATTGTTTGTATGGTCCACAAAAGCCCCACAACCATTAAAATAGTCTCCCCATGTATAAATAGTTTCGAATGTTTTGGATGGAAATTCATCCTCATTAAATGTTTTAAAACGCATTTTATCATTTCCATCTAGACAATTCACATTTTCAACCTTGAAATGCATACCACATTTTGGTAACACTCTTATTTCAAAATCTTGCTGATCATTTCGAGATAAAGGAACATAGTTTGGTGCCTTGATCAAGGAGTAACTTCCAGAATAATTTGCAAACTGAAGGTCTGAATAATCAAACGTAATATCGTACCGGTATTTCATGTTTTTCTTCGGAGCAAAAGAAATGGCAGCATTGCCATTGGCATCAGTTGTTCCTTCCAAAATGAAATCGGTGTATTCGACATCTCCAAGCGGTGAAAGTCCCTTTTTTGCTTTATATTCTCGGATAGTATATTTTACTCCTGAAATAGGCTCATCATTGTAAGGGATATGAGCTTTTATCTTGAACTCAATAGGGTTATCCTTATCCAGTTTTTTGCAGGATAGAAATGAAACAAGCAGACCTAGAACGATAATTACTCTACTAATATGTTTTTGGTAACGCATACTTCGTTTTTAATTAGTTTGACCAAATAAAAGCCCGGCTTTACCTCATGGAATATTGGTTCCTCTAAAGATACGAGCTTTTTAAATACTTCTTTTCCTGAAAGATCCAAAATGTGGATTTCAATTACTTCGTCAGTTGGGATTTCTTCCCAACGAACGGAAAAACTGTGCTTGGAAGGATTCGGGAAAATTGAAACATGTTCTTCATTATCCACTCTTTGAGGAATATATTGATTCATTTCTTCGATTTCATTTCCAGAATTGGAAATCGAATTCTGATTCGAAAGCGATTTTTCGCAGGAAATGTCTCCGATATACGCATGTAAATCGGAGCCGTTTTTGATATGGACTCCCGGGGTGAAATGGATTTCGGTTACGGCTTGAGCATCCACAATAGCATTCGGTTCTACTACCAGATCAAGGAAGTCCGTTTTTTGAGTCACATGATTTCCCAGAAGTATTGTGTTTCCAGCCTCATAATCTACCCGATACGAATAGTTCGGTCGGGCAAAGAAACCAATCCTCATATTTTGTAAGAAAATAAAATCCGGTTCTGCTTCTTCCACCAGGAAATTCTTAACTACTGCTTTAATGGGTGAATCCATACCTGCATATTCATTCGGATCCTTGCGATTTCCCACCAAATGTTCCGTATTCTCATCCCAGCAAAACAGGGCATCAAACACCGTATAGTCATAATGATTTCCTGGATAGCCCAAATGTGGATAACCATAATAATTAGAAGCATTGTTAGGATTATTAGTATTTGCATCTGTTTCACTTTGGTATAATAACTCATGTTCTTTAAAATTATAATCCGGATATCCATTATTCAAACTACTGCTCAAATCCTTGACATCATGAGTCAATACTGTTGGTGTAAATGAAAACAAAAGATCCTTAATAATATCTGGTGCACCGGTCAATTCGGATTGCAACTCATTATTAATCTTCACAATAGGATTTTGATCTATAAAAATAATCCCTCCGGGAGCATTATCTAAGACCAAAGGATCTTTCGTGATGGCTTCGTATTCAACTTTCCAGGATTTAAAAAGTTGTTTGTACTCGTAATAAAACACCCGATGTATTCCATGGGTAAGAAAAGTAGCTTCAAATCGGCGGTTCACCCAACCCATCAAGGAGCCATTCTGTTTGAAAAAGATTGCCCCTGTTTCATTCGGATAGGGAAAATGATTACTGGAATAATCCGAAAAATCATAATCGGGTGTAGAAGAACCATTGGAAAGAGAGATCATCCGCTGAAAGGAAGGATAACCCGGCCTGGCTCCATTTTTAGAGTGATTGTAAGTCGTGTGTTTGGTTAAGTAAGAAGTTCTATAATTACTTGGACCTTGACCCGGGGAAGTTCCGGATCCTGTTTCGGTATGGAAATAATGAAGCAATTGAGCCGATAATGGAGCATTTAAAATATAGTGTAACGCATAAGTGTCTCCATCAAGTGGATTTATGTTCCCAAAATAACCTGGTATATAGAATCCATAAGGATTGTATTCATAATTCCACAAATACTCAACAGCATGCTGCATCCCCAAAGGAACATTGGCCCCTCCATGTTCTCCATCATTGGAAATGTAAAGTTTGGTATGAGGATGGGGACCATTCGAATTCAGGTGTTTGTATTCCATCTTTTGTAATGTAAGTCGTGCTGCCAATGATCCCGCGCTGAATCCCATAATGATGTTTTCCTGGTAAGAACCGTTTTGAACTTTTAGATCATTTACTAAAACAATCAATTTTTCTAACACTTCCGCATTCTTTTCAATATATCCATTGGGTGGGAAGAATTGACAGATGATGACATCAAAACCTTCATCGTGCAGGTTTTCAATCAATCCAGCTTGGTTAAACTGGTCAGCTAATTTCCCAATAGATGCAGGCCAATTCACATAATTATTAATGTAACTATTATCCGTATGTGGTCCCCAACCTGCAACCATGATAAATGGTTTACGGATTTTCTTATCTGCACAGGCATGATAAACCGAATATTTCAAATCCGGTGAGTAGATCGTTGAAGAGGTATAATTGTCCGGATATATCGTTGAAGACCATTCGAAATATTGATGCACATCCGATTTTGCGGTTGATCGCGTATTCATCTCCACTTCCTGCTTGAACTCAACTTGTTCCTCATCAGAAAAATGAATGATAAAGGTAAGTTTTTGTTTTCCTTTCAGCCAATCGCTTAAATCGATACTGGAGTTAAAATAGAGCAACTTGGTTCCAAGAATGCTGTTCACCTCTACGAAATCAATGCTCCGATTGGTATTGGAGAAATAGGTTTGATCGTTCAATTCCAAAATCACATTATTGTAGGCAAAGGAATCCAAAAAAGCGGCGGCATACAGGACTTCTTCCTCCATCAGATCATTTGGAAGAATTTCACGGTAAGGATCGGATCCGGAACCGGTTCGGAATTCTTCCGCAATGGCCGGTTTTAACGAATTGACTCTTAAATCGACGACATAAAACGGAATGCGTAATTGACCGGTTTCGTCTAATGAATAAAAGTGGTCATATATCGGGAAAAGAACGGAATCCCGCTGGAATGATTTGGACATGTCCCACCAGTTCATCAAGGTGAACAGGCTTAAGATTCCTCTTCCGCTGCAAGAAACAGGCTGATTTTTGTAAGTCAGGTAATTGAAAACAGAATCTTCCAGTTCAAGTGTGGCATTTCGGAAGTAAGAGCTGGAGAAATTACTGAAATCTGTATTGGAATAGGCGTATTCCATCATTTCCCTCGGATTCTTAAATACCAAAGTATCCGTTTGTCCCCACCCATGTGTACCCATGAGCAGGAACATTCCAAGAACGAACTTTTTCATGGCTCAGGGTTTTACTTGTTTTTGTAATTGAAGGATCGTTTCCTGTTGTTGCAGCAACAGTTGATTCTGAGTATCCAGTTGTTCTTTCATTTGAAGCAGGTACAAGGTCAACTCCTCTACTTTTTCCATGAGCATCACATTGCTTTTTGCCACATTGACACCTTCTTCTTCCATTTCACAAGCGCTTGGAACGTTCGGTAAATGGTCATTCTGCTGAATAAATGCTTGCAATTCACTCAAAGGCATGAGCTGGTATCCTTCATCAAAAACATAATCGGGCCATGCGTCCAGGTTCACTTTGATCTCGCGGGCATAAAGCAAACCGTTGTTGTCCAGTTCCATTAATTTATAGGGTGTTGTAGTTCCCTGAATGCGTTTGTCAACGATGATCGGATGGGTATTCCTATCGACTGCAGTAGTTATGTGGAGTTTCGAATCCGGATCATTTTGCCCGATTCCTACTTTTACATCCGGAACACAATGGTTGCTGGTATACAATTTCCCCAGTCCGTTCAGCCAAATTGGAGAAGTTGGGGTTGTATTACCTCCGTTCTCATCTTTACATGGAGTGTATTCGGATTCCGAATAAACCAAACTCTTCAGATCTCCACCGTTTTTGACTTTTCCATTGGCATTGATCATCAGAACACCATCGTTTGCCAAGGTGGAATCTCCTAAAGATTTGATCTTCAAATCTCCTTCTTTAATGGTGGTTGTTCCTACCAAGGTTGTATTTCCTACGACCTTCAAATCATTTTTCAAGAGTGAATTTCCAACTACTTTTAAATCACTTTTAACAGTTGCGGTCTTGTTTATGACAATCGAATCTTTAACCAGGAGCATCGAATCAATGAGTGCTGAACCATTGACTTGCAGTTTGGAAGTTGGGGCAGTAGTCCCGATTCCGACATTTCCGGTCGATGGCAAACTGTTTGTTTGAGAAAAGTAATGAGTAGCAATAATTGTAAATAGCAGTGTAATAAAAGGTGTTTTCATAGCGGGTAATTTTAAGCTTAGTAAACCAAAATTATTAAGCATGATTCTAAAAATCAACCGTATAAATACTGAAAATGAAAAGAAAATTAAAATGTGGTTTTCCGCAATTCCCGGATTTATTTCACCCGCAAAGAGGGCGAAGCAAATGAAGAAAATCACGTGAATTATCAAACCAGGCTGGTGCTCGTCGAGCGCTTTATTGTAAAAATGGGCTTTGACCTTGGTACATTTTCTTTTTATACCTTTATCCTCATGAAAATTTTGGTTGTCCGGTTCAGTTCCATTGGTGATGTTGTCTTGACGACTCCCGTGGTGCGTTGCCTCAAACAACAATTGAAGGATGTGGAGATCCATTTTATCACTAAGAAGGCGTTTCTCCCTGTTCTGGACCACAATCCATACATCGATCGCATCATTACCATTGAAAAATCGGTGGATGAGGTAGTTGACTTGTTGAAGAACGAGCACTACGATTACGTGATCGACCTGCACAACAATGTGCGGACTTTGCGCCTGAAACGGGCATTGAAAGTGAAGTCATCCGCTTTTCCGAAGAAGAATTTCTCTAAATTATTACTGACGACTTTCAAGATCAATCGCATGCCGAAGGTGCATGTGGTGGACCGCTATTTTGAAGCGGTGAAGGAGTTAGGAGTTTCCAATGACCAAAAACCTTGTGACTTTTTCCTTGTTGACTCCGATCTTGTTGCCTTGGATTCGATTGCGCTTGTTTCGAAGAAATTCATCGCCGTAGCCATGGGAGCGCAATTCGCGACCAAACAGATGCCTGTTTCCCTGATGGCGAAAATCCTGGATGGAGTTCAGGTGCCGGTTGTTTTGCTGGGTGGACCAATGGATTCGGAGCGTGCCACCGAACTGATTCAACACCTTCCCAATCAGCGTGTCCTGGACCTTTGTGGCAAACTGACCTTGAGACAATCTGCCTTCATGACAAAGCATTGCGCCAAACTATTGACCGGTGACACAGGATTGATGCACATTGCCAGTTGTTTTGAAACCCCGATCGTGAGTGTATGGGGAAATACCGTTCCGGATTTTGGAATGTACACCTATGCTCCGCAAAACAAATCACTGTATACAATTCACGAAGTAGAAGGACTCAGCTGCCGGCCGTGTTCGAAGATCGGCTACAAGGAATGCCCGAAAAAGCACTTCAAATGCATGCATCTGCAGGATGCGGAAAAGATAAAATCAAGATTAATTGAAAATTGAGAATGTAAAAATTGAAAAGTTTAGAAAGCGGATTGGATCAAAGATTGACGTAATTCCCTTTTCAATTCTCCAATTTACATTTTCAATTGATTTTATTCCATAAACAGCTTTCGTAACTCCGTCGCATCCTTCGGACTCATCTTTTTCGCCAGGATCAATGCCAATTGCTTTCTTCTCAAAGCGCCTTCATAACGGTCAATCTCTTCTTCCGTTTCAGGAATCAGCTCGGGAACCTGGATAGGACCGCCGTGTTGATCGACTGCAACAAAGGTATAGATCGCCTCATTCGATTTGCTTCGTTTTCCCGTGATGTTGTCCTCAACAAATACATCCACAAAGATTTCCATGGAAGAATTGAATGCCCGTGAAACTTTTGATTCCAAAGTGACAATGGATGCGTGATTGATCGGAGAATTGAAACTGACATTGTTCACATTTGCGGTAACAACCACGCGGTGACAATGGCGGTGAGCAGAAACGCTTGCTATCTCATCCATCCAGGCCAATAACTGGCCTCCAAATAAATTCCCTAGTGTGTTGGTGTCATTCGGCAGAACAACCTTTGTAGTAATGGCTAGGGTTTCCGATGCATGTCGAGGCTTCATTTTCCTTTTTTTGGTAAAAATACACTTATTTAACGTGAGCCCGGGATAAGAATGCCATCAGAATTCAAAAAATTTCCTCAGTTAGAAAAAGCCTTACTATATTTACAAACTTCAAAGGGAATTATGGAAAAACTCATTCAGGAATTTTCGTCCAACATCAGTGAAGCTTTAAAAATCGCTGCTGGGGCAACATTTGCTAAACCAAATCAGGATATCCGGAATATTGTCATTTGCGGCATGGGCGGATCCGGAATTGGCGGCAGAATTGTGGCTCAATGGGTTCAAAAAACCTGTTCTATCCCGGTATTGTCTATCCAGGATTATTCCTTACCGGCATTTGTGGATAAACACAGCTTGGTAATCGGGTCCTCTTATTCCGGAAATACGGAGGAAACCTTGTTTTCTCTAGAAGACGCAAAGAAAAAAGGGGCAACCATCCTTGGAATTTGTTCCGGAGGACAATTGGCTGAGTTTTGCAAATCGAATAATTACCAATGTGTGATCGTTCCGGGTGGAAACCCACCAAGAACGGCTTTGGCTTTCTCGTTGGTTCAACTGAGTAATATCTTACTCCAATTAGGATATGCCCACCCGACGATTCTGGATGAGATTTCGAACGGGAAGAACCTGATCGATTCTCATTTGGTTGAGATCAAATCTGAAGCGATGCGTGTGGCTCATGAACTTCAAAAAAGAACAATTGCCGTTTATGCAGGTTCGGAATATGAAGCAATCACGATTCGTGCGAAACAACAATTCAATGAAAATTCGAAGGAGTTGTGCTGGCAGCATGTCATTCCTGAAATGAATCACAACGAACTAGTCGGATGGGGAGGAGGAGACAATCGCTATGCGTGCCTGTTCATTCAAACCGGAGATTTGTCGATGCGCAATCAGAAACGTTTTGACATTTCCATTGAACGTACCAAGTCAAAAACAGATAAGGTCGAAATAATTTCGGCTAAAGGATCTACTACTGTAGAGAAGAGTATTTACCTGATCCACCTGATCGATTGGATCTCCCTTTATTTATCCGACTTGAAGCACGGAGACCCGATTGAAATCGAAATCATCGATTACTTGAAAGCCGAATTGGGAAAAATCAAATAGAATTGAAATAGATAGTATAAACAGTAGGGGCGGAAAATTTTCCGCCCCTACTGTTTATTGAATTTTGTTCCCGATGGATATTGGGACACTAAGTTTGAATTAATCTACAAGTTTCCCCCCTGCATAAACCTGGAATTCAAATCCGCGGTCATTGTGCACTTCAAATTTCACCTGGATCAAGGAACCCATGTACATGTCTTCATTGCTTGATAGCGTATTGATCAGTTCATCCTTGTAATCCAATCGCAGTGCTGAAGTGAAACCGTCCGGGTCATTCGGTCCGACGATGAGGTAACTGAAAATATCCTGGTGTACAAAACCCTGGAAAGTTGTTGCAAATTCCTTTTCGGATTTCAGTGCGGCCATGGCTCTGTCCATGCTGATCGGTTGAAGCGGAGCCGCTTTGTAACTCATCTTATTGATGTCGTCTTCAAACGAAGCCCGTCGCTCTTTAGTCTTGATGATCTTACCCTTTTCATCGTAATAGGAAATCCGGTCAATGAAAACGGCCTCGTTGATACCGTCTGTGTAATCGATTAATTCTTGTGTCACAAAAGGTTTCCCGTTGTTCAGGTAATAGAAACGCCTGCCGTTTGATTTTCCATTCCCGTCCGAAAATTCTTCTTCGAGAATCTGTAATACGGTCGCCGAATCCAAATGCCCGATCACTTCAATCATGACACCATCACCTTTTTCATAATGCAGGGAATTGGCAAGTAAATCGGCAGATTCTGTGATTTTCTTTAACTCCAATACATGTGCGTCCATTTCAGCTTCATTTTTGAAATGCTTCACAATGACTTTCTTATCTTCAGTTTTGTTCTCACTGGAATTGTCAGAACCACAAGATGCCAATCCGATAAGTAATAAAGGGAAAATATACTTTTTCATAAGATTTGTTTCTTTCAAAATGACGTGACTTGTAAAAGTAACAGGTTTATAACAAATGTCCCCCTTTTTTTCACTTAAATTAGACTCCGAAATAAAAGAGCACATGGAAAAAATTGTAATAGCTGGTGGTTCAGGATTAATTGGAACAGGTTTGGCCGATCATTTGAGAAAGACGGGCTATGAAGTCTGGATCCTGACCCGCAAAGCAACCGATTTGAAACGCTTTTTTCTGAATTGGGATCCGGAAGCCAGAACAATCGACCCGTCTGCGATTGAAGGAACAAATATCCTGGTTAATTTGTGTGGCGCAGAATTGGCGGCGAAAAGGTGGACCAAATCGCGCATCCGGGAACTCTATGATTCGCGGGTGAATACAACCGGTTTCCTGTTCGAATCATTCAACCAATCAACAGATTTGAAGCAATACGTGTCTGCATCCGGTGCGGTTGCTTATGGATTCGAGCATCCTGAAAAGATCTATAAAGAATCGGATTCCTTTGGGAATGACCTGATTTCGGATATTACCCGGAAATGGGAAAAAGCTGCCGACCAATTTTCGGCTATTTGTACGGTTTCAAAAGTCCGGATCGCGGTGGTTTTAAGCGAAACTGGAGGAGCTTTGCAAAAACTGGCAAACCCCATAAAGAAGGGTTTTGGAGCGGTTCTGGGTTCCGGTGAACAAGCAATTCCGTGGATTTATTGCGAAGATCTTTACAGCATATTTGAACTGGTAATAGCGAACAGACTGGAAGGCGCGTACCATGCCTCAGCAGGAAATACCACCAACAGGGAGTTGACGCAGTTAATCGCCAAATCTTTGAAGAAGAGGCTTCTACCTGCCGTTCCAAAGTTTATTGTCCGGCTTCTTTTTGGAAAAATGGGGGTGATGCTTTTATACGGGAATACTGTTTCCAACGAAAAAATTCGTTCGGAAGGATTTTCTTTCCAATATGGAAATCTCAATTCAACAATTCAACGTATTTTTGGGTAAACAAAAAACCCTTTGCCAAAAGACAAAGGATTTTTTTGCTATTAATCGAAAAAACAAGAGCACCCCTACTCCTGTTACTCAAATGAGTACTTTTTAAAAACGGATGACTATGAAAATCATTCGAATGGAGCAAAGATGTAATATGACATGAATTAATTGAAATCAATGTTTTTGATATTTACGATAACCAAACACAAATTTATTTAAGTTAATAAACTGTAAATCAGCAATATACAAACGTTATTTTAAGCTAAAAATTACAATGTCCACAGGATCAACAGATAGTTTAGTTCGCCTGATTTCTGCCCTATCAAAGGCTGAGAAGCGAAGTTTTAAGCTTTATGCGAATCGGAACTCCTCTTCCCAGGAGGAAATAAAGTATTTACAACTGTTTGATTTTATTGATAAAACAGAGAACTATTCCGACGAATTGGCAATTTCCAAAATCAATGGGTTGAAAAAAAGCCAGCTTTCGAATATCAAGGCCCATTTATACAAACAGTTGCTCACAAGTCTGCGTCTTCAGCATGCACCACATTTACCTGTTATTGAAATTCGGGAGTCCATGGATCATGCGTTGATTTTGTACGAAAAGGGATTTTACAACCAGGCTTTGAAGATGTTGGAAAAAGCCAAACAACATGCCCTAAAGATCCAATCGACAGTTTTGCATTTGGAAATCCTGGATTTTGAAAAGTTCATCGAATCCCAGCATATCACCAGAAGTGTATCTTCCAGGGCAGACGAACTGACAGCTGAAAGCAGGGCTTTGAGTAAACATGTTACGGGAAGTATCCAGTTTTCAAATTTGTCTTTGCAACTCTACGCACTGAATGTCAAAGTGGGTTTTGTGCGGGATGAAAAGGATTACCGTTTCGTAAAGGAGTTCTTTGCAAAGCGTTTACCGGAGTACCAGATTGCAGAATTGAACTTTGAAGAGAAAATGCACCTTTACAATGCATATGTTTGGTATCATTACATCACACAGGAATTCCTGATGTGCTTCAAGTATGCCAGCTTGTGGGTGAAGCTTTTTGAAGACCATTCGCATGTGAAGGATCATTACCGCGAAATGTATCTGAAAGGCTTGTATAATTTACAGAATGCACTGTTCAATTTAAGAAATCATAAGCGTTTGCTGGAATCCATCGAGAAACTTGAAAGTGCAGACCTGGGAGACCGTGAAAATGAAAATATCTCCTTGTTGCACCGCATGTATTGGTTGACAGCGAAGATCAATTATTATTATTTGTGCGGAACCTTCTCCGAAGGAATTGAAATTGTTCCGAAAGTGGAGCAATTCATTTCAGATCACGAAGACCGCTTGGATAATCACCGGATCATGATCCTATATTATAAAGTAGCATGTCTGTACTTTGGGAATGGAGACAATAAAATGGCCATTAAGTACCTGAACCGGATCATTCAGTTGAAAGATGTTTCACTCAGGGAAGACATCCAGGCGTTTGCACGGATCCTGAACCTGATTGCTCATTTTGAATTGGGGACGGACGATCATTTGTTGGATTACCAGATCAAATCCGTTTATCGCTTCCTTCGGAATATGGGAGATTTGCATGGAGTACAGTATGAAATCCTAAATTTCTTGCGTCAGCTTCCGTTCGCTGATGACTTGTCGTTGATGCGGGCATTCCGCATTTTACATGGGAAATTGGTGAAATTATCCAAACTTCCTTACGAAAAACGACCGTTTCTGTACCTCGATATTATTTCGTGGTTGGAATGTAAGATTGAAAAACGCCCGGTGCAGGAAGTGATCCGCAGTAAATTCCTATTGGAACAGGAAACGGGTCAAAGCGTCTATTTCCCTGAATAGCAAATAAATAAAGCAAAATTCCTGTATAAGGAAAATCAAATGACGAAAAATTAAACAAAAAACACACCTTAAACTTGTCAGTTTAAAAATAAGTTGTATTTTTGATTACATATTCGTCAAATAAATGTTTAAATACTCAGCATTAGATGACAGGATTAAAAGTAGGTGACCGGATGCCCGATTTTCAGGGAACCGATCAAAATGGGAAAACGATTACGAATAAAAGTTTTGCAAACAAAAAATTAGTGATTTATTTCTACCCGAAAGACAATACGCCGGCTTGCACGAATCAAGCATGCAGTTTAAGAGATTCGTACCAGGCATTGCAGGATAAAGGCTATTCTATTTTGGGAGTAAGTATGGATACAGAGAAGGCGCACGCTCGGTTTATTGAAAAGTTTAGCTTACCTTTTCCATTGCTGGCAGATACCGAACGTAAAATGATTGATGCATTTAAAGTTTGGGGTTTGAAGAAGTTTATGGGGCGTGAATATGATGGAATTCATCGGACGACATTTGTCATCAATGAACAGGGAGTAATTACCCATATTATTGAGAAACCGAAGACCAAAATTCACGGGGAAGAGATTTTAAATTTAGGATGACCGGAACATCGTAAGTAGTTTACGACCTACTGGGTATATATTTGCAGAAACGATAACAAAACGATTAAATTAAACGATATGGCAGTTAAAGAAATCAACCCGGAAAAATTGAAAGCACTTCAGCTAACAATGGAAAAGTTAGACAAGACTTTCGGAAAAGGATCTGTAATGAAATTAGGAGACAATGCAATTGAAGAAATTGAGGTGATTCCTTCAGGTTCCATTACATTGGACATTGCTCTTGGAGTAAATGGTTATCCAAAAGGAAGGATCGTTGAAATTTACGGACCGGAATCATCCGGTAAGACGACCTTGGCAATTCACGCAATTGCAGAAGTGCAAAAACAAGGTGGAATCGCCGCAATTATTGATGCGGAACACGCATTTGATCAATTTTACGCACAAAAACTGGGAGTTGATGTAGACAACTTATTGATCTCCCAACCGGATAACGGTGAGCAGGCATTGGAAATTGCCGATAGCCTAATTCGTTCCGGGGCAGTTGACTTATTGGTAATTGACTCTGTTGCGGCATTGACACCAAAAGCGGAGATCGAAGGAGAAATGGGGGATTCTCAAATGGGATTACAAGCCCGCCTGATGTCCAAAGCACTTCGCAAATTGACCGGATCAATCAGCAAAGCAAAATGTTGTTGCATTTTCATCAACCAATTACGTGATAAGATCGGTGTAATGTTCGGTAACCCGGAAACAACTACCGGTGGAAATGCCTTGAAGTTCTATGCTTCCATGCGTATCGATATCCGCAGAGCAGCTCAAATTAAAGAAGGAGAGGATGTGATCGGTAACCGTATCAAAGTGAAGGTGGTTAAGAACAAAGTGGCGCCTCCGTTCCGTAAGGCTGAATTTGATATCATGTACGGGGAAGGAATTTCCAAAGTGGGTGAGATTATCGACATCGGAGTGGAATTGAATATCTTGAAGAAAAGTGGATCTTGGTTCTCTTACGGGGAAACCCGTTTGGGACAGGGAAGAGATTCTGTAAAAAATATGATTGCTGACAACCCGGAATTAATGGATGAATTAGAAGCAAAGATCAAAGAAGCTCTTGGCGCTAATCCCACTGCAGTGGTAGTAGCACAAGACTAACTGCATATCGTTTCCAATGAGTCCCGTGAGCAATTGCGGGACTTGTATTGGAAATCATTAATAATTATTTATGAAGAATGTACTTTACGGTGAAGATTACAGGAGAAAGTCTAATCTTTTTGATGCTAGAATTAAAGAGATTGAGGCTGCTTTTGTCGGAGAATTTGATTATACAAATCCATATTATACTATTTTTCCAAATGGGAAAAATGGTCTAATAATGAAAGTAGATGACTCTGTTCCTGAAGAGCTTAAAAAAACTGTCTTAAGAATGTTTTCCGAAGTTTGGAGTTAATTTCACTGTCTTTGATTAACCATATAACTAAACACACCTAATCTGCGATCATCTGCGTGAAATAAAACGCAGGTTACCTTGACTTAATGCGATACATCTCTAGCATTAGAAATTGGTTATAAACAGATGACCTAGCTATTATTTCCTTACTTTTGCTCAAACTGAAGTAAATGGTATTATCAATGACCGGCTACGGAAAAGCAAGTGGTTCTTTTCAAGGAAAGAAAATCGTTGTGGAAATCCGTTCCCTGAACAGCAAAAGCTTGGATCTGAATATGCGTGCAATCCCTTTGTATCGCGAGATTGAATTGGAGAATCGCTCAATAGTTGCTGAATTATTAGACAGAGGTAAAGTAGAGTTATCTATTTCCCTGGAAAATTCCGGTGATACAAAGAATTATGTGATTAACCGCGACCTGGCTCAGGCATATTACAAAGACATCAAAGAAACAGCTGAGTTATTGGGTGAATCCACGGATGATATCTTGTCAATGGTTATGAGAATGCCGGAGATTTACTCGAATGACAAAGAAGCACTTTCGGATGAGGAATCGACTTTTGTGCAAAGTTTGGTGAGAGAAGCTTGTCAACATCTAAATGAGTTCCGCAAGCAAGAAGGAGACCAGTTAAGAAAGGACTTCGAAGGAAATATCGGGCGTATCGATGAATTGTTGGCTGAAGTTCCAAAATATGAAACCGCACGCATCGAAGCAGTTCGTGAACGCATGAAAACGGGACTGGAAAAGATCACAAACATTTCTATTGATTTGAACCGTTTGGAACAGGAAATCATCTTCTACATTGAGAAAATGGATGTTTCGGAAGAGAAAATGCGTCTTTCAAATCACTTGAATTATTTCCTTGAAACGATGAACATTCCATTATGTGGTAAGAAACTGGGATTCATTACACAAGAGATTGGTCGTGAAATCAACACATTGGGAAGCAAATCATATCATGTTGAAATGCAGAAATTGGTGGTTGAAATGAAAGATCACCTGGAGAAAATAAAAGAACAAGTCTTAAATACCCTGTAAAAATGGCATTTGATTCGAGTGGCGGTAAATGTGTCATTTTCTCAGCTCCATCAGGAGCCGGAAAGACAACCATTGTTCAATACTTGTTAGGTGTAATGCCTGAATTGGCTTTCTCTATTTCTGCTTGCAGCCGTGACCCACGTGGCGAAGAAGAACACGGAAAGCACTATTATTTTCTGGGAATTGAAGGTTTCAAAAACAAAATTGAAGAAGGTGCATTTGCTGAATGGGAAGAGGTTTATACTGATAATTTCTACGGCACATTGACTTCTGAATTGGAAAGAATCTGGAAAGAAGGAAAAACCGTCATTTTTGATGTGGACGTTGTGGGAGGATTGAACCTGAAGAAAATTGTCGGAGATAATGCGCTTGCAATTTTTGTCCAACCACCTTCCTTTGAAGATCTGGAGCGTCGTTTGAGGTTCAGAAGTACGGAAACTGAAGAAAAGATCTCCATGCGCCTGGAAAAAGCCCACATTGAATTGGATCGCGCATCTGAATTTGATTATATTCTCCTGAACGACGATCTGGGAAAAGCTTGTAAGGAAGCGGAAAGAATCGTTCGAAACTTTATTTCCTGATGCCATGAGAGTAGGACTTTATTTCGGAACGTTCAATCCCATCCATGTTGGTCATCTGGTTATTGCAAACTATATGGCTGAGTATACGGATATCGACCAGGTTTGGTTGGTGGTGACGCCCCAGAATCCCTTGAAACTGAAGTCTTCCCTGTTACCGGATTATCATCGCTTGGCAATAGTGAATGAAGCGATTCAGGACAATGATAATTTGAAAGCTTCGGATATTGAATTCAAATTACCCCAACCGAATTATACAGCAACAACCTTGGCTTATTTAAAAGAGAAATATCCCTCGTATGAATTTTCACTGATCATGGGTGAAGACAACCTGAGAACGTTCCACAAATGGTACAACCACGAACATTTGTTAGCCAATTACAAATTCTACGTATACCCGCGTGTGTTGACTGTCCAGGAGGAGGAGGAGGTTCAGGAAATTGGAAACCATCCTGAAAACGGTTTTAAAAATCACCCCAATATTGTGATGTGTGAAGATGCTCCGGTTATGAAGGTGTCATCGAGTTTCGTGCGACATGCCATTAAGGAAGGAAAAGATGTCCGTTACCTGCTCACTGAACCGGTGCGCAAGTACATTGATGAAATGAATTTTTACCGTTAAGCCTTTGCGTTTTTGCGTTTGAATAAACGTGCAATTTGCTTGCGGAAGAAAAACATCAGAATCAAATAAGGAATCGCAATCAAGAACAAAATACCCGAATTGATAGAAGAACCAAAAGAGTTTTCGTCTAGTTCACTTCCTTGTTGCGCCAATAATTTACATTGGGAACAACCCTGCCCGAAAGCAAAATCAACGACAATCAACGTAATTGCGAGTAAAAACAAGCGTTTTTTCATGCTCCAAAAATACGAACAAACGCTTAGAATGCATCCGATTTTTGCTGATTTAACATATATGAATATTAGATTGATTTGGGGATTATGGAGTTGTATTGTAAGCAAATTAGCAAATTTACTAACGGTAGAGGCGTAATGCATTGATAAACAGATTATGATGTAAAAAATTACAACAAATCAATTAACTCCTTCCGATTCAATTGTTTCAGTGTACTTACATCGGTATGAACCAAATCACCGATCAATTCCTGCTTGCGCTTTTGCAATTCCAGGATCTTTTCTTCAATGGTATTCGGGGTGATGAAACGGACTGCAACCACCTTTTTATCCTGACCGATCCGATAGGCGCGGTCGATTGCCTGGTTTTCCACTGCAGGATTCCACCAGGGATCAACCAAATACACATAATCCGCTTGGGTCAGGTTTAATCCCATTCCACCGGCTTTCAAACTGATCAGGAAAACCCGGATCTCCTCATTTTCCTGGAATTCATTGACGACTTCTTTCCTTTTTTTAGTCTGACCGGTTAACAGGGAATAACGAATATCGCGTTCTTCCAGTGCATTTTCAATGAGTTTGAGCATACCGACGAACTGGGAGAACACCAGAATTTTGTGGTGTTTCTTCTTGTCTTCAATCTGTTCGATCAACTCCTGGATTTTGGCGGACTGGTCTCCGTAGGAAACTCCATTTTCGTTAATTAATGCAGGAGAATTACAGATTTGGCGCAATTTGGTCAATCCTGCCAACACGTGCATACTGCTTTGTCCATCCAGAAAATCGGGCTCACTCATCAAGTATTCTTTCAATTCTGTTTTGTAAACGTCATATACGCGCTGTTGCTCGTGATCCATTTCACAATAAACCACCATTTCGGTTTTCTCCGGAAGTTCGGTAGCAACTTGTTTTTTGGTACGTCTGAGTAAAAAAGGATGAATGCGCTTTTGAAGCTCTTTGGCCCGCTGGCTATCCTGAAATTTATCAATCGGAATGGCAAAATGATCTTTGAACTGTTTGATGGAACCGAACATTCCCGGGTTGCAAAACGACAGAATGGAAAAAATATCCAAGGTGTTGTTTTCAATCGGTGTACCGGTAAGGACAAAACGTTGTTTGGATTGCAACAAACGAACGGTTTTGTAACGTTTGGAATCCGGATTTTTGATTGCTTGTCCTTCGTCCAAAATCACGGTGTCAAATACAAAATCTTTCAAATAACGGATATCCGAGAGCAAGGTTCCATAAGTGCTCAATAGAATATCGTAGTTCTCAAAATGGTCTGTCGATTTGATCCGTTTCGTTCCATGAAGATCCAGAATCCGTAAATGTGGAGTGAATTTCGCGGTTTCATCTTTCCAATTGAAGACCAAGGAAGTTGGAACTACGATCAGGTGAACTCCTTTTTTATCTTCCTGCTTCTTTGAAATGTAAGCCAAAAGCTGAATGGTTTTTCCTAAACCCATGTCATCGGCCAGAATTCCACCAAACCCGAAATCGTTCAGAAAATGTAACCAATGATATCCTTCCCGCTGGTAATGTCTCAATTCCGTTTGAAATTGTTGTGGAAGTTCGATTTCAGGAATGTGCTCGAAGTGTGTGATCTTGTCCCTTAAATCTGTTATCTGTGTGCGTACAGTGCTGTCGATTTCTTCTGCATCAAACCATTCATCGATGAACTGATAGGATGTTTTCGGAATTCGGATTACGTCGTCAACCAATTCACCTTCCTGGAAAAAGGCGGAGAACCGTTCCAACCATTGTTGCGGAAGCAGTGCCATTTGTCCATCACCCAATTTCACATAGCGCGATTTTTGGATAATGCTTCGCTGGATCTCTTTCAGGCGTACGCGGTTGTCACCTACCTTGATGTGTGCTTTTGTCTCGAACCAATCAATTCCGCTAATGATCTGAACTGAAACCTTCATGCTTTTTGGAATCAGCTTCAACTTGGTCAACTCGTGGAAGCCGTGAATTTCCAATTCTGCTTCGCTCCAGGATTCAAAGGCATTCAGGAACCAATCATTTTCCAAAAACTGGCTTTTGTGCAAGTAGAAAAAATCGCCGCCCAATTGGTATTCAAAATCCTTATGGAGACGAATGATCTGTCCTAAAAATTGGATTTCCAGATTTTCATCCCGGGGAATTTCGAATGAATTCCCTGTCTGATCGATGGTAAGCAATTTCCGTTTGGAGAGAATGGGAATTTCCACTTTTCCATATTCGATGACTGGAGTGATATGGATATAGTTTTCGCTATCTGTCAGGTAAATGCGTTTTGCCTGGATAGTCGCCAATTGCGTCTGTTTGATGATTGCCCTGGTTGCTTTTTTGACGTAAGAATAATTGATACTGATCACGTTTTCAAGCGGAACCAAAAAGCTTAATTGAAACGCATCGAACTGTGATTGATGAATGATGAGTTTGTGGTGATTCTTCCTGAAATAGGTCAAAGTTCTCAGGTAATTCCAATTCTTGATCAGGTACAGATCCTGTCCGCGACGAATAAAGAGCTCGCTCTTCATTTTCAATTGGTCGAATGGAATTTTGAGATTATCAAATTCAACAAAACCGGTTATTTCGTAAAATTCCTGATTTTGGCTGACATCCAGATGCAGCAGCATGGGTTTATCATGAATATGAAGGATGAGATCCGTATCTTTTGGAGGTTTGGTATCCAGGGCTTCAATGACTTCGAATTCATCAAAAAGAGGTTTGGCAATGACAATTGATTTTACAACTTTCAGAAATATTTCCTCATCTGTTGCAAGGTTGCGATACAAATGATGTTTTACACCCAAAATTCCCAATGCAGTATAAGCCTGGATCAGTTCAGGTTTGGTTTCCTGCAAGGCAAGTTCCAAAGCATTCAATGGTTGGATCGGAGGTTTGATCTTGCCATTTTGGGTCAATGCGCTTTCATGCAATTGAAATTCAAAATGGTTCTCATTTGCAAAAGCACTGAAAGAAATGTACCGGTGTGGTAAAGGTTTATGCAGTTTTTCGGGCGAAAAGGAAATAGGAGCCAATTTTTTGGTGAGCTCATCCATTTTTTCCCGGTTCATACGAATGAGCTCAGGATTCCTGGAAGTGACTTTTACCTGCCTGTTTTCATAAGAAAGTTGGAATTGTTTCTCCCATTGACTTTCGTCTGAAATACCGTAAGAAAGTGCCATTTCAGAAATGCGTTTCCTGCGATCGCTTTCATCAAAAAAAGCCCGGAAATCGGCATGCTCCATCACCCGGTAAAGAACAAAAGCCTGGTGATCGCACAACTTCGTTCCATTTCCTCCGCAACTACAGGCAAGAACCACCGTCTGGTTTTCCTGGGTCAGGATTACTTCATGTTCGGCACGAAAGCCATAATTGCATAAGAAAATCCCTTTATCAATGGAAAGTTCGACCGGTTGGACGGAGTTTGAACTGAAACTCAATGCCTGAATTGCAGAAGCATCTGCGAATTTCAGCAGGGTGCCGTAATTCAGTTCGGCGAACGTTGAATCGCGGAAAACAAAGAAATCTTCGCCTTCATCCGAATCATCCATTTCAAAAGAACTTAGCATACAGTGAAGGTAGCTATAATTCGATAAATCAATGGTAATCCAAACCTTATTCGGACAAGTTTTTTCGCCGATACAAGGTGCAATGTTCGTTTTTATAGGTTTGGATGAAATTACTTGAAATCAACTCCAACGTTTTGAGATGATCCGTATTGGTACTATCCCAATTTCCCAAAGCAAACACATAGTCCACTTCCGTTTTTTTGTTTTGTGTGTTTGAAGGAGTCCATGGAAACAGGGGACAATCTGCAACACGTTGTCCTCCCATGTGAAAATTCGGAAGCTTTGGTGTATTCCAAAGTAGGGGGAAATAATTCATCGTTGCCTCGTAGTTGTCAAGTATGATCATCGGCTTATCGCTTCCAAGGTAATTGGAGAAATGCGCCTCAAACCAGAAGCCGGTCAGGTTCATAGGAGCCACCACACTGTTTGGTTTGATAAAATCAGCCGCTTTATTGCAATTGATTGCAATTGGGTCATAGGTGTCCATTACGGAATCGTAATAGCGGATTCTCTTGGCGTGTATTACCAGTAAAAGTGACATACAAATGAAAGCAAACCACTTCGCCTGTTTTAATCCGGAAATCCAGATAAATAAGAACAGGAAGAATAACAATCCGAAACGCATGGAAATAATACTTGCACTTCCGTTGTCGTCAGGCATGATAAACAAAAGCACCAACATAATTCCGGTTATGAGTAACCAGGTATCGTTGAAGTGAAAGATTCTTTTCTTCTCATCTGTTTTGGCGGTAGAAAAACGATCTCGTATCCGGACAATGATTCCACCGATGATCAATGCATAAAGAATGTAAATGATCTTCCGGGTAAATGCGCTTTCAATTCCTTCGTGGTAACAAATGATCGGATTCAAGTAATTTAACCACTTAATTAATTCTTCTTTTGGAAGAAAGATAGCGACACCGGTATCCGGTCTGCCGGTAAAATAAAGGGTCATTAAAATAAGTGGAATGACTGAACTTACGAGTAAGACAAGCCCTTTTTTACCTTCTTGGATAAATGCATTTTTGAATTTTTTGGTCTCAAAAACTACTTTCAGGAATGACATGAACAAGTAGCATCCACAAACCAATAATGCGACACTGAACATTAAAATATGAGAGAAATAGGTCAGGATAAAGAAAATGCTGAGGATAAGGATCTTTTTCGGGGAGCTGGCAATGGTCTGCTTATTCCTGATCCAAAATGAAAGGATAATCAGTAATCCGATCAAACCCAGTGAAAAATTGTAAAAGCCCAAGGACAACAGAAAATTGTAGCTGATAGGGAAAATCAGGTAACTCAGGCCAATGTATTCCGGATTAATAGATTTAACAAGTCTTCTGAAAGCGTACGCCAATCCAATAAAATAAACAACCAAGAGCATTTTCTCCGCCAAATATCCGGGTAGGAACCATTTGAAAAAACACAACAGGATGTGTCCGGTCAAATTGGGAACCAGCTCGGAATTGAATTGGAAAAAAGAATCAAAGTCGGTATGAAAGAGCAGGTGATTGATCAGGTTTGCATTGTATAAATGAGCCGGCCCGTCAAGTGTCGGAAAAAAGCGATGGCCGATGACCGGAATAAGATTCGCTAAAGCAACTACCAGGAAAAGGAACTTTTCGTACTTGGAGAATCGGTTAAGGATCTTGTTCATGCGGCAGCAAATTTAGCAATGGTTTATTACCTTATTGATTGGAAAATTAGTCATTTTATCTCAAGAATAGTTTGATATTTGTATCAACTGAATATTCTAAGTAATTTGAAGGTCTTGAAAAAAAGAAGAATAGGAAATAGCATAGCGCTTTTACTGATTACTGCAATCACTGCGATTTTTCAGTTGAAATACGTAAACGAATTTCCAAGCTACACACACACGTGGGCTCAAAATGACCGTTTGGCACTTGCAAATGGGTTTGTCCGGAATGATTTGAACTTTTTCAAACCACAGAATTATATCCTGAATCACCAATTCCCGAGCAATTGGGCAGAACCAAGTTATTCCACCGTTACAGCAGTAGAATTCCCGATTCATGACTATGTCCCGGCAGTATTCATGAAAATTTTCGGAACCAATGAAACATGGGTTTTTCATGCATATATCCTGCTTTATAGCATTATCGGTTTCTTCTTTCTGTATTTATTGATGGAGAAAATCACCGGTTCAAAAGTGAAATCGGCCCTAGTTGTACTTTTTGCGATTATGTCTCCTGTTTACACGTTTTACCAGGGAGGATTTCTACCTACTATTCCGAGTATTGCCAATACAATCATAGCGTTCTATTGCTACGCACTCTATTTCGAAGGTGGTAGAAAAAAATGGTTCAAATGGGCGTTGTTCTTTTTTACCTTGGCAGTACTTGCCCGTTTCACGTTTGTCATCCCTTATTTTGCCTTGTTGGGATTTGAATTGATTCGCATTTTTCAGAGGAAGGCGAAATTTTGGCCGAACATAATCGGAGTGGCTGTTTCTTTTATTGTTGTTTTCGCGGCACAATTTTATAACAGTACATTAAGAGCGAAATACGGTTCCGATTTCTTAAACCAATTGTTACCGGCCGACAATCTGGAGGAGATGAAGAACATTCTCAGCCACATGTGGGAAAACTTTGTCTTGGCCTATTTTTCCGGCAAACAGTATTTCCTGATTTTCTTGCTGGGAGTGTTGGTGATCATTTCACTTTTAATCAGGCAACGCAATGATGATAAATCCTATTTCGGTTGGTGGCTGATTTGTTTATTCTGGTTGATTGGAACTTGTCTGTTCTGGTTTGCGATGACAAAGCAATTTGTTGCCCATGATTATTATTTCCTGGATACCTTCTACTTGCCGATCGTATTTTTCGTGGGACTTTGCCTGTCCGTTCTTCCAAAACCGCAATGGTATTTCGGGGAACTCATTATGGCATTATTCGTAGCATATTTTGGCATTGTCGCTTTCAAGGAAGATTCCACATTCCAAAAACAACGACGTGTTTTTTTGGCGAATGATCGTTTCACCGGATCTGGAATTAATTTCACCGGATCGGATGAGTTTTTGACAGAATCGGGAGTTTCCAGGGAAGATACTATTTTGGTAATACATGCCTACGGTCCGAATATCCCATTCATCAAAATGAATCGGGTCGGTTTGGCTGTCGTTGGTCATAATCCCGAGGATATCGACCGCGGATTGAATTGGAAATGGGATTATGCGGTTTTTCAGAGACCTTATTTCATGGAAGATGTGTATTCAATTTACCCTCAGATCCTTGAAAAAATGGAATCCATTGCTACCAATGAAAACCTGATCCTGTGTAAACGGAAAACAGATACCACTTCCCAGAGCCTGATGGATTTCATGAATATCAAAAATCCGTATAAAACCATCAAAACGAACTTCGAAACGAAGGACAACCTGGAATCCGTTGAGATAGTAAAAGATCCGACGAAAGAAGGAAACCAGGTCGGTTATATCGGAGAAAACGAAGCATACGGGTTTTCACATGATTTTACAAGGCAAGTCGGTCCGGACACAAAACCTAGAGTACTTAAGATAAAAGGAAAATTTTTGCGCCGTAATGACAATCAAGTAGGGATTATTATTGCTTATTCTCAAGGGAATGAGCTTTCATTCTATCAAACAATCGATTTGACTTCACTTTCAACATCCAACGAATGGATTGAGAAGGAGTTCATTATTTTTCTGCCTCGAAGAGCGTCGAAAAATGATAAGTTGAGCTTTTATATCCACAATCCGAATAAAAACATCGTTTTGTTGGATGATTTCGAGTTTAAGTTTTATAGAAACTAGAGCCGGAATTTAGGCAGTTAAACCAGTATGGAAACGTTTGTAAACAGAATCGTAGCGTATATCGATGAGCATGCTTTGAGCAATCAGAATGTGTGCATCGTTGTTCCTTCCGAACGGATGATCGCCTATCTGCAACGCGCCTTTTTTGAATTTTATCAGAAACCGATCTTATCACCCAAAATTGTGACAATTGACCGATGGATCCAGGATTTGAATCCGACTCCTGTCCTTGACAAGACTAGTTTGTTGTTCGAATTGTATGAGCTTTTCAGGAAGGATCCGGTAGAACTGAACGTAGATTCATTTGATTCCTTTATGGCTTGGGGACAGATTTTATTGAGTGATTTCGATGAGATCGACCGGTATCTTGTTCCCGCAGACCAGTTGTTCAAGAATTTGCGCGATATCCGGGAAATTGAAAATTGGTCCTTTAATTCGGAAGAATTATCCAAAGGACAGATTCAATTCATGGCATTTTGGGATAAATTGAAACCGTATTACTTTGCCCTGGAGGCTCAGTTGAATGCAAAATCACTGACTACGAAGGGGAAGGCTTACCGCTATTTTGCCAATAACATCGACTTGGCTTTTGCAAGCGACAAGGACGCACAATTTGTGTTTGCAGGATTTAATGCACTTTCCGAATCCGAGATTTCGATCATGAAACAGCTTTCCATTATGGGAAGGGCCAATATCCTCATGGATTCGGACCGCTTTTATTTCAATGATCCGATTCACGAAGCCGGTCAGTTTCAGCGCGATCTGTGCAAAAGATTGGAACAAAAGACTTTACCTTTTATAGAAGATCATCTCGGCACGAAAGAGATGGAGATCCGGGTGGTGGAATGTCCACAGTTCACTTCACAGGCACAGGTTGTGGGGAGCGAATTGAAAAAACTGAACACCAAACAATTGAATGAGACCTTGGTGCTTTTGGCTGATGAAAGTTTGTTGAGTTCTATCTTGAAACACCTTCCGGCGGAAATCGAACAGGCGAATATCACGGTGGGTTTACCACTAAGACAGACCTCGCTGAGATCATGGGTTGATCTGATTTTCCGACTACAGGAATCCTTTCTGAGACGAGGAAATTCAAGCATTTATTACCGCGATTTCATTCAGTTTGCGCATCATCCGTTTATTTTGGGGGTTCTTTCATCCCAGGAAAAGAATGAAATTCAGAACATCGAATCCCGCATTATCAATCACAATTGGCATTTCCTGGACCGCAAAAAGCTGGATTTAAGTGAACGCTTATCCGAATTGAACAAACTCATTTTTGAACCATGGAAAAATGATTGGCTGCGAGGAATAGAGGTGATTCAATTGCTGAATGAAAAATTGGATTTGTGGTTGGACGAAAAGAATGAGTTGGAACGCGCCATAGTTCGCAGATTTGCACATGCAACGGTTGTCCTGCAAAACATCATGAGCAAGGATGCTCCGACTATGAGTATTGCTTCATTCAGGAGCCTGTTCAATGGAAACTGGAGTAACGAAACGATTGCTTATTTCGGAAATCCTTTGGAGGGATTGCAGATCATGGGATTGCTGGAAACGCGTGGATTGGATTTCAAACGCATTTTTGTTTTCGGATTGAATGAAGGTTCCATGCCACCTCAGAATGCAATCAATACGATCATTCCAATGGATTTGAGGAAGTATTTCGGACTACCGACCCCACGCGAGAAACAAGGCCTTTTTGCACATCACTTCTACCGGCTTTTGCACCATGCAAAGGAATTGTTGATTACCTATTCCAGTGCTTCAGAATCTGTCGGATCCAGTGAACCAAGCCGGTATATCCAGCAGATTGAGTTGGAATTGGCCCAGATTAACCCAAATATTCATATTCAAAAATCATTTTATACTGCCGGGAACAAGGAAAAGGTCGAAACGACAATCATTCAGAAAACAGATGAGATTGTCCAACGGATTTATGAAGTGCTTCGAGGTGGAATCAGTTTTTCCATGTTGGATAAATTCATGAGTTGCCCTCTGGATTTTTATTACCGGTATGTATTGCGTTTTGGCGAAGAAAATAAAGTGGAGGAGGATATTGAGAGCAATACACTTGGAACAATCATCCACTATGTATTGGAAAATTTGTTTGCGCCTTTTATTGACCGTACGGATGAATCCGGGAGAAAAATTTCGGGAAAGGTAGTCACCGAAGAAGATTTGCTCCGGATGGAAAAGGATGTTCCCTTATTGGTGAGTAAGAGTTTTGAGATCCATTTCTCTGAGGATAAGAATTCCTGGCAAACCGGGACGAACCACATCAATTTTGAGGTTGCAAAAGAAATGGTTCAAAATGTACTTAGAAGAGACCGGACAATCCTGAAAGAGAACCCGCAGAAAGCACTGTTTATTCTAGGCTTGGAACGAAGATTGGAAACATCGATTGCTATTGAAGATATTTCCGGCTCAGGAAAGTCATTTGAAGTCCGTCTTTCCGGGGTTTGTGATCGGATAGACCAATTTGATGGTGTCCACCGCATTATTGACTATAAGTCGGGGAGTGTAAACCAGGACAAAGTGGAACTGAAGAAAACGGCCAACCAGGAAAGCTACGAAGAGGCAATTTTAACGAATAAGCGCAAGGGAAGTCCAAATCAGAAACACGTGCTTCAATTGTTGATTTACTGTTATCTCTATTACAAGGAAACCGGAATCCTGACTGACCAGGCCGGTATTTTTTCGTTCAGGTCGATCAAGGAAAGCCCACACTTCTTAAAGTTGCCGGAAGATATCCGCAAAGAGGATATTCCCGACCTTCTGGAGCGGATCCTGAAGCAGACAATTGCAGATATGTTGGATAAAGAAGTAGCGTTTACACACAATAAGGATTCGAAGTATTGTGCTTATTGTAATTGACGTTTTTGTAACACTTTTTTAATCGGCTATTCCTTCTTCTTTCAAAGCTTTGTCGATCCCTTCCAAATCCGAATAGAACTCTTCTCCGAACGCGCGGATAAGTGGTTCACGCAGAAACTTGTAAACTGGGACATCCAATTTCTCCCCACAAGCACAAGCGGGTTTGCAGATATCCCATTCTTCATAATTTAGGGCAATACCCTCACTCAATTTCTTCACCCGGATAGGATACAAATGACACGAAACGGGTTTTTTCCAAGTCGTTTTTCCTGATAAATATGCTTGCTCAATAGAACATTTCGTAATTCCCTGCTCATCGAAATAGACGAAGGCGCACTCTTTTCCATTCACTAAAGTAGTGGCAGGTTCATTCCACGCATCGATGTAGAAAACCCCTGATTGATTCACCGCCTCTATTCCTTCGGGTCGCATGAAAGGAAGTACATCTTCCAGGATTTCCTCCATAATATCCACTTCCTCGAAAGTCAGGGGAGCGCCACCATCACCTTCTACACAACAAGCTCCTTTACAAGCATTCAGATCACACACAAATTTGCGGTCAAATACTTCGGTGGAAATCAATTTATCATCTATTGCTACGATCATAATACAAGTTACTTAAAGTAGTTTACAAGGCCAATTAAATCATCGAATTGAGCATCCGCAAGAATCAATTTCGGTTCCGGATGATGTGTTTTTTCAGGAACGCAAAACACGGTCATTCGTGCGGCTTTACCGGAGATGATCCCGTTTAAGGAATCTTCAATAACCAGGCAGCGCCGCGGATCCAGGTCCAAATTTTTTGCCGCAGTCAAATAAACTGCCGGATGAGGTTTCCCGAATAATTCGTATTCCGCAGAATGTACAGTTTGAAAAAAATGTCTGATCTGGAGTGTATCCAGGATACAATCGATCAGTACTTGGTAAGAAGAGGTTGCCAACCCGATTTTTAGACCTTTTGAAGAAAAGAAATTCAATGACTCGACCACACCTGCCAAAGGAGTGGCGCGTGCTGTAAGTAGTTCAATCATGCGTTGAACAATTGCCTTCTCTACATCTTTCGGACTTGCATCAGACCAGGGGGCAACGTGATACCAATAAACGATCACTTCATCAATCCGCAAGCCAACAGTTCGTTGGAAGTCTTCCTTGGTAAGTGTACAACCGACGCTTTTAAACACATCCTCCATTGCAATTTTCCACAAGGGTTC
This sequence comes from uncultured Fluviicola sp., assembly GCA_965650135.1. GTDB lineage: Bacteria > Bacteroidota > Bacteroidia > Flavobacteriales_D > Crocinitomicaceae > Fluviicola. Next base: position 47,352 of record CBFGNC010000007.1, read on the forward strand.
CGAGTCTGTGAGTACTCCGTCCATGTCGTAGATAACCCCATCAAAATTGCTTAGATTCATTTCTTCTTTTCTATCGGTTTAATGATATACATGTTTCCTCCACCAACTATTTTCTGACGTTCGTCAGCCACATAGATCTTCCCGTTCGGATGAATAGCGATGGTTTCTTTTTGCGTTATTGGAAGCATCGTCTGGTGTGATTCATATTTTGCTCTCCCGTTTTCAAAGGAATGAATGATAATCCGGTTGTATGTAAGAAGGACGAGTTTACCATCTCGAATATCCGCCCCGGTTGCAGCGTCCCTGAACCAATCCCGTTTTCCAATGACCATGTAATACTTCTTCTGAGCTTTGTAAGTTCCGGGTTTGGTTGGTAAGGTATACACGTAACACTTTCCATCAAACGGTTCGGTTCTGCACTTGGTAAACAGATACAAAGAATCGTTATAAAAACTCATGGCCTCACAGTCGAAATATTTCTGTGTGAGTTTGGGTGGAAATTCCTTTTGTTCCGGATAAGAAAACTCAATGAATTTTGCCTCCACATCCTGGTTGTCGAGTACTTTTTTTAAACTGACTTTGATAATTTTAAGATTGGTGCGGGTATTGTTATTATTCCCGAAATCGCCGATGTAGATGTTTTTCTGATCCAATGCAATGTCTTCCCAATCCGTATTCTCGGTATTGGTGACGCTGACCTTATGACGGATACTTCCATCCAGGTTCAAGACAAAAATTTTGGGATCATTGCCACCGTCATTATGGGCAATCAGAGTACTGTCATTTGCAAAAACCCAACCTGAAATCTCCTTCAGATCTTTTGGAAGACGATGCGCTTTTTGCATGGTCGCGGCAACAAGAAACAGGGTTGCAAGTAAAAGAGCAACATTTCGCATGCCACAAAAGTACGAAGAATGTTAGTTCAATACTGCTTCCACCCAAGATTTACCCCATTCGGCAATCTCCATTTCTGACCACAATTGAGGGTAGAAGATGCGTTTTTGGAAGCGTGGAGGAAGATATTTCTGCCAGTTTGTACCACCGGTTGCAGCGATATCCCCTTTGTCTTTTTGCAAATAACGAACAGCAGATTTGTAGTGGACCAATGGCCAATTCACGTTCACATTGACGTCATTTTGTTTCAGGACATGAATGACCGCAGGTAATTCCTGATCTTCCGGAGTCAGACGCAGGTAACATTGCCATAAATTATCATGACGCAGGTTTTCACCCATCTGAATAAATTCTTCCCGGTAACGGTCTTCGAATTGAGTCAGTGTCAATGTCTTTTTACCCGTTTCCATATCTGTAGCTCCTTCTTTCCAGTAAATGTTTTCGAAAAGCTCGGAAATCGGTTCTTTCCCCGTGTATTTTGCACGGTGATCTTTATGAACCAACTGAAGAAAATCAGTAGAGTGAATTTCAATTTTTCTGTATTGTGCAGATTGGAATCCGGAAGCAGGTGCAAGTGCAAGTCTGAACTTCAGGAACTGTTCACGTTGCATTCCGTCCACCATGATTTCGAAACTTTTTGTCAGGGCTTCGAAATAACGGTTGATTCGTTGAACATGCTCTACAAAGAAAGCTGCATCCAAATTCTTGCGATCTGAAATCTGCTGGAACTCATGAAGGCACAATTTGAAGTATAACTCAGTGACCTGATGATACATCAGGAAAACTACTTCATCCGGAAAATCGGTATACGTTTTTTGCAAAGACAATAAGGTATCTACCTGAACGTAATCCCAGTAATTTGGCATTCTTGAATACAATAAACTATCCAAGTAAGCCACTAAATCCTGACCTTGCGCATCATACTTCGCTTTAAGAAGAGTAATTCTTTCTAAGATTTCAGGAGTCAATTCCATTTGTTTTCCAGATTTTTAGCAAACAAATATATGCCAAAGCAATGTATTAATCATGAACAAAAACGTTAATATTTGAACACTCCTTTCTTTGAACCATTTCGCTGACTAAAAATTTAGCAAGGTGAATCGTTTACAACTATATGAATCTACCGCGATGGATTGTTATCTCCACCGCGGCAACTCTTATTTTGCTTTCACCAGGTCATGTTTCAAACCTGACCATTCCACCAAATGCAATTTGATTGACCCGACAGGAATCTTGGCTTTCACTAAAATAGGAATTCGGTTTTCGTCTTTTGTGACCCAAAAACTCAGATCATCTTGTTTTTTGAAGACACGACCGGTTTGAACAACAGGAGCAAACTTCATACAGTTGAATTTTCCTTTTCGGATGGAAATTTTCTCATCGCCCAGGTATTTCACCTTTAAAGGCCAAATTTCGTCGTCCATAAAACATTTGAATTCGAAAGTATCACCAACCTTTGCCGATTTGAAATCCAATGTCCGCGCATAGTAGAACGAAGAGATCATGTCCTGGATTCCGGATGGGGTGGAGAAATCCTTTTCACCATTATGCACTTTCTGCTTGTCTTGTTTGAAAGCGTAATCCTGGGAAAGTTTGTATCCACCTTCTTCAACTCGTCGGACGAATTGCCAAGGGAAGATTCCTTTTTTATCGAGATAACTTTCATAGACGTCATTCACTTTGTAGACCGCGTTGAATCCACCAAGCGTTTTGCCGGTTCCTTTAATATGATAGAGCTCCCTCGTTCCATTCCCTTTTTTGGAAGTTTCCTTTACTTCAAGAACAGCTTCACCCGCATCTATGAAACCATAAGTAATGCGGTAGCGGAGTTTCTCTCCGGTTTGAAAGGAATTGTTTGAAACGGTAGGTAATGCAATTTGCATACTGCTTGTTAATCCAATCACTAACAGGATTGCTGAAGAGATGATCAAACTTGTTTTCATAACTTAAATTCTAATTGTTGCATAAGTGTTTACAAACTAAATGCCAAAAATCACACGTTTAGCTTTTGACTGAAATAACTGGTTCACAGTGAAAAGATACAATTTTTCCGAATGAATCAAAATACCAAGAATATGGTATTGAGCAGTGTGTGTGTTTGAAATACTTTTGTGGCAAATTAGTTACTATGAGAAAGACCGTATTCGGAATGTTTTTAGTTGCTTCGGTTGCAACTGTTGCCTGTAAGAAAAAGAAAGACCCGGAGGTTGATGCTACAGACCAATATGCACAGCAAAAGACTGATATTAAGAAAACATATGCTGATATGGCGTTTGCTGTATACAAGGATTCGTACACTTCGACAGTGCTGTTACAGACGGAGTGTCATAATTTAGCTGACAATCCTTCTCAAGGAAACCTGGATGCCGCTAAACAAGCGTGGTTGGATGCTCGTGAAATTTACGGTTTAACCGAAATATTCCGTTTTGTTGACGGACCGATCGACAATACAAATGATGGACCGGAAGGATTGATCAATGCCTGGCCAATGGATGAAAACTACGTAGATTATGTGGTCGGCGAGCCAAATGCGGGAATCATCAATGATGCTGCAACTTACCCGACAATCGATGCTTCGACAATTGTTCAGGCAAATGAATTCGGTGGGGAAACGAAAATTTCTGCCGGATACCATGCAGTTGAATTCTTATTGTGGGGCCAGGATTTAAGTGCTGCAACTGCAGGAACAAGACCATATACTGATTATGTTGTTGGCGGTACAGCCAGTAATCAAGCGCGTAGGGCAACTTATTTGAAAACAGTGGTCGATTTATTGGTTTCTGCTTTGAATCAGGTTAAAAATGCCTGGGATCCTGCAATCACGGGAAGCTATTACCATACTTTCCAAGCGTTGGAGAACCAAACTGCATTGCGTAAAATGTTCAACTCATTGCGTGTGCTTTCGGGTATTGAATTGGCTGGCGAGCGTATTTATGTGGCTTATGAGAACCAAAATCAGGAGGACGAGCATTCTTGTTTCTCAGACAATACGCACAGGGATATCTATTTGAACGCAATGGCGGTTGAAAATCTATATAAAGGAAACTATACTTCTCCCTTTGGAAACAATGTGAATGGTTATGCATTGGAAGATTTGGTTAATACCATTGATGCGGCAAAAAACACGACAGTAATCAATCGTTTTTCAACTACAATGGGATATATCGCAGTGATGTATCATCCATTTGACCAGGCAATTATTTTACCGGCCGAACGTCCGAAAGTGTTGGATGTTGTTACTTCATTGCAACAGGAACAAGTGGACCTGGATGCAGCAGCGGCAGTATTCTCAATAACATTTTAATGAAACAGTTATTCCTACTTGGAATCGTCTTATCAATAGCGGTTTTTTCCTGTAAAAAGAAAGAGACCGCTGTTGTTTCAGCATATAGCGATGATTCCACATTGATTGATTTGGCTGGGAATTGCAGTACCGGAGATCAAACCTCTTATGCTTTTTCTTACCAGATTGACGGATTGAGCTCGGCTCAGTCGCTGATGTTTTATGTGGGAAATTCCTTTTTTAATCAAAGTTGGGTGCAAGCACCTTCTTCCACAACGGCGCGAGATGGATTAGGACCTTTATACAATGCAAGATCTTGTTCGGCTTGTCATTTCAGAGATGGAAGGGGTTCTCCGCAATCCAATTCCGGTTTGTTGTTCAGATTGGGTGCAGGTTTCGATAATTCTCCTGATGCCATTTATGGGGGACAATTACAGGATTATTCACACAATTCAATTACTCCTGAAGGAAGTATGGGAATTAACTACATCGAAGAAGTAGGATACTTTGCAGATGGAACCAGTTATTCGTTAAGAAGACCGGTCTATACGGTTGCCGGTCAAAATTATGGCGCAATGCAGGGAACAACAGGGATTTCACCGAGAGTTGGTCAGCAGATGATTGGTCTGGGCCTTCTGGAGTTAATTTCTGAGTCTGACCTTCTGGCAAATGCCGATCCGAATGATGCGGATGGTGACGGTGTATCCGGAGTTGCGAATTATGTGACCGATATTGCATCCGGTAATCTCGTAATCGGGCGGTTTGGATGGAAAGCAAATGTAGGGAGTATCACACACCAGGTAGCAGGTGCTTTCAATGGAGATATCGGTATCACCAGTTCGTATTTCCCGAATGAAAATTATACAGTTAATCAACCTTCGTGTGCAGGATTACCAAGTGGCGGAACACCCGAAATCGATGGGAATGATTTGGATGCCGTGATTCTTTACGCCAGAAGTCTGGCAGTTCCGAAAAGACGCAACGCTACTACACCGGAAGTAAAATATGGAGCACAATTCTTTAAATCCCTCGGATGTGTTTCATGCCACAAAATGAATTATACGACCGGTTTTGGAGGGGACATTTCACCATTGAAAAACCAAAAAATAACTCCTTACACAGACCTCTTGCTTCACGACATGGGTGATGGTTTGGCCGATCATGTTCCGGATCATTTGGCATCCGGTTTTGAATGGAGAACGCAGCCTCTTTGGGGATTAGGTTTGATTTCGACAGTGAATGGACACACGAATTTGTTGCACGACGGAAGGGCGAGATCCATAGAAGAAGCTATTTTGTGGCATGGAGGAGAAGCTCAGAAAAGTGTAGATAAATACAAAAAACTTCCTGTGAATCAACGGCAAATGTTACTGAAGTATTTGGAATCGTTATAAGTAATTATAAGATAGTTATTTCCGTTCTCCTGTTTTGTGCTTTTCCCTGAGCAGAGTTGTTGTCGGCAACCGGATGACTTTCCCCGAAACCTTTCGTGGCAATCCGATTTGGACTGATTCCCTGACTGATGAGGTAATTCTTTACAGATTCCGCCCTTTTTTGAGAGAGCAACTGATTCGCACTTTCTTCTCCGTCACTATCGGTGTGCCCGGCAATCTGAATTCTGAAATCGGGTTTACGTTTCATAATTTCGACCAGATTTTTCAAGTGGGTGTAGCTCATTGCTTTCAGATCTGCTTTTGCGGTTTCGAATTGAAGGTTGGTGAATGAGAACGTTGTTCCCGGATCATATTCAATGACCAATTCAGCCTCTTCAAAAAATTCCCCGGGTTTCGCAGCCGGAATTTCAATCGTATTGTATTCAATTTCATCGCCGATACTTTGAATGCGGATGTCATAGATATCTCCACTTGGAAGCTGGATAACAAATTTACCTGCCGGATTGGTTACTCCTGAAAGTGTTTGTTTGGATTTCTGCCCGATAAACAACACTTTATCGTTCGGATAGGGTTTACCATCAAACCCTTTGACAAAAACCTTAACCGGAGCTTTTGCCACTTGCGCATGGATTGCAAAAGAAAATAACGCAAGGCATAGTGTAAATATGAGTTTCATAACATTGTTTTTATTCTCAATGTCATGATTCGAAAAAAGTAACGAAAAAAGTCTTCCAACGGAAGACTTTTTAGGAATGACTTAGTTATTTTACACTAGTTTCAATTTGAGTTTGCAATCAAATCAATCCGCGGCGGATCTTTTATTTGATGACTTTTGAAGTTGCTTCGTGTGTATCGGAAAGAATACGGACGAAATACATCCCGGAAGCATAAGATGAAACCGGAATTTCAAATGAAGTCATTTGATTTGCCAATCGATTTGAGCTTAACATTTGTCCAAGTTCATTGTATAATTCGATATTTGAACCGGCAGTTAAACCTTGGTCGCTTACTATGTAAATCACAGATTGCTCCGGATTAAACGAAACCACATAACTGATGTTCAAATCATTCAATCCCAATCCGCAATTGGTCGTAATTTGAATCGGAAACTGCATTGTATCTGCTCCACAGGTATTGACAGTAATCAATTGTACCGTTACATTACCATCGGTACCGAAAGTGACCGTTGGAGAAGAGCTGTTCGAGGTTGCCGGTGTTCCTCCGGGGAATACCCAACTGAAACTGTCCGCATGGGTTGAGTTGCTTCCGTCAAAAGAAACGGATGTTGGACATGCGACCGTGCTGTCGACAAATGCAATCGAAGCTACACTTAGGTCGTCCACATTGATAGTAATGGTTGTGGAGTTGCTACAAGCTCCATTCGTACCTGTAATTGCGTAAGTAGTTGTAACTGTCGGATTTGCCGTTACATTGGTTCCCGTTGTGGCAGATAATCCTGTTGCCGGAGACCAGGTCAGGGAAGGTGCTCCTGAAGCTGTCAATGGAGTACTTGTGCCATTGCAGATTGTATTATTGCCATTTACACTGATTGTCGGGGTTGGGCTCACGGTAATAGAAACGAAAGCGGAGTCAAATAATGAACATCCGCCACCGATTGTATACAAGATGGCATCATAAGTTCCGGGTGTTCCATATGTTACAGAAGCAGTTGGTGCAGAAGGAAGAACGGTCGGCGTTCCACCCGGGAAATACCACAACAAGGTATCTTGATACGTACTTCCTGCAGCATCAAAATCGATGGAATTCCCGGAACAGATAGTCAAGGTGCTTGGAGTAATGACCGCTTGGGAGGGTGTGTTTGTGAGGAACGGATGAACATATAAGGAAGCGTTCAGGTTCCATGAACCTGCTGTTCCGTAATGGTACCATAAATTGTCTGATTGTTGTTCCCAAATAGCTGACGGAGTTGTTTGTCCGGCAGAATTACTTACAATATTTAAAGTGTCTTTAACACCTGCAGTCCATTGCAGGTTTGTCAAACCAATTGCAACGAAGAATTTTTTGGATGCCGGAAGCGTGATCGGATTATTCACAAAACTTGCTTCTGTGTAAAAACCACCGCTCACATCAGTCATAATCTGTCCCATTGTAAGATTGGAACTACCCAAAAGTGCTCCCGGAGTTCCGGATGTACCGTCGTAAATATTAACAGGGACAATTTTAGAAGGTGTGGCAGAATATGCGAGTCCGAATGCGACCCAGACATTATTCAAGATGGTATTCGGTGAAGCTGAAGCGTCAAAATACATTGCTTTCTGTTTGTCCAGATAAACGTTCATTCCATTGATCCAGCCGTCTTGGCCAACAGTTGCTCCGGTATAGTAATTCGATCCGGTCCAGCCGACAGGTGCAGGTAAATTGATTTTTTCACAGACCGCCGCCGGACTTACTACGATGTATCCCGTTTTTGTTTCCGTGTCCGTGCCGTTTGCATTCGTTACGGTTAATGAAACAGTGTATGTTCCGGGAGTGTTGTAAGTGATCGAAGGTGGATTTTGACCATTGAAAGTTGCCGGGGTTCCACCTGTGAATGTCCAGCTCCAGGAAGTAGGATTGTACGTGCTCAAATTGGTGAACAATACGGAACCGCCCGCACTGATTGCAGTAAAATTGGCGCTGAAATCTGCAACAGGTGGATTATTCAAAGAAGTCGCCACACAAGCCATGGCAGCGGCAGCATCGATTCGTCCGCTTCCGAGTTGACCTATAAACGATGGATTTTGAGCATCTATATTTGCTGCAGTTGTCAGTAAACAATTGATCAGATCTGCATTTGGCATGGATGGATTCAATGATTTCATCAATCCTGCCAATCCTGCCACCATGGGCGAAGCCATGGAAGTTCCCGACTTATTTCCGTAAGTGCTTCCGACGGTTGTGCTATAGATATTATTTCCGGGAGCGGAAACATCGATCCACGAACCATAATTGGAAAAGCTGGCTTTTGTATTGGTGCTCGTGGTTGCTGCTACTGAAACCACATTGTTGTAAGCAGCCGGGTAAAATTGCGTGTTTACATTGTCATTTCCCGCTGCGGCGATCAGAATACAACCTTCACCGGCAGCGTAATTCACTACATTTTGAGCAGTCGTGGAAGTCCCGGGGCCGCCCCAACTCATATTGATGATATCCGCGCCACTGACTGCGGCATAAATGATTCCATCGTATCCGTTGGTAACCTGGCCAACGGTTGTTGTGGATTTTACGCACATCAATTTACAGCTGAACCCGATAGAAGCAACTCCGACACCATTCCCGGATCTGGCAGAAACAATTCCTGCCACATGTGTTCCATGGTCGAAAGAACTGCTCGGAGGATTGGGGTTATTGTCATTACTTCCAACATCATACCCATTGATATCATCGATATACCCGTTGTTGTCATCATCAATATTGTTTCCGGCTATTTCTGCCGTGTTTACCCATAAATTCGGGGAAAGATCCGCATGCGTGCGCTCAATTGCATCATCCACAATCGCAACTACGACATTACTCCCCGCAGAAAAGTAATTCCAAGCGGTTGGAGCGTTGATATTTGATAAACCCCATTGAGAGCTGAAAGACGGATCGTTCGGAGTCAGGCACATGCGATCAAGCGGAACCTTTTCGGCATACTCGATCCCTTTCAGGTTTTCCAGGTCCCTGATACATTTCTCAATGTCCTGGATAGATGAAAATTCCAATAAGTAGGTGCGCTGCAAAATCTCCGAATTTTTCGCTGCGGCGAATGGTTTGGATAGATTGATAAATCCGTATTTTGAAACAATCTGAGCCAGTCCCGGAACCGATTGAACGGGAATTTTAGATGCATTTTCTTTCAAAGGTTGAAGAATCCGCACTTCATTATCCAGTTTAAACCAGATTTTTCCATCCTGATAGTTCACATGAACTGTTTGTGCAACTAATCCGATAGGAAGAAATGCCAGTAGCGCCAGTAGTTTTTTCATAAGTATTATAGTTTAGCAGATGCAATTTACAATAAATAGTTGGATAGCAGGTTAAAATCCAGGGGATTAACTGTCTGAATCCGGTTCGTTTTCGAGAGGTTTGTAATTGGGCGAAAAGCATTAATTTAGAATCGCTAATTATGCATCCATGAAAATCATCCGGTATAAAATTCTGCTCGTCTTTTTGATTTCTTTTTTAGTGGGATTTGTCTTCTATATGTTAAAATGGTCCGTTCAGGAAAGTGTCATTTTTTCCTGGCTTGCCTTTGGGGGCTTGTATATCCTGGAAGGTGTGATTACCATGATCCGGATTCCTTCGGCATCCATTATGCTGCGGGCAAAAGAAGAGGATTTGGGGGTCTGGATGCAATTTGTTGTTTTGGTCATGACCTGTTCTACGGCCTTGATTGCAATTATTTTTTGGAATAGCGATAACAACATCCATTTCAGCAAGCACAGTGTCATTCATGAAATTTTCTTCATTGCTTCGGTTACAATAGCCTGGATGGTTTTACACTTTTCATTTACTTTCCGCTACGCACATTTGTATTACGGAGATGAAAAATATGTCACCCATGCGCGGGGACTCGATTTTCCGGGAGATGAACATCCGGATTACTTCGATTTTGCCTATTATTCGTTCACTATAGGAATGACCTTCCAGGTTTCAGATGTCATTATCCGATCCAAAGGATTGCGCAGGTTAACGCTGGTTCACTCATTACTTGCCTTTTTCTTCAACACCATCCTGATCGCAATCACGATCAACGAGATCATAAACCTGTGATTATCCTGCAATTGGCAGAGAAACCACTTCTTCCTCTTCTTTAGGCTCCGGGAAAACAATGGTTCGCTTCAATTCTTTTGTAGGGATGAATGGCTTGCTGGTTAACGGGAACAGGTTCATCAGTTCACCGCTGTAATAAAACTCGTAGCACAATCCGCCAAAGGTATATTCCTTGTCACCCACATTGAAAGTGGATCCGCCAACAGACGGATTTTTCTTTGGTTTACTTTTTTGGAAACCTAAATTGTATAAGGTACCCAGAATTTCAGGCCTGTAAGCTAAGGTGAATCCTTCCCTTTCCCAATGCGATTGGAATTGACGTAAGAAAAAAGCGGTGTACAGGTAGGAATAGAAATGATCTCCGCCTTTCATGAGACGTTGAATGGTCAGGTGTTTGTGTGCTTCAATCGTATCATTCACCAATTCCGGGAAAGAGTCTTTTAAATTAAGGCAATTTTGATAATAATCTCCAGGATAAAAAGGGCTGGAGGGATCATATAGGTTCCGTTCGATTTTCAAGGCTGTATTCTGAAGAATTCCGGTAACACCATATCCCCTGTTAGTAGTCAGGATCAACCGGTTGTAAGGAACCACGTATTTTTTAAATTGTTCCCGGGAAGAATTGAACATGCGAATTTGCTCTCCAACCAGGCACATCACAATCAATCGGGATTCCACACCCGTTATTCTCGAAACAGAATCGATAGCAGCACTATCTGCTCTTACGACCTTACAGAATTCTTTCCATTCCCGGTAATTTGCCCAGGGATAGATTGAAAGTGAAGCGTCTTTTGCCTGTTCCTCGATCCGGTGTAATTCCCGCTGGTAACCTTTGTGTTTTTTCATCCGGAGATTCGCTGCGTCAAGCATTCTCAAGGCAATGGTGATATCTCCCGAACGTTGAAAAGCGTCCAAAATGATTTTGGCATTATGCGGGTAATATTTTGCCAGAAGGCCCACATTCTGATACATCTGGCGCTCCTGAGTTGCAAAGGTCAGGCTATCTGTTTGGAATCCCTGGTTGTATTTACCGGCCATATTCGCAAAATAACGGCTGTTCAAATCCACGTTCCCGCTATCATTCGTCCATTTGAACTTGGCCGCCAAGGCAACGAAAATCAGTGCCAAAGCAAATAGTGCCAATACATGAATCACTCCAAAATAACCGCGACGCAGCCATTTTTTGAATTTATTTCTGGGTTTCTTACTTGTTTCAGTTTGTGTTTGGACCGGAGAGTCGGGATGTTCCATTGATGGTTTAATTTCTGCAAAAGTAAAAATCCGTTGCGATAAATAATCGGAAAGGGGATTTAAAGAATTCAAAATGATTTCATTCCGCGGATTTGATTGACCAAAAGGAGGTTATGAATGTATCGTTCACTCGTGATAATTGGTTTTGCTTTGCAAATTCTTGTTTACCTTTCCGCTTTCCGAACACAACCAGTAAATTCAGCGATGGAGAAACCTTTTTACAATCCTCAGGAAATCAAAAAAGAGCTTGGAATTATTTACAAACATTTCCCCGAGGTCAAACGCTTGCTTCGAACCTTTGGTTGTGATGCTCTGACAGCAGAAGATCTGTTTCAGGAAGCACTGATCATTTACCTGCGCAAGAAAAATGACCCTGATTTTGATTTTCAACTTGCACCGATCCATTTTATCAAGCAAACCTGCAAGTTGTTGTGGTATAATGCCGCACGTAAAGAACAGAAGTTTGGAGTCACCGGTTTGGAAGTCGATCTGGAGGAAGTTCCCGATTCCTGGATGGAGAAAGAAATCCAATACAAGCAACTTGAATCCGCATTGACAAAAATTGGAAAACAGTGCAAAGAATTGCTGCATTTGTTCTACGGTTTGGGCTGGAACATGGTGGACATTGCCAAAAAGCTCGATTTCAGGAATGACAAAGTAGCCAAAGCGCAAAAATACCGTTGTATCCAGAAAGCAAAGGATCTGGTGCAGGAAGCTCAGTTAAGTGTTGAACCCAATCAATTCTAAGCTATGGAAAGTAATTGGAATCAATTGATTGAGCGTTATTTGAATAACGAGCTTTCAGCAGAAGGGAAAACGGCCTTCGAAACAGAATTAGAGAAAAATCCGGAACTCCAAAAGGAGTTTGAGTTGCATCAACTGACCCGGCAACTCATTCAAAGAAACTCATTGCGAACTTTGGTGAAACAATCCGGAAAGTGGTTTCATTTCAAAAAATGGTTGCTGAAAAGTACATTGACTTTGGTCATTGCGGGTATTGTTGCGGTAGCAGTTTATATAGCTGTTAATTGGGACAAAATCACAAATAAACCGGAGTTCCTGGAGAAACCCTTATTGGAAAAAATGGAAAAGGCCCTGGTTTTCGAGAATATAGATCCTGAGTACTTCCAATTTACAGGAGAATCCGATGTGTTTTTAACTGAAAGCGGTGTGTTGTTGAGCATCACTGACAAGTCATTCTTATTGGATGGGAAACCGTATGTCGGTGAAGCAATCGTTCAACTGCAGGAAGCCCAAAAAGCATCCGATATTGTGAAAGCCGGCTTGAGCACCAAATCCGGAGACCGATTGCTGGAAACCCAGGGAATGTTCAGTTTGAATGCCTTTACTCCAAGCGGAAAGAAACTCGGATTGACCGATGAAGGAGTTTATCTGCAGGTTCCGGTGAATGAATTGAAGAAAAACATGAAACTCTTCACAGGAGTTCCCGGGAAAAATGGAACAGTTGACTGGCAAAAACCGGAAGAATTGGAACGCCTTCCCAAACCGAAAGACATGTCGGAAATGGATCTGTTCCCACCGAACTACGAACCCAAACTGAACGAACTGAAGTGGTCTACCGAAAAGGCAAAGCGCGATAGTCTATATCTGAGTTTTGAGGAATTTTCAGATTCGATTGATATTGTTCGGGATGCGATTGATTTGGCTTATCCAGAGTTTTATGAAGATGGACGGCCGCAACAAGATATAGGGTCAAAAGGAAAAACCCTATTTAAAACCTATTGTGCCACTTGTCATATGGCAAGCAGGGATGGTACAGGACCCAAATTGTTCCAGGTTCGCCAAAAATGGGCGGATGGTGGAGCAAAAGAAGGTTCCATCTATCAATGGGTTTCAGATTGGAACAAAGCGGCACACTCGGACCCTTACGCGCGCGAAATTTCCAACATTAGATCCACTGCAATGAACACCTTCCCGCAATTGGAAGGTAAAACGGGAGACGTGGATGCTATCTTCAATTACATTGATGGGGAATTGTATGAAGAGGAATTGGGTCAGACTGATGCAGCTTTTGAAAGTTCTCTGATCCCTCCTTCCAAAGTATTAGCCATTTGGGACAAAAAATTCAACAATACCAACCTGGCTACCCAGGATTTCGAGGATCGGATGAAAGCAATTCATGGAACCTGTAACAAGAAAGTGTTGGAAGTCTATGTTTCTAATCTAAATACGCCTTTATGGAAATTGGATGAACGGGTGGTGAAAATGGGATATCCGGAATTTCAGGAGTTTGCAGACCAGAAAGTCGGAGTGATCAAAATCGATGATGCACACCAAAAGAACCTGACTGCATTCTATGAAAAATCGATTGAAACCATTCGTGAAACAGGAAAGAAGAACTTTGAAGCGGCAATAAGAAAAGAACGCGTTTGGGATGACGAAGTTCGGAAAGAACGTGAGAAGGAAGTGCTTCGGAAAGGGATGCGGGAATCTGCAAACTTACAGGAGGAATATGGATTTAACCTGGATAATGTTGGGAAACAACTGGGAAAAACCCTGGGTTTTCAAGTACATGGAGAAGGAACAATAGTCAATATTGATGCTTATGTGATGGAGGCGACGATTGCCCGAAAGTCGACAGAAATTACAGACCCCGAGACAGGAAAAACAGCTAAAATTACCTACAAACCCATGACAATCGAGGTGAAAAATCCCGAGAAATATGGGCATTTGTACCTATACTTGTTCTCCAAAGAAATCAACAGTTACCAGCGCTTGGATTTCAGTGATGGAAAACTGGAATACAACCTAAATGGAGACATGAATTACACTGCGGCAATCATCGGGATGAATGAAAAAGGGTACTCTTATCACGAGATCACGGAATTGAAATCGGGAGATCTTGGTACAATTTCCTTGGATGCAATCAGTGAAAAGGAGTTCGAAAAGAAAATCACGACATTGAATAAAAGCAGAACCGACAAACCAATGGATTTGAAAGACGAATTGCAGTGGTTATTTAAGGAAAAAGCGAATTACGTTGTCCAAAAACAACGCAGAAAAAATGCCGTTTTCCGGGAAGAGATTCGCCCGACCATTTATTTATGTGGACAACAGGAAATGCCTGATGAAACAGAGCCAGCTTTTGGAGAGGTAATGATCAAATAACCCGATAATCCAGTAGGGACGCGATGCGTCGCGTCCCTACTGGATTTCAATTTCACATCGACAGGATTATTATTGCTGAATAATCAATCGTTGTGTGTAATTCTTTTAAACCTAAAGGTATTTGTGGGAAAGAAAAAGAAATATTAGTCTCCCTTTTTGGGAAACTCCACTATCTGCCAAACTTAAAATACCTGGAAAGCGGGTGTTTTTTCTTTTTCATGAAAAGCGATGCCATTTCCATCCCAATGACCGAAAATGTAATTCCATTTCCTCCGAAACCCAATACAAAATAGGCGTTTTTAAATTTGGGGTGTTCACCGATGTAAGGCAACCCATCCTTGGTTTCACCGAAAGTTCCTGCCCAAACAAAATCCGTAACGAACCGGAAACCGGGATTTAAATTTGCCAGTTTATCTAAAATCTCTTTTTCCTTTGCATTCAATAATCTGTCTCGTTTTTGTGCATTCTGAAAATCTTCATCGCAACCACCAATGAGAAATCGATGATCGTCTGTGGTGCGAAAATACAGGTACGGGGAATCGGTATCCCAGAACAGGGTTTTTTCAATCGGTTTAAATGCAGTCTGATCTATTTCGCTCACCAAGGCATACGTACTTTTTAACGACACAAAATTTTCCGGGATCATTTTGGTACTCTCGTACCCGGTACAATAAATTATTTTCCCGGCCCGGATACGGGATCCGTTTTCTGTAGTCACGATAGTGAATCCTCTTTTGTGTTCTACTGACTTTAATTCGGTTTTATCATAGATACGCAATCCGCGTTTTCGGTTGTAATCCAACAATTCATGTGCGAATCTGAAAGCATCAATACTGGCTCCAAGTTCTGAAAGAATCCCTCCACAGGAGTTTTGAAATCCGAATTTTTGTTGAATTTCTGCTGCGTTTAACCAGGTAACGGCAAAACCAACTTTTTTGCGGGTTTCATACTCCAACTTTAAACGCGTCAGATCGTCTTTGTTAGTAGTGTAATACAACGATGTTTTGTATTGGAACCCAGCCTGTGAACCCAATTTTTTTGCCAGTTTCTCAATTTCCAACAGCGATGCTGCACAAGCCCGGTAACTTTTCACCGCGCCATTTTCGCCTATTTTTTCAATTAATTCAGATAAGGGAATATCAATTTCATACTGGAGCATGGAAGTCGTTGCCGAGGTACTGCCGTTGCAGATTTCCCGTTTATCGATCAAAACAGTGTCGAATCCGTCTTCCACCATTTGATGGGCTATCAGGCTTCCGGTTATTCCACCGCCAACAATAAGTACTTCGCAGGATTCATCCGAATGCAATGATGAATACGAGTTGATCAATCCGTTTTTTATCAGCCAAAATGGCTCGTTCGACCTTAAATCCATACAACGACCATTGAAATTCCTTCAATAAGTTAAGTCTTTCTATTTTAAGAAAGATACGGTGATCGGATTTTAACGAAATTTATGGTAAGTACCGGAAATCCCAGGGCAATTAGTTGTAAATTGTTGGTTGAGTGATTCACATTTGTTACTCCTCCCGCTTCACCTAAAGAATGATTTGCTAACAAAAAACAAATAGTATGAAACTGGACATTGGTATAACAGACAAAAATTTAAAAGGGATCCATGAACTTTTAAACAAGGTATTGGCAGATGGAAGTATTTTATACATCAAGCTAAGAAAATTCCATTGGAATTTATCAGGTGACAATTTCATGGAACTTCACCTGCTTTTTGAGGCGCAGTATACGGAAGTTGCCATTGGTATAGACGAGGTCGCAGAGCGTATCAGCACTTTGGGAGGTGTGGCTATCGGAACAACTTCGGAGTTTGCTTCGGCATCCCAACTGAAAGAAACACCCGGAAAAGTACCCGACATTCAGGGAATGTTGAAAGAATTGGTGGGCGACCACGAGAAGATCGTGCGGGCTCTGCGCAAAGGTGTCGACGACTCCGACAAAAAATACAGCGACATGGGAACGTCTGATTTTTTAACTGCGCTGATGCAAAAGCACGAAAAAATGGCGTGGAAACTGCGGAAGTATTTTAAAGATTAATAATCTGTGTTGGTGCATCTCGATGCACCAACATTTTTTCCCGCAAATGCACAAATTATAGGCGAGCCTACCGTTCTCGCTGTTGGAAGGTTAAAATTATCGTTCTGATAAAATGACTCTCTTATACTGTAGCTTCGATTTTCTGAAATTCACTAATACTCCGACTTCCATTCCGGAAACAGCCAGGTAATTAATGGTTTGTTCGAAATGTTCATTACATAAATCAGAAACTGCTTTCACTTCCAAAATGATTGTATCGAAAACGACAAAATCCGCGCAGAATTGGTGTGGGAGAGTGGTGTCTTTGTATTTCACCCGGTATTTCACTTCACGGGCAAAAGGAATTCCGTTTTTTTTGAACTCATATTCCAAAGCATCCTTGTAGACGATCTCCGAAAACCCAAATCCCAGTTCAGAATGAACCTCCATACAAGATCCGATAATCTGATAACATTCTTCTTTCAGTAAATAGTGTTCCATTCTACTTAAGTTAATGAAAAGGATCATTGAAAGCAACTTAAATAATTTTATTCAACAGAACAGGGCGACTGGTAAGCACCTTTAAAATTTGCGCATTTGCAGGAAAAGAAAAACGCGCGCGTCTTATATTAGAAGCCACAAAAAGAAAGCAATAATTGGAGCCATTATTATATAATAGAGGATAAAATAGGTCAATTTAACTTCATGCAGATATGCGTAGGAATTTTTAAAATTCAATACAAGCAATCCGTTTTTCTCCTTAAATCTTGTTGCATAATCGACTAGTTTTCTTTGAAAATAGAATTGATGGATAAAAATTAAAATGATTACAAGGATTAGGAATACAGGCATTCTCCTTAAGATGGGACAAGTTAGAATCATGAATAATACCTGAATAGGAAAAAGATACCCGGAGGTACTTCTGAACGTGTGATGCTCAAAAACATTCAACAGCAGCAATTTATTCTTAAAAGACAGAGAATCAAAACTCTCTTCAGGATTAAATGGCTCTTTTTTGGATCTAGTATCATTCATAATTTCTCAGCTCAATAATCCTGATTCATTCAACAGAACAGGGCGACTGGTAAGCGCCCTTTAAAATTTGTGTATTTGTGGGAAAAGAAAAACGTGAGATGATTTATCGTCCCACGTTCCATTTATGTTCCTCCTAAAAGGTTAAACCACCATATTCACAATCTTCCCTGGAACCACAATCACTTTTTTCGGAGCTTTCCCTTCCAACCATTTTTGTGCTTCAGGCATCGCCAAAACCGCTTCTTCCACTTCTTTTGCGGAGAATGCTGTCGGCAGATCCACTTTCATGCGCATCTTTCCATTGAACGATACAGGGTAGGAAACATTTGCTTCCACCAACATGTCCGGGTTGAATACCGGGAATTTTGCCGTTGAAACCGTTCCGGCCTTGTGACCCAATGCTTCTGACCACAATTCTTCTGCAGCATGCGGAGCGTAAGGAGCCAAGAGAATCACCACTTGTTCCAACACTTCCTTCGAATGGCATTTTTGGTCCGTCAGTTCATTCACACAGATCATTAGGTTGGAAACATTTGTATTGAACGAGTAACGCTCCAAATCGTCTTCCACTTTCTTGATGGTCTTATGCAAAGTCTTCAGCGATTCCTTGCTAGCAGGCGCATCCGTTACGATCAGTTGACCTTCGTTGTAGAACAAACGCCACAATTTGCGCAGGAAGTTGTGCACTCCCGAAATCCCTTTCGTGTCCCAAGGCTTCGTTTGCTCCAAAGGACCTAAGAACATTTCGTACATGCGCAAGGTGTCTGCACCGAATTTCTCTACCAACTCATCCGGAGTCTGCACATTGAACTTGGATTTGGACATTTTTTCAACTTCATAGCTACAAACAAACTGCCCATTTTCATTTTTAATAAAATGTGGGTTAGTATTTCCGTAATTCCATTCACTTAGATATTTATTGATGTCTAAAATATCATTATCGACAAATTGAATATTTACTCTCGAAGGAATAAAACTCATTGATTTTTCAGGAAATGGAATTGAAGTAAAATCTGGATTAATTTTCGACAGATCGCTAAGATAATCTTGTTCAGTATAACTTTCAATCATGTCATATGAAACATATATCGTTGGAGACTTTTGCATCAACCTTTCACCCGTTTCAATTGAAACAAGTACCCCATGATGGACGTAATGCATAAAATTCCCTCTTCCCAAAATCATCCCTTGATTGATCATCTTCTTGAATGGCTCATCAAAGGAAATGTATCCCATATCATACAGGAATTTACACCAGAAACGCGAGTACAACAAGTGACCTGTTGCGTGTTCCGAACCTCCGATATACAGATCCACTTGGTTCCAGTAATCCGCTTTTTCTTTCGAAACGAATTCGTGTGTATTGTGCGGATCCATGTAGCGCAGGAAGTAGAACGAACTTCCGGCCCAACCCGGCATGGTGTTGTATTCCATGCGGTCGCCTTCGGAGTATTTCCAGGCACTTTTTTCTGCACGCGCCAATGGCGGTTCACCGTCTTCTGTTGGCAAATATTTATCCACTTCCGGTAATTCGATCGGCAAATGTGCATCGTCAACCAAATACGGAATGTCGTTCTTATAATAAACCGGGAAAGGCTCGCCCCAATAGCGCTGACGCGAGAAAATCGCATCGCGCAGGCGATAGTTTGTTTTTCCTAAACCAAGCCCTTGTTCTTCAATTTTCGCAATTGCAACTGCCATCGCTTTTTTGATCGGCAGTCCGCTCAGGAAATCCGAATCGGCAATGGTTCCTTCTTTTTCAGAGTAAGCCGCTTCGGAAATATCTACATTCTCAAAAATGTTCTTAATCGGAATATTGAAATGCTTCGCAAAATCCCAGTCGCGCTGATCGCCACAAGGAACGGCCATCACGGCACCTGTTCCGTAGGAAGCCAAAACGTAATCCCCGATCCAAACCGGGATTTTCTCTCCCGAGAACGGGTGAATAGCGTATGCTCCGGTAAACTGGCCCGTAATATTTTTTACGTCAGCTTGCCGGTCGCGCTCCGATTTCAGGGAAGCAGCCGTTTTATATGCTTCTATTGCGTCTTTGTATTCAGCAGTGGTGATTTCATCCACCAAGGGATGTTCGGGTGCCAAAACCATGAATGAAACCCCGAAAATAGTATCCGGGCGGGTGGTGAAAACTTCGATGTCACGATCCGCTTGTCCTCCCCCTTTGTCCCCCTCCGAAGGGGGAAATGATCCGTCAACCTTAAATTTCACCGAAGCTCCAACCGATTTCCCGATCCAGTTTCGCTGCATGTCCTTGATTGCATCCGTCCAGTCAACCGTATCCAAACCTGTAATCAGGCGTTCAGCGTATGCTTTGATCCGCATTGACCACTGGCGCATCAGTTTTTGTTCCACCGGGTGTCCACCGCGTTCGGAAAGTCCGTTGATGACCTCGTCGTTGGCGAGTACCGTTCCCAAAGCCGGGCACCAATTCACCCACGAATCAGCCAGGTAAGCCAAACGGTATTCCATTAAAATATCGGATTGTTCTTTTTCAGAGAACTTCTTCCATTCTTCAGCTGTAAACAAATTAGCAAAATCACTAACGGCTTTCACGTCTGAATTTCCGTTTTTTTCAAACTCGGCAATTAACAAATCGATAGATTCTGCCTTATCCGTTTTGGTGTTATACCACGAATTGAAGATCTGTTTGAAGATCCATTGTGTCCATTTGTAATATTCCGGGGATGAGGTGCGAACTTCCCTGTCCCAATCGAATGAAAACCCGATCTTATCCAATTGGTCGCGGTAACGCGCAATATTCTGTTCTGTCGTAATTGCAGGATGTTGCCCTGTCTGAATCGCATACTGCTCCGCAGGGAGGCCGAATGAATCGTAACCCATCGGATGCAATACGTTGTAACCTCTCAAGCGTTTGTAACGGGCATAGATATCGGAAGCGATGTAACCGAGCGGGTGACCTACGTGCAAACCTGCCCCGGATGGGTACGGGAACATATCCAACACGTAGTATTTTGGTTTGGTACTGTTGTCTTCTGCGGCGAATGTTTTATGATCTGCCCAATGTTTGCGCCACTTGCGCTCGATATCGATAAAATTGTATTCCATGCTTTTACTTAGCTAAAAAGTGCGGCAAAGATACCAAAATAGAGCTAGTTATCGCCATTCACACATTTTTATCCGCATGTCATAATAAATGACTGTAACCAATTCTTTTTTTAGTGTTATTTAGTCAAAAATTAGGCTTATGACTCTCCGTATTTTCCCCGCTCTTTTCGCAGTTAGTTTCCTTTTTGGAGCTGCAGGTTCTGTAAATGCTGCAGAACAAGTTGTTAAACAACAAGAAGTTACTCTTGGAATGAAAGCTGCTTCTTCAACTGAAGCAAGTAACAATTTTCGTCCGAAAAAGAAAAAGAAATCAAAAGGAAGAAGACACGGAGGCTGTGAAGCTTACGGAGGATAATCCGGCTCGTAACATCCAATGGTTTTTAACTTGATTTGATTCTTTTTTGTGTTTCTATCGCGGAAGAGAATCTTTTCTATGTGAAAAAAACTATTTTTAATCCATGTTTCGATGTTTTCTCTCCTTTTCGTTGCTTCTCGTTTGCTTTGTTGTCTTTTCAAATAGAGCTTTTGCGGGTAATGGAGATGAAGCGAGTTATCGGAAAGCATACTTCACGGAAAAAGACAATACCAAGAAATTTTGGCGCCAGGTAGCACTTGGTAAGTTCTATCAGTTGAATAATGTCCAAAAGGCAGATTCAATCCGGTATGCGATCATTGATGCAAGCAGAACGGAATCCGATTCTGCGAAATTGCAGGCTTTGATTTTCGACTTGCGCATTGAAGCACTTCTGGGGAACAAGACGGCTTATTACGCTAAAATCCTTCAGTTGCAACCCTATTTGTCGCGCACGGATTCAAGGCTGAACCAGGTGAACATCTTTCATTTATTGGCTGAATACCACATCGCTTATCGCGAATTTGAGCAAGCGGATATTTACCTGAAAGAAGCCCTGCGTTTTTCAAAGCGCGTGAGAAGTTACGCCTTGATCGCAGAGACGAATCGTTTATTGGCGAAGCTCAATATGGAGCAGAACAAACGGGATGCCTCTTTGGAATTTGCCGAAACAGCTATTCAGTATGCCCGGCGCTCCGCAGACAAACCGTTAACGGCGAAGTGTGTAAACATGCAATCTACCATTTACAGCTTTTTTGGCCAGGTGGAATTAGCCGTTTCCAAGAATTTCATTGCGCTTCAATTGGCGAAAGAAGCCAATGATTATCCTCAAATAGCACAATACCAAAGAGAGATCGGTGAATCCCAATACCAGATCTTCAATTTTGAAAACGCGAATAATTTCTTCGCACAATCGCGTGAAACCGCATTGAAAATCCAGGATACACGCCTGGTTGGATTAGCGGATATTGATATAGGTCTGGTGAAGATGACCAAAAAGGACTACAAGGGAGCCATTGAGGATCTGAAAAAAGCTATCCGTACACTTCAGGCAAACAACGACCAGGATGGTTTGGGTCTTGCACACAAGTACCTGGGGAATGCATTTAACGAACAACAGAAGTACAACGAGGCTTTACGCTATTACAACATGGCTTTGGTTTACTTTGAATCCGCTTCGAACAGGTCGGAGATTGCTGCGGTTTACCATTTGGTAGGAACTGTTTTTGCCGAACAAGGGAAGTACAAAAATGCGCTCAATTATTTGAACCGTTCCATTGATATCCGATCCCAATACGGGTACATCGGGGGAATTTATCCTTCCTATAAAGAAATAGCTGACGTTTACAAAAAGACGGGAAACATGAAGTTGGCCTATCAGTATTTGGATATGTATTCGGATTATTCGGACAGTGCGCGGATTGTAGAGGTAAGTGCGAAAATTGCGGAATTATCCGAATTGTACCGTTCCGAACAACGCGAACGCCTGATCGCCATCCAGGCGGATTCCATCGAGTTGCAGCGGAAACAGAAAGAAAACACAGAACTCCGGAACATTTTCCAGATGTACATCATCATCGGATTCCTGGTGGTTTTGGCACTGGCTGCCTTCATTCTTTACAATCGTTGGAAACAGCGGAATATCCGTCAACTGCAGCGCGAAGCAGAAATGAACCAGACCTTGCTGCGCTCACAGATGAACCCGCATTTCGTATTCAATGCGATGTCCGTTATTCAAAGTTACATTTATGAGAATGACACCAAGAACTCCACTAAATTCCTGATCAACTTTTCAAAATTGATGCGCCTGATCCTGGAAAATTCCTCCAAGGAGTTTATTCCATTGGCTACGGAAATTGACATTCTGAACAAGTACCTGGAAACGCAGAAACTGCGATTTGGTGACCGGTTTGAATACGAGGTGAGTGTAAATGAGCAATTGTTGGAACAGGAAGTCATTATTCCCCCGATGATCACGCAACCATTTATTGAAAATGCCATTGAACATGGTCAGTTACATACCATTGAAGGTGGGTTTATCCATGTGCGGTTCACGAAAGACGAAGAAATGCTTCACGTGATGATCGAAGACAATGGGATTGGCAGAAAAGGATCCAAAAACAATAAGAAAAGTGCGGAACATAAAAGTATGGCGATGAAGATTACCCAGGACCGCATCAATAACCTGAGTTATAAATACAAGATTTTGGGAAGGATGGAAATGGAGGATTACGATAAACTCCAGGAAACAGGAACACTCGTGAATATCTACCTTCCATTCAAAACGGAGGGAGGAAACGGATAATTGAGAATTGAAAATGTAAAATTGATAAGCTTTAGAGTTAGCTTTTGCTGTAAGATTGCCGTTTTCTTCTTTTCAATTCTCAATTCTACATTTTCAATTAGAATAAACTTCTGCCTAAAGCGTTTAATGGGTATAAATTTTTATCTTTCGGGAAAATCCATCAACAAACCATGAAAAAAGTATTAATCATTGATGATGAGCAAAGAACGCGTGAATTGATTGCTAAAATGATCGAATCATTCGATTTGGACATTCAAACATTTCCGGTTGGCGAAAACGTGCAATCTGGATTAGCTGCCATAAAAGAAATCAAACCGGACCTGGTATTCCTGGATATCCAAATGCCGGATGGAACGGGATTCGATTTATTGAAATCAGTTCCGGAAAAAAACTTCGAAGTTATTTTTATAACAGCGCACGAGGAATTCGCAATTAAAGCGATTAAGTTCTCTGCACTGGATTATATCTTGAAACCGGTTGATCCGGAAGAATTGAAAGCAGCACTGGAACGCGCTTTGGAATCGATCAAGGATGCCGATAAGAAGCAAGAGCCGCAATTTGAGGCATTACAGAACAATATCCAACCGAATCAAAAACGCAGATTGGTCTTGAAAACACAGGAAAGCGTTCACGTAGTGGATCTGGATCATATCATCCGTTGTGAGGCTGACCGGAACTATACTTCCTTCTTCCTTACAGAGGGGAAAAAGATTTTGGTTTCGAGAACCTTGAAGGATTATGAGACTTTACTGTCAGGACATAACTTTTTACGTGTTCAACAATCGCACCTGATCAACTTGAATTTCGTAGACAGATACGACAAAGGAAATGGAGGGGCAGTTGTTATGAAAGATGGTTCCGAGGTACCGTTATCTCCCGCAAAACGCGACATTTTTTTCCAAATTTTAGAAAGTTTGTAAAGCCTGTTAAATTGTTTCTGCTAAATATTCATTCAAAAAGGGTATTTATTCATTAGTCAATTACTGTTCTTAACACATAGCTATCTTAGGAGAGGAAATAAGGAGAATGGAATCAGGTTGTTTTCTAAGTTAGGTTGAAGTTAAAACGGAAAAATACTGCAATGGAGAGGCAGTTTTTTCATTTTCTAGTTTTATTGAAGAGTATACAGTTCTATCTCCGTCAAAGACTTGGCCATTAAAAAGCCTAGAAACAACCTGATTTTCATTTATGTTGATTGTTCACACGCGACATACAGACTAAAACACTACTAAACTAATTAGAGACTCATGTTATTCATGGGTCTTTTTCTTTGAAAAGTATTAAACATTTCGTCGTTTAAATGTTTTTTTATAAGTTTAGTCGAAAACTCAGTTTTCAATTCATCAATTCATTTAATTTTGCTCAAAAATGGAAATGGACACAACTAATTTTGTTCAAATTGAAAAAGAGGAGGTAGCAGGTTTGCATTTTCCGAAGGAGGAAATTTTGGAAGATGCGGATTTGATCAGCATTCGCAGAGCGGATGTGAACCGTGCAATCTCTCTTGGAAATTTGGAACATTATAAAGTAAAGATTTACTTTGCAGACGATAGTGGAGAGAAAGTTGTGAATACAACAATTTGGGCAGTGACAGATGTTGCAATCGTTTTGAAACAACACGTTCTTATTCCAACAAATCGTATCATCAAACTAGAAATATAATAGCATGTCGAAAAAAAAGTCAATCATTAGCTATGATAAGCTGAATATCGATCAGAAGAAACAATTATTAATTGCCTTCCCGGAAGGATTTTCCGGAAGCACAACAAAAATGACGAATCCAATCACCGGAGATATTTTTGATGCATTGTTGTGGGAAACGGAAGAGATCGTGTACTTGGTGAAACTTCCTAAGATAACGATGAAATCTCCGTCTGTGGAAGATGATGAGGATGATTTCGAAGATGATTTCGATTCAGTTGATGCAAAAGGAGAAGAGGAAGAGGATGTTGCCGATGATGATGACGATGATTCTTACGATGATGCTCCGGATGAAGCAGCTGATGAAGAAGACGAAGATTAATATCTATTAAAAAATAGATACCCCGGTTCCGTAAATACGGGATCGGGGTATTTTTTAATATTATGGTTGAAGAAGAACAAAAAGCATCACCCGGTCTGCCGCAACAAGCGGAGGAAGAGAAGAAGCTTAAGCGGAAAAAGTGGCTTAAACGAGTTGGTGTCGCCGGTTTTTTGTTCTTTCTGATAAAAGGTCTTGCCTGGATTGCAGTGGTGCTTTTCGCATGGAAAGGTTGTTCGGCTTAAAAGAAATTGTTATTCCAATAAAAAACCCTGATAGTTATTATCAGGGTTTTTAGTTTTATGTAAAAAGGTAACTGAACGCTTGTACAACGGAATTGAAATTACCTTTCAGAAATTCTAATCATTCAACTTCAATACAGCCATAAATGCTTCTTGTGGAATCTCCACCTTACCAACTTGGCGCATACGTTTCTTTCCTTCTTTTTGTTTTTCCAGCAATTTACGCTTACGGGAAATATCACCACCGTAACATTTTGCAGTAACGTCTTTACGTAAAGCTTTGATCGTTTCACGGGCAATGATTTTTGCACCGATTGCAGCCTGAATCGGAATCTCGAACTGTTGTCTCGGGATCAGTTCTTTCAGTTTCACACAGATCTTCTTTCCTAGATCGTAAGCATTGCTGCGGTGAACCAATGCAGAAAGGGCATCCAACTGTTCACCGTTCAATAAGATGTCCATACGGATCAAATCGGATGTCTTGTACCCGATCGGGTGATAATCAAATGAAGCATAACCGCGCGAAACGGATTTCAAACGATCGTAAAAGTCAAACACGATCTCTGCCAAAGGCATTTCAAAGCTTAATTCAACGCGATCCTGAGTCAAATAAACTTGATTTTTCAATTCACCGCGTTTCTCAATACACAAGGACATGATTTGCCCGATGTACTCTGATTTCGTGATGACTTGCGCTTTAATATAAGGTTCTTCGATATGATCTAAACTGGATGGATCCGGCAATTCGGATGGATTGTTCACTAACAATCTCACCTCCGGATGACGCGTTGTATAACAGTAGTAAGAAACGTTCGGTACTGTGGTAATGACAGTCATGTTGAACTCGCGTTCCAAACGTTCCTGGATAATCTCCATGTGTAACATTCCCAGGAATCCACAACGGAAACCGAAACCAAGAGCTGCAGAAGATTCCGGTTCAAAAACCAAGGATGAATCATTCAGCTGCAATTTCTCCATGGAATAACGCAATTCTTCGTATTCATCGGTCTCTACCGGGTAAATTCCGGCGAATACCATGGGTTTTACATCCTCAAATCCTTTAATCGGAACTTCGCAAGGATTTGCAGTCAAAGTGATGGTATCACCAACTTTTACTTCTTTGGCCGTCTTAATTCCCGAAATAATATATCCTACATCACCCGCACGAACTTCTTGCTTTGGGCTCAAATCCATTTTCAGAATCCCAACTTCGTCTGCGTTGTAGTCTTTTCCTGTATTTAAGAAACGAACTTTATCGCCTTTCTTGATAACTCCGTTTTTAACGCGGTAATAAGCGATAATTCCTCTGAACGGATTAAAAACCGAGTCAAAAATCATGGCTTGTAATTGACCGTTTTCATCGCCTTTCGGAGATGGAATGCGCTCGATAATTGCTCGTAAGATATCATCAACACCCATTCCTGTTTTCCCTGAAGCCGGGATCACATCGCTTGGGTCACAACCAATCAGTTCTACAATTTGATCGGTCACTTCTTCCGGATTTGCACTTGGCAAGTCCATTTTATTTAAGATCGGAATGATCTCCAAATCGTGTTCCAAAGCCAAATACAAATTGGAAATGGTTTGAGCTTCGATTCCTTGTGTAGCATCTACGATCAGTAAGGCTCCTTCACAAGCTGCAATCGAACGGGAAACCTCGTAAGAGAAATCCACGTGTCCGGGAGTATCAATCAAGT
The DNA here is from genome assembly GCA_965650135.1 of uncultured Fluviicola sp. Lineage (GTDB taxonomy): Bacteria > Bacteroidota > Bacteroidia > Flavobacteriales_D > Crocinitomicaceae > Fluviicola. The sequence continues at coordinate 74,821 of CBFGNC010000007.1, forward strand.
TGAGAATATAATCTTGTCCTTCAAACTTGTAATTCATTTGAATAGCATGCGATTTGATCGTAATACCGCGTTCGCGTTCCAAATCCATGTCATCGAGGGCCTGCGCCTGCATCTCACGATCAGAAATGGTTCCGGTTGTTTGCAACAAACGATCGGCTAAAGTACTCTTGCCGTGGTCGATGTGTGCGATAATACAAAAATTGCGGATATGCTTCATGGCGCAAAGATAGTACTATAATTACGAATTTTTAATGCCGAATTGCGAATTTTGCTGTCTTGATAAACGAAACCTTAATCAGTTCAACCTACTCTGTGTCTTGAATTTGAGACTTTTCTTTCCAATAGGAGGTTAGCTTTTACCTGTTATGCTGCTTTAGGCCTTATCCAAAATCGTCCGGACAATCCCTTGAATGCGTCCGGCCATTTCATCGGTTGGGAGGTCGTTGTCGTCCTGTCCGAACGGATCCTCAATTTCTTCTGCCAGAATTTCGATGCTGACGAATACATAGAAGATAAAGGTTGCAATGATTGCCGACCAATAACCAAAATTCACCACGAAAGCGAAAGGGAGTGTAATGACGTAGCTGAAGATGAACTTTTTAAAGAACATCGAATAGGAATAGGGAATAGGTGTGTTTTTGATACGTTCGCAGGCGCCTACGCAATCCAGGAAACCGTTCAGGTTTTTGTCCAGGCGCAAGACATCCTCTTCCGAAAGAACTCCCTCTTTTTTGAGTTTATTTAATCGGCGGTACATCAATTCGACTATTCCCGAAGGGATGTGATCCAAGGCTTCCAAAAAAGCGCGTTCTTCTTCCGTAATATCTAATAAGGAGTAATTCGTTCCGTCACGTAAATGCTCTTTGATACACAAAGCAAAATTCCCGATATGTCTTCCGAAATAATGGTTGTCTTCCAGGCTTAAATCCAGTGCGGTCAATTTCACGGCCAGGTTCCGGGAATCATTCACCAATTCTCCCCACTTCTTGCGACCTTCCCACCAACGATCGTAGGCTGTATTGGTTCTGAATGCCAGCAATAGGGAAATAACGAAACCAAGGATGGAGTAAATGGAAAACAATTTTTCGAGTACAACAGCCTTTGGGAAGTAGAAATCTTCCGCTAACGCAACCCCCATTGTGAAAATGAAAATGAACACCAATTCCTTCCACAAGATAGACAGTGTATCACTCTTTGTAAGATGGAAAATTAGTGCGAGCCAACTTTTTGGGTTGTATGTAATCATGGTTTAGCTTATGGAAACAAAAGTAGTGAAATTTGGTTGTCGGATAATTTTCGAATAAAAAACACGTTAATCTAGCACAATCAATAAATTTGCAACTCTTAATTGAAACAAGGTATGGAAGAAAGCACCAAGGTAATGCAGGAACAACGGATGAACCTATTCGTAACATTATGGGCTAAGCGGAAAATATTAATCATTGTTACGTCAGCCGGATTGGTTGTTTCTACTCTAATCGCTTTCTTGATGACACCTTTGTACCGGTCTACGGCAATTGTATTCCCGGCAGCAACAAGTACGGTTTCCTTTTCCGAACAGCGAAATGCCAAAGCATCTTCCATGGACTTCGGTGAAGAGGAACAGGCAGAACAACTGATCCAGATCTTGCAATCTTCCAAAGTGCGCGATAAAGTGGTTCAGAAATTCGACCTGATGAAACATTACGACATCGATGATTCGGATGCGAATAAACATTACAAATTAGTAAAGGAGTACAACAGTCACATCTTGTTCGTACGCACCCGTTACGGCTCCATTCAGATTGATGTATTGGACAAGGATCCGCAATTGGCAGCCGATATGGCAAACAAAATTGTAGACCTGATCGATACGGTTAAGAATGAAATGGTGATGGAACGTACGGTTCCGGCTTTTGAAATCAACAAGCGAAAAAAAGAGCAATTGGAAGCGGATAAAGAGGCAGTTTTAGATCAACTGGATTCCTTGGCGGCTTTGGGAGTTGTTCCTTTGGAAGGCCGTGCAAATTTATTCCAAGCCTATGTGGAAGCAAAGAACCCGGCAGATAAAGCAGATTTCAAAAGACGCATCGATATCAACCTGGAGTTCGGAGCGGTATTCGACGGATTGGAATATGTACGAAATGAAAAGATCATGAAATTGGCAGACTTTGCCTTGTCATATGAACAGGCGGAGTCGGATGCGAATACTCAATTCAATCATAAATTTATTGTGGAACGAGCAGTTGTAGCAGACAAGAAAGACAAACCGAAACGGTTGATCATTATGCTGTTAGCTACATTCGGGACTTTTGTTTTCATGGTTTTTGCCTTGTTGATCCAAGATAAAATCAGAGAACTTCGCAAGATGGCATAAGCGTGACTTTTTTACGGGAAAATAGTTTATTGCTGACTTTGGGACTTGCTTTTGTAGGTCTGTTGGGTTATGGGTTCTGGTTCGACAACGAATACATCCCACTCATTCCCTACGCGTTGATTGTCCTTTTCGTAGCTCTCTTTTATACTGAATACACCTTTTTCTTTATCATTGCGGCTACTCCATTATCGATCAATATTGAAGAATACACGGATAGTTTCGGATTGTTTGTTCCCACGGAACCCTTGCTATTCGGCACGATGCTTTTGCTCCTGATCCAGAATCTCAAATACCGGGTTTTCCCTGTTTATTTGAGGAACTCGGCCATTGTCTGGACGGTCGTTTTTTATCTGGTTTGGATCCTTTTCACTTCGATAACGAGTGAGAACATGACGACATCCCTCAAGTTTTTGTTAGCACGGCTTTGGTTTATTGTTCCGGTACTCTTTTATGGAAGTTCGGTATTCTATGAACCGAAGAAGATCCGCTGGTTTCTTTGGTTGTTCCTTTCCACAATGATAGTTGCGATTACGTACACTATTTTAGTCCATGCAACGTATCGTTTCGGAGAAAAGGAAAGTCACTGGGTGATGTGGCCGTTCTTCAAGGATCACACGATTTACGGAGCATTGGTTGCCTTGGTCGTTCCCTTGATCTTCTCTTTTTACTTTTCACGTAAACATTCTGCATTGTTGCAATTTATCCTCATCGGATTCATGGTCATCACCTTGTTGGGCCTTTACTTCAGTTATACCCGTGCAGCTTGGTTGAGTGTCTTTTTAGGAATGGTCATCTGGTTACTGATCCGGTTCAAAGTCAAATTTTCATGGCTTGCAGGGATTGCGCTGGTAATTGGGATTTATATTTGGGCTTCCTGGGATTCGATCCAACAAGATTTGGCACGAAACAAGTACGAACACACGACGGAAGAATTTGGGGAGCGTTTACAAAGCGCAACGAACGTTACGACAGATGCTTCCAACCTGGAACGGATCAATCGCTGGAATTGTGCGATTGACATGTTCAAGGAACGACCTTGGGTTGGTTTTGGTCCGGGAATGTATTCATTCGAATATGCCCGCTTCCAACGCCCGGAAAACCTGACAATCATTTCCACGAATTTTGGAAATATGGGAAATGCGCACAGCGAATACCTTGGTCCGCTTGCTGAAATGGGCTGGATCGGAATGTTGAGCATGCTGGCAATCGTTGCGGCGATCTTTTATGAAGGAATTACGCTTTACAATGATTGGCCGGAGGAAGACCGTGAAATAAAGACTTTGTTGATGGGATTCATCATTTCCTTGTCGACCTATTTCATTCACGGATTCCTCAATAATTTTCTCGATACGGATAAGGCAGCGGTTCCTATTTGGGCAATGTGTGCTATCTTTATAGCCTTAAGAGCGCGCTTGAATCATATGCAGCGTCAATTAACAAAATAAACACATGTTTACAGGTATTATCGAAACCCTTGGAACCGTTGTTGCGATTGAAAAAGATCAAAGCAATGTTCATTTTACGGTAGAATCCACCATTACCCATGAATTGAAAATTGATCAGAGCGTAGCCCACAATGGCTGCTGTCTGACAGTGGTGAAATTGGATGGAGATTCGTATGTGGTCACTGCAATCCAGGAAACGTTGGATAAGACGAACCTGGGAGAATGGGAGATCGGATCGAAAATAAACCTGGAGCGTTGTATGTTACTCGGAGCACGTTTGGACGGACACATTGTTCAGGGACATGTTGACACTACTGCTACATGTACTTCAATCGAAGACCTGAACGGAAGTTGGAAATATACTTTCCGTTATGACTTTGATCAGCCAACAGTAGCTAAAGGTTCCATTACCATAAATGGTGTGAGTCTGACAGTGGTAGATTCGGAAAAAGGATTGCTTTCCGTTCATATTATTCCATATACCCAAGAGCATACTAATTTCCACTCCTTCAAGGTAGGAACAAAGGTCAACCTGGAATTCGACATCATTGGAAAATATGTTGCACGGTTAATGGAACAACAGAAAGCTTAATGATTTAATAACACCCAAACTTAAATCGATTTAGTTTTTGTAACAATCTGTTAATCAATCATTAACTTTTTTACTAAGGTTTATTTTTGCTTCTTTGAACTGCAAATATTTTAGGAACATACCTCCCTCTTTTCATACATTTGGAAAAAATTTCAAAAATGAAAAGACTTTTACTAATACCTATTTTATTTCTAGCGAGTTTTGTTAACTCGCAAATAATAGATCAATTTACTTATACCGGAGCGTTAAATGCTAATGGCTGGTCTAATCATAGTGGAACTGCCGGACAATTTCAATCAGATAACCTGGGTTCTTTGACTTATAGTGGTCTAGCTGCAAGTAGTGGTAATAAAATGAACTTTGTTGCTGGTAACGGAGAAGATGTTAATCATGCACTAACGGGAATTACGGGAACGGGTTATTATTCATTCATACTAAATGTTCCGAATACAACAGGCTTAACAACAGCAGGAGATTATTTTACAGGTTTTGGTCAGACAAGTGGTGCTAGCGTAACTGTATTTGCTCCTCGTGTTTTTATTAAAGCAGGAGCAACAGCAGGTACTTTTCAACTTGGTGTCCAAAATACTACTGGTGGAACCCCAACTCAGACATATACTCCGGAATATCCAATAGGAACTCCTGTTTTTGTGGTAATCAAATTGAATGCATCAACTTCACCAATATCTGCGAGTATTTTTGTGAATGCTGTACCAGGAGCTGCTGAGCCGGCACCTACAGTAACTAATACTTCAGGAACAGCAACGTTTACTGCATTTGCTTCAATCTTCATGCGTCAGGCTGGAAATGGAACATCAGGAACTGGAAATCTTCAAATTGATGAAATCCGTGCAGGTTCAACTTGGGCCTCAGTTACTCCAGCTGGTTTGGCTCCATGTAACACAACCAACACCATTAACGTTTCAGTTTGTGAAAGCTACACGGTTCCTTCTAATGATGAAACCTATTTCACTTCAGGAACCTATCACGATACCATTCCAAATGCAGCTTTGTGTGATAGTATTATTACAATCAACCTGACAATTAAACACAATACAACCAATACGATTTCTCCTACAGCTTGTGGATCTTACACGGTTCCTTCAGGTGACGAGATGTACTCGATTTCCGGGACATACATGGATACGATTCCAAATGCGGCAGGATGTGACAGTATTTTGACGATTAACCTGACAATCGCAGGTTCGATCACTTACTACGAGGATTTTGATTTGGATGGATTCGGTAATGCGGCAGTTTCTCAAACAGGTTGCGCACCAATCCCGGGATATGTTATCAACAATACGGATTGCGATGATACGAATAATGCAATCACCACAGGATCTACTTTCTACGCAGATACCGATGGGGATGGATTAGGAAATCCTGCTGTTTCACAAGTTGCATGTTCTGCACCAACAAACTATGTTTCAAACAGCAATGATTGCGACGATTCCAATATGGCAATCGGTATCGCAATGACTTATTACCAGGATCTGGATGGCGACGGGTACGGAAATGCAGCAGTTTCGCAGACTATCTGCACACCTCCTGCAAATTACGTATTGGATAATACAGACTGTAATGATAATAACAATGCAGCTCATCCGGGAGCGACTGAAATTCCAAATAATGGAATTGACGAAGATTGCAACGGTTCTGATTTGAATACCTTGGGTGCAACATTGGCGATGTACCAGTTTACAGGGAATGATTGTATGGCTCCGGTAGTTGGAGTAACAGCTCAACCTGCGAATGCAACTTTTGGTGTATACGGAACGGATACTTCATTGATATGTTCCCAAGCAGCAAATGTGTTCAACTATTCCAACTTGAATACCACAAGCACTGTAAATCTGACAAAATATTTCAATTTCACTATTACTCCAGCAAACTGCTACGGATTGGATTTGAACCGTATTATCTTTAAACATAAAACGAGTGCATCCGGTTTGACTCCAACGGTTCACCTGCGTTCAAGCCTGGATAATTTCGCGACTGATATTGCTACAAAACAATTGCCGAACAGTAACCTGAAAACAGATACCATTAATTTGGGAGCTGCTTTTGATAATGTGACCGGTGCAATCGAATTCAGATGGTACATTACTGAAATCGGGGCAGCAACTTCTACTTACCGCCATGATGATGTTACTGTGATCGGTAATATCAATGCATTGCCGACTCAAACATATTACGCTGATGCGGATAGTGATAGTTTTGGAGATCCAACAGCTTCAATTACTGCTTGTTCCGCTCCGGCCGGTTATGTTACTGACAATACCGATTGTAATGATACGAATGCAGAGGAGTTCCCGGGAGCCATTTGGTATGCAGATACGGATAATGATGGATTAGGAGACAATGGTGCTTCTCAGGTTTCTTGTACACAACCAACGGGTTATGTTTCGGACAATACAGACTGTGACGATACAGATAATCAGATTGGAAGTATCGTCATGTATTATGTGGATGGTGACAATGACGGATTCGGTGATGCAACTGATTTAGGAACGAATTCATGTACTCCGATAGCAGGATCAGTTACAAATGCAGATGATTGTGATGATACGGATAATCAAGTAAATCCTAATGCTACTGAAGTATGTGATGGATTTGACAATAACTGTGACGGGAATATCGATGAAGGTTTATTGCAGGTCATCTATTACGAAGATGCGGATAATGATACCTATGGAGATGCAACTTCTTCTGTGACTGATTGTACACAACCGGTTGGGTATGTTGCAAATAGCACTGACTGTGATGATACAAATGCAGCAATTCATCCTGGAGCAACAGATAACACTGGAAACGGTGTAGATGAAAATTGTGACGGAGTCGACGGTGTATTGGGAATCGAAGAATCAATCCTGGCTCACTTGAATGTCTATCCAAACCCCGGAACAAGTACTGTGGTATTGAATATGACAGAAGGATGGGCTGATTTCCAAGTGACTTTTGTAGGCATTGATGGAAAAGAAATCGCCTTGGCTTCTACTCAGATTTCTGTAAACGAATTGAAATTCAACACAAGTACTTTGGTTTCAGGAGTTTACTTCATTCGATTGACTTCCGATGCAGGAACTGCTTTGGTTCGTTGGGTGAAAAACTAAGAGAATAAAAATAAGACATGAAGGGCTGTCTCAGACGAGGCGGCCCTTTTTTTATTCGTCGCAAAATAGGAAGGAGGGCAAAGTTGGACTCAATCTCTTTGTGCGCGTTCATTCTTTTGCGGTTAAAATATTTTCGCTCCTCAATGCTCGCTTTTCAGTAACTTTGCAGGAATGGAACATATCATTTACAATGTTACGGTAAGTCTTGATCCGACCATTGAACAGGATTGGGTGAACTGGATGCGAACGGTGCATATTCCCGAAGTAATGGCAACCGGTTGCTTTTTGGAAAGTCGCATGTCCAAGATGAATAACGAGGAAGATGGGGCATGCACGTATGCGATGACGTATGTAGCATATAGTCAGGATCATTTGGATGATTATCAAAAGAATCACGCTGCTCGTTTGCAGGTTGATCATAAAAGCAAGTACGAAGGTCGTTTTGCTGCTTTCAGAAGCACATTGAACGTCATTCAACACTTTACACATGAACGTTAGAGCGAAAAAACATTTAGGACAACATTTCCTGAAGGATAAAGGCATTTGCAAAAAAATTGCAGAACAGTTCAAGCACCACCAAGGAGTGAAAACTGCCATTGAAATTGGTCCGGGAATGGGTGCTTTGACAGAGTATCTGTTGCAGGACGAAGAAACCGAATTGTATGTAATGGACGTGGACACAGAATCCATCGACTACCTGAAAATTCATTATCCCCAATTGGATGGGCGTATCACGTTCGGAGATTTCCTGAAAATTGACCCGACAACTATCGTTGGAGACAAACCTTTCGCAGTGGTGGGAAATTTTCCATACAATATTTCATCTCAAATCTTGTTCAAATGCATTGACTTCAAGGATTCGATTCCTGAGATAATGGGAATGTTCCAGAAAGAAGTGGCGCAACGTGTAGCCGAAAAACCCGGGACAAAAACCTACGGGATCCTGAGTGTTTTGTTACAAGCCTATTACGATATTGAATATTGTTTCACGGTAGATGAGCATGTTTTCGATCCACCACCCAAGGTGAAATCGGGGGTGATCCGTTGTACAAGAAACAGCAGGGAGAAATTGCCCTGTGATGAAAAACTATTCAAGCAAGTGGTTAAAATGTCGTTCAACCAGCGGCGTAAGACCATTCGCAATTCAATCAAGGCTCTGCTTCCCGAAGCTTACGAAGAGAATCCGATGCTTCAGTTAAGACCGGAACGATTAGGTGTAGAGGAGTTTATTGAGTTGACGAATTGGGTGGAAAAACACCGCACGAACGTGTAACAAGCTACTGATCTGATCTTCATGCGAAGCTGCATTCCTTTGTTTTTGCAGTATAATGCGAAATGATCATTGATCAGATTGATTGCCACAAAAAAGGAAAACGAAGAAGATTAAATCTATTTAACATTTCCGGTTGAACCTGTGCTTTCTCCCTGTTTTCAAGGGTTTACTAACAAAACACTCCTTTAAACAGGCGATACTGTGAATAAGTAATTGTTACCATTCATCCTTTTCTCTTTACTCCTCTGAAAATTCGATTATTTTTGTGCGAATTTCAAAAATTACTTTGCAATGTCACAAGAGAAAACAAGATACTCAGATAGTGAATTGGAAGAATTCCGTCAATTGATCAACGATAAGTTGAAAGAGGCTTATGATGACTATGATATGTTAAAGGCATCCTTGTCCAATAACAATCATGGTACAGACGATACGGGAAGAACTTTCAATATGATGGAGGATGGATCAGAGACCTTATCTCGTGAAGAAGTGGCTCAGTTGGCAGCTCGTCAAGAGAAGTTCATCGAGAACCTGAAAAACGCATTGATCCGTATTGAGAACAAAACTTACGGTATTTGCCGTGTAACGGGTAAATTGATCCAAAAGGAGCGTTTAATGTTAGTACCTCATGCTACATTGAGCATCGAAGCTAAAAACATGCAAAACAAATAAGTTGAAGAAACAACTCTATATCGTTTTAATAACGGTATTCTGCATATTGCTCCTGGATCAGATAATGAAAATCTGGGTCAAAACCACGTTTGATTATGCAGGAGAAAATAGTACAATGCCTGTATTTGGGTCCTGGTTTCGATTATTGTACATCGAAAATCAGGGAATGGCTTTCGGAACCACCTTTGGAGCAAGTATCTGGGCCAAGTTGGGACTAAGTATTTTCCGCATATTTGCCAGTGGGGCAATTGCTTATTACTTCATCAAACAATGGCGTAAAGGAGCTAAAACCGAGTTCCTCCTTGCAATTGGATTGGTTTTCGCAGGTGCAACAGGAAACCTGATTGATTCCATGTTCTACGATTTCATTTTTGACTATGATCCATGTATCGGGTTCAATCACCTGGAAGGATCGGGAATTTGGTCCGATTGTGGAATAATGGGTAAGCAGGAAACACGCCACACAGGATTTTTAATGGGTAATGTGGTGGATATGTTCCAGTTCACTGTAGAATGGCCTTCCTGGGTTCCTTGGTATGATAAAAACGGGGACAACCAGATTTTCCCGGCTATCTGGAACGTAGCGGACGGCGCAATCAGCATTGGAGTGATCATGATTATTATCAGGCAGCGAAAATACTTTCCCAAGGAGAAAAAAACAAAGACTAGTTCGGTTGCTACCGAAGAAAATATTCAGGGAACGGAAGAGTAATCTTCCGTTTTTGTGTTTTTATCTGATTTATGAACGAAGCTTGAACGCTTTTTATAATAAATTCAACACCTTCTCCACATCTTCAGGGGCATCAATATTTGGTGTTTCAATTTCCGTTTCTACGACATGGATTGAATAGCCATTGTACAACCAACGCAATTGCTCCAAGGATTCGATTTGCTCCAGTTGTGTTTCTTCCAATTCGCTCAGTTGAAGCAATATTTCCGAGCGGTAAGCATACAATCCGATATGTCTTAAGAAAGGGTAAATTTCCAAAGGTTCTCCTTTTGCATTGGCAAAATTCGGGATTGGACTGCGGGAAAAGTACAATGCGCTTTGATCCTTGTCGATCACCACTTTGATGCGATTTGGATTCAGAATATCCTCCATTCCAATTTTCCTGGAGGCAAGTGTGGCAATTTGTACTTCCGGATCGGTAAATGCCTGCAGAAGTTGATCCAACTGTCTTGCATCCACCAAAGGCTCATCTCCCTGGATATTGATCACGACATCGTATTGCTCGGAGAGACTCCGAACGATTTCCGCACAGCGATCCGTTCCGGTGGGATGTTTGGAATCCGTCATCATAACTTTTCCACCAAAACTTTCTACTGTATCAACGATGCGTACATCATCCGTTGCTACTATCAAATCCGTTAACAAAGATGATTTCACAGCACCTTCCACTACACGTTGAATCATGGTTTTGCCTTTCAAATCGATGAGTGGTTTTCCCGGGAAGCGGGAAGATCCGTAACGAGCTGGAATGATGCCTAAAATGCGCATGGTTTAGTATTTGAGTTGTAAAAATACAATCAAAATACAATCAAAATGCAAGATGACTTTTTGTTTCCTAATTTTAACCACTTAGAATGAAGGGCAAAGATATTCGCCTTGAATTTTGTACACCCTGTTTCTTTGTAGTTAAACTACAATTCACCATTCGGAATTCACAATTCATAATTAACTTTACAACATGAAATATCTATTTGTCGGTTTAGGAAATCCAGGTTCGAAGTACGAAGAAACGCGTCATAACATCGGGTTTAAGGTTGTTGAGGCATTGGCAAAGGAATTGGGCGGAACCTTTTCCTTACAAAAAACAGCTGAAGTGGCAGAAGTGAAATTCAAAGGAAGAACCCTGATCTTGGTGAAACCGACCACTTACATGAATCTTTCCGGTAAGGCTGTGAATTATTACCTGCAACAGGAAAAAATCTCCAGGGAAAACCTGGTGGTGGTTACGGATGATCTGGCACTTCCGTTCGGAAAACTGCGTATGAAGGGAAAAGGTTCGGATGGCGGACATAACGGACTGAAGGATATTCAGGCAACTTTGAATACCACCGAGTATTGTCGCTTGCGTTTCGGTGTTGGAGCCGATTTCCACAAAGGCCAGCAAGTGGATTATGTATTGGGTGAATGGAGCACAGAAGAGCGTGAAACCCTGAACGAGCGAATCGCTGTTGCCACAGAGTTCCTGAAGAGTTATGCCTCGATAGGAATTCAATTGACCATGACAAATTGGAACGGAAAGTAAGTTCTGATAATCAGATTATTAACTTCGTCTTCACTATTAAATCTTCGCAATTCGCCTTTTTTGGGAATTTTGAATTGAAACTATGAATACCTTTGCAAGTGCAAATAAATACCATTTGTGCAAAAAACTATGCAATACATAAGACTCACGAGAAGTGACGATTTTACAAAGAAACTCTCCCAACAGGTAGATGATTATCTGAAAAAAAACAACCTGAAACGTTACGGTAATTGGCGGATGCTATTGAAAGTTCCATTGATGTTTTCATTGTTCTTACTTCCTTATTTTTTAATGGTTTTCGGAGTAATTGAAAATCATTGGCTGATGTTCTTCATGACCATGATTATGGGTGTGGGAATGGCAGGAATCGGACTTTCCATCATGCATGACGCCAATCACGGGGCATTCTCAAAATACAAATGGCTTAATAAGATCATGAGTTTCTCGATGGAGATTCTCGGTGGATTCAATTTGAACTGGCGTATTCAGCATAACGTATTACATCACAGTTTTACGAATGTGCACGACATGGATGAAGACATCGATTCAATCGGATTACTTCGATTTTCCCCGAATAAGCCACATAAAAAGGTTCACCGTTTCCAGGTGTATTACGCTTGGTTCTTTTACGGTTTGATGACTTTATCCTGGATGACAAACAAGGATTTCATGCAATTGAGCCGCTACAGTAAAGAAGGTTTGTTGGAAGCTCAAAATACAACATTCCGAAAAGCCTTGATCCAGTTGATCTTCTCAAAATTGCTTTATTACATTTACATCATTGCGATTCCATTATTGGTGATGGACGTTACCTGGTGGCAGGTAGTGATCGGATTTTTGGTGATGCATTTCATTTGCGGGATCATTTTGGCATTTGTGTTCCAGGTGGCGCATGTTATGCCCGAAACAGAATTCATGACAAAAGAAGGCTATACAGAAAAGAATGATGATATATCCTGGGCAAAACATCAATTGATGACAACAGCAAATTTTGAGAATTGGAATCCGTTGTTGACATGGTATGTCGGTGGATTGAATTACCAGATTGAACATCATCTGTTCCCGGATATTTCACATATTCATTATCCTAAGATTTCGAAAATTGTGAAGAAGACTGCCAAAGAATATGGTATTCAATATAATTATCACCGAACCTTTGGTGCGGCAATCTTCCATCATTTGAGATTATTGAAAGAGTTGGGAAAAGCATAATCTGTCTGAATTATAAAATTAGAATTAGGCACGCGATTTATCGCGTGCCTAATTTTTTATACGTTTTTTGGGATCACCTGAATTCGAGGGATTTCTTAACTTTAAGAAAGAAAGATGAATTATGGGACACGATCACGCACATCATCATGAAGTGACATTGACCAGGGTCAATAGTGCATTTGTCATTGCAATCATTCTCAACCTATTATTTGTAGTCGTAGAAGCAATTGTCGGGATTGCGATCGATTCACTTTCCGTTCTATCGGATGCCGGACATAATTTATCCGATGTTGGAACCCTGGCACTTTCACTTTTGGCATTCAAGCTTATGAAAATCAAGTCTACCAACAGGTATACCTACGGTTATCGTAAAACATCTATTTTGGTTGCCTTATTCAATTCCATGCTCTTACTACTTGCAATCGGTGTCATTGTTTACGGGGCAGTGGATCATTTATTCCATCCACAGATCATTCCGGGTCTAACTGTTTCAATCGTTGCCGGAATTGGAATTGTAATCAATTTTTCGACAGCGCTTTTTTTTCACCGCAATAAAGAAAAAGACATCAATGTGAAAAGTGCCTATTTGCATTTGTTGGCTGACGCGTTGGTTTCGGCCGGATTGGTTATCGGCGGAATCGTCATTTATTACACGCATTTATATTGGCTAGACAGTGTTTTTAGCTTGATTATCGCCACGATTATTTTGTTCAGTACCTGGAAATTAATGAAAGAAAGCTTGCGACTTTCCCTGGATGGAGTTCCTAGTGATATTCACCTGGAAGAGGTGATAGCGTTGATCCGGAAAGTGAAAGGAGTGAAGGAGGTGCATCATGTGCATATTTGGCCATTGAGCTCTACCGAGAATGCGATGACCGCTCATTTGGTACTGGAAGAAACAGTGCAGTGCGAACAGGAAGCCTCCATTAAACAGGAGCTGCGACACCAGCTTGAGCATCAGAATATCCAACACGTGACCTTGGAAACCGAACGGGGAGACTGCAGGAATGAATCTTGCTAGAACGCCCTATTTTACTGAGCGAACAGATACAACCTGTCCCGTCATTGCGGGATGTCTATCTGTCTTTTAAAATTGGTTGGGCTGTAAAAACAAAAACCCTCCCGTGATTTCGAGAGGGCTTCGCAGCGTGTAGGTTATTCTATTTCTTTAAGATCAATTGTCTGGTAACTACTCCTTCAGTTGAAAGAACTTTCACCCAATAAATTCCGTCAGCTAAATCTGCCAAATTCAAAGTGAAGTCAGCGCTTGTATTTTGTTGTGTAAGCAATATTTGTCCGTTTGAAGCATAAACAATCGCTTCTGAGTTCAGGACGTTTGTTTCGACAAACACAAGTTTTGAAGCCGGATTCGGATACATTACATATTCAAAAACATCGTTTTCAGCCAATCCTAAACATGGGTCGGAAACGACTACAAGCGTGTCTTCATCGATACAACCATTGTTATTTGAAACGGTTAAAGTGAAAGAACCAGCCTGCGATACTGATATATTTTGTGTCGTAGCACCATTGCTCCAGCTATAGTTGGTAAATCCTGCCGGACCGTTCAAATTGACCGGGAAATGATTGACACAAACGATCATGTCCGCTCCTAAGTCGATGGAAGGCAGAGCAAACAACGTCAAAGCAATCGTATCCATGTCAACGCATCCGTTTGCATCTGTTCCGGTTACGATATAAGAACCTGCGGTTGCCGCATTGAAAGGAGTTCCATTTGTGATCCCATTGTTCCACGAAAGATTGGAAGCACCTGTTGCCGTGAATGTAATTGAAGTTCCGGTACAAACGCTCTGATCCGAACCTGCGTCCACAATCGGAAGGGTATTTACCATTACAGTCAATGTATCGGCATTTTCACATCCGAATGCATCTGTAGCTGTTGCAATGTAATCCATAGTCGCTGTCGGGAAGAAGTCGACACCATCCTGAACGCTGTTATTCCATGAAATTGTTTCGGAACTTGCAGCACTTAAGTTTACGGTATCACCAATGCAAATTGTTATATCAGAACCGGCTGCAATACTTGGCAAGGTCAATATTTGAATAGTTTCAGCCAAAGTAGTATCTGCGCAAGCAAGAGTGGAATTTGAAACAAACACGCGGTAATTTCCAGCCAAAGTCACATCCAGTGAGTTTCCGGTTTCACCTGCAATGACTTGGTCATCTTTCAACCATTGAACTGCACTTTGTGCGTTCCCCGGAATTGTTAAAGTAACTTGATCACCTGCACAAATGGAATCTGTCGGAACACTGATAGTAGCTCCTGCCAGCTCCACACAAGTATTGATGTCAAAAATGGAAAGGGTAGAACTTATCTCGTTTGCAAGGATCACGATATCATGTCCCGTTGGTGAATCTTCTTTCTTGATGATGATAATTCCTTCTGCACCGCGATCCGGACCGCTGTTTGCTCCAACAGAACGGTTGTTGTAATACCCGACATAAACCGGAGCACTCGGAATATCTACATTGAACAACATCACTCCGCCAACGCGTTCCATAGAAACGAATAAGTAGTGATTTCCATTGATAATTGCAGTAGTGACGCCTTCAGGCTCAGGACCCTTATCATCCGACCGATTTTTAGCTACTGCAGTTCCGGAACTATTACTTGCATTGAACAGACCGTTCAAAGTCGGGTGATTTGCCGTGATTTGCTCGATCAGGTCTTTTGAATCGAAAACCAAAGCTCCGGTCTGGGCATTCCAAATGGAGAATGAACGTGTCCCGAAAACGTGTATGTCATCGATATCTCCATCATTATCAGTATCACCGCTTGCATTGGTCACGTTGATCCGACCAAGGAATTGATTGTGTTTCAGGATATTCTGATCCGGAATGGAAGCATCTAGTGAAGTTGCCGATAAACGCGCCACTTCCGTGATAGCAGTGTATTCACGTGCATCTCCTTCGTTTGCCGAGAAAATATATTCCGCTCCGTCAATAGTAGCATGAGCCAAGGCATCCGGCATGAATAATCCCTTAACCGGTACGGAGCCAATGAAAATACCTGCAGTTTGGTCGGAAGCATCCAATCCGCTGTTGCCGTTTGCATAGTTCATTGTTCCCAATGGACGAATTGCACTTACAGTTCCTGCAGAGATATCAATCACCGCCATTGCATTGTTTTCCTGTAATGAAACGTAAGCTGTTGAATTGTCTTCTGAAAGGGTAATGTATTCCGGTTCGAAATCTTGTGCTGCTGAACTTCCTGGTCCGAAGATGCGGATTCCCTGGGAACGCAAAACTGCTTCTTGACCATTGAATGACTGGAAATTTACCATCGTAACGTTTGCAGCAGTTAAAGCTGGATAGCCGCCTGTAACATCAATAATTCCAACCGAACCTTCAGGATCGATCGAATAATCTGACTTAGGTTCTCCTTCGCAAGCGACCAACACTTTCGTGTAATCATTGTTGAATGTGATCATGTCGGGCATAGCACCAACCGGAACTTGGGAAATGAACACTCCATTTTCATCCAGGAAAACAATGTTTCCATTGAGTTGTGGATTTGCATTCTCCACTGCACAAGCAACAACACCGTTGTGCACCGTTAATGAATTGATGTTTCCGTAAGGCGTGATTGAAATTGAATTGATTAAAGAGGGAGTTGCAGGATTCGAAAGGTCTACGATATCCACTTTTGCACCGACAGAGTTTGCAATGTATAATTTATCTGTTGTAGGGTCAAAAGCAACAATTTCCGCAGAATTGGTTCCTTCCGCACCATTGGAAAAACTTGAAAGCAGGTTTAGCTTCAATTCGTTATTTGGAGTTGGAGCCTGGTAATCATTGTCCTTGATATAAATGATCTGGAATGAATTCGTGCCGATTGTCGCATTGTATAAAGATTTCATTTTCAGGATGATCTTCTCTGTTCTCTCTGCCAATATATCGTCAATGATAGTTAATGGGACAGTTTGCGTTCCCGTGAAATTTGCCGGGATAACAATGGTGTCCTCTGATAAGGTAAAATCGCTTGTTTGAGTGGCATCCGTGTAAACCGAGTAGCTCAAAACGATCGTTGCCGGATAAGCATTCGGTGAAGCAGAAGTAAGGGACACATTCACAGTTCCCGCATTTTCCACAAAGTTTTGAGTAATTGCTGAAAAAGCAACCGTTCCAGGTGTTGCTGCAAATAAACTGACCGAAGAAAGATTGTCTAAGGTCGGCGTTCCAACCGACCAAGAACGCTGACCAGACCACAGCGCAGTTTGGGTATTAAATAATCCCGTGGCACGAATGGATTGGTCGCTTCCCGGATCTCCTGCGAAAAAAGAGTTTGATTGAAGTTTTCCTCCGTTATAGATGTCGTTAACAGGCAGTTGGTATCCGTCTGCACCTGCATTTAAAACGGCGGTTCCAAGTGCAGTTCCGTAGAACAATGCATCTACCGGAATAGTTGAACCGGTTAAAGAAGCTACCGGTAAATTAAAGACAGCGACTCCATCACCGTTTGATCCACCATTTCCGACAACTCCACTGCCTGCAGCCCCGAATCCGTCTCCGGCAGTTGTTGCGGTATTAATTACCCGGATTTGAGTTCCGGTTGGAGCCATGGAACTTCCACCTACATATACCACTTGCCCCGTGGTTACCGATCCGGTATTTATTTGAAAAGCGTAAGTGATAGCACCACCTTCGATCCATCCGTTCACGGTAGCCGCCGAGTTATTACAAACAACCGTATAAGGTGTCGTTGCGAAATTGATATTGCCGGTTGCAACCAATTCAATCCATTCAAATGGGGAATCGGTTCCGCTGGGATTTGGTAGAATTTCCGAGATTACGAGTCCCGGATTTTGAGCGATACCGGATAAGCTCATCAAAACGGTTCCGATAAAGAGTATTGTTTTTTTCATTGCTGTATAAACTTTCAACAAAGTTCCGTTCAGCATGTAATCAGAAATGGGGAAAAAAATGACTTTTTCGGCAAGAATACGTTGCGGAATTGTGAATCAATTAAAATTTAAATGAAGAAAATGGTGTGATTGAACATGTTAATTTCAAACAACATTAATTATTCTTTAATGCCTCTTATTGAAATTGTGAGAGATTTGATGAATCATGAATTTGAGAATTTTCAAATTCGAGTGTTCGCAAAGAAGCGAACAGATTTACAAATAACCATTTGATAATTAGTTAATTAAATTTTTAATGAAAATAAAACTCATTGATTCCATGTCTTCGAAATAATTGCTGCCACACTTAAATCGAGGGGATTGGTAATTTTGATATTTTCATCATTTCCGGGAATCAGGTGAATGCGGGCTCCAATTGCTTCCACAACACTTGCATCGTCTGTGAAGGTAGTTGCGTATTTTTGCTCATAAGCCTTTTTGATCAGCTTTGCTTCGAATACCTGCGGAGTTTGGACAATGCGGTAATGATCCCTTTGTACAGTTGCATTGGTTTGGCCATCTACAATGCGAAGTGTTTCCTTCAGGGGAATCACTGGAATCACAGCACGGTGGTTTTTAACCTCAAGAAGCAACTGATTTAAAACCGGTTTACCTACAAAAGGCCGAACACCGTCATGAACAGCAATCCACTCACCGGTTGCTTTCTCCAATGCATTTTTAATGGAATCAAATCGCTCTTCGCCTCCCGAAACAACTTCGTGCCTGATCTGAAAATCATGTTTCCGGCACATTTCCTCCCAATCTTTAAGGTAATCAATGGGAAGGGTGACAATCAATTCGGCATTAATGTCAAATGAATGGATCCGTTCGATAGTATGCATCAGAATGGGTTTGTCATTCAATAACAGGAATTGTTTTGGTATGGAACCTCCCATTCGTTTTCCAATTCCCCCGGCAGTAATAATGAATGTCAGCATGATTTTAAATATAATAACAATACTGTAGGGGCGAGATGCATCGTGTCCCTACAGTAAATTTTCGTCAATAAAAAAGGCCTCCGAACGAAGACCTTTTAAATATAGTAAAATCACCAATTATTTCAATTGATTCGGATCTTTTTCAGCTTGATTGTTGAATTTGCGTTGCCAGTTCAACCAGTAAAACAATCCAATGAATCCAAGAACGATAATTGAATAATTAAAGAGATCCCCAATGTTGTCATAAAACCATGCACCATTTAGGATTTTTCCGAGTGTCCACCAAAAACTATTCATCTGTTCTCTTTTTAATTGGGACAAAGTAAATAAATAATTTGTTGATAAGTATGGATTTCAGTGAAAAAAATTCAATTTTTCGTGATTTAGAATGGTTTTAAATTTAATTGGCAAAAATTGAACCCGTTTTTTGTTTCCCAAAGCAAGAAGAAACTGTAACTTTGCACTATAAAATTTAATAATATGTACCCACCAGAACTCGTACAACCAATGAAGGAAGACCTTACAAGTGTGGGCTTTCAACAACTCGTATCAGCATCAGAAGTAGATGCGACAATTCCAACTAGCAAAGGTGTTGCCTTGGTAGTTGTAAATTCTGTTTGCGGATGTGCAGCAGGAAACTTAAGACCAGGAGTGAAAAAATCTTTGGAAATAGCAGGAAAAAAACCGGATCATTTATTGACGGTTTTTGCCGGTGTTGATTCTGAAGCTACACAACAAGCTCGTAAGTATTTTTTACCATTTCCTCCATCTTCGCCATCCGTGGCTTTATTTAAAGACGGAAAATTGGTTCATTTCCTGGAAAGACACAATATCGAAGGAGTTACTGCAGCTATGATCGCTGAGAACCTAGAAGCAGCCTACGACGAATTTTGTTAATCAAGACTTAAAGACATCAGACTGAAGACCAAAGACAGATAGTTGTCTCTGGTCTTTTGTCTTTAGTCTAAAAGCAAAGCGATCTTACTATGTTTATCGACACTCACACACATCTTTACTCCGAACAATTCAACGAAGACCGAACGGAAATGATCCTGCGCGCAATTGCAGCAGGAGTTGGACGCATGTATATGCCCAATATCGATTTGAATTCGGTGGAAGGAATGCATGCTTTGGAACAACAATTTCCGGAAAATTGCTTTGCAATGATGGGGCTTCATCCGTGTTCGGTGGACGATAATTGGGAATTGGTACTGGCTAAGATGAAAATCTTGCTGGAAAAAAGACCCTACGTGGCTATCGGGGAAATTGGAATCGACCTTTATTGGGATAAGACTTTTGTTGAAGAGCAAAAGGAAGCTTTCAGGACCCAGATCAACTGGGCCAAAGAACTTCAGGTTCCAATCGTAATCCACGCCCGTGATTCCTTTCCGGAAATTTACGAAGTGCTGGACCGGGAAAATGATGAACGCCTGAAAGGAATTTTTCATTGTTTCACAGGAAATGAGCAGGACGTTAAGAAGATCCTGGATTACAAAGGTTTCCTATTTGGAATTGGCGGAGTGGTGACCTACAAGAAATCGGATCTGCCTGAAACATTGAAGAACATCCCGTTGGAAAAATTAGTATTGGAAACGGATGCGCCCTATCTCGCACCGACTCCTTTCCGCGGGAAAAGAAACGAAAGTGGGTATATCGTCCATACAGCTGAAAAGATAGCTGAAATCTTGACTCTGCCACTCAGCAAGTTACAGGAAGTGACTACTCAGAATGCTTTGGGTTTATTTCATCCGTAAAAAGATTAGCATCTCTGGGATAATTTATCGAAAAAGATTTTATCTTCGGAAGATAACTTCGTTTTATGCGTCCGATTTTAACCGTTTTTCTCCTCTTTTCATCTCTTTCCATCTTTGCTCAAAAAAAGCAAAAGGTGCTTCACACGAATGTGAAGACATTCCGGATGAGGTTCGCAACAGACAATCCGATTACGGTCAGGAGCTGGACGATCGCCCCCGAAGTGAAGCCGGATGTTTTGGAAACGTCTGAAAACGAAGTGATCTTTGTTACAGACGTGGATTCGATGGTGATCAAAGTGGATAAAAAGCATCCTGTCCGCGATTTTATTGTATTATACCAAAATAAAGACACCTGTCTTACACGTGTTAAATTTGTGGAAAGTCCTGATTATATCGGGAAGTTGAAACAAGCGAATAAATACAATACTTCCGACTCCAGATCAGTTCCTGAATTTACGTATCAGGATATGAACGACCCGAATTTGGTAGCTCTGCGTAAAAAATACAACCTGGATTCAATTGCAGGTGATGCAGGAGAGATCAACCAGATCATCAACCTGATGCATTGGATCCATAACCTGGTAAAACACGACGGACAGCACGGAAATCCGGAGAATAAAAATGCAGATGATATGATCCAGGTTTGCAAAGATGGTTCACGTGGATTGAACTGCCGCGGTTTGGCGATTTCCCTGAATGAATGCTACCTCGCAATGGGTTTCAAATCGCGCTACATCACCTGCATGCCAAAAGAATTGGAGTTTGATGATTGTCACGTGATCAATATGGTTTATTCCGAATGGCTGAAAAAATGGGTTTACATGGATCCGACCAATAACGCGTATGTGATGGATGAAAAGGGAGTACTTCTAAGTATCGAAGAAGTGCGGCAGCGGTTGATTGATGGTAGAACTGTCATTGTAAATCCCGATGCGAATTGGAATAATGAGCAATTGGTATGGGTTCAAGGTTATTTGGACTATTACATGGCCAAAAACCTCTATCGTTTGGAATGCCCGGTTTCCAGTGAATACAATTATGAAACGAAACTTCCGGGAAAAAGTACTGTTTATGTGCAATTATTGCCACTTGATGGTCTCAATCAAAGTCCGCAAAAGACAGATCATGTAAACAAGGATGTAAATTTCACAATGACCAATTACGTAACCAACAATCCGAAGTTGTTTTGGAAAGCTCCTAAATTGACTGAGCGGAATGCAGCGGAATAAACTTCTTCCTTGAAGCTTGTTTTTTCGGTATTTTCAGTGAACTTTGCCTCACACAATTAGATACGCATGAAGACAACGCCACACGTACTGGTTATTTATACAGGAGGAACAATTGGAATGGTGAATGATCCGTTAACAGGTTCCCTGACTGCCTTTGACTTTGGCGATGTTTACAAGCACATTCCGGAGTTGGCGCGTTTGAATGTTCAGCTGACAACACACGCATTCCCACATCCGATCGATTCTTCAGAGATGAATCCGTCTTGGTGGAAAGAAATGGCTGAATTGGTTTTCACAAAATACAATGACTTTGATGGATTTGTGATTCTTCATGGTTCGGATACAATGGCTTTTTCAGCTTCGGCTTTGAGTTTCATGCTCCAGGGATTGAAAAAACCGGTCATTTTTACGGGATCTCAACTTCCGATAGGAACAATCCGTACAGATGGGAAAGAGAATTTGGTCACCGCCATTGAAATTGCTGCTGCTAAAAATGAAAATGGAACTTCCCGGATCCAGGAAGTGGCTATTTATTTTGAATATTCTTTGTATCGTGGAAACCGCACATCCAAAGTATCCGCCTCTTCTTTTGAAGCATTTCGTTCACCGAATTTGCGTCCCCTGGCTGTTGCAGGAGTTCACATTGATTACACGGGCGGAACATTCGAATCATCGAAAGAATTGGAATTATTTACCGCTTTCGATTCTTCGGTGGCCCTCATTAAGTTCTTCCCGGGAATCAATTGGAATATTTACGAATCCCTTTTTGACACCAAAAAAACCAAGGCAATCATCCTGGAAACCTACGGTTCAGGAAATGCTCCTTCCGATAAACAGTTCCATTCCTTGTTATTGAATTACCTGCAAGCAGGAGGAATCGTACTGAATATCACGCAATGTTCCACCGGAAGAGTGGAGCAGGGGAAATACGAAACCAGCTCCTTCTTCGAGAAGAACGGCGTGCTTTCCGGCTTTGACCTGACAACCGAAGCAGCAGTGACCAAAACCATGTATGCTTTAGGAAAAAGTGTCGGAAATGTAGAAGCTGCGAAAGTGATTTTGAAGAAATCAGTTGCAGGTGAAGTGACGGTCTAACCTAGGCAAAACAATTTATTCCTTTTGAATGTTAATGCCTGTATTTCTTCCGGAGCAATTTGATTTTTAATTTAATATTGTCGTAGATAATCCCTAGAATCAATGAAGCTGATCCGATGAACAAAACATGCAGACCAATTCCTGAATAGAAAATTCCACCGATGATTCCGCCAATAAAAAAGAAACTGATGATGGTTAAGCGCAATTTGACCGAAGCAATCAATTTTTTCCTTGTTTCTTCTTCCCGATAAAAAAACAATTGAGAGAGTTCAATTCCTAAATCGGTAAAGAGTCCTGTGAGATGCGTTGTTCTAACTGTGGCGTTGGAAATTCGGGTAACCAGAGAATTTTGTAAACCCATTGCAAAAAGCAGGCTGAATGCGATGAGGTTTGGATTTGCAATCACTAAATCCCCTCCAAAAACAGCTATTAGAATCAAGATTAAGCACTCTATGGATGTGGGAACAATGTAGACATAGTTTTCATTTTTTCTGGAAATGACTTCCACTAGAAAACTGGAAGAAAATGAACCGAGGAAAAAGAAAAAGATATATAGAAAGTAAATGAAGCCTTCCCAAAATTTCAATTTGAAAACTTCATCTACGAAAAAAGCAAAGTGCCCGGTTACGTTCGTAGTCAGTTTTGCAACAGCTAAGAAACCGGCAACATTCACTATACCAGCTACAAAAGATAGCAAGGATGCAATTTGCAAGTTATGTTTTGCTGTTCTTTTTTTACCTTGATGTATAAACATGGAGTGTTCATTTGTGATGAGCCGAATGTACGGAAGATCTTTGATTTAGAACACAATCGAAATCCGGTCATTAAGCGTGCTTTCATGTTCCTTCCACTCGAAAGAAAATCTTTCGGTTTAGCCAATAAAAAAATCCCAGACTTTGATAAGCCTGGGATTTTTATGCAGAGAGGAAGAGATTCGAACTCTCGATACAGTTACCCGTATACTACCTTTCCAGGGTAGCTCCTTCAACCACTCGGACACCTCTCTATTTTAGTGGAGTGCAAAAATACATATTTTCTTTGAATCTAGATATTACTTGTCACATACTTTAATCGAATTCCATTTGGAATGATGTAAATTTCTAGCTGTGCTTGTTTATTTGGCTCTACTTTAACAATCCAGAAACAGTATTTGAATCAGCAGATCAAGTCTACAATATTCCAAGATACTAAAACAGTTGGGGGTTGAAACATTTCCGCTTAAACCATTTTACAAAGTTTTGTATATTTGATAAAATCACTCTCATGAATTATCCTTTAAACCTAGTCCTATTTTTTCTTTTATTATCCGTTCCGATTCATGCACAGGTTCTTTCACCTGCAATTAAACTTACAGCCTCTTCAAGACATGTAAATGATGCTTACGGAAATACGGTATCAAAGGATGGAGATTTTGCTGCAGTTGGTTCTGTTTATGACGATAATTTAGGAGAGGATGCAGGGACTGTTTATATTTATAAAAATCAACCGGATGGAACTTGGCAAGAGACTCAAATTCTAACAGCTTCAGACGGAATGGCGGGTGACTATTTTGGAAGATATGTAGCTCTTAGCGGTAATTATCTTCTTGTTGGAAGTTCTTATGCCGATGTCCTCGGTGTTAACAATTCTGTAATCGAGAATGCTGGTGCAGTATATGTATTCGAAAAAAATCAGAACGATATTTGGATAGAAGTTGTCAAGCTGACGGCAATTGATCCGCATACTGATGATAATTTCGCAGAAGTAGCTTTATATGGTCGCTATGCCGTTGTGGGGGCATCTTATAATAGTTATGACACTGCGGGCAGCAACTTTATTTTAAATGCCGGAGCAGCTTATATTTTTGAACGAACGGATGGAGGACAGTGGTTGCAATTGCAAAAGATAACAGCTTCAGATAGGAGTCATGGGGCACATTTTTCTCGCGTTGCCATTTACAATCACCAGTTGGTTGTTGGAGCATATGGAGCGAATACAAATGCAGAAAATCAAGATCCACTTTATAATGCAGGGGCAGTTTATTTTTTTGAACGAAATTTGTCTGGCACTTGGGAAGAGATCCAGAAATTAACACCATCGCAGCGACATGCGAATGATGCATTCGGTCAATCGGTAGCGATATCTGCCAATCATATTCTTACCGGAGCACATCTGGAAGCAGATGATTTGAACGGAAATAATCTGTTAACAGATGCCGGTGCAGCTTACCTATTTGAACGGAATACAAACAATGACTGGATTCAGATACAAAAAATGTCGGCTCCTGACAGGCAGCAGCAAGATATTTTTGGCTATTCAGTAGCACTTGACGGGTCGTATGCGCTGGTTGGTTCTCTTTACAACAACTTGAATGCAACTGGTGGTAATTCTATGGATAATGCTGGCGCAGCCTATCTCTACGAAAACAATGGAAATACGAACTGGACATTCATCCAGAAAATAGTTGCCCCGGACCGATCTCCTTACGACAACTTTAGTATCTCTCTGGAAATGGAAGGAGCAACGATTTTGATTGGAGCGACAACAGAAGACGAAGATAGTAATGGACAAAACACATTGCAGAGCGCAGGTTCTGCTTATTTCTTCGAGATCGTGAATCCTCTAGGAATAGAAGAACAAAAAGATTTGCTTGTGCTCATTTATCCGAATCCTACAGAAGGTCTTATACATATTGCAAGTACTGTTCTTTCCGGTAGTATGACGGTTAAATTGAAAGATATATCAGGTAAGCAGCTAGATGAAACAAACTATTCTTCACTGGAAAATATTGATTATCAAATAAAACAGCCCGCCGGAATTTATTTTATTGAAATCAATTCAGAACAGGCTACTGTCATTAAGAAAGTCGTTATTCGATAATTTACCAATCAATACTCCTTATACCCGTATTCCATTCACTGCAAGGAGTATGCACAATATTGGGAATGGATCGGAAAACGCAATGAAGACCGTTATCAAAGTACTGTTTCTCACGGTAAAAATTACGACGCCAAAAACATGATGCATACTTTTCGGCTACTTCACATGGCTGAACAAAATTTACCCAACTTCGCCCTTTAATCGACTCACTTCTTTCTGAAGCTCATGAACCCGATCCAGCAGATGTTTGATGGTTTCCAGGCCTTCCAGGTTAATCTCCAGTTCGTAATGCATATGCATGTACTTCTCGAGATCGGAGAGTTGTTCAAAAGTGATAAAAACCGTTTCATCCGAGCGAATCAACTCAATTAAACCGTATTCATCCAACTTGTACACGAATGAAGTTTCAATGTTGTAATAAACACAGCATTGCTCAATGGATATCTTATTTATTGTTTCCATGTTCAGTTGTTTTTTCGTTCTTTCGAAAGTTGTTCTACCAATTCTTTTTCCTTCGCTGTCAAGCCGGTTGGTATCCGGATCTGGTAAGTCACATACAAATCCCCGAATTCACCCTCCTTTTTATATACCGGGAACCCTTTTCCTTTCAGCCTGACTTTCGTACCATTCTGGGTTTCAGGAGCTATGGTCATTTTCACTTTTCCACCCAGCGTATCAATGATTTCTTCTCCACCCAGCAGGGATTTATAGAGATCCAGGGGCACATTCGCATACAAGTCGTTTCCTTTGCGCGTAAATGCGGTGTTGTTTTTTATTTCAAAGGTGATATACAAGTCGCCGTTAGGGCCACCATTCGCACCGGGAGCACCGTGTCCGGCAAGTTTTATTTCCTGTCCGTTTTCAATTCCGGCAGGTACGGTGATGCGAATGTTTTTCCCATTGACCGTAAAGGTTTGTTTTTGGGTTTTATATGCATCTGTTAAAGTCAACTGAACGGATGCTCGAAAGTCCTGGCCTTTGAACTTTGCCTGTCTGCCACTTCCACGATTGCCAAACATCGAAGAAAAAAAATCAGAATAGTCGCCCCCATCACCGGAAAAGTATTCGCCCTCTCCAAATGGATTTTCGGAACCACCGAATGGATTGCCCTGTTGGTATGCACCGGATGATTTTTGCTGTCTTTTAGCTTGTTCGAATTGCTCCGCGTGCTTCCAGTCTTTTCCATATTGGTCGTATTTCTTCCTGCTCTCAGGATCCCCCAGGACTTCGTTTGCCTCATTGATCTGCTGAAACAGTTTCCCGGCTTCCGGGTTGTTGGGGTTCAGATCGGGATGATGCTTGCGGGCTAATTTCCGATACGCTTTCTTGATTTCATCTGCAGTTGCATTTTTGCCGACACCTAAAATTTTATAATAATCAATGTAATCCATTTTACCAAGGCTTGTTGGGTTAAATTAATGTTTAAATGGGTATTATGCAAGAGATGTATTTTTCTGAAAAAAAGAAATGTAGATTCTTCAACTCCGGCATTCACGAAATCTGTGATTTTCATAAGGGATTCCCAAAATTGTATAACAATAATGGCAAATAAGGTACTCATCTTTGGTTTTCAAACAACTTGGTGATGAGACGATATACTATTTTCTTTTTAACACTGTTCCTTTACCCGATAGCAGGGTTTACGCAACCGAAAAAACAACAGGCAGACAGTTTACCAGCTCCATATGCCACAAAGTCAACTCGTAACCCTTGCAAGGTGATCGGATGGGACAATCAAACTCCTGTTGCGCCAAAAGGTTTTGCAGTTGAA
Source organism: uncultured Fluviicola sp. (assembly GCA_965650135.1). GTDB lineage: Bacteria > Bacteroidota > Bacteroidia > Flavobacteriales_D > Crocinitomicaceae > Fluviicola. Next base: position 102,310 of record CBFGNC010000007.1, read on the forward strand.
AAATATGCAGATGGATTTGAGAATCCCCGTTGGATGTGTGTTACCCCAAATGGGGATGTACTGGTAGCTGAAACAAACGCCAATCATTCTTTTATTGAACAGGTCGGAGGGACACTCATAGGTGCAAACAAATCAAATAATTTAAAACATAGCGCTGACCGCATTTCACTATTGCGCGATACGAACAAGGATGGAATTCCCGACCGGAAGGACACCTTGCTTACGGGGTTGAATCAACCTTTTGGAATGTTGATAATCGGGAATTGGCTCTATGTAGGAAATACGGATGCATTGGTCCGTTATCCCTATAAAGCCGGACAGACTAAAATTTCTGCTGAACCTGAAAAGATCATAGATCTTCCTGCCGGAGACAAGAATCGGCATTGGACAAGAAATATCATTACCAACTCGGATAGTTCGAAAATCTATATCGCTGTCGGATCCGGGAGTAACGTTGCAGAGAACGGAATTGACAAGGAATTGTTACGCGCCGACATTTTGGAGATCAACCCGGATGGATCGGATCTCAAAGTATATGCTTCAGGGCTGAGAAATCCTGTAGGAATGGGGTGGGCACCAGGTACTAAAACACTTTGGACCGCTGTAAATGAGCGGGATGAACTCGGTGACGAACTGGTTCCTGATTACCTCACCAGTGTCCAGAAAGGTGGATTTTATGGATGGCCTTATTGTTATTTCGGTCAGCATATCGATCCTCGAGTCGAAGAAACACAACCCGAATTGGTGAAAAAAACGATAGTACCTGATGTTCCGTTGGGATCCCATACGGCTTCATTGGGTTTGGCATTTTACACGGCACATGCATTTCCTAAAAAATACCAGGGCGGTGTTTTTGTTTCACAACATGGTTCGTGGAACCGTTCGGTGTTGTCGGGATATAAAGTTGTTTTCATTCCTTTTGTGAAAGGAAAACCATCCGGAAAACCGGAAGATTTTTTAACCGGATTCATTGCCGACCTAGAAAAGAATGAAGTACACGGGAGACCTGTAGGGTTAACCTTATTGCCCGATGGTTCGCTTCTGGTAGCGGATGATGTGACAAATACTATCTGGAGAGTTCGCGCTAAGTAATCAGAACGAATGAAAAACGAAGGCCTCTTATTCCTAATAGCAATGAGTTGTGCCTGCATGGTGTCCGCACAGGAAGATTCTGTCAAATCTTTACAGGAGGTGACAGTAAATGCTTATCCTTCAAAACCCTTGCTTTTGCATGCTGCATCCAGTGTGTCTATTATCGGGCAAGAGCAAATGCGGGATTATACCAATCAATCACTTGTACCGGTCTTGAATTCAGTACCCGGTGTGCGAATGGAAGAACGATCTCCGGGCAGTTATCGTTTATCCGTCAGAGGTAGTTTGTTGCGTTCACCATTTGGCATCCGGAATGTAAAAGTTTATTTGGGTGAATTCCCTTTGACAGATGCAGGAGGAAATACCTATCTAAACCTGATCAATGCAAGCAGTATTCATTCCATTCAAATTATCAAAGGACCTGAAGGCAGCATGTTCGGTGCGAATACAGGTGGTGTGATTCTCCTTGATCCGGAAAATGGTTCGGATTCGGCAACAGTGAAAGCTTCCATAAGAACTGGTTCATACAGACTCTTTGACGAGCAAGTAAGTCTCAATAAGAACTGGAAGCGCTATTCCTTAAGCATCGACCAATCTTACCAGCGGTCGCAAGGTTATCGGGAAAACAGTGCATTCCAACGAAACTACCTGCAGACTGTACAAAAATGGAATTATAAAAAAGGAAGCGTGAAGTTGCTACTGCTAGGATCGCAGCTTCATTATGAAACACCGGGCGGACTTACTCTATCACAAGTAGAATCAGACCCCCGGCAGGCAAGACCGGCAACCGCAACCTTACCTGGAGCAAGCGAACAAAAAGCGGGTATTTACAACGTAACCGGTTATGCAGGGATTTCCAATGAATTTCATTTTTCGCCCACGTTCAAACACGTGCTTACCTTGTTTGGAAGTTACACCGATTTTAAAAATCCATTCATTACGAATTATGAAACACGAAAAGAACAGTCTTCAGGGCTTCGGACTTATTTTGAATGGGGGAAAAAATTAACGGTTCTGAATTGGAAATGGGATATCGGGGTTGAGTGGCAGCAAACAAAAAGCCGGGTTTCCAATTATGATAACGAATCGGGGAATCGGGGAGAACTGCAAACATCTGATGACCTGAAGGTATCGCAAAACGTCGTATTCAGTCAGTTTTCGATTTTGATAGTTGATCGTTTGGGACTCGAAGCTGCACTTAGCCTGAATAATTATCAGTATCGTTTTAAGAACACCTTTCCGGGTTTCCAGGATGCGTTTACAAGAAAAGGATTGAATCCGCAGTTAATGCCACGCATGGGAATTTCGTACCGTATCATCGGTCATTTGGTTTGGCGGGCATCGGTCAGTAAAGGGTATTCTCCTCCTACTTTGGCGGAAATCCGGCCATCGGACAATTCAATCTATAATGGGTTGCAATCGGAATACGGGTGGAATTATGAGACCGGGTTCCGGTTTATTAGCATGAATCATCGGTGGGCAGCTGATATCGCGGTATTTAAATTCGATCTGCGTCAGGCTATTGTCAGAAGGGTGAACGACGACGGAACAGAATATTTTGTGAATGCAGGTGGCACAAACCAACTGGGTATTGAATTTCAATTCTCCGGGGAACTTGTCAAACAGCGTCCGCAAGGCTTTATACGGGGATTGGATTTTCAAAACAGCTATACTTATTTTGATTTCACTTTTAGCGATTACTCCAATGACCTGGTTTCTTACTCGGGAAACAAATTAACGGGCGTTCCGAAGTTTGTAAATGTGAGCAGCCTGAAATTTTATTTTCCGTACCGGTTTAACTTATTCCTTTCCTATAATTACACTGATAAAATCCCATTGAACGATGGAAATTCTGCATATGCATCTGCCTATCAGTTACTCGGATCAAAACTGAATTGGGAGTATAGACCTAAAAACAAGCTTAACATCCAAGTATTTGTCGGAGTGGAAAACATCCTGAATGTTTCTTATAGTTTAGGGAATGATTTGAATGCAGTTGGGGGAAGGTACTATAATCCTTCACCCGGTCGAACTTGCTATTTTGGTATTCAGTTGAGGATTTGAATCCTAAGCCAACTCAATTACATGTTTTGGTCTCAATCCATTGGGGATGATCCGGATCTCCAGTTGTGTGTGCTTGTTTGGTTCCACTTGAACAATGAGTTTGTCGGATTTGTCCTGTTTAGCACCGATTTCCACTTCATAAGTTCCGGGGTCCAATGCGATAAAAGCAGTCTTCCCGGAATCAATCTTTCCCTTTTGTTCACCATTGATAAAGATCGCACTGGCAATCAAGCGATTTTGCATCTGTTTTTGTCTCATAAAATGAATCCCGCTTTTATTGAAGTGATCCGTATCGAGGAGTGAAGAAGAACTGGTTGCCGGATTTTTCCGGTTACGGATTAATTTAAGAATGAACATCAATAACAATAACGGAAGCAAGAGACTCAGAAAAGAAAGCAGTCCGACAATAGAAATCGGGTATTTATCTCCCGGATTCGGCGCAATCAGTTCGATCCAAAACCGGGTAGGATAAGATTCCAGGAACAAAGACCCAATTGAAAGAATCAATGCTGCAAAGATGTAGACGTAGATGAGAACGCGCATGTTAGAGGTAATTTGGAACTAAGATAAAAAGATTGTCAAATTGAAGACTAACACTTCGTAAACTCACTGCATTTGCGGAAAATGAAAATTTGAGAAATCTGCTGTTGCTAATTTGCCGCTAAAATCACATCATCTCTTCTTTCGCCAATCTGTTGTCTCCACATGGCGTAGTACAAGCCCTTTTCATCCAACAATTCGCTGTGTTTCCCGGTTTCGATAATGACTCCTTTTTCCAGCACGAAAATGCGGTCTGCATGCATGATAGTTGATAAACGGTGCGCGATCAGAACAGTAATGTGTTCTTTTTTATCTGTGATTTCGCGAATCGTATTTGAAATTGCTTCTTCCGTCAAGGAATCCAAAGCAGAAGTTGCTTCGTCGAAAACCATCAAACGCGGATGACGCAATAAAGCACGGGCAATCGACAAACGTTGTTTTTCACCACCACTCAATTTCATTCCGCCTTCTCCGATTACCGTATCAACACCGTTTTCGCTGCGTGCGATGAGGTTCGTACAAGATGCTTTTCTTAATGCTTCGTCGATTTCTTCGTCCGTTGCATCCGGTTTTACAAATAGAAGATTTTCCTTGATCGTTCCGGAGAACAATTGTGTGTCTTGTGTCACAAAGCCTAATTGCTGTTGTAGTTCTTCGGTGTCAATGGATTTGCTGCTGACACCATTGTAAGTGATTTCCCCTGTTGGAGCGTTGTATAAACCAACCAGTAATTTCACGAGCGTACTTTTCCCCGAACCGCTTGGTCCGACAAAAGCAATCGTTTCTCCTTTGTTCACTTCGAATGAAATAGAGCTCAAGGCATCGTAATTAGCACTTTTATGACGGAAACCTACATTGTGAAAAGCTAATTTTTGAATTGCATTCAATCTCGTCGGTGAGGCTGGTTTTTCTTCAATTGGTGTATTGATGATCTTTTCAAAGTTATTCAAAGATGCTTCTGCCTCACGATAGGAAATAATCACGTTTCCTACCTCCTGCAAAGGCCCGAAAATGAAAAAGGAATAGAATTGTAAAGTCATAATCTGACCCAAAGTCAATACATCTCGGAATAACAAATACATCAGGAAGAACATGATGGATTGGCGCATGAAATTCACGAAAGTTCCCTGGATAAAGGAGATGCTCCGGATCTGGCGTACCTTTTTCAACTCCAATTGAAGGATTTTCCGTGTGGTGTCATTCAGGCGTTCTGTTTCCTGTGTTGCCAGTCCTAAACTTTTTATCAGTTCGATGTTGCGCAAACTTTCAGTAGTACTTCCTGCCAATTGATTCGTTTCCTTCACAATGGTAGTCTGTACTTTCTTAATTCTTTTTGACAGTTTGTTTGTAATGAAGCTTAGTAATAAAGCAGAGCCAAGATAAACAAGAATCAACCCGGGGTGAACACTTAAAGCGTATACGACTACGAAAACCAACCCAACCAACGAAGTGAAGAGAATATTCACGAAGCTCATGATGAACCGCTCGTTGTCAATGCGTACTTTTTGAAGGATGTTGAGTGTTTCACCACTGCGTTTGTCCTCAAATTCATTGAAAGGAATCTGCAAGGTGTGTTTCAAGCCATCCATGTAAATGTCGGCACCCACTTTTTGGATGGTCAAATTCACGGTATAATCCTGGAATGCTTTTGCGATACGGCTTACCATGGCCGCTCCGATAGCTAAGCCGATAAATGAACCGACTCCGACAAGAAAATCCCTCTGAATGAAGTCTTCTTTATGATTTGCAAATTTGTCGAGGATTCTCCCGAAGATGTAAGGGTCTAAAAGCGAGAAAATCTGGTTGATACTGGCTAGTATCATGGAAAGGAAAACGAGTCCTTTGTAACGTTTTAAATAGGATACGAGTATTTTCATGTAAATCTAAAATTGGTGTTTTTTTCCTGAAGAATGAATGTTTATTGAAAAAATAATGAGTCTGAATTGTTAATTCAACAGGAGATGTAAAAGTAATAAAAGTTAGGGAATTAGAAAGAGTAAAACTTTGGATAAATCAAAACTCCATCCGATAACTCAAGATCGGGATCAAAGGTGTTTGGTACCAATACTTCACCTCTCCGGTTTTGTTATTGAAATATTGACCACCCACATTTTTTCTATTGGTCGTGTTCTGAATGTCAAGCGCTATAGTGCTTGTAATCCTTTTGTAGTTGCGTTTCAAACTTAGGCGGATATCCAATCGGTAGTAATCGGGCATTCTTTTCTGATAGGTTTGCGATGTGACATATTTTGTTTCACCCGCCGCTATGGATGCGTTCAGATCAATAGGAGTGTAACGGAAGCCTCCAACATATATGGATTTGATATTGAAACCAACGGTTCTGCTTTTCGCCTTGTTTTTCAAATTCCATTCTTTTCCTATGGTTAATGAAGTAGCATAATTGGTGTTGAACCTCGTATCATACCAGGCTCCGTCGGCCGCTTTGTATTTGGATTCATACAAGGATGCGGATAGCAAATAATAGAGATTTTTGAACAGGAACCGCTCATAAGTCAGCTCAACACCATAGTTTCTTCCAAGTCCGGAATTACTCAGCGATTCTGAAGGAAACCCGTCCGTAGCGTTTAAGATCGAATAGGTACTTGTGGGATCTTTACTGATCGGGATACCGAACAGATGCTGGTAATATACTTCTGTTTTGATGTGCTCGTGTTCGTTCAGGACGAAATCGTATCCGACAACAACGTGATGCGCCTTACTTAACTTTAGATTCCGGTTCGGAAGTGTGGTTACTCCGTTTTCCGTGCGCTCCACAAAGTAAACACCGATCGGCTGCAGCTGGCTGTGTAAACCATAGCCAAAAGTAAGGTGATGTTTTGGATGAAGATCATAACGCAGGGATGCCCTCGGTTCAAACGAACTGGTGTTATTCAGGAGTAGCTGAAAGGAATGGATTCCCAGATTCGCTGTCAGTTTTTCAGTGATGTGTGCATTCCATTGAAAGAACAGTTGCACGGTTTCAGTTCCGCCTTTTTCATTGATCTGTTCCAATAAAACGGTCGAATCACCCATATCGCTTTGTTTCAGACTGTATCCCAAATGATTCAGGATAAAACCTGTTCGGATGTTGTTCTTTGCGTTGATTTTTTGAGTGTAAGTGCTCGAAAGCGTCAGTTTATTCTGCACAAATCGCTGCTCGTACTCTCGTGTAAGGGAAGAATAATCAAAACCCAGCCGATCCTGTTTGTACCCATTTTCAGTTCCGGAAAACACCAAAGCCGTTTTCAAGTACGATCTGTTGCTGAATAATTTGGTGTTCGTGATCCCAACTGCTCCTGTATTGCTGTAAAAATTCGTATTCAATCGGAGAAAGTCATCTTCCTGCCAGCGAATAGAATCTTTTTCAGCTGTAGTTGTCTGATAGCTCAGTCCGCCAAAGCCAAATACAGTGAATTTCCCCAGTTTTTTGGTTGGAAGGTAAAAATTGAAAGACAAATCCTGGAAATTGGTATTTGCATCTCCAATCGGGATTCCGATTTTACCCAACACATTTAGGGTTGAATAGCGGTAATTGATGAGGTAAGACCCTTCATATCCTTTTTTGAAAGGACCTTCGGTCGCCACATCCATTCCCAGGATCCCGAGTTGCACGGTATATTCGCGCTTTTCATTGTTTCCCTTTCTCAATCGCAGGTCAAATACGCCGGAAAGTGCATTCCCGTATTCTGCCGCGAACGCCCCGGTTGAAAAATCAGAATTACTCAACAACTGCGCACTTAAAATAGAGATTCCACCACCGGCTGTTCCCACATTCGAAAAGTGGTTCGGATTTGGAATTTCTACACCCTCCATTCGCCATAAAAGCCCGTTTGGTGAATTTCCGCGAATTGAAATATGATTGTTACCGTCACCTGCAACTACAACTCCAGCAAAAGAGGTTGCCATTCGGGCCGGATCATTCACTGCAGCTGCGAACTTTTGTGTCTCTTCAACGGAAAATGTCCGGGTACTCACGGTGGAAAGTTCATTCAACGGTTTGTTTTTATCCGTTTTGGCAGTGATTACAACCTCGTTTATTTTTTTCAGGTCTTCTTCCATGTTGATGGTCAGCACCAATTCCTTTCCGGCATTCACTGTGACATTCTGCATGACAACAGGTTTGTAATCGAAAGCTGTGATTTCAATGGTTCTGCTTCCAACCGGAACATGCAGCAGGCTGAACTTGCCATTCTCGTCTGCTATGGCACGGATTACGGAATCCAGTCCGGTTATCTGAATGACCGCGCCCGGAATGGAAGACAGGGAGATATTGTCGACAACTGTGCCACGCACCGTTTGTGTTTGGGATAAACAGGTGTTGACAATAAAACAAAGCAATCCGGTTACGAAGAATTTCGTTATTTTTCTTGACATGATTTTGGAATATTAAAAGAGAAGAAATTCTGTTAAGAAGAATGATCAAACTTCCCCCTTGGGAGGGGGAATGAGGGGGAGGATGTTTTCCCTGATGAATGGAATTATTTAGATATGGATTACAGAGCCTGAACCGCTGGTATTCGTATTGACAATTGGATTTCCTTTATATCTGATATCTCCGCTTCCGGAAATAGTCGCTTTCAGCTGATCCACTGCCCATACTGAGATAGATCCCGAACCGCTGATCTTGGTATCTGAATTATTCGCAGGCAGATTGTCCATTTCAACATTTCCTGATCCGCTAATGGAAACTTTTTGGTTTGTTACCGCTCCACCTGAACAAGTAATATTCCCCGAACCGCTGATAGTTACCTTTAATTCACCTGTGTGAACTGAAGCCAATGAGATGTTTCCGGAACCGCTTACATTGAGTTCCATGCCTGTCGTTAAAATATCGGAAGATGCTTCCATGTTCCCGCTTCCGCTGATATCCATCGCACGGAGATCCGGCGAGTGAACCCTGATTTTAATTCCATTGTGTTTACGAATCCATCTATCGGCCCCGATTTTCAATTCTTCCCCGTCAATCTCGGTTGTAAGGACATCCAATACATTTTGTTGTGCCGAAATTTCAACGAAATAAATGGAGTCCTGTACGTAATTCACATCCCCGTCAATAGATAATGAAATTTTATTGAAACCACTCACATTACGTGTTTCGGTAACCGTTTCACCTTTTCCTTTAATGGAATTAAACAGGTTCTTTTTACAAGATGTGAACGATACTGCAAGGATCAGAACCATCGGAATAATCGACTTTGAATTTTTCATAAAGACTTTATTTTGTTAGTTGTATCTATGACAACTGAGACCGGGTTTACCCCTATGTCAGAATGAAAAAAGCTTTAGATCCGCTCTTTAAAAAAACCGCAAAGCCAGTTTGGCACCAATCCACAAATGATTGGAGAAACTGCCGTCAAGGGAACTTTCAAGTGTCCGCTGACTGATTTTGCTCCAGATCGGATCTGTTTCCGGATTTGTACTTTCGGAATTGTACCAATTCAAAGTTGGTCCGGCGGCAATGCTGAAGTTCTTTCCGAAACGGTATTCAATCCCGATAAAACTTTTCGTCAGCATATTGTAGCTAAAGGCAGTATTGTTCAGGTACAAGTGTTGAGCCGTAAGGTCCAGGTCCAAATACCATTTTCTTCCTAATCGAATGGCAGATCCAACTCCATAACCAAAAGTCCACAAAGAAGGTCCTTTGCCAATTTGCACTCCACCGATGAGTATATTGTGGAATGCATCAACCCCGGTTCTGAAACTCAGTGTGGTCAGTAAATTTTCATCGGCGGCAATCTCCACTTTATGATATCCTTTTTTTACAAAACTTAGAAATCCGACGGGTATTCCGGTAATGGAATCGGCTATATTCAGAAAACCAAGCTGAGAACCCCGCACGTATTCTGCCCGGTTGACTAACCCGGAGAATTGGACCCCATGGATTACACGGGCTGAGTTGACTAATCCCGAAAGCTGAATCCCGTAAATACTATCACCGTAATTTGCAATCCCGGCAATCTGACCTCCAAACACATTCCCGGAATGATTATAAATTCCAGCTATCTGAACTCCTTTCGTGCAGGAACGGTCCAGATTCAGAATTCCCCCGACCTGGATAGCGGTGACTGTATCCCTGACCAGATTGGCAATTCCAGCCACCTGGATATGTTTCACCTTTCCCCGGTCGAGATTGACCAGTCCGGCAACCTGAACCCCATTCACATCTTTTCCAACGGTATTTACCAAACCTCCAACCTGCACTCCGGATGATGCACCTGAAACCAGGTTGGCTAAGCCACCGATTTGCACATATTTCACGTTTCCGTAATCGAAATTGACCAAACCGCCCAGTTCAAAAACGTCTATTCCTTTGGAGGAGCCGACCAGCAAATTGAACGAGAATTTATTCACCGTATTTACAGAAAGCAGTCGGTTGGTACTAATTGGCGGAAACAATGAAAAGGAAACATTCGTGAACAAGGTATCGGAAATATTTCTCAGGTTTGCGCGGTGCTCTCTGAATCGTTTCCAAAATGGATTTGCAGCCGATATAGTATCCGGAACCAGTGTTTCCGGTGGTTTTACGGAGTCAATGGAAAGTGTTACACGTATGGAATCGTCCATCAGGACACTTACCGGGGTTGATTTTGGCTGCAGGTAGATGACCAGCGTATTCTGCTGTTTGGATACAATCACAACAGTTGTATCCTTAAAATCTTCCTTCGCCACAGAAATGGAAAGGACATCAGCAGTCTTGGGAAAGGACATGTTGAAATAACCGTATTCATCAGTAAGGGCGGATTGCTTACTTTGCCGGAGGTAAACACTTGATTCCACTACTTCCGTAGAATCTTCCGCATTCAGGATATACCCGTTCAAAATCACATTGGATTTGCTTGCTACATGATTATCCGGCTTCGGCTTGACTGCAGATTTGCAATTCACAATGACGTATTTCCCTTTCAGTTTACAGGTACAGTTTCCATTGTCAAACAGCGTATTCAAAACGATGCGAAGTGGCTGTTTTTCAAACCTGACAGCAATACGCTGTTTATCGTCGAAACCGGTATACGAGAAAACAACCCCTGTTTGAATGGAGATTTGTTTAAACAATTCTTCAAAAGAATAAGTACCTGAACGGACAGTCACGCTTTTCTCCAGGTAAGGAGTTTGGGCGTTTGAATGAGAAACCGCAATGCAGCAAAGAAAAATAGTGGAAAAAAATCGGATTATTGTATGCATGCCATTCCTTTAATCAGGTATTCATTCTCTTTTTGCCGGAGGATGGTCACTTCGAGCGTCTGAGAAATAACCATTAATACAGTGTCCAGATCTTCATTCAGGAACTCGGTTGTGATCCGGCAATTCTTCAACTCCGGATTATCAATTCGAATATTCACTTTATAGGTATTGTTGAGAAGCGCAACCACGTCCTCCAATCGTTGATTATCAAGCAGAATTGTTTTATGCTGTGTTTTCAGATTCTCTATGATGAAATCCAATTTCAGATCACCACTGGAGATAACGTAATGGGCGCTTTCATTTGCGTGAAGTGTGAGCAACATTCCTTTGTTATCATAGATCATTACAACTCCTTCATCCACATGGACATAAATTGTGTCGTCGGTGGTCTTAACATCGAATTTTGTCCCCAGATCCTTGATGTGTATGGGTCCGGCATCAATGATAAACGGGAGTTTCTGACTGTGTTTCACGGAGAAATAACCGGAACCCTTCAAGGTTAACGAACGATTTTTCTTTCCGTAACCTTCCGACAATTCCAGGCTTGAGTGTGCTGCCAGTTGGATATCTGTTCCATCAGTCAGTTCAATATTCTTTTTTTCTTTCCCTGCAGTAAAAACGGTTCTTTCCCCGTTCGAATTCATCAAATAGAGAACCGTACCAAAAGAAATGATGAGTATTGCAGCAACTGCAGAAATCCATCCGACAGGAAGTTTCCGAACCGGAGCTTGTTTCAGCTGTCCTTGAACAGCGCTCCATGCATGATCAGTCGAAACAGCTTTTTCCACTAAACCGAACGCTAAGGCACTTTGGTCGAAATAGGTACTGTTCTCCTTTGATTCGGCAATCCAATCCTCCAGGAACATTGCTTCTTCCGGGTTTGCTTCACCGGTAAGGAATTTGCCGATCAGCGCATCCATGTCATGTATTGTTTTCATACTGCTTGACTAAAAAAAAGGATGAGCAATGGCAGATAGTCTCTCAACTCCTCGCGTACAATCTTAAGGGCTTTTCCCATTTGGTTTTCTACTGTTTTCACCGATAAACCCAATTGATCGGCAATTTCCTGGTAACGCAGCTGTTCGAAACGGCTCATTCTGAAAATGCGTCCGCATTGTTCCGGCATCGTTTCCACTGCAAGCTGGATTCGTTCGTTCAATTCGTTGGCTTGTACAGGATCGGAAGCATCTTCGTGAACGGCTGCTGCTTTCCAGTCTTCGGCATATGAATTACGCACTTTGAAATGTTTGATCTTATTCAGGCAGGCATTCTGGACGGCCTTGTATAAAACTGCCCGGATAGAGGCATGGATATCCAATTGTGTCCGTTTTTCCCAAAGAGAAACGAAAACTTGCTGTACAACGTCCTCTGCTTCATCCGAATCCTTCAGAAATGTGCTGCCATACCGGACCAGCGGTTTATAATAATCGCGAAATACCATTTCAAATGTCTTTAAATCTCCTGTCACAACTTGTGTTATCACTTGTTCTTCTTCCACCTTCGTGTATTTCACAAGGCTAAAGTTATCATCTTTTATCTTAAGACAACTGAGATCGGATTTACCCCTATCGGGATGGATATTTTTTTTGAAATGGCCTGATTTCAAAGATAATTGAAGTAGAATAACATAAAAAAACCTTCCTTCCAATGCTTTCACATCGAAAAGAAGGTTCTGTTTATTATTAGGGTGTAACTCAAACTTAGTGATCAGCCACAACAGCTTTCGCGCCTTTTTTGTAACGGATCAGGAATACGACAGGAATACAGATCAGGATCAGGCAAGCAACCATGAAGAATCCGTGGTTATAACTCACCAACATCTGCTGCCGGGTCATTAATCCTTCCATTTGGCGATTGGCCATTTCAGTGGCCTGAACCGTATCAAATCCTTTTGAGAGGAAATTCTGTGTCAATAATTGAATGCGTTCGGATACGGCATCGCTGTACTGGTTGATATACCCGATCATATTTCCGCGTACCAAGGCATTGGTGTTCGTCAGGTACACATTGATCAGAGCAATTCCAACTGATCCACCCAATTGACGGATCATGTTCGCCAGTCCGATTGCTTGTGGCATATCCTTCGGATTCAATCCTTGAACCGCCAAAGAAAGGATCGGAGACATCATGAACGCCATACCGAAACCGCGCAATACGAACGGTAAATAGAAATTTCCTTCCGAAGAATCGGGTGAAGAGAATGCCAACATCATCACGAATGTAAAAGTCATTCCAATTCCGAAGAGAATCACCGTTTTCGGGTTCATACCACCTCCCAGCAAGCGCCCGACCAATGGCATGGCGACGGCCGTACAAAGCGCTCCGGGAATCATGAACATACCCGTTTGTGTGGCTGTCCAACCCAGTGAAATCTGCACGAATAATGGGAAAATGAACACCGTTCCGAAAAGCATTAACCCGAGCAGGAAGTTCATGATAGAACCCATGATCATGTTGTAGTTCTTATACAGGCGGATGTTCACCGCAGGATAATCGATGCGTAACTCCCGAATGATGAATGCCGCCAAACTCGCCACTGCAATAATGGTCATTGCAGTGATTTCATGACTTTCAAACCAATCGTCAGCTGTTCCTTCTTCCAAAACGTATTGGATCGAACCTACCGAAACAACCAGGAACAGGATTCCCCACCAGTCGATCTTCCTGGGCTTGACGGCTCCGGGTCGATTGGTCACATAGCGGAAACTTAAAATAGTTGCAGTAATACCAATTGGAATATTCACGAAGAAAATCCAATGCCAGGAGAAATTATCGGTAATGTAACCACCAAGAGTTGGCCCGAAGGTTGGCCCGAGGATTAGTCCCATCCCGAAAATAGCATTCGCTGTAGAGATTTTTTCCGGAGGGAAAGCTCCGATGATAATGGATTGTGCTGTTGAAAGCAAACCACCACCACCTAAACCTTGCACGAATCGCCAGAAAACAAGTGTCCAAAGATTGGTGGAAAGACCACACATCATGGACGCTACCGTAAAGATCACAACGGAGCCGGTAAAGTAATTTCTACGACCGAAGAAGTCGCTGAGCATACTCGTCAGTGGAATGATGATCACGTTTGAAATAGCATAAGCTGTTACAACCCAAGCAATTTCTGTTGTTGTTGCGCCTACGTTACCACTGATCTCACGTAATGAAACGTTTACAATGGTTGTATCGAGTAACTCGAGAATGGCACAACTGATTGCCGTGATAACCAAGATCCACTTTTCTGCTCCCGTCGGATAAACGATAGGGGTTTTTAAAGCTGGAGCTCCTGTCATTATTTAACTTTTACAGATACATATGCGCTTAATCCCGGGAAAAGGATTTTCAATTCTTCTTTCGTCAAATGATCAATCGTAATTTTTACAGGAACGCGTTGAACGATTTTCACGAAGTTTCCGGTTGCATTATCAGGAGGCAATAAGGAGAATTTTGCTCCTGTTGCCCCTACGAATGAATTCAATTTACCGGACAACTTGATGTGAGGATATGCATCGATCTTGATTTCAACCGGCTGACCGATCCGCATGTTTTCCAATTGCGTTTCCTTGAAGTTTGCACTTACCCAAAGACTTGAGTTGTCAATTGCAGAACAAACCGACTGACCTGTTGAAACATACTGTCCCACTTCGATGCTTCTTTTAGAAACAATTCCATCACATGGAGCTTCGATGGTAGCGTAATCCAATTGGGTGACTGCCAATTTCAATTCTGCTTCGCGTTGACGGATCAATGCTTCAGCCAAAGAGATCAATGATACCTGACCTAAAGCCTGGGATCTCACTCCGGCAGATTGGGATTGGGATACTTTCAATTGTTTCAAAGCAGCATCATATGTAGCTTGTGCCACTTCCAATTCTGAATTACTGTTATCCAATTCTGCTTGCGTTGAAGCTTTTGCAGCGAACATGTTCTTTGTACGTTTGTTGTCTTCTTTTGCTTTATTCAATTTTGCTTTCGCAGAGTTGATTGTTTCTTGGGTAGACTCTGTTGTAAACATAGCCGCACTTGCATTTTGGTTCGAAGCTGTCGCGTTGCTCTTTACGGCATTCAGATTCGCTTTTGCATTTTCCAATGCAGCTTCCGCCTGAGCTACTTTTGCCTTGTATTCCGTATCGTCGATGATTACCAGCAATTGTCCTTTTTTCACTTCCTGGTTGTCTTCAAACAAGACTTCCTTAACATATCCCGTAATTGAGGTACGGACAGGAATGATGTTTGCGTCCAGTTGAGCATTATCGGTTGATTGCGTTTTTCCGCCCATCATGAAAATCACGATTCCCACGACAACTGCGATTACGATACCTCCAACTACGAATTTCATTTTGGAGCCTTTTCCTTTTTTCTCTTTTTTGTTTTCCTTTTCCATGAGTGTTTTAATTAAAATTTGATTGAACCTGATGTTGCGTTGATTGTTGAAATGGCATTCATTCGTCTGATTTCGTGAACTTTCTTGTTGAGTTTAGCCTGAAGTTCAGCATTTAATTGCGACAAATAATTTACGACGGTGATTTTACCATTTTCCATTTGTGCGGTTGCCGTTGATGTGACACTGTGTCTTTTTTCAATAATGACATCGTCTTTCTCGATCATTTGAGCTAGTGCATTTAATTGAGCCGATTGGGTATTCAAGGAAGACTCAATGTTGAACAAGAAAGCTTCTTTTTGAATGTCAATCAGGCTTTTGTTCAGTTCCACTTTCGTTTTTTCTCTTTTCAATCCGTATAAAGAACTGATATTCCAACGAACTGTCAGGTTCGCACTTCCGAAGAAACGCAATTCCTGGTTGATGAAGTTCGGACCGGGACGACCGTAGTTTCCGGCAGCTCCAACCGTTACTTTCGGAATTGCATTGACATTGATCTGTTTGAAACGCGCATCCAGCAACTTCGCTTGAAGATCGAAAATTTTCATTTCCGGTCGTTGGATCTCAATTCGAGCAGCGGTTCCACCGATTGGAGTTTCTGCAAGTACCGTGTTTTCATCGACAGGTTTACCGATGTAAAGTGTCATTGTTTTGTAAAGCCCTTCCAACTGGAATTTGGATTCAATGATGTTCTGGTCGGTTTTCAGGATTTCAGCCTCCAACTCATCCAATGAACTGGATAGTACCAATCCATTGTCGACACCGGCCTTCATGTTTTTAGCCCTGTTTGACAAATCTTCCTTGTAAAGCTCAAGGATGCGTAGATTTTCGCGACCTAAAAGCACATTGACGTACAATTGATTTACTCGCTCAACCAATTTGTAAAGTTCCACCTCGTTTTGTTGGATTGTCAATTCGGAACTCAACTGTTCTACGTTTCGTTGCGATTTTGTTAGTCCACCATCGATGATTGTCTGCTCCAAACTTAAGGATGTCAAATAAGCATCGTGAGGGAATTTCAAGTTCATTCCGGGGAAATTGAATTGAACAACTTCCGTATTGTAAGTCGCTTGTCCTAAGAATGAAAGTTTAGGAAGCCAGTTTTCACGGATTCCTTTTTCATTTTGTTCTGTTTGTTGTAGGGTGATTTCGTTCTGTTTGATTAATGGGTAGTTTTTCTTTGACCAGGAAATGCACGAGTCCAGTGAAATGGAGTTTTGCGAAAACCCAATTCCTGCTGTGGCAATGCTTAGTACTGTAAGTAATTTGCGCATAATTGTTTGTGTTATTGAAATTTGAAGGAAATGAACTCTTTGACGGATTGTTTGATTTTGTCTTTTGCTTCACCATTCCAGTCATATCCGTGTTTTTTCAGCATCAGCTTATAGAGTGGGGATGCCAGAAAGGGGTAAGCACAGAGTGAATGAAGATTGACCATGAATAGAACAGGATCGAAAGGTTTCAATTCACCCTTCTCAAATGCTTCTTCCAGGCATGGGATCAATAAAGACTTTTGTTGTTTCATATGTTTCACTTTTTCGTGGAACATATCCGGGTTAATGGAAATCTCCTTGATGATGAACATGGACATTTGCGGGTATTCGGTAAAGAATTCGAACATATTGTCAACATACCGCATCAAACGGTCCTTTATCGGCATTGATTTATCTCCGATAACAGTCATTTGAGAGAAATATTTTTCCAATGCTCCGTCAAAAACAGCGTCAAATAATTTCTCCTTACTTCGAAAATAATAGTGGAGCAATGCTTTGTTTATTCCCGCTGTATTTGCGATATCCTGCATTCGTGCACCATAAAGACCATACTTCATAAAAACCTCTTTGGCAGCCTCCAAGATTTTTTCTTCCGTCGTTGAATCCTTTAATCCCATAGTTTAATTATTAAGTTTAACCATATGGTTAAACCGTTTTGCAAAAGTAAACAGTTGATTTTATATTGCAAGCATTTTTGTGAAAAAAAATCTTAATTTTTTTTGTTTCGACCGGTGATTGCGCTAAATTTTATGGCCTGGAAAGGATTATTTATAAGGAAAGTTGCCCCATTAGACGAAAGCAACTTCTACCAATAGTGAAATTGCTTAAATTTACATCATGAATAACTTCGAGATTACAACTCCGACAACAATTGTCTTTGGAAAAGACCAATTGACAAGGGTTTCTCAACTGATCAAAACACAGGCGGTTGATGGAAAAGTGATTGTTTTATATGGTGGCGGTTCCATTGAGAAATCGGGCTTTTTAGACAAGGTAAAGGCTGAATTGAGCGATTTGGAATTGCACTTTTTTAAAGGAATCGAAGCAAATCCGGAATTCACCACCTTGATGAAAGCTGTGGAATATATCCGGGAACACCGGATCGGTTATATGTTGGCAGTTGGTGGCGGATCTGTAATCGACGGTGCGAAATTCATTTCCGGAGCGGTAAATTATGCCGGTGATCCATGGGATGTATTGACACAAGTTCCTGGATCGGTTTTTACATCTGCGATTCCTTTCGGGTGTATTCTCACGATCCCTGCAACAGGATCCGAATCCAATTCCGGTGCGGTAATCAGTCGTTCCGAATTGAAAGAAAAACGGACGATGGGCGGACCATTGTTCTTCCCGAAGTTTGCCTTATTGGATCCAACTTTTGTTGCGACTTTGCCAAAGCGTCAGATTGCCAACGGAGTGATTGATGCATATACACATACAATGGAACAATACCTGACTTTTAAAGGAGAGAACCTATTGCAGGAACGTTATGCAGAAGGAATTCTTTCCACATTGATTGAAATCGGGGAAAAGGTTTTGGAAAACCCGGCTGATTATGAATTGGCTGCGAACCTGATGTGGTGCGCCAACCAGGCATTGAACGGCGTTTTGCGTTGCGGTGTAACTACCGATTGGGCAACACACATGATCGGTCACGAATTGACTGCTTTGCATGGAATCGATCATGCACAATCGTTGGCGATTATTGCTCCGAGATTATACGAAGTGAAATTCGAAAGCAAAAAAGCAAAATTGGCACAATACGGAAGACGGGTTTGGAACCTGGAAGGTTCGGATGACCAGGTTGCCAGAAAAGCGATTGCAAAAACAGAAGAATTTTTCCACAAATTGAGTGTGAAAACGCGGATTTCAGAATATACGAAAGACTATCATGAAACAGCTAAAATTGTGCATGACCGGTTTGTTCAGCGTGGCTGGTTAGGACTTGGAGAGAATAAGGATTTAACTCCGAAGGAGGCAGAATATATTGTTAATCAAGCGATTTAATGGGACTTTCAAACAGATATACCATTCGTAGGGAAGCAACTCCGGCTTTGTTGGATTTATTAACCCAAACAACCTTAGGTACAAATGGTGCGCGCTATAAACATCTGGACACACCTACGCGCATACACGAAGCAGATAATCCCTTGTTTATTTCTTTGGAAAGAGATGGAAAAGTGCAAGGAAATCTGACCTTATGTGATCGCGGAAAACAATGGTATGTACGTTATTTTGCATTTTCGAATCAGAAACAAGCTTCTAAAAATGTGAACCGCGTTCCTAAAAGCAATTCCCGCTTAAAAATGGAAATGGCGAGTTTCTTCGATGAAGTTTTTGATGGAAAACTGGGAGAAGCACCGGATGCCTTTTACGCCTATATCGACCCGGCAAATGACCGCAGTAAATGGATGTCCGAACAATTCGGATTCCGGACGGAGGCACAATTGATCTCCCAGTCATTCAGTCGCACCAAACCACGCAGTGTTGCACATGTTCGACTAATCGAATCGGAAGAACTCATTAATGAATGTTTGGCCAAAGTATCTGGTTCTCATGCTTATTTTATAGAGCATCACGCAAAAAAAGGCCCGTTTTATGGTTACTTTAATCAAGTTGGAGAAATAACGGGATTTGTTAAAGTCACCAAAGCCAATTGGGTCATTGAACGCTTACCGGGACTTTTGGGTGGAATCTTCACCAAGTTAATCACTATCACACCGGGTATTAGACGAATCGTAAAACCTAAAAATCACAGTTTCCTGGTTCCCGAATCACTTTGGGTAAAAGACAATGATCCGGGCGTGCTTTCTGCTTTGTTGGAAGGAATCCTGGCGGCTGAAAAAGTGAATATGATGCTGTGGTTTGTTGACAGGCGAGAATCACTTTGGAGAGAAAGCCGCCATTATGTGGATTGGGGATTATTCCATAAAATGACTCCGCAACCCATCGTGGATGTCGTAGTTTTGCGTAAGAACCCGCTCAAGATGGATGAGTTGCGATCGAAACCGATTTTTGTGGCCGGTTGGGATATGGTTTAGGTTAGAAAAACCGCTATCTGCACACATTATTTTTCCCCGCAAATGCATAAATTATTTGCGCGCCTACCGGTCGCGCTTAACTGCATAAGCTAAAGGCATCCGGTAGGTGCCTTTTTTAATTTGCGTATTTGTGGGAATTAAAAAACCTAATTTTAGAGGGTAATTCCCCAAAAAATCCTTAAATTCAAATCACGACAAAATAAAGCCCTCGTTTGTTTGTTAAGCAAGGAACGAAGACGTAACTTTGTATATTGAACTCTGATTTTATGCATCCTTATAAAGCAGGACCTTTATTGGAACAAATCACAATCCCTCAGGATTTAAGGGATAAGATGACTGTGGAGCAATTGCCACAAGTAGCTGATGAATTGCGTCAATACATCATAGATGTTATTTCTGAAATCGGAAATTCTCACTTTGGTGCAAGTCTGGGTGTTGTAGAATTGACTGTTGCTTTGCATTATGTGTTCAATACACCCGATGACCAGTTGGTTTGGGACGTTGGCCATCAAGCTTACGGACATAAAATCCTGACCGGTCGCAGGGAAGTTTTTCATACAAATAGAACAAAGGGGGGAATCTCCGGATTTCCAAAGCGTTCCGAAAGTGAATACGATACATTCGGTGTTGGTCACTCGTCCACGTCCATTTCCGCTGCTTTGGGAATGGCTGTTGCAAGTCGCTACAAAGGAGAAAAAAATCGCCAGCATATTGCCGTAATCGGTGATGGGGCGATGACAGCCGGAATGGCTTTCGAGGGAATGAATCATGCAGGTTTTGAAAAAGATGCCAATTTATTGGTTGTCCTGAATGACAATTGCATGTCCATCGACCCGAATGTGGGAGCATTGAAAGAATACCTGACAGATATCACGACTTCTCATACTTACAATAAGGTAAAGGATGAGGTGTGGAAATTACTTGGAAAAGTGAGCAAATTCGGACCGGATGCACAATCTGTCGTTTCAAAGATCTCAACTGCTTTAAAAGGATCGATCCTGAAACAAAGTAATTTATTCGAATCACTCAAATTCCGTTATTTCGGTCCGGTGGATGGACACGATGCTATCGGCTTGGCGAAAGTACTGGAAGATCTGAAAGATATTCCGGGACCGAAAATTTTGCATTGCATTACACGCAAAGGAGCCGGATACAAATTCTCTGAAGAAGGAGATCCGACCAAGTGGCACGCACCGGGTATTTTCAATAAGGAAACGGGGGAAATCGTGAAGATTGTTCCAAAATCGCCACAACCTCCGAAATACCAGGATGTATTCGGACATACGATCGTGGAATTGGCCGAGCAAAATGAAAAAGTAATGGGAGTTACTCCTGCGATGCCAACCGGTTGTTCATTGACATTTATGATGGAAGCAATGCCGGATCGCGCATTTGATGTGGGAATTGCCGAACAACACGCAGTGACCTTCTCAGCTGGTTTGGCTACACAAGGATTGATTCCGTTCTGCAATATTTATTCCTCATTCATGCAGCGTGCATACGACCAGGTATTGCATGATGTGGCATTACAAAACCTTCCGGTAGTTTTTTGCCTGGATCGCGGTGGATTGGTTGGAGCTGATGGCGCAACACATCATGGAGCTTACGATATTGCATACATGCGCAGCATTCCGAATATGATTGTTTCCGCACCGATGAATGAAGCGGAGTTGCGTAATTTGATGTTTACGGCACAGGCAGAAAACCACGGACCGTTCTCTATCCGTTATCCACGCGGAAATGGTGTGATGACAGAATGGAAAACGCCGATGAAAGCCATTCCGATCGGAAAAGGTCGAAAAGTGACTAATGGTGAAGACATTGCACTTGTCACAATCGGTCATGTTGGAAACTTTGCCCAGGATGCTATTCAATCATTGAAAGAAACCGGAGCTTCTGTTGCACATTACGATATGCGTTTCGTGAAGCCCTTGGATGAAACCTTGCTACACGAAGTATTTACCAAATTCGATAAAGTGATTACGATTGAAGACGGTTGTATCATGGGTGGGTTCGGCTCTGCAATCATAGAATTCATGGTGGATCACAACTACCATTCAAAAGTGGTTCGCTTAGGTATTCCGGATAAATATGTCCATCACGGAACTCCGGAGCAATTGCATGCGGATTGCGGTTTTGATTCCCTTTCGATAGCCCTGAAAGTGAAAGAAATGTTGAATATTTCGGCTTCGGAAGAACAAACTCCTAAGAGTGAGGTAGGTTAGAAACCAGCTTTACCTTTTTAGCAATTTATTTCTCCTCCAATTCGTCGATAAGCCCTAATTTTGGGGTTCATGTCGAACTTTGTCCTGATAGCAGTTTGTTTTCTTGCCGGTTTTTTACTTCGGAAAACGGGTGTCCTTGCAAAAGGAAGTCATCAGGGAATCAATGTTTGGATTATTTATGTAGCACTTCCGGCGGCGACCCTCAAGTATCTTCCGAGTATCCATAGGTCAACTGATTTATTGATCCCACTGCTTACCCCATTGGTTTGTTGGTTCGGAGCGTGGATTTTGTCGGAGTTGGTTTCGAAACGATTTCATTTCGACCGTAAGACAAAAGCAGCTTTCTGGATTGTGACCGGTTTGGGAAACACTTCCTTTATTGGTTTCCCGCTAATTTCAGCTTATTATGGCGAAAATCAGCTTTCGATAGCAGCGGTAACGGACCAGATGTCTTTTTTCATGTTGGCTGTCTTTGCATCCATTGTTGCGATGCGGGCTTCCGGGTCGGCGAAAGCGGATTTCAAAACAATCAGTCTGAAACTCCTCAAATTCCCTCCTTTCCTGGTAATTATCGCGGCCTTGATTTTACCTCATTTTGTGTCACTCGAACCGATTGCACCTTTGGCTTCAAGCTTGGCCCTGACACTTTCTCCGCTTGCTTTATTTTCTGTGGGTTTGCAGTTCGAACTGGGAAAAATGCGCGATGTATTAAAACCTATTCTGGCAGCTTCAATCTACAAATTGGTTCTTTCACCTTTGATTATCCTCGGATTGGCTTTCATTTTTCATACTGGGGAAATGAATACAAAGATTTCGGTATTTGAAGCTTCCATGGGAACGATGATCAGTGCAGGAATCCTGAATGATCAGTTCGGATTGAATCCGAGATTGAGTAACCTGATTGTGTTTATGACGATACTGCTGTCATTTATTACCAGCGGAATTTGGTTCCTTGTCTTGGAAAGAGTTATTTGAACCTGCCAGATTCTCCCGTAGTTCCGGTTCTTTTTTCATTCACGCTCATATTCCGGTTTCCAAAATTGTAGGCAAAACCAAAGTAAATGGACTGGGAATCGTAAAAATCAATAGTTTGTGTAGCAATTTCGTTGATCTTGACACGTGATCTCATCCGATTTAGATTAAATAAATTGTTCAGACTGAGAGTTAAGGACAGACGTTTATTCATAAAAGTTTTTTTGATTTCGATGAAATAATCCGGACGCATCTTTCTGGATTCAAAATGCTGAACCCAGGGTGAGAGATAAAAAATCGTAAACTCTGCGAAAAACGTTTTTCTTTTATCCAGCGTATAAGCCAGGTTCGTGTAGCATGTCATGCTAAAGTTGGTCAGTTTATTGAATTGGACGGATGCATTGTTGCTATAAGTCGTGCTATAACTCGCCGAAATGTGTGAATTCAGTGACCATCCCTTCAGATCAAAAATTTGGTAGGAGAGACTTAATCCCAGGTAATGAATCACTTCGCTGTTTGCAATGGTCTTGCTTTGAATAAGAGTCATTGAATCAATCAGTACTACCTCGTTGGCACCGTTTTTTCCATAGCTGTAATAAAGCGAGGTCCTCAAATTTTTGAAAGAATGAGCTAAATCAAATGAATGGCTGATACTGGGTTTCAGATAAGGATTCCCTGATGAACGGCTAAAAGTGGACTGGTAAACCAAAAAAGGGTTGAGTTCATTGTAACCCGGTCGGTTGAAATTGCGGTCGTAATTAAATCTCCAGGTAGAATTCTCCGATTGTTTGTACATCAGCAGGAATTGTGGATTGATCTGTACGTAATTGAGTACCGTTCGTTGATTGTTTGTTACCTGATTGCCGGTCGTTTGTGTATATTCCAACCTGGCACCTAGTTGGAAAGACCATTTTTTAAAATCTTTTCCGAGCGTGATATAGGCTGCCTGGATGCTTTCCCGGTATTTAAAACGGTTGCTCAAACTGTCTTCCAATGCGGATGGAGAAATTTGCGTGTTGTAAACGGCGAGAGCATTGTCGTTCCGTGTAAATGATGCACGAATTCCCGTTGTTATATTCAGGTGTTTGCAAGGCAGGGTAAAATCCAATCCACCAGAAAGAAAATCAGCCCCGTTCCGGGTTAAGCTTTGTTGACTTTTCAGGGAGTCTGGAAATAGAAATTTCCGGTACAGATTAGAGAAATTTGTTTCGCTATTTTGAATCCGGTTGCTGTAGTCGATGAGAAAAGAAACTTGTTTCATTAGTGTATCAAATGTATGAGTGAGACTTAGAGTTACAGAATTCAACAGTCCGGCATTACTCACATTTGAGTTGTTATCGTTGGTAGAAATCAACGTGCCGATTTGGTCCGTATAATTCGAAGTCTGTTTTGCCTGATCCTTATCCAAGTTGTATCTACCAACAAAAAGGAAGCCTATTTCTGTTTTTCTGTTCAACTCGTAATTCATTCCTAAACCTGCAGTGTAATACTGACTTTGATACTTTTTTCCAACTTTCTCTTTCCAATTGTCGTTTGGGAATTGAATTTCCTTTTCAGTCGAGTAACCAAAATTTCCAATAGAACCGGAAAGATTCGAATAGAGGCTGAATTTGTTCTTTTTGTAGCCGTAGTTGAATCCGAAATTTCCTCGTGGATAAATTCCTTGTCCATAAGTGCTCCGAACACTTCCGTTGCTCATCCTGCTTTTTGCACCGGTCCTTAGTTTGATATGAATCAGACCGCCGTTTACATTTGCAGCATATTTTAAAGGAATCACTTCCATAATTTCCACATACTGAATATCTTCCGTTGGAATGGAATAGATAAAAGAAATTAATTCCTGACCACCTAATGGAATCAGTTTATCATTTAAAAGCACCTGGCAAGATTTTCCACCGGAAACCATAATGTTATTCCCTTGAATATATACACCGGGTGCAAATTTCAATACATCCACGGCATTGCCACCAGCAAGGATCGGAATGTTTTCCGGGTTGAAAACTACTCGATCAATTTTTTGGATAATGGTTGGTTTGGAAGCAGAAACAGTGACTTCTTCTAATTCGCTTTCTCCCGATAACTTCAGGTTAAAGGAACTAAGTTTGTTTAAAGACAGGATCGTATCGGTTTTGCTAAAAGGAGTTTGTATGATCAACCGAATGGAATCGGCATAGATAGAAAAAAAGCTAAAGCGACCCAACGAATCAGTAAATTTTGTAGCGAGAACAAGCGAATCCTTTTGAATTGTTAGTTTACAGTAAGAGAAAGCCTGATCCTCGCTGTTGGTTATTTTTCCATCTAATTTGTTTTGGGCATTAATTTGACCAACCAGCAAAAAAGCACTTATCAGAAGAAGAAGCCTCATAAATTTAAGCAGTTTAACACAAGTAGTTTTCCTTTAAAACCCATGGAACTTTCATTCGTCGGATTTCAAGATGGAGGTAAACATAACAAATAAAAACAGATAGCGCGAAAAAGTAATATGGTTACATTTAGAAGCTTTGAAAATAGGATCAATCATCTGAAACTAAACTATTGGCGGTTGGGACACTTGTCTTTCACATCAGGCAATTTGTCATTGCTTTGCTCAATCTTCACTAGCCGCTGCTGATTCTCATTAAAGGTTATACTTTTTTAATTGATTCTCCTCGTTGAACTGCACTAACGCTTGTTCAGTTATCAAAAGCTACGCTTTTTCTTCTATTTTTGCAATTCATAGAAAATAACATGAAACGAACAAAAATTGCTGATCTATTAAGTCAACCGAAAGTCGGGGAAACGTATCTTGTGAAGGGTTGGGTGCGCGCATTTCGCAGCAACCGTTTTATTCAATTGAACGACGGATCCACCATCAATAATTTACAGGCTGTAGTTGACTTTGAGAATTTTGATGAGGCAATTTTAAAGAAAATCACAACGGCAGCATCCGTTGGATTGACCGGTGTTGTAATTGAATCACAAGGAAGCGGGCAGGCAATCGAATTGCAGGTTACAGAAATCGAGATCATCGGTGAAGCACATCCGGATGATGTTCAGAAGACTATTCTACAACCAAAAAAACACAGTTTGGAAGTTTTGCGCGAGCAAGCGCATTTGCGTTTCAGAACAAATTTGTTCGGAGCGGTTTTCAGGGTGCGTCATGCTGTGAGCTATGCCATTCACCAATTCTTTAACGATCAAGGGTTCTATTATATCCACACACCTATTATTACAGGTTCGGATGCCGAAGGAGCGGGAGAGATGTTCCGTGTAACAAACCTGGACGCGAAGAATCCACCGTTGAATGAAGACGGATCGGTAAATTATACAGAAGATTTTTTCGGAAAAGCAGTGAATTTAACAGTTTCCGGTCAGCTGGAAGGGGAGTTGGCGGCTTTGGCTTTGGGACAGATCTATACATTCGGACCAACTTTCCGTGCAGAGAATTCAAATACTTCCCGTCATTTGGCTGAATTCTGGATGATTGAACCGGAAGTGGCTTTCAATGATATTCACGACAACATGGATTTGGCTGAGAACATGCTGAAATACATTTGTGATTACGTGATGAAGAATTGTGCGGACGACTTGAAATTCCTGAATGAGCGTGAAGCACAGGAACAACAGTCAAAACCACAAAACGAACGCAATGAATTAGGATTGATCGAACGACTTCAGTTTGTAACGACAAATGATTTCAAACGAATCACTTATACTGAAGCGATTGATGTTCTGATGAACTCGAATCATTACAAGAAGAAAAAATTCAAATACGATGTGAATTGGGGAACTGACCTGCAATCGGAGCATGAACGCTACCTGGTAGAAAAGGAATTCAAACGTCCGGTAATCATTACGGATTATCCTGCGTCGTTCAAAGCATTCTATATGCGTGCAAACGACGGATGTGAGCCAGGTAAAGAAACAGTTGCTGCGATGGACATCTTATTCCCCGGAATCGGTGAAATGGTTGGAGGTTCTCAACGTGAAGAACGCCTGGAAGTACTACAGAAAAAATGTGCTGATTTCGGCATTCATGAAGAAGATCTGTGGTGGTATTTGGATACGCGTCGCTTCGGATCGGTTCCACATGCAGGTTTCGGATTAGGTTTTGAGCGCATGGTGATGTTCGTAACGGGTATGACAAATATCCGGGATGTAATTCCATTCCCGAGAACGCCACAAAATGCAGAATTTTAAGAAGGTTCAATGGGTTAAAAGGTTCAAAAAGTTGAAAAACTGAACCATTGTAGCAAATCATATTTTTTCTTAAATTAAAAAGAAAGATTGACACAGTGGAAGGAATAAGACGTTTTGAAGACCTATTAATTTGGCAAAAAAGTCGTGAGTTTTCAAAAGAGATTCATGCAATTTTCAGATACAAAAAAGAACTTGAAGAAAGGGCTTTGAGTAATCAGATTATTCGCTCGAGCAGTAGTGTTATGGACAACATTGCCGAAGGATTTGAACGTGGAGGTAATAAAGAATTTTTGCAGTATCTTTGGATTTCAAAAGCGAGTGCCGGAGAAAGTAGATCTCAATTATATCGGGCATTAGATTTTGGAATGATTCAAGAAAACGAATTTTTGCAACTAAAAACGAAAGCTGAATTCTTATCCGTTGGAATCTATGGTTTGATTGTACAAATAAAAAAATCAGAACACAGAGGACAAAAATTCAGATAGAAGAATTATTTTGAACTTTTGAACTTTTGAACTTTTGAACTTTTGAACTTTTGAACTTTTGAACTTTTCTTCAGTTTAAAACAATAATTATAATACTCAGAATAAACCATAGATGGCACTAAGGCAACAGCTCACCCAGAAACTGGAACAAAGACTTTCTCCTCAGCAAATTCAATTGATGAAGTTGCTGCAGGTTCCGACTATGGAATTGGACCAACGGATCAAACAGGAGCTGGAAGAAAATCCGGCTTTGGATGAGGGTACTGAGGAAGTGGATGAATACGATAATGATCCGGAAGACGATTACAAGGATGATGAAAACGAATTTGATACTGATTTCGATATCAGTGATTACTTCGACGATGATACACCGGATTACAAAACCCAGGTAAACAATAAAAGCAAGGATGATGAAGAACGGGGTGTTCCACTTTCTGTAGATTCATCGTTCCAGGATAAATTGACGGAGCAATTGCATTTGTTGGATTTGGACGACACTCAATTCCAGATTGCGGATACGATTATTGGAAATCTGGATGAATCAGGCTATCTGAATCGCGAATTGGATGCGATTGTGGATGATCTGGCTTTTTCTTCGAACCTGATGGTTACTGAAGCAGATGTGGAACATGTACTCAAAATCGTTCAGGAATTGGATCCTGCAGGGATTGGTGCCCGAGATTTGAGAGAATGCCTGTTGCTCCAGATTGAGCGGATCCAGGAAGGGAATATCACCTTGTTTACTGCGCGAAAAATACTGGAAGATCATTTCGAGGAGTTTACGAAAAAGCACTACGACAAGATCCAGAAGAAATTAGAAATTGAAGATGAGGATCTGAAAGAAGCAATAGATGCGATCATTCGATTGAACCCCAAACCTGGAGGTTCTTTAAAAGACAATTCAAAAAGCATCCAACAGGTCATCCCGGATTTTATGATTGCGGAATTTGACGGGAAATTGGAGTTGTCCATCAATGGTAGAAATACTCCGGATCTGAAAGTTTCTAAGGAATATGAACAATTGCTCAGAAGTTACGGGGAAGGTGCGAAAACATCTAAATCTGACAAGGATGCACTCTTGTTCGTGAAAACGAAATTAGAAGGGGCAAAATGGTTCATTGATGCGATTCGTCAACGCCAGCAAACATTGTTTACTACGATGCATGCGATTATGATGTACCAGTACCAGTTCTTTCTGACAGGAGATGAAACGAACATGAAACCAATGATTTTGAAAGACATTGCTGAAATTGTAGGTCTCGATATTTCAACAGTTTCTCGTGTTGCGAATTCAAAATATGTCCAGACAGCCTTTGGCGTATATTCCTTGAAGTACTTTTTTTCAGAATCACTTTCAACTGATTCCGGTGAAGAGGTTTCTACAAGGGAAGTCAAGAAAATTTTGACGGATGCCATTGAAGCAGAAAACAAAAAGAAACCTTTAACTGATGAACATTTGGCAAAACTGCTCAACGATAAGGGTTATAATATTGCCAGAAGAACCATTGCAAAATACAGGGAACAATTGAATGTTCCGGTTGCGCGCTTAAGAAAGGAACTGTAATGAAGATTTTCTCCAAGGTTCTTTCATGGGTTTTCTTGCCACTCCTTGCACCGGTTTACGCGATTGCTATTGCTATGTATGTTGAAAGTTGGCAAGCTGATTTTTACCAGGGAGAAAGCCTGTTTTCATTGGATTCGAAAGCAAAAGAATTCTTCATGTACCTTTTCACCTCTTTTTCATTTCTTGCACCGGCATTAACTGTCCTTTTCCTGCAGACACGGGGTTCTGTGAGTTCCGTGATGATGGAAAAAAGAACGGAACGCATTGTCCCTTCCATCATGGTTGTGCTGTTCGGCATTTCCTTATTGACTATTTTGCTTTTAAAAGTCCCGGATTTCCTTCCAGGTGCGCGATTCATATTCGGGTTATCTCTGGGATCACTTATCTCGGTAATCGTTTGCACAATTCTTACGTTTCGTTGGAAAGTTTCCCTTCATGCGACAGGAATGGGTATTCTGACCGGATTCCTATACATGTACTATAGCAAAATGCTGATTTTCCCATTGTGGATCCTGGTTCTTGCATTCATCGCCAGTGGAATTGTGATGTCGGCAAGAATGTATCTGAAACTCCATAGCTTAACCCAGTTGGTAGTTGGGTTCGCAATCGGGTTCGCAGGTCTCGTTTTGGGGATCAAATTCTTCTTTGCCTATTATTAGGATTTAAAGAATCTTTGTTATTATTGTTAAGTTCAACGACAGAAAATAGTGTTTTTTGTTAAATTTGTTTCGCTCGTGACAACCTTTCCAACTTTCAGTTGTCTAGCAGGTACAGAACTTAAAACAAACCGTGTTGAAGAAACTATTTATCCTAACTGGATTCCTTATTTCCGCAACTTTCTCTTTCTCCCAAGAGATTGACTCAAGGATCCTCAAGAACAAAGGCAAAGAAGCCGAAAAGATGTATGAATACAATAAGAATTCATATAATTACCTGCTATTCGAACTGGATCATTCTTATGAGATTGTCTCCAAAACAGCTCTATCGAAAGAACAACGTAATTCGGTAAAAAAAGACATCCCTTTTACAGATGCAGACCTGGTTACTATCGGGACTTCCAATTTCAACTTTTACGATTTCGGGATTAGATTATCCAAGTCGGAAAGACAATACGTTCAGCTTGATAAAGAACGCGTATTGGTTTTTTATGCAATTCCGGAAATCACCAAGGCTTTTACCACAAGCCCTTCAAACACTAAATAGACCTGATCCTTATGAAGAATTTTATTTTTGTGCTACTGGCATTAGTAGCTAATAATGCGTTTTCCCAGCAGACAACCATTCCGATATCTGCCGCAAGCAATAATCAAACATTTAGTACCTGTAATGGGTTTATCATTGATTCCGGAGGCCAAGGTGGTCCGGGATACGGAAACAATGAAACGGTTGTTGTAACGATTTGCCCGGATACTCCCGGAGATATCATTTCCATTGTATTTAATCTGTTCCAGTTGAGTAATACGGATGACAATCCTGCACCCAATATCACCAATGTGGATTACATGGATGTATATGATGGAAACTCGACCGCTGCTCCCACATTGGGAACTTATTCAGGAACTCAATTACAAGGGGTCATCATTATGGCAACAGCCTTGAATCCTACGGGTTGTATCACTTTGAGATTCAGATCAAATACGGTAGGAACAGGAATGTTCACGGCAAGTGCTACTTGTACAACGCCTTGTGCTACGCCAACAGCCGCGGGAGTAATAGTTGGAGGTGAGACATTGGATAGCACACGTGTCTGTGTGGGAGATGTCGTTGACTTTTCCGGGCTTGCTTCATTCGCAGCACCAGGATTTACATTAACAAATTACGAATGGGATTTTATGGATGGAAGTACAGGAGTAGGCTCGACTGTTTCCCATGCTTTTGACACTCCCGGACAATATTTAGTGCAGTTATTCCTTACGGATAACAATGGTTGTGGAAACACGAATCTGATCGATTTACAAGTTTTTGTGGCTACTATTCCATCGTTTATCGGGTTCCCCGGAGATACGACCTTGTGTTTGGGTGAAAATGCTACATTGACGGCGGATCCTGATTTTTACGAAGTACTTTGGAATGGTTTCCCCGGTTCCCAAACAATTGATGACGGGTGTTTACCTGATACTTTATTAGGGGTTTCCCAGGATGTTCAAATTATGCAAACAGGATTTGCGGCCGGGTCAACAATTACCCAATTGAGCGATATCCAAAGTCTGTGTTTGGGATTGGAGCATTCATTCATGGGTGATTTGGTTATCATCGTTGAATGTCCGAATGGCCAAAATCAGATTTTACACCAGCAAGGCGGGGGTGGTACTCAAATCGGGGAACCGAATCCATTGGATAACGTCGACTGCAGTGATCCTACAACACAAGGTATTCCATATACTTATTGTTTTACGCCTACAGCAACTGAAACATGGGTGGATTGGGCAAACAACAATGGTTTTGGTGGAACTATTCCAGCAGGGGATTATGAACCGATTCAACCGTTTACGAATTTGATCGGTTGTCCTTTGAACGGAATCTGGACACTTACAGTAATCGATAACTGGGCTGCTGACGACGGTACATTATTCTCTTTTTCCATCAATTTAGATCCTTCTCTATATCCACCGGTAACGGTTTTCGAACCCCAAATCGGGTTAGGAAGCGATTCTTCTTACTGGGTAATGCCTGCTATTTTCGCAACAATGTCTCCGAATGGAGATGTATTAACTGTTAACCCGACTGCTGCGGGAACATATACCTATACGTATGTGGTTTTGGATAACTATGGTTGTCAGAATGATTCCAGTGTTACAGTTACCGTAAATGCAAACCCGCAGGCAGATGCAGGACCAGACGCTACGATCTGTAATGGAACACCGATTCAATTGGATGGAAATATCGTCGGAGGTAACAACAGTTGTGATTATACCTTCAACCTGGTGGATTCCTGGGGAGACGGATGGAATGGGAATAGTTTGATTGTAATTGTCAATGGGGTAACTTCAACATTTACGATTCCTGGGGGCCTTACGTCTTCATTTAACTTATCGATTCCAAATGGTGCAGCGTTTACTGTTCAGTTTGATGGTGCGGGATCATTTATTAATGAATGTTCATATGAAGTATTGGATGCTGCCGGGGCAGTTGTACTATCTGACGGAACGAATGGGAATGCTTCGACATCTGTTCACAATTTAACCGGGAATTGCTTGGGTAACCTGACGTATGCCTGGACTCCTGCTGCTGCAGTTTCAAATCCGGCTATCCTTGATCCGATGGCTACTGTAAACGGAAACACCACATTGACTTTGTCGGTTTATCCGACAGGACATCCTTTGTGTGTAACAACAGATCAGGTGAATGTGAATATTTCGGCATCTGCAAATCCGGGAACGAATAATACATTGACCATTTGTGCTCAAGGAACACCGACGGATTTATTTCCTCTTTTAGGACCTGGAGCTTCCCCGAATGGAACCTGGAAGAATCCTGCCGGAGCCGCAGTTACGATGCCATACGACCCAATTACAATGAATCCGGGGATTTACACTTACAGCGTTGATTCGAATGGATGTATTTCTTCTGCAACGATTACAGTGACCGAAATTAATCCTACGGTTACAGCGGTTCCAACTGCCTCTAACTGTCATGGAATGCCAAACGGATCAGCAACGTTAACAGCTACAAATGCCACGGAATATTCGTTGGATGGAGGTCCGAATACACCAATTCCAACTCCATTTGTTATCAATGGTTTGTCAGCAAGATCCTACGAAGTAGTCGTATTCAATGTTGGAGGATGCACAGATACGGCTGATTTCATAATCAATGAGCCTCCCGCTTTATCCATTACATCGATAACTCCGGATTTGGTAACATGTTCAGGTGATGCTGCAACATTGACCGCAACCGGAACGGGTGGTTCCACAGCTTATACATTTACATGGTTCACCAATACCGGAATTCAAGGTGTCGGTTCTCCGATTACGGTTAATACGGTTGCAACAACTCAGTATTGTGTCGTATTGTCAGAAGCTTGTGGATCAGCTCCCGATAGTGCTTGTATGATTATAACAGTTCCTCAACCTCTCGACTTGATACTTACACCGGACGATGCTGATGGTTGTTATCCTCATCACGTGATTTTTTCCAACAATACCCCAGGACCTGGAGCACCTTTACTTAGTACCATTGATTTTGGTGATGGAACATCAACTATCACAACCAATGCATTGGATACGTGCTCGCATACCTACGAACACCCGGGAGTTTATACCGTAAGCATTGTATCCATTTCTGATACTGGATGTACCTATTCGAATACCTTTACAAATATGATTACGGTATTTGATAAACCGGATGCCGATTTCAATATTTCTCCTAATCCGACTACGATTTTCGAAACGCACATCCTGCTGAACAACAATAGTTCGACAGATGTGGTTAACTATAGCTGGTCAATTCCGGGTGCAACGCCAAATCAATCGTTCTTTGAGGATGTAAGCGTTGATTTACCGGAAGGAGTTGTTGGAAATTACAATGTTACCTTAATTGTAACAAATGCGAACGGATGTATTGATTCAGTAACTAAGATTGCCCAGGTGTTGAGTGATGTCATTTTATATGCACCGAACACATTTACTCCCGATGGTGATGAATTCAATCAGACGTGGTTTCTGCATATAGATGGAATAGATATCCAACAATTTAATTTGCTGGTATTCAACCGCTGGGGAGAGGTGGTTTGGGAAAGTAATGATCCTAACGGTGCATGGGATGGAACCTACCAGGGAAAAATTGTTCCGAACGGACAATACAACTGGATTTTGGAAACAAAGGAATTAGTCAGCGATAAAAAGTATACCTTTAACGGATATATCAACGTCATGCGTTGATGAAAGTCAATATTTCATTAGATGTTATAAAAAATAATGGTCAATTGATCAGATTATAAAGAAAAGCATTTCTAAAAAACACTTGGTAAAGAGCCAAGTGTTTTTGGATTATGTGATAAATTAGTTAACCGCCTAAATTGTGTTTGTGTGAAAAGGAAAATAGTATTAATAAGCTTATTGCTTTTTCAGGCACTTATTTCTAATGCTCAAACGGTTTCAGATAACTTATCCTGGGTTTCGGGAAGTTCTGTTACATCGGCTTCGAGTCCATCTTTTAATTTTTGTAATGGTCAGGTAACGTATGCTTTTACCTCTTCTATCGGATTCAGTAACATTTCTACTTCGGGTAACCCCACTTATACGACAGGATTAATAACACCGAGCTATATTTTTGACCCCTCATTAAGCATTCCCGTTTCAATTACATTTTCTCAACCGGTTTGTAATTTACGTATTCAATTTACTGATTTGGATGGTGGACAGAATGAGTATTTAAGTGCTATTTCCACTCCTTACAATGGTTTGACAGATGTAATAGGTCATTTTTCTAATCCCGGGAATTCTACACAAGTAAATTCGAATATGGACAATGCACGTGGTTGGGTAGAATGGACTGGGCCGATAACAAACCTGTCATTTAATTACAATCGACCGGGTCCTGCCTGTGGATTGATCATTGATTCTATTATTTTCGAATGTTGCTCGAATCCCTGTCAGAATCCACCAAATCCGGGAACGAATAATACATTGAGTATTTGTTCCCAGGGCGCATCTACGGATTTGTTTCCCTTGTTGGGACCGGGAGCGTCCGCGAACGGAGCATGGACGAATTCAGCAGGTGCAACAGTGAACATGCCTTATAATCCAATTACAATGAATCCGGGAGCATATACTTATACGGTAGATTCCAGCGGATGCATCTCGTCTGCGATTATTACCGTAACGGAAATTAATACGACGGTTGCTGCTGTTACAACGGATGCAACTTGTCCCGGAATACCAAATGGCTCAGCTACTTTAACAGTTACAAACGCAACACAATATTCGTTGAATGGTGGTCCGAATATCCCGATTCCAACACCATTCGTTATAAATGGGTTAGCTGCAGGAACTTATCAGGTTGTAGTCTCCAATGCTACCGGATGTGCAGATACGGAAGATTTCGTAATTAATGAACCATTGATATCGCTGCCACTAATCACTTCCATTTCACCGGATTTGGTTGTGTGCCCGGGAGATGTCTCGACAGTTACCGCCACAGGATCTGGAGGCTCTTTGCCGTATACTTTTACCTGGTTTACGAACAGCGGAGTTGTTGGAACAGGTACAACAATTAATGTAACAACAAATCAAACAACACAATACGGAGTGATTCTGACCGAAGCATGTGGATCAATACCGGACACTGCATTTATGACAATTGTGGTACCACAACCATTGAATCCGATACTGACACCCGATGTTACAGTGGGTTGTTTCCCTCATCATGTAATTTTCTCTAATAATACCGCTGGTCCTGGAAATGTAATAACAAGTACGATTAATTTCGGTGATGGGACGCCAACAATTACAACGAATGGGTTGGATACTTGTTCACATACGTATGAGTCATCCGGATCATACACTGTGAGTATTACTACTGTTTCCGACAGTGGATGTGTCTATTCGAGTACGTTTACGAATATGATTGAAGTTTATGGTCCGACAGCAGATTTTCATATTTCTCCAAATCCAACAACGATTTTTGAAACGAATGTTATGCTGAATAATAATAGTTCAACAGATGTTGTAAATTACAGTTGGCTTATTGAAGGAGGAACGCCGGCAACTGCTTCTTCTGAAAATGTAAACGTTGATTTTCCAGCAGGTATTGTTGGAAATTACAACGTCACGTTGATCGTGACCAATGCAAACGGATGTGTGGATTCAGTAACCAAAATTGTGCAGGTTTTGACGGATGTTATTTTGTATGCACCAAATGCATTTACTCCTGATGGAGATGAATTTAATCAAAACTGGTTCTTGTACGTTGATGGAATAGATATTCAACAATTTAACTTGCAGATATTTAATCGTTGGGGGGAAGTGATTTGGGAAAGTCATGATCCGAAGGCTTATTGGGATGGAACTTATCACGGGAAAATCGTACCTTGCGGAGAATATACTTGGACTCTGGAAACAAGAGAGCTTATAAGCGATAAAAAGTATAGATTTAATGGACATATCAATGTGATTCGCTAAATGAAAGTTGAGATTTTTACGGGTAATCCCATTCAACAAAACGGTTCGATCGTTTATAACGGACAAGGTGACGCGGTAATCATCGATCCGAGTTGTTATGAACGGTATGAACAACAGGAATGGATTGATTTCATTCAGGAAAATAACCTGAAGGTTCATGCAGTGTTGAATACGCATTGTCACATCGATCACATTACCGGGAACGCCTTTTTTGTAAATCATTTTGGGATTCCTCTAATGGCGCATAAGGAAGAGTTATTTACATTGAGTTTTGCGGAACGTTCAGCCCAGATGTATGGATTATCTGCATATGTGCCATCTCCGGAACCGACGGATTATCTGACGGATAACCAGATTTTGATGTTCGGTGATCTGGAACTGAAGGTGATTTTCGGACCGGGACATGCTGTAGGTCATGTTGCCTTTTACAGTGAGTCGGATAACCTGTTGATCGGTGGAGACATCTTGTTCAAAGGAAGTTTTGGTCGCGTGGATTTACCTGGCGGATCGATAGAAGTATTGAAGAAGACGATCCTGGAACGCATATTCACTTTGCCTGACAATACGGTTGTTTATCCGGGACATGGTCCTACAACGACGATTGGAGAAGAGAAACGCACGAATTATATTTTACAGTTTTAAAATAAATTAGTCTAATTAAAAAAAGTGCCTGAGCGAAGTCGAAGGCACCTTTTTGTTTTTATAGAAAAATGATCAGTCTTTACGACTGCACTAACGTTTGTCTGATTCGAATCGAAAGCAGTGCTTTCTCTTATTTCTTTCTAAAATAGATTCTCACCGGAACCCCTTCAAAATCGTACATTTCACGTAAACGATTCTCCAGGAAACGTTTGTAAGAATCCGGGATGTATTGTGGTAAATTACAGAAGAATGCAAATGCAGGAGCATGAGTGGGCAACTGTTGCACGTACTTGATCTTCACATATTTCCCTTTTAAGGATGGCGGTGGATTACTATCGATTATCGGAAGCAGTCGGTCATTCAATTCGGAAGTTGAAATCTTTCGTGTACGATTTGCAAAAACATCCATTGCTTTTTCCAAAGCTTTATGAATCCGCTGTTTCGTAAGCGCAGAAGTAAAGATGATCGGCACATCATTGTAAGGAGCCAAATCGTTTCTTAGGTTCTTTTCATATTCAACAGCAGTCATCGTATCTTTTTCAACTAAATCCCATTTATTGACTAAAACAACCACTCCTTTGTGGTTTTTCTCAATCATGTAATAGATAGTCAAATCCTGTTTTTGGATTCCTTCAGTGGCATCGATCATGAAAATACAGATGTCTGAATCTTCAATAGTACGGACGGAACGCAATACCGAATAGTATTCAATGTCTTCCGTTACTTTCGCTTTCTTCCTGATTCCTGCTGTATCAATCAACATAAAATCAAAGCCAAAAGCTTTATAGCGTGTATCAATAGAATCCCTGGTTGTTCCGGAGATGTCTGTTACAATATTTCGTTCTTCACCGGTAAATGCATTAATCATCGAAGATTTACCAACATTTGGTTTCCCCACAACAGCGATACGAGGTAAATTCGCTTCTTCTTCTCCACGGGGATCTTCCTTGTCAAAGTGTGTGACAACTTCATCCAGGATTTCTCCTGTACCCGAACCGTTCGCAGCAGATAAATCAAATACTTCCCCTAAGCCGAAAGACCAGAATTCGGCAGACATTCCGACACGATCGTTGTTGTCCACTTTATTGGCAATTACCAATACTTTCTTTTTGGATTTGCGTAGAATTTTCGCAACCGTTTCATCCAAATCGACGATTCCGGTTGTGGCATCCACTACAAATAAGATGACATTCGCTTCTTCAATTGCAATTTCAACTTGTTTGCGGATTTCTCCTTCAAAAATATCTTCTGAACCTTTTACGTAACCCCCGGTATCAATTACTGAAAACGGAATCCCGTTCCATTCACCACGGCCATAGATGCGATCGCGCGTCACACCACTTATTTCTTTTACGATGGCGTGATTACTTTCAGTTAAGCGGTTGAACAGGGTGGACTTTCCTACATTCGGGCGTCCTACGATGGCAATAATATTTCCCATTTTTTGTTTTTTAGACGTACTTCACAGCACTGCGTTATAGATAATCCCGGGTATTATTAATACCCGTACTTTTTCAATTTTTGTTCACTGGCTCTCCAATCTTTGTCCACTTTTACAAAGGTCTCCAAGAATACTTTCTGACCCAGGAAAGCTTCCATATCCAAGCGTGATTCGCGGCCAATGCGTTTTAACATATCTCCTTTCTTACCGATCAGGATTCCTTTCTGGGAATCTCTTTCTACAATAATCAATGCACGGATATGTGTGATGTTTTCTGCTTCCTGATACGATTCGATTTCTACCTGGCAAGCGTAAGGGACTTCCTTGTCGCAATGCAAAAAGATCTTTTCGCGGATCATTTCAGAAATAAAGAACCGAACCGGACGATCCGATAATTCATCCTTATCAAAGTATGCAGGACCTTCGGGAGCCAATTGCAAAATACGATCCCAAATGACGTTGATATTGAATTTGTGCAAAGCGGAAGTTGGAATGATTTCCGCATTGGGAACTTTCTCTTTCCAATATTGCACGCGCTCTTCCAATTTCGTTTGGTCAGCCAAATCAATCTTATTCAAGATTAACAGAACCGGAATTTTCAATTTTACAATCCGTTCCAGTGTTTCCTTGTGATTCATTTCATTTTCAGACATGTCTGTGATGAACAACAAAATATCGGCATCCTTGAACGAATTTTCCACATAACTCATCATTGCTTCATGCAATTTGTAAGAGGCATTTACAACTCCCGGAGTATCGGAAAAAACGATTTGATGGTCGTCGCCGTTCACTAATCCATGGATACGGTGACGAGTTGTTTGTGCCTTGGAAGTAACGATGGAAAGCTTTTCACCAACCAATCCGTTCATAAGGGTCGATTTACCAACATTAGGGCTACCAACAATATTTACGAAAGCTGATTTGTGAGACATATACTAGAAATTTGGTGCAAAGGTACGCTTCTTATTCTAAAAAACAGCCGAAACTCGCCAATTCCTAAGTTAATTAATCGAAATTTCACTTCCTGGAAACCGCATTTCGGGTAAAACCTAAAAACCTGTTTATCAATTCATAAACAGGTTTCTTTTCATTCTATCGTTGATTCAGGCTAGAATGGTTTCTCTTTGGAAATCGAGTCGCGGGTATTTTTCTGTATGGCTATGGCCCCAAAAAGAGCGAGTACAAATGAAAATGCAAAGAATCCTTTCTCGCTTCCCCACATATGGGCATTCCACAAACCAACAACCAAAAGTGCAATGGACAAAATGGTGCAAAACCAGCTAATTCCATAATAGAGATCTGTTACCGGAATTCCTTCCAATCGGTCACGCACACTTTTCTGGACACTGATTACCGAAAACAAGGCGAACATAATGACGGTGAAATAGTATCCCTTATCGGATAATTGAAGTTCCTTGTTACCAAAAATGCCGGAGAAATATCCGATTATTCCTGTTCCAAATGCTACCCAACTGGCGGCAATAAATGCAAATGAAGGTTTCTGAGTCATCGTTTTAAGTTTAAAAGTTTTGACAAAGATGCACCTTGCTAATTATTTAGTAAAACGGTTTAGCAATACTTGAAAAGAGTGAGTTGCGATTTTCCGTACAGTTTCTAATAACATGAATTAAAAAAGTTTTTCCAAAAACGCTTGCGGATTAATAAAAAGCACGTATCTTTGCAGTCCAATAACGGAAACGTCTGTTAGGAATAAAGAAGAAATAGCAATAGTTATAAAAGATATATTGCGGGGTGGAGCAGTTGGTAGCTCGTCGGGCTCATAACCCGAAGGTCGCACGTTCGAGTCGTGTCCCCGCTACTAAGAGAAGGATTGTCAGTTTGACGATCCTTTTTTGTTTTATAATTCCAAGAAAGAAAACAGTAGATTGCTCATCAAAGAATGGTTTTAGCCAATTGGTATATTATTTCTATAGTTGACATTACCATTTGATGCTTGTTCAAGCAAGTCTGAATTCTTTACACAAATCAGAACGTAAAACCTTTACGATCTTGAAAAGTATCTTTGTCAATATTAATTAAAATTGCACTCTGCACGGCGTTATGTATGGGGGATAAATACTTTAAATCATGCTTTTACCTTGCTCTTCTTGAATTTTTTGCTTTTATAAAGGCGTGTGAAAATTCTGACTATATTCGCGCCATAAATTTGGATAGTAATAAAATTAATATCCACTAAAACCTGAAACTAAATTATCAAAATAACTTCATAAGTGTTGGGCTTCCTTTTGCGAAGAATTAACACCAATGATTATTTGTTTATTCTAATCTATATGAAAAAAACCACCTTATTGGGAATTCTTCTATTCCCTTTTGCTTTATTTTCTCAAGCACCAACTAAATCATTCACAGAAAAATTGGAAGGGATTACCGCTTCCAAAAAAGAACTGACTAAGCAGGCATCAACAGATAATTCGTCTATTGGCCAAGCCGGCGTAATGACCAATACAGTTTCTTTAGTTACTGTCTCTTCTAGAACAATGAGTTTCCCTATACAGCTTAATTATACGGCAGGTATAAAAGTAGATCAGCAAAGTGGTCCTGTTGGCCTTGGTTGGGTTCTTCCGGTTGGAAGTATTAAACGTGATTTTGGTGCATTTTATCCTGACTATTCTTCCACGTATCATGAAGCTGATATGTATAATACGATAAATGAAGCTGGTGGGCAAGTCCTGAAAGGTAAATTTGCTACAACTAATGGAACGGTTGTTAATCCTTTTTCAAATAATCAATATTTGGGGTTTGATGCCATTGAGAATGATGATTCCAGAGCACAACCTTTAAGTGACCTATATCATATTTCCGTTCCGGGTAAATTATCGAATTCTTTTTACAACTCGGGATTCATTAGCACACCGAATAACCCCAATAAATCCCACGTTTGGTCATTGACAGAAGTAGAAAACTGGAAAATTGCTCATATTGTGAAGACTTACCAAATTGCTCAGGAATTTTCGAGAATCAATGAAGTGAACCTTTTTAGAGATGCAAACAACAATATGACCAAATCTACGAGTTATGCGGCTGCAATAGGTGTTTTACCATACGTGAAGAATGGTTTTGCTAAAATACCCAGTGGATTTTCCGAAGACGCATTTGTTCCGGATGAAGCAGAGCGATATGTTCGTTACGAAGACTTTGAGCAATTCATTATCACGGATGAAAATGGAACGGTTTATGTTTTCGGACGTGCTTTACGTGGACAACGTTATGTTTATAATGACGATCCTTTTTGGAGTAACAAGCATTCGCAGAATGTGGATGATCCGGCGGAGGGGAATTTTTGGAAAATTGACTACATCGCTGAGTGGTTATTGACAGAGATTCATTCTGTTGATTATGTAGATTCCAATGGGAGTCATATTGCCGATGACGGTGATGCCGGAGACTGGATTCGTTTTGAATACACAGATGCTGAAAAAGTGGAAGCAAGTTATTTAGCTGGAATGTGTTCCATCAAACAAGATCAGGTTGTGCCAAAGTACCGAGAATGGTCTTCTTTTTCACAAACCGACCGTGCTTCTTCCCTGATGCATGAATTGGCTTATTTGACAAAGATTGTGACCCCAACGCAGCAAATTGACTTCACAATTTCTGAACGATATGATGTAAACCATGATTACTATACCAAACCTGCAAACCGTGTGGGTAACGATTATTATTATGAAAATCGTAAATACTGCACAGAGCAGGGAAGTATTACCGATTTTGACATTGAATATCCTGTAGAGACAATGAAGTACGATTCAATCAAGATTACGAGTCGATTGGTCAATCCTGAATTATATCCGAATGAAAGCATGAAGATAGGAACCATTAAGTTCAATTATGCTACTAAAGGAAGTGCACAGGAATTGGCTGTTTCCAGTTATTTGATTAGAAATAATAACAAGTTGGAAAAAGTTGTTAGCGGGACATTAGTCGGTGCACCAAGTAAAGCGACTCCATTCGATATCCAAGAATATCAGAATATTGGGGTGGACAAACGAGGAAAAACCACTTTACTTGGATTGGAGTTTTACGGTTCGACTATTTCTGCAGTAGAAAAGAATGAATACAAGTTTGAGTATGGATACAATCCAAGTTTTGATGAATTTCATAAACGAGAGATCATCAGGGCGTATTATTTCCCTTCCTTGAGACAAGGATCGTCTCAATTGAATCAGCCAATTGAATTTTCAAAAGCTGACACACCCATACAGAGCAACTATCCACAGGTTACCTATACTACAAATGGTACTGTTGGTAGTTCGAACCATTCCGGTGTATCACCTTATGATTTTCTGATCAATTTCCCATGCCAGGAAAAATGGTATACGTTGGATGCTTCTACATTAGAGAAAACGGTTTATGCAAATGCTGGGAACTTAACTCCGGCGGGGTATAATTTACTCTCAACATCAGTAACCAATCCGATACTTCCTATACAGGATGTTTATGGATTC
Organism: uncultured Fluviicola sp.; assembly: GCA_965650135.1. Classification (GTDB taxonomy): domain Bacteria; phylum Bacteroidota; class Bacteroidia; order Flavobacteriales_D; family Crocinitomicaceae; genus Fluviicola. The sequence continues at coordinate 144,964 of CBFGNC010000007.1, forward strand.
TTTTATATTCCGGGATATGCCCCGAGTGCCAATGCCTGGTCACTGACAAAGATTACTTATCCAACAGGTGGTGAAATAACTTTTGAATACGAACCATCTTCGTTTACACCATCCGCAGAATGGAATCTGAAACCTGATAATTTTCCAATAATTTCCAATTACAATGCACTGGCAAAAGTTAGGTCCTTTGTTCAGGATGCACATAATACCGCCGATGCAACTACTTATGCCTCTTTGGGCATGAGCGCGAAAAAATTGACTGCTACTTATGAGGTTTCGTTATACACAAACTATGGAATTCGCTTGAAGAAAAAGACGGTGAGTGATCGTATTAATCCTGCTGTTGTAACCAATTATCAATACGAAAACGGGACTTTTACAGCAATGCCGGCAGAATACGTTCAATCCTTGATTTCCGGGTTCAACCAATTTATTTCCCGAGAAAATCACCGGCATCAAGTCGAGAATTATCATTATTTCAACCCCGTTTTTACTTATGACTTCGAAGAGCGGATGAGTCATCTTTCTCAAACGAATATTGCTTTGGATGATTATACAGCAACCAATTTCTATACTGGCATCAAGGTCCTTATGGCAGACAATTCCTACATCAAAAAAACTTATGGTCCAAGTTATGGAACAAGTATTGATTTTCCGGTCTATAATCTATTTTGTTATCGTTTGCCAAGTGTATCGTGGGGTGCAGGGTTAGTGCTTGCAGGAGACAATATCAACCGTACTCCGATTTCCCTGAAAAGTGAAGAATATTTTGAGACCTTGGCAAATACTCCATATCAAAAAATTGATTATGAATATACAAGATTAACAGCATCTACTCAAAGCCTTAATTTTAAATATAATTTGAGCCCAGGTTCAAACAACTTCGTGAATTTGTGGTTTGTAGGGTGTGAGTTTTTTACACCGGATGGAACGAATGGTATTAAAACGTATAAACCGATTGACAATTTATTTATTACCACCACTTTCAATATCGGTATCCAAACTCCGAATTTACATTCTTATACTAAATGGGGGCAATCCAAAACAGTCATGTCAAAAGAAATAACGAACTACAAAGGTATTATTTCTGAAACTTATCATGATTATGAACAAAATGTAGGTACAGATTGGCGCTTTGTTTTACGTGGGACACGCAAACTGACCATTAATGAACCTTTGAGCTATATTACCCAATACAAGTATGCTTTTGAAGAATATACTGGTATTACTTCCAAATTCACGGATTTGAATTTATACGCGTTACCATGTAGAACTACCTCTTATCTGAACAGCGTAGCTCCAGCCAATACTTTGAGTGCTCAAGTTATGACATATGATATTTCACTGACTGTTCCAAAATCATTGGATACTTATGCTTACGAAACGGTTCCAACAAATGCTGCAACAGGAACTTTTACACCGACAACTTTCAGTACTACTGATCCAAACTGGCGTGTTTCAGAATCAGATGTGTACGAGTACAATCCTGCGGCAATGCCTGTTTCTGCACGTTCGAATCAATTATATACGAAAGCGGTTACTGGAAACGGATTAAATACCTTGAAAGCAAACATCATAGGAACGGAACGCCCTTTTGATGCAACATATACAGGCTTTGAAGATTTTACTGACTTGAAATTAATTGGGGAATGGAATAGTCAAAGTTATTTGAAAGAAGATTGGTTTACAACTGAAATCCAATCTATTGAAACAGTAACAAAAACTATTCTTACTGAGAATGGTACATCATGTGTCCATAACAGTTCGTTTTCAAGTGGTGGATCAGGTTCCGGAACGTTATATTATGCAATTACGACTAATGACATTACCAATTTGAGTCCCGGACAAGCAGTCACTTTCTCATATACTGTGGGAGGAACAACAACTCCGGTTTCGTTAATGATTGAAACTGTGAATCCAACCATTATAACAGACAATAATCAGGCACTCAACTATACAGTATGTTTTACAACTTCTCCACTCCCGAATATCAATTTGATAATTGCTGATTCCAAAATTGTGAAAACGAAAGTAATGCCCCGGCTTTCCAATAGTTATGCAAGAACAGGAAAATACAGCTATAAACTGGCAAGTATACGAACCGCTGGTGAAGCAACAAAGCTGACCCCTGTGCGCCCGGTAAGAATAGCCCCATTGACCATTGTTCCTGAATGTAATGGTTCAAACGTTCCAACAACGTGTTATTGGGATTATCAAACCAGTTTGTGGATTAAATACGATTCGGATATCCCGCCGCTTAATCCGCCAAGTATCCCATCTACTCCATTCAGTGATGATGTAGCGGCAGATGCAATCTACCGAAGAGGGGATATTAGTACTTCGACTGTTACAGGTGTGCGCATCAAATGCAAAGTTTGGAACAGTAGTAAAACTATCGTATTGAACGAATATACATTCTACCCACAAGATTTGAATGGGGCTTGGAAACAATACACGATTGACTTTTCGGTCTTCAAAGGTCCGGAACAATGGGTAGAGGTTTACGTGGAAAACACGATCAATCAGGTAGGTGCAGGAATTATAAATTACAAAGCCGCTTTTGTGGATGATATCATCATTTCTCCAAAAGATTCGAAATACGAATACACCGTAACAAACCATTTAGGGCAACAAACATTCAAGGTAAATAATAACGATGTGTTTGTGCAATCTACCTACGATTCCAAAGGAAGAAATGCGACAACACGGAACCCATACGGAAAAGTTGCTCAGGAGCTCGCTTATTTCGACCAGGCAAACTGGACGACTTCGAATAATTATGTCACCGAAGTGAAATGGGTTGCCAACGGGTTATTCAATACAACACGTTATTTTATGGACGGTTTCGGCAGGGTAAAGCAGGTCCAAAACTCTGACCATGTTCGCAACATGCGTGCCGTTTCTGAGACCAATATTTATGACAATAAAGGGCAAATAACCCGCTCCTACAAACCGTATTATCTCAATCAGTATGGATTGAATCCGAGCTACGATGCCGGTTATGCAGCAAACACCCAAACACTCTATGGTTCAAATTTCGCTTATACGGATATTGGATTTGAACCCAAACCGGAACCAGTTGTTTCAAGTGTGTATGCTCCAAAAAGCAATGCGGAGAATGTAATTGTGAGTTCGCAGCAAGAATACATGAATACCACGGCCTTGAGCCATATCAGCATTTACGGATCGACCACTTTCCCTACAGGAACGTTATTGGTTCATGAAACTACGAATCCGTTGGGTAAAGTTACGCGAACTTATTTGAACCGTTTGGGACAAGTAATTATGGAAGAACATCAGATTGGAATGGATTACAATCAAAATACAGATGGTTCCATTTCGTTCAATACGTATGATTTAGGTTTCGCACAAACCTGGTTCTATTATGACGGAGCAGGAAGAATTGTGGAAACCTATGATCCCGAAAACAAACGAAGCTCTTATTTCTATAATAGTTTGGGTGTGATGGTGAAAACTATTTCTCCTGATAAAGGAATATCTGAGTTACGTTACGACAAATACGGACAAGTACGTTTCATTCGCAATCAGAAGGATATCGATGCGGCAACCGGGAATATCTTCGCAACATCCCAGTTCAAGTACATCAAGTACGATAAATGGGGACAAAATCTGGAAAGCGGGGTAGTTACCGTTGCACCGAATGATTTGGACAATAACCCTGCCAATCCGGGGTTCCCAACAGGGGATTTCTTCAACGATTATACAAAGATCAATGATCAGAACTATCCACAGTCAACAGATAAATTTGTTCAGGTACACATTAAAAATAATTATAACGGAACACGTAAATTTTATACAAGTACTGCTCTTACAAATCAAATCACTTATAGTCAGCATACATTAAGTCCAAGCACCTATTTGTATACGCCTGCCAAAACGGATCAGATTACCAAAAGCTATATGGCCGACGGACAAGGTGCAAAAACTTCCTTCTTATACGATGGTTTGGCCGGGACACATCAAATTGTAACTGCTTACAACGAAATGAACCTGCCGATTGGAAAGGACTATACCAATTCTGTAAACAGCGGTTCCAATTTCAAATGGCGTACTGCGATCGATATTCACGGAAGAGCTGTGACAAACACCAATACCTATAATGCAACGGACCAGCAAGTGTCCAAAAACTATTATGACCCGCTTGGAAATCTCTTGTTGGTTGGTTTGGGTACAACCGGAAACACAAGCGATCCGCATCGGGATTATGTTTCCATTAAAAAGAATATCCGCGAGCAGCTGATCAGTCAGATGAGTAAAAATTACCGTGTAGGATTAACTTACGACGCAGCGGGAAACATTACCAACCAGTATTGGAGCAACGAAAAATTTGAACCGGCAACCGCAAGCTCCACGAAGATCAATCAGTATGCTTATACGTATGATAAGATGAACCGTTTGATCGGTGCCGATTACAAACAAAGCACGATGACGAGCAACCCATTCACTTATTTTGCGACCCTCAACGCCAACATTCCAGGTGATTTTATTTGCACTTTGGATGGCGAAGTGGTAGCAAGTGCTTTTCAACCGCATTTCGACGAGTTTGAACATAATATTGATGCAAATGCGGATGTGACGCGTTCTACTAACTCCATTGCTGCATTAAACGAACTGCAATCTGATTACATGCTGAACAACAAGCAATACAGTGAAATGAGTACCACTGAAATCGACGATTTCTTTACACACTATTTGGCAAATTGTAATATACACCGTTTGACACCAACAGATTTTGAGTATTATGAAGCAGCAAAGGCAAATGATGCAACGCATATTGCATACTTGAATGGTAATCGTACAAATACCCTTTCATTCAAATACATGCGTATTTTGTTAGGCACTATTCCGTGGACTGCTCCGGTGAATTGTATGCCAAACCCAAATGCCACGGCTTACGGTTATTTGCAGAACTTCCCTACTCCTACAGCGGCAAGCAACAGTACCAATTTCGACGAAGCTTTCTGGTACCAGGAGAACGGAAATTTTTATACCTTGAACCGCAACAACAATACAGGACAGAAAACCCAGCAATTATATAGCTATCAAAGCGGTACGAATAAACTGACACAGGCAAGTTTCCAGTTCACCACCGGAACTCCGGATGTATACAATTACACTTACGATGGAAACGGCAACCTGCTCACCGACCCGAAAAATGCAATATCAAGTATTGCCTATTCTTTGTTTGATGAATTGCCTGTTTCCATTACCAATACAAGTGGCCAACACAACTACAGGTACTTTGGAGGTACACGTTCCGTAAAAGAAATTTCGGCTACGGATCGTGAATATTACATAGATGATGTTATCTTAGATCAAAACGGAACGGTGAAAAGCTACCAGACAGCAGCAGGTTATGCAACTCAGGGTGGAACAACAGCAAGCTACTTTTACCAGGTAAAGGACTGGTTGGGTAGTATGCACATTACGATGAGTTCCAACGGAACGGTTCTGAATGCCATGGATTATTATTCCTATGGAAAAGCGATGCCGACCAGGAATACATTTGCTTCTAACCAGGAGGGATATCGTTACCTGTTTACAGGACATGAAAAGGACGGAGAGACCAGTTACCAGTACCACGGAGCGCGTTATTACGATGAGGATTTAGCCAGGTATATGAGTGTGGATCGTTTTGCAATGAAATTCTTCCATCAATCGCCCTATGTGTATGCCGGTAATAATCCAATTAACAATGTAGATATCAACGGCGATTATTCTGAGGAAGTAGCAAAAGGTATGGCAGAACGTGGAGGGGATAATGGGTATACTACAAGGGTTGTTGCTAACCCGAATAAGGAAGGTGATTTCGGAGTGAGTTTTACCAGGGTTCGAAATGAGGGAACTTACCGTAAAACACAATATGATGGAAAGTTTACTGGGATTGGAAAATCTGGATTGACGAGAAATAAGGATGCCTTTATGGGAAACCTTTCAGCTCGGTTAAATTCTCCTGAAGGGCAATCTTATAGAAACGCTGTTGATAAACAGAATACAAATAGAAACGCTGCCATACAGGCCGACAATGTAGCACCTGCCGGAATACAAAGTGTAGGAACTGGAAGAGCCTCTGATGGGCGTTATTATAATGGTTGTATGAGTTGTCACTCTCAGGTTGGAGCCTATGCCGATGATATGGGAAGACTTGGTTGGCATGAGGCGGGAATGGCGTCCTTCCAGGCGGGAATGTTCTTAGGATCAATACCGCTTTCATTACCGGGTGCTGCTATTGGAGCTTCTGCAGAGGCCGGAATTATTGCTGAAGAGGGTGCTACAGGGGGAATTGAAGCTATAGAAATGGGACAGTATAATATTACTAAAACAGTAGCTAATAATCTTCCAACTCGTCCGTACATAAATTCACCTTCAACGATAACAAATATTATGAAATCTGGTAATGGCACTCCAGATGCATTCTTTAAGGGAGGTATGAATTGGAAGGTTCCAGGAGCTTTCAATGGTTCAAATGGTATTTTTGAATTGGGTATGAATCCACAATCAAGAACTATTTATCACTTCTTGTTTAAAACTTTAAAACCATGAAAATGAAATTTAGCATCGAATACGGAAATACCAATGAACAGAGAATACTTACTTATGATCTTGAAGAATGTTCTTTCAATATGCAGCCAATTGTAAACAATATTGATTTTGAACTGATTATAAATAAACTTAGCTTATCCGTTCTCAATAAAAAAATCATACAATTATGGGGGTTTTGTGGGTTAGCTGAAAATATGGAATCATTCTATAATCTTCCGGATTACAAAAAAGGAACTTTAATAGTAGAAGAAAACTTAGAGTACGGATTTGCGTATTCAATTAATGACGATATGGATTATGAATATCCTGTTCAGTTCAATTCTAGAACAGGTTGGGTATGTATCGGAAGCCCTGAGAAGAAGGGGGTTGGAGTTGAGTTTATAACTAATTGTGTAGCTATTATTAATGAGAATAATGAATTAGTATCACTTTGGTTAAAACCTGAAAGATTACCAATGTTTGATAATCACAGATTGTAAATCTATTCAAAAAACGTTGATAGCAGAATACAATTATAAATGTTGCCATACAGACTGACAATGTAGCACCTTGCATGAGTACAAAGTGTAGGAACAGAAAGAGCCTCTGATGGGAGGACTAGCAGCAGAGAAGGAGGGATGATTAACACTATTACTAGATTAGAGTCGGTACTCGGACATATTTTTAGGGATGCGTCAGGACATGTTAATCCTTCAACAGTTGCTTCTCAAAATAGATTTATCAATTTATTTGAAAACGTAGCAAATAACTCCGGCAATCTCAATTCAAATGTTTTAACTAATTTCCAGCGAACAGCTGGTGGATTTCAAGGATACTCTCAGGTTTTTAGAAATGGCCAACAAGTATGGACACATACACTTAATGGAAGAATTATCAATGCAGGTGTAAACGTTATTCCCAAATAAAATGAATTTAGCTTTAGTAAAAGAAATAAACAAACAATATATAGAGGCTGTTAAATGCTATGAAAGTGAGATTGCAGATAATCCTTTAATATCAGCAGATGAATATATCAATTTAGCCTTTCTCTATTGGAGTTTCGCGTTTGAATTATTTGAGTTTGATCTACCAAATAATATTATGAATGATTATAGTGTTATTGGAGGTAACAGATACCAAGAAATATTAAACTTAGGTTTAGACAAATTTCCAAATAACATTGAATTACATTTTTGGAAAAGATATTTTCAGCATATAATCTATGGAGAAGATTTTTCTGAAAACGATTGTAAAGAGCTTCTAGAAAAATTTGGTGTAGAAGAAACTATTGTTCCATATTTTTTCCTCCATCAATTTGATAAGGAGAAATACAGAGAAAAAATAAGCGATTTATTAACCATTTGTAATACAATTCCAACGGCTAAAAATCTCTATATAGAATCTATTGTTAAAAACTAAATGAATTCTTTTATTGATTTTTCAGCATCAGCCCAGTAAAGAACTTTCTATGGGTCGTTGCTTTGGACGCCAAAGTAGGGCTAAAATTTTCGAATAAGGAATGATGGTAAAATTGATTACAATCCGCAACAATATGAACAAAAAAAATAGGACATATTTAAATTCCATTCATCTTCTATTATTGGTTGGCTTTATATTTAATAGTTGTTCGGAACCTCAAAAAAATAATATGATAGAGGATCCTTACTCAGATGAGAGTTCACCGCTAAAATATGTCGATCTTAATAAGAAGAATATTTATATTTTAACTTATGGAACCTCGTTGTCATATCCATCAATCATAGAAATTCCTATAGAAAAAATCAACAGGAAAGTTTTTTCAGAAGTTCGGTATTATAGTTTCGATATTGAAGCCGGGGATAATAACCCCTTTAAAAGAAATGAAAGAGAATTACAAACGTCATATAGGAGTGTATATCGAAATGTAAGGGAATTTGTCATCCCTCTAAAGGTAAAAAACACATCTAATCTAAAAAACATTAGTGTTTTCAATAATAAAGCATATCAAAATAATGTAAAAGAGAATATTTCAGAAAACAATCAATTCAGGTATACTTACTTTATCTATGATCCTGAAATTTCTGTCATGAAATATGTGAATCCTTATGATGGATTTAATAAAGATGAAAAAGAAACTCTTAAATGGATTAGAGATATTGTATCTAAAATTTCTCCATATGAATTACGCTATTGTGATTTAGTGGAGGGTATATCTAATGAGTTAAGTTATTATTTTGATTCAACTAGAGTGAATTCATATCTTTTAAAGGCCGACGATATTTATAGGTAATCTATATGGTAAATCTTATAAAAATTGGGATTTTGTTCCCATTCCTGTTTATCAGTATCAATTCGTGTAAACAAGATGCTGAAAAGCAATCGATAAATCAGCTTGAAATTCCGTTATTTGAATGGAAGGAGATAAATAATCAAACTATTTATGTATCTCACGGAAGCTTAAATGGTAGACTGCCAACTTTGATAGAGCTTTGTCCAAGTGCAGAAGGTCTGAATACGACTTTTACTGAGGGAGAAAGGATTACAATTAACGGTATTGAAAAGACAATCTCTGAATCTTTAACGTTCAACATTCCTCTTACCCCTTTTCCGAAAAAAAAATTAAAAGAACTGAATATAAACACAGTTCAGAAAAAGGATATTAGTGAAAATGCCTATTTTTTTGTTATTCCCGATAACAACTTTATTGTCTTTTTAGATAATAGTAATGTTGGAACAGAAGCTGGGAAAAAAATATTGAGATGGCTTAAGCAAAATTTGTCTAAAATAGATATTTATGAAAACATGAATATCTCAAGATTGGAAAATAACAAAATAAGTGACAGTTTACTTAGAGAACTTCAACAACAATCGTACAAATTAGACGAAAAGATTCATCTAAAGGAGAATTGGTAGCGGGTAGTATATCAAATTATCTACTATTGAAAATGAACAAATTGGTATATGACTTGCGATTTAGAACTTGCTAGTGCATTTGATAGTGTGATCTCTTCAAGCGAGAGTCGAAGAAATTACATTTTTTGAGTTGGTCGAGCAACTGAAAATGGTTCAGTTGATTATAAGTTTAAGAATATTAATTTCAATATAATTTTTGATTCAAATACTTTTAAAAATGCGAAATAAAAATTTTCTCTTATTCCTGACAGTTTTAATTGCTTTGGGTTGTAATCAACCAAGCAATACTGAATCACCCTCGAAAACCAATAGTGTTTGGAAGACAGAGTTTGAAAAAATGGAAGAATATCTACCTAGAAAATTCAATTCAAAAGATTACTTCCTGATATTCAGAATGGGGAGTAATGAATTTTCATCGGAATGTACTATGCTGTGCATACCTAAAAATAAGATCAAAAATAAAACGATTACATGTGATTACTTTAGTATTAATGGTACCATAGATTCCGACATTCAAAAATTAAAGATTCCTACTATTGTGGGACACCAATTAAGCTTGACAAATAAGTTCTATCATTCTGATCTCAATTTGAATAAGTTACAATCGATTGATTTTGCAAAGTTTGATTATTTTATCGACTCAAGACCAAGAGAATACAATGGGGAATGGCATTGTGGTAACTTATATGTTATTAATCCAAATTCTGAAGCCCCTTTACTTTTGAGTAGGGATTCTAGGAAGCTAGAAAGAGATTTTTTTATTTCTCTCTATGAGCAGATTTCTCCATCGGAGTATTTCCAATGCATGGCGCTCACCCGTTCATGTGAGGATCGGCAAGATCTGATTGTTTGGTTGCAAACTCCACAAGCCAATGACAGTCTGAACTTTAAAATTTCGGAAGAATATTGGTACTTGCCAGGTTGGAATAATTAATTGTTTATTAAGGTCAAATGCCAAATAGTTTAATCAAGTTTATGTTGCTGCTTTTAATTTTTTGCATTGGTTGCAAACAAGAAAAAAATGGAGTAGTTAATCATCAATCAGGAGATTTTGAAAGGGAAATCCAGCGGATCGAACCGTTACTTCCTAATTCTGTTTCTAATGACAAGTATGTATTCATTTGGAGGATGGGAAGCATTCAACTTGCAGAATGTGCATCCGTTATTGCGGTGGAAAAAAAGAATCTCAATACGAAGGGAAAAGTATCTTGCCTTTACTTTGTATTTGACTCACCTCGTCCTCAAAACCTGGATGCTGGGATCGTTTCGTCTATTTACGAAATAAATATATCTATTGATGAATTACTCCACATTAACAAAAACCAAAAAGACCTCTACACAATAGATAAGATTGCTTCAAAATATTGTATTGATGAGGGATTCTGTTCTAATTTCTTTTTTGTTAAGGAGTTTCAAGCAACTACATTTATATCAGTGAATTCAGATAAGTATTTAAGTGAAAAAATAGCAAATATCTTTTCACAGATAAATCCGAGGGAACATCTTCAATCTTTGACCTTAATAAATAAATGTATGGATGAAGATTTAATTGACTCCATTTATAAAAGCTATAAAACAAATCAAATTAATGGTAAATACCTGATGAATAATGCTCCAATTTATGAGTGGGATAAGGTCAAATAACAACATGGAGACAAAATAGGTGCCTGCTTTGGATTCAGCACCGGTTTCGGATAGACCATCCCATTCGAAGCCATTGAATGTGTTTGAAATGGATTGTTTGTCACAAATGGTGCGGATCAGCCTTCCTTGGTAACATATCTGATGAGAAGAAGCTTTTAAATAGCTAGGACTATTATGACAAATCTTATAAAAATTGGGATTTTGTTCCCATTCCTGTTTATCAGTATCAATTCGTGTAAACAAGATGCTGAAAAGCAATCGATAAATCAGCTTGAAATTCCGTTATTTGAATGGAAGGAGATAAATAATCAAACTATTTATGTATCTCACGGAAGCTTAAATGGTAGACTGCCAACTTTGATAGAGCTTTGTCCAAGTGCAGAAGGTCTGAATACGACTTTTACTGAGGGAGAAAGGATTACAATTAACGGTATTGAAAAGACAATCTCTGAATCTTTAACGTTCAACATTCCTCTTACCCCTTTTCCGAAAAAAAAATTAAAAGAACTGAATATAAACACAGTTCAGAAAAAGGATATTAGTGAAAATGCCTATTTTTTTGTTATTCCCGATAACAACTTTATTGTCTTTTTAGATAATAGTAATGTTGGAACAGAAGCTGGGAAAAAAATATTGAGATGGCTGAAAGAAAATGTATCTCAAATGAATATTTACGAAGCTATAAATATTTGGCGATTGGAACATGGAAGGGAACCTTCTGAGGATGTCATTAAGCATCTTAGGAAACAATCTTATATACTTGATGAGCAAATCCATTTAAATAGGGTCTTTGATTGATTCTGGTCAATTGATTTTAATAAGGATAGTTTGAAAGAGATGAACACGGTTTTAAAAATGCGAAATAGTAGTTGGATATTATCCATTTTACTGTTATTTTCTTGTAGTCAGGAAGAGCCAAAAAAAGATCTGAAAATACCTGCTCAACACTCGTTTCTTGTAGAAGTTAAGGGATATTTAAAAGACGTATCTTTTCCCGACTCATCCATATTGATTTGGCGAACCGGAAGTATTGAATGGAGTGAACAAGGGAGTTTATTGGTCGTAAAACCACAAGAGGAACTTAAAAGTTCTAAAATAGACGTAAGCTATTATGAATTTTATGATGGTTTTGAGGATAATGGACTCACTTACTCCAAATATGATTTTTCCTTAAATGGCAATAAAAATCTGTATCACATATTGTCAGAATACATTCATAGTCAAAAGGTTCAAAAGGACTCTGAAAATTTCGATGAAGGGGTTTGTGGAAATCGATTTTGCCTTGAAATGACAGGATTAAATAAATATAAAAATGTCAGCTTTTCATCTGATCTAGCTGTTGTTAGTTGTATTAAGCAACTCATGAGACAAATTAGTGCCAAGGAATATTATCAAAGTCTATCTCTGGAGAAAAACTGTCATGAATTAACTAAAATCAAGGGGAAATTATTTTTTGGAAAGTTCCCGGATTCTGGTTTTCAAATCCCATATTCTACCATTATTCCAACTTTAAGAGGGAAACCCTTAGAAAAGGTAATACTTCCTAGTGGAGAAGTTGTCTATATGAAACCAAAATTTTAGTCAAGCTAATTAAGATATCAATATTGATTGGAATAGCTAATGTTTAAAAGAATAGAACTTTGTAGGAGTTTTATCCCCTAATTTTGTGAGATGAAAAAAATTAGATTAGTACTTATTATTCTGGTTTCATTTGGGGTTCTGTATTTTGCTGGGTCTATTGTATATGCGATAGCAAAAAGCTCAGGGAAAATGAATAATGATTTTTCATACGTGGATCTTGATCTTGATGTTCATCCGGATGATTCCATTTATTTTTCCGAAGGAACGAAATCTAATCTTGTTATCCAGTATACAAGTAAATTCAAACATTATCAGTACTTGTCCTTATATTATTATAAGGATAAGTACAATTTCATTGTCCGGAAATTAACAGATAGTCCTGCGGATTTAAAATCGCTTTTCAAATTACACTTTGCAAAAAGTAAAGCTGATGTATTAGTTACATACAATATGCAGGAAGCCTATCCATTTATTTACAAAATTGATGTAACTCGTCGACATGGTCTAAACAATAATCTAATCATTAATGGCGATCATATTGAAGTATTGAAACACACAAAGGATTCATTATTGATTCATGGGAATATACTGGATCTGGCAATTGGAAAAAAGGAAAGTTATGTGAATGAAATTCTTTATTTGCAAGATGAGACTCTTTTTGGAAAAGCGATAAATACAGAATTGCTTTTGTTCAACCGAGATAACAAACTCTATTTTTATATTCTTTTTCCTGAAGGACAACAAACCGTTCCCAAGGGGATTTTAAAAGAGATAAGATAGATCATCGTATCAACTGCACAAAGCCACTCAACTCAGCTTTTTCATCATCGCAATATCCTTCCAAATTTATTTTGTAGTAATAAACTCCGTCATTGCAAAGTTCACCGTCAGCAGTTTTTCCATCCCATTGGTAATATCCGGTATAATGCCTCGAAACTACCTCATTTCCCCAACGGTTGAAAATCGATAGTGAACAAGTTGAAACTCCCTTTAGTACTTCAGAAGGTTCAAAAAAGTCGTTGATACCATCATCATTAGGGGTAAAGATATTGGGAATTACAAGAGAAGAAATTCCCTCTTCGAATATTTGGTTTTGAACTTCAGTAATAGAAGCAGATCCCGCAATGATCCCTGCTGTAAAATGATAACAGATAAGCGTACAAGTGGCATCCTCCGGATTCACTAAATAAGCATCATCATTCTGAAAAGCAATCATTTTTAAACTATCCGAATTACAATCAGCGCTTCCAAAGGTTGTGAGGCCATATACACCATAGGTTGAAAATCCTACATCCAAAGTGCCAATCTCCTCCACAGAAGACAGTAAGTGGGTGTACCTGTTATAATCAAATCTGATAAGCTTCTTTTCTTCGTCCACCATATAATAATGTCCCTTAAAGAACGTCAGATCTCCCCCCGGTTCGTAACCAATGTTCCCAATTAGGTTTGTTTGGCCTGAAGAAGTATGGATAGTATAAAGTCCTCCATTCGCACGAATTCCCAATAACCATTCCTCATTCAATGCAAGCAATGTATTAAAGCCATCACCTATGGAATCAATGGTGGCAATGTGCACAAACATAAACGGATTGGATTCATCCAGAAGATAGAGATCGTAATAATTAACGAGATACACTTTACCTGAAGGAGTGACCGCCAAGTCTGAAAAACTATTCAGGTAATGAATCTGCTGAGCAGAACAAACTCCCATATCGACCCGATAAACTCCATTGTTAGAACAAATATAACCCTGCATTTGAGCCTGTGTATCGAAAACAAATACAGCAAAAAGAAGGAATATGTAAATGTATTTTTTCAGATGATATGAAGTATATGGTTAAATCTTAGGAATGCAAAGAACGGTATTTTTTCGCTAAAAACACAATCAAAAACCGGAAGTCTGCTTTCGGGATTTATTGGAGATTCGATCGACGAATGATTTATATTCCTGAGTCAACAACAATTTATAAAATGCCATTTTTGAAACGCTATTCCATTATTCTTTAATTACTTTTTTTGTCCAGGAACTAGTTTCGCTTTGAACTTTCAGTAAATAAACCCCGGAAGGAATATTAGAAATATCAAGTGACCCTGTGTTCGACTGTAATATCAATCTTTCTCCTGATGCCGAGTAAAGTTCAGTAATCAGATCCTCTGCAGGCATAGATGAATCGAAGGAAATCGTGATTTTACCTGCACTTGGATTCGGATAAACTGAAAGTGCCTGATCACTTTCAAAATCTTCAATACCCAAATTGATGTTTATCGATTTAAAGATAGTTCCATTTAAGCCACAGGTATAACCGACATTAGCACTTGGAAATGCTATGTCGTTTTGTGCCTTGGGTATGCTCCATTGAAGAGTCCAATTAGCTCCTCCATTAATTGTTCTAAAAATGGCACTTGTATTCCAGGTATCGTTTTGGCTTATGATATATCCGATATCACTACTTGAAAACTTAATATCAACGTAGGAAGTACCAAGAACAACCTGTGGAATCCATGTTGCTCCTCCATTCGTGGTCCTCACAAGAATTGCTTGATTAGCAAATGAATTCTTGCCAACAATATATCCGTTGTTAGGATCCGTAAAATAAATACTACGCAATTGAAAGTCCTCTGAAATACCGCTGTCGTAGTCGTAAGTTGTCGTCCAACTTGCACCTCCATTGGTTGTTTTATGGATATAAGCCTGTGTCCCAACGGCATAACCAGTTGTTGGACTGGTAAAAAACATTTCGAAAACGTGTCCTCCGGTTCCAGGACTTACATCAGTCCAGGAATCTCCTTCATCAATAGATTTGAGAATCACCCCATTTTGACCACATGCATAAACATCTGTACCGTTCACACAAACTGAATAGAACATTTCAGAGGTTCCTGAATTTATCTGAGTCCATCCCATTCCTCCATTGGTAGATTTTAGAATTGTTCCCCCACTACCTACGACGATAATCGTGGTCGGATTAATATATTCGACATCCTTTAGGTCAGTAGTAACTCCGGAAATTTTGTGTGACCAATTCAAACCATTGGTTGTCATTAAAATCTTTCCTCCATTTCCAACAACTATTCCCTTGTTTTCGCTTAAAAAACGTGTTCCATTAAGTTGATTTCCCGTTCCACTGTTTAAGGCCGTAAAAGTTTGTGAAAACCCTGGAAAGAATAAAAAGAATAATGCAAAAATGAGCAGTGATTTTTTCATAGTTGTATTGAATGAATAGCCATAAAGATATTTATTAAATGTTAGTTATTTAGTCTTTAATAAATCTTTTGATTCCTTTTCAGGATACTAAAGTAAGCTTATATTATTAATATCCTCAGCCAACTCCTTGTTCGATACCGGTCGCTCACCCGCCACTAAAAAGAAAAGGTGTAAATGCGCAAGTGTTTACACCTTTTCTTTTTCCCTCAATTCTCACTCTTTACTGTAGTCTACACCTTTTCTTTCAGAGCGAGATCAGAGGGTGAGTGTGTTTGAATGAAGTTATAAATTCAACTCTGGTTTCAAATCTTAGATTACGAAAGTGGTTACGCTTTTCTCTTTCCCTCTAGTCTCTCCCGATAGTTATCGGGACTCACACTCATTCCTGAGCGCTTTTCTTTTAGTGAGAGCATGGAGAATGAGAGCGTGTTGGATTCGAGTTTAACCTCCTGTTTTGGTGCTGACCGGGAAATAAACCTTCTCCAAATGGAAACACTACCACACGCACCAATAAAAGCCCAAAAGACATTCGTCTGCAACAGAGCCATTGTAACAAACTTGATCAAGCAAGATTTGATTAATTGGAAAATGATCAACGCGCTTCAAAACAGGCAGGTTCGTGCCGATGATTATCAGTTGGATATCGGATCAATCATTTTTGAACTGATGAACCTGGAGGATCGGAAAGATGTGGATGAAATCTTTGAGAAATACGTGGAACTATCAAAGCCGATACTGAAGTTATCTACAAGCCAACCAAACCGGAAGATTGATGTGTTGGCTTCTAAAATTTATGACTATTTGAAAGGGATTAGCCAGGAATAAGAAATAACAAAAGAGGGTATCTAAAAAGTCCTGACCCCCTCTTTTTTTAGCTTATTCGTGCCTCCTTTTTGAACATTTTCAAATATGCGACTCCCAGGAAGCAGGTTTTACTTTTTAGACAGATTCATTATCCTAAATCATCAATCAGGTGCGTGATCCTATCTTCGGAAATTAAATGTTACGATAAAAGAAATCGAAAAACCGAATCCGCTTCTCAGTCTTCTATTTGCTGCTTTAATTCCTTTGTCTGAAAATTGTTCCGGATGGTGTTCAGCATCCTTTTTTACAAGCACATAAGAATATAATGCATTAGCACTGACGATTAGATTGATTTCTGAGTCTTCCGGGTCCACGAAGTTGAAATTTATTCCAGTTTGGAAATTCATAAAATCTCGAGAAGGCAATGAATATATTTCAATTACTTCCGGTTCTACCTCAAAATCCACCACATTTTTGAAACTATGCCTAAACCCCACCCCGATACTTGGATTCACGAAATTTTCTGAAAAGAAAGTATACTTCACATCTGAGAAAAGTGATACTCCTCCTGAAAACAAGCCGTATGCCGGTGCAACAAATAATTCCAGTCCTTTTACCGGAGAATGCCCCAATTGCAGTTTTGTAGTTCCTATGCCATTTACATAAACATTATCAAACCCAACACTGAATTTATACTGAGCAATTGAAAATTGAGTAAACAGGACACATATTAATACTAGTTTTTTCTTCATGTTGAATAAATAGTTATTATAATTATCTGTAATAATTTTCTATGTTAACCAATAACCTTATGTATAGACAAAGAAAAAGTGACTTCAAAAATCTTGTGCAAATTGGTCACCGCAATCTAAATAAAACAATTTATTACATAGTTCTTAACGTTTTTTTGACCATTTACTAATAGTAATACGATGTCACTAAAATAGTTGTATGTTATATATATCCTCAGCCAGTTCTTTGTTCGATACCGGTCGTGTCCCCGCTACTAAGAGAAGGATTGTCAGTTTGACGATCCTTTTTTGTTTTATAGGAATCTGTTCTTGATTCCTCCCGAAATTTAACAAATCCAATCGCTTTTCTTTCAGTGTGAGAAAAAAACAGTTATCAATTTCTTTGTTTGATAGAAATTGCTATTCAATTGAGTTTTAAACAGATCCATTTTCAGAATAAAGCAGATAATAAAAATAAGCCGAAACCCCCTATCAGCCTAACATTGCATTCATTTCCGACTCGTATCTTTACCACCAAAAATAAAAACCATGAACAAAGCCATTGCATTAGCAATCGTTGCAACTTTGAGTTGCACCACCTTCGTTTCGGCACAGGCTGAAACAACAACTGCTGTTCCTGCCGGAAAAGAACGCATCAGCCTAGCTGCTATCGAGATCAACGCCACGATGATCGTTCCCAAAGATGTGAAAGCGATCGAAGAAACGTACAGTTACTACATTACGAATGGAAGTAATTTCGTGATTTCTGTAGAGTCAGCATATGACATGACGCTTGAAAAGGCGAAAGCAGAAATTGCTTCAAATCCGGACAAAAAATTGATTGAGACGAAGGCACATTCAGTAATTTATAAGGAAACAATGATGGGGCGCGAGATGGTGCATTTCGAATCATATATTGAGATCGGCGGACAGCTTTACCGTTTCTATGACAAACGAGTTTCTCCATTGACTTTGGAGCAAGTGAAACCGTTATGCGAAGCGGTGGAAACGATTCAGCCCTTTTAATAGGATTTTGCAATTTGCGCCAAATCATTAGAATCGCTATTGGAAGGTTGTCCGCCGCGGCGGACAACCTTTTTTGTTCCTTGGAAATGCTTCACATTAAACTCCTCCTAACAGGAAGAAGAGTAAAAGTGCCAACCCCCTACGTTTGATTACGCGTTTCAATTTTGCCCGGAATGCGGGATTCAGGATATTTTTTAAAATATATTCCATGGAAATAAGTTACATAATCTGATCGACATTTACAAGTTTGGTCATACTTCTACGTAAATCCCTTACGTTCTCTATCACTATTTTTGTATGAAATTAATAAGAATAGGAAAGGATTCTTATTAATTATTCGTAATAAACAAGTTAATAATATATTGAAAATAATTTTATAGTTACCGGCATTTTTGTAAACATTACTTGTATATTTGCCGGTAATTGATCATTTTTATAAAAATGGAAGAAATTGACTGGAATGAGCAAGCCAAGCGGCTTTTAAAGTCAGAATTGGTAAGACGTGGTATCTCTAATGATATTCTCGTCAGTCGATTGGAAAGTATTGGAGTTGAAGAAACAAAATCAAGTGTTGAAAGTAAAATTAGTCGCGGCACATTTAGTGCCGCATTTTTGCTACAATGTTTAAATGCAATTGGATGCAAAAGATTTGTTCCCGAAGTTGAAACACTTGAATTGATTGTTAGTGAGCCAAGAAACATTTATAAAACTAAGTCTAAAACTAAAAAGTCTTGAAATGATTTACAACAAAAAATTAGATGCTAATTTCATCGATATTTCCGATTTCCCTTTCGGTAGAAATAGTATGCAATTTCCTGTCGTGAGTTTGTTTTCGGGAGCAGGAGGACTGGATATTGGTCTTGAAGAAAGCGGATTTCACACCTCTGTTTGTATTGAATATGATGCAGATTGTAGAGAAACCTTACGATACAATCGTCCGGGCTGGAAATTATTTGAGGATGGTTTGAAGTTTGAAAAAGGCCAAATGAGAACACGTATTCCAGGAGATATCCGTGATATAAGTGTTGATGAACTTTTGAAATTTTCTGGTTTGAAAAAAGGCCAAGCAGCTTTGGTTGTTGGCGGTGCTCCTTGCCAACCATTTAGTAACATTGGTAAAAAACTTGGGAGAGATGACGAAAAGAATGGTGATTTATTTTTAGAATTTGTAAGAATTGTAAAAGGTGTTAGTCCTGAAGCATTTGTTTTTGAAAATGTTGTAGGAATTACTCAAGAGAAACATACTGATGTAATCAAATATATGATAGATAAATTCAAAGGTTTAGGCTATGGAATTTCTCATACTATTTTGAACTCAGCGAATTATGGTGTTCCTCAACGAAGAGAACGGTTTTTCTTGATCGGAATTAAAGGAGTTGAAAATCCTGCATTTCCTTTTCCAACACATTTTAAGGATGAGAAACATTATGAAAATTTTGCCGAAAATTTTGAAGTATTTCCAGTAAAAACTTTCAAAAAATGGGTGTCTGTAAATGATGTATTCAAGAAAATACCAAAGAAACAAAAAAATAGGATCGACTATGCTCTAATGAATATTTCTGATAAAGTTGTAGAACGGATGGCTTATATAAAACAAGGTGAAAATTTTAAAGTTTTACCTATGGAAATTCGTCCGAATTGTTGGATAAATGGAAAACATCAAGGCAATGATACTTTTGGAAGAATAATTGCAGATTTACCTTCTTGCACTATAAGAACTGCAGCATATAATCCAACAAAAGGACAGTATATTCATCCTTTTGAAAATCGTGGGTTGAGCACAGTTGAAATGGCTAGTTTGCAATCATTTCCTTTCAATTGGTATTTTCGTTGTAAAGGAAAGGATAAAGTGACTTTGGTTAGTGGTGGTAGACAAATTGGAAATGCCGTTCCACCACTTTTGGCAAGAGCCATTGGAGCTGCAATTAAAAAGCAAATTTGGGTTAAGAAAGCAAAATCTGTGAAAAAGCAATCTGAGCTTGTTCAAGTGAGTTAACTTCAAAAACTTCATCAACTGCGGCTTGGGGAATACTGTGGACTGTTGTGATACTGTGGGTGGCAACAGTTTTTAGTGCTGCCCTATCAGGCTTACCAACTTTTGTTGCTATTGCGTAGTATTTTAATCCTTGTGGATTGATAATCCATTCGCGTGTTTGTAAATGTGTGTAAATTGCTTTCATTAAACTACCCTCATGAGGGATTTGTAATCGGCGATCCGGTCTAAATGATGTTTTTACGGAAACATATCCATGAATATCATCAAAACCACACTTACCTATAAGTTCTTTAAATGTATTTTCAATTTTTTTAATAGCATTCTGGTCTATTTTAGTAATTGGTTCTATACGTCCAATAATTAAATTGACGACTTTTCTATCAATAACTACAAAGTCAGGATTAGAAGAAATTAGTTGTACAGCCGATGATGCAAGAACCTTTTCTCGTAAATCGTGAATAAGGCCAAATAATCTGTCATTATATAAGCGTGAAATATCAAATTGACTAATGTTTGGTGTCAGTAAAGCTAAATTTGCTTTTTCGTTTGCTGCACAAAAGTTCCATGCAGCAATTGCGAGAAGCCATTCATACCAATCACCATGTACATTATTTAGAGCATCTTTAGTGACTGTCCCATCAACTTTAGCAACCTCCTTATCAAACTCTGAAATTAACTCGCTTATAGATTTAGTTGCTATTGGTAAATCACCATTTAGCAATGTACAAAACGCCAAATCTTTAATAACTTGTGACTTGCCCCCTTTTAATGTCCGAATGAATGTCATTTATATTTTTCTCGTTGTTCAATGATTGATTTTTCTATTTCCAATATACAAAGATCTAATTCTAACTTTATTTGTTTACCCCAAAAGCGTAAAACTTTCCAACCATCTTTTACTAGAGTTTGTGTTACTTCCTCATCGCGTTGCATATTTCGTTTTATTTTAGCATACCAAAAGTCTTGATTGCTTTTGTGATCATATTTACGGTTGTCCCAATCTTTACCATGCCAAAATTCACTATCAACAAAAATTGCCAACTTAATTTTTTTAAAAGTCAAGTCTGGTTTACCAAAAACTGTTTTATCATTTTTTCGATATCGATAGCCTTTAGCAAAGAGTGCTGTTGCTAAAGCTACTTCAATTTTTGATCCTGTCGCTTTAACTGCCTGCATATTTTTCCGTCTTTGGTCTTTTGTAAGCCTATCCACATTTTAGATTATATATATAAATATAATTTATCGAATTGATTTAGGAATAACTTTTGAAAACCAGTTCATTAATTATTCGATGACGTTGAATTATTCAAATACATCTTTTTATTGGTAATGTGAAATCAGCTTCTTTTTAAACCGATTTGAGGATTCATTTCTTTTCATCTTAAATAGTTTACGACCTGCCTCACTATTTTTGTATTCAAATAAGATGAATCAAAAAAAACCGTTAATTTCAACCATTACCTTAAACTATTTACAATGAAAACATTAACCCTTGCGTTTGTGCATGGATACAGCGTTACCAATCTGGACACTTACGGAGAAATGCCCTTGCGCCTCATTCAGGAGGCGGGAACTTATGGTTATCAACTCAAAATCGAACACATTCTCCTGGGACGTTACATCAGTTTCAATGACGAAGTGCGTTTGGAAGATATCGCCCGTGCAATGGAACAGGCTGTGCAGGAACAGATGATCCCGACCTTAGCAGCAGGAGAGCGCTTTGCCTGTATAACCCATTCTACCGGCGGACCACTTGTAAGGACGTGGTGGAATGATTACTACAAAGACCAAAAGCGTACCTGCCCGATGAGTCACTTGGTCATGCTTGCCCCAGCAAATCACGGATCGGCGCTTGCTCAATTGGGCAAAAGCCGACTGAGTCGTATCAAATCATGGTTTGATGGAGTGGAGCCCGGACAACGCGTGCTCAATTGGCTGGAATTGGGAAGTGGTGATGCCTGGAAATTGAACAAGGATTGGATCCTGAATGGACAAAAATACATCGGTCCGAATGGAATTTTCCCTTTCTCATTGATCGGACAGGATATCAATCGCAAATTGTATGACCATTTGAATTCCTATACCGGGGAACTGGGAAGCGACGGAGTTGTACGTGTTGCAGCAGCGAATCAGAACAGTCGCTATGTGAAATTGACGCAGGAAACTCCCAAATTGGTAGGTGGCAAGTGGCAAGCTCAAAACCTAGAAATTTCTGACTTTACCGAGGCACCGTCAACTCCTTTCAGAGTCATGACTTACAAATCGCATTCAGGAGAAGAGATGGGAATCATGCGAAGCGCGCTGAAAGATACCAAAGACCAAAAAAGCGCAGAAGTGGTGAACGCTATCTTCCGCTGTATCGGGGTTGCTACAGATGCAGATTACAAGAAGTTGACTGCGGATTTTGCGAAAGAGACTATCAATGTGCAGGACAAAGGTCTGGTGGAAGAAGATAAACAACTCTTCGGAAAGAAATACTATGTGCATGACCGTTATTCCATGATCCTATTCCGGTTGGTGGACTCGGAAGGATATGCAGTAACCGATTTCGACCTGATTCTCACCGGGGAAAATCACGATCCGAATGGCTTACCTTCCGGTTTTTTTGCAGACAGACAGTGTAATGGAATCAATAAGTCCACCGTTACTTATTTCTTCAACTATGATGTGTTGCACGGAAGAAAAGCAATGACCGTAAATGGGTACAAACTGGATGAACTCAAAGGAATCAACAAGCTCGGATTGATAATTCGTCCGAGGCCGGACGATGGATTTATCCGATACCTTCCTTGCGAAATCGTGGCTTCAAAAGAACTTTTTGAAAAGGCATTGCAACCCAATTCAACAACCATGATCGATATCTGCATCCAACGGGTTGTGAGCGACGAAGTATTCCGCTTCGAGAAGGTGACGAATACTTCAGGGGTACAGAAGGTGAGCTTCAAGAAAGTAGCACCAGGAAACGGAATTGTGAAGTAATATTCAAACTTCTCCTTTTAAGAAGAAAGAAGGGGAGAACATAAAAACAAAAAAGCCAGGAGTGTTTTCTCCTGGCTTTTTTCGCTGAATCTTAGCTATTTCTTCTGCATGACTTTCAACAAACGTTGTTCTGCTTTGGATTTGATCGCCTCTGTTTTCTTAAAGGTGTTTCCTTGCGAATCAAGCAAGTATCCCTGGAAACTGTGACTCAGGTAAATCGGGGAAACATTGTTCGTATCGGAGAACGATTGGGAACTATGACAAGAAAAACAATTTGCCAGTGTTCCTACATTGATTTGACTGATATTGGTTTCGAAAGTTTGAGTGAAGGTTTCCATCGTGACATTAGCACAATTCAAACTACCTCGTGCATAACTTCCGGGTGATGCATTTCCGATACCTCCCGATAAACTATCGATCAGTTGTGCCTGCTGCAATGGAGTTTTTCCATCTGTGTTCAGCCAAATCGATCCGTTGTAGAAGTAATTTGCCCATACATCTTTCAATTGTGATTTCACACACCGGTTTATTCCGTCGACATTTTGAAAATCAGCAGGTTCCTGTTGTGAAGTGTTCATGAATGAACCGTCTGAATTGCGAGGAATTCCATACTGGAATAAGTCAAATACTTGATTTGGAGTTTGTCCCAGCATCGTAGAAGAATTATAAACAACCCCGTTAATACCGCTGACAGTGCCTTCTTTGAACAAGAGTTGCTCTGAATCCGAACTTGCGGAATTGGCGTCCCAATCATAATCAGGTGACAGATCATCGTGTTCAAATGTCGCCCAAATGAATTCAGGATGATTTTGAACCACTCCAACCACATGCATTCCGATTAGGGCAACTTCCGTATTTGTGAAAGAAATTCCGTTGTTCGTGGAAAGCGACGCAGTAGTGGTGTAATAATCCGATTGTTTGGAAGCAGGGATTGCTGAGAGCGGAACCCAGGCTACTTTTAATTCAAAAGATCCAACCGGGAACGAAGCAACGTTTTTTGCCGGTAATTGACCGCTTTTAAGTTTCGAAGCAAAACTGAGTCCTGCTGCATACATTTTCTGGTTCATGTGAATTGAATAATAAACCATTGCTCCTGTCCCGTTATTGTAATTCGGGTTTGTCTGCAGTACGGCGCTTGCAAATCCGGCTTGCGCTGTATCCTGGAGTACGACAGATGTTCCACTTGGCACAGAAACCGATCCCATGTGAGAAGTCACTTGTCTCACTTTACCCTGGTTCAGGAACAAGGGATTTCCTCCTTGATCCGGTTTGGTGAGCCACAGGAATTTGTTCCAGGACCACTGATGAAAAATTTGATTTGTTGTACTGGAAGTATCGAATGGACTTCCTATTCCTTCCTGAGGAGCAGGAGTTTGACTGTGTGGGAACCAGCTTGGATTTACCAGGCAAAGCGAATCTGCCGGTTCACTTCCGTTCGAGTAGCCGATTTTATCAACCTTTTCGTCCGTTCCGGAAGTGCAGTTGGTGAGGATTGTCAAACCGATAACGGTTAGTCCACCCAAGAAAAGGGTTAAAGTGTTCTTTTTCATGAATAGTGTTGTTTTTAAGTTGCAACGAAGTTAGAATAAAATTTGAACTGAGATACAGGTATTTTTACCTGTTTCCAATGTGATCGTAAACTTTTCCGAAAGCCGATTGTTTGGGATTAACTAGTAATTTTTGATATTCCAAAGCTTTTAGTTCAGCTTCCAGTTGAGAACGAATACTTGCATATTCGGGATTGTAGGCCAAATTGGTGATTTCTTCTAAATCGGTTTTCATATTGTACAATTCGTACTCTTCAGGATAAGCACCCAAGGCATCAAAATAGTGATTGAACTTCCAATCTTCTGTCCGGATACTTCGTAAGCGATTTGCGGCCTTTACAGCCGAAGGAATACTGGGAGATCCCGCTTTGGTATCATCATATGTGAAGAGAATAGCTTCTTGTACCGGTACATCTTCCTGAAGTAGGGGCGTGAGATCAACTCCTTTTAATCCTGAAGGCGGAGTAGCTCCTGTCAATTGTGCAATGGTTGGCATAAGATCAACCAATGAAGCTAGGTGAAAGGTGTTTTTATGGGATTCCGATTCGTCAGGAGGAAATAAAATGGGATTGGAAATGATAAGTGGAACACGCAACGCTTCTTCATAAGCAACAAAAGCTTTTTGGCGCATACCTCCATGTGCCATTCCCATCTCCCCGTGATCTGCAGTGCGAATAACAATAGCTTGATTTGCAAGAGAATGACCTTGTTCGTCTTCCAGATAAAGTGCTTTCAGGAAAAACCCGATTTCTTTGTCCACCCACTTCAACATATTCCCGTAGAAATTGATGTATTTTGTTTTATCCGAATCGGTTGGCAAAGGCCCAAGTAAACTTGCGGCAGTTACTACCGTCTGTGCTTGTGCCATTGGTTTTTTATTCAACAATAGATCTTCACTAACGGATTTTGGCAGCCCGATATCTCCCTCCAGAAAGTCATTGTTGTAACCGTAGTCAAAACCACTGGGATAACACAATACATCGTGCGGATTTACCAGGGAAACAACCAAACAATAAGGTTGATGATCTCCCTTCGAGCGTCGATGTCTGACTTGTTCTAAAAACTCAACACTTTGCTGGACATATTCCTTGTCATGATTGGCAAATCCACCACCGAAATTTTCCGGTTTTGTGTCTTCTCCTGCATCAGGTGGTAACCAGCCTTTGAAACCATAAAGAGCAACATCGGATGCTGTTAATCCATTTTCTCCCTCTCCTTTGCTCATGTGCCATTTTCCGCGGTATTGCACATCGTATCCATTGGAAATCAGCATACGGGCCACGTTGGGTAATGAATTGTCCAATTGTACTTCTGCAGGAGAAAAATTTCCTCCAAAAGTCAAGGTTTGTGTAACTTGATGTTGGGCCGGATAGGTTCCTGTAAACAAAGTGGCACGACTGGGAGAACACATACAGCTATTGCAATATGCGCGATCAAAACTAAATCCGCGTTGTTTTAGAAAGGTTAAACTTTTTAGATTTTCTTGTTCCCAACCTATTGGAAAATGTTGGGTTGCTCGTTCTTGATCGGTAATAATCAAGATAATGTCCGGCTTCGCCAGACTACTTAGGCGTTCAGTGAAATTCATAGGGTTTATTTTACAGTGAATATTGGTACACCGAATTTGTTCTATTCGATGCAGAATAAAGATAATTAAAAGTAGATACAAATCGATTTATTGGCTCTAAAGATTTAAAATAGATTATTTCAAATCTTTTTTGGCACTAAAATTGTTTTCTTTAACCCATGAAAATAATGGCAATTCTTTTATTTATCTTCTTTCAAACTCCATCAATCTTTGCCCAGCTAGACTGCAAAACTGCAAAACGAGCTGATAATTCGACAGTTAAAAAGTGTTTCCATAAGAAAGGAACCATTTCTACCATTGAAACATGGGATAAAGACAAGCGCGACGGAACCCTGAAAGGTTTCGATAGATCAGGAAAAGAATTGTTTTCGCACAACTTAAGGAATTTCGGGGGGCATGCTTCAGCTCAAATGACTTATTTTCCGAATGGACAAGTGAAAAGTATCTATTACAGTGATGCACCCGACGGAGGTATTCAATACTACCATTCAACAACACAGTTTGATGAGGCTGGAAATCAGATTTCCTTTGACGAGAGTAGCAACCTGGATAAGGTGCATTTGAGGACTCCGGCTCCCCTAAAGTCAACGATCCGGGATACGACCCAACCCAAAGCTCACTGATAGAAATCAATCCGTACTTGAGTTCTTTCGCGGGGAAATCTTGAATTTTTGTCTTTTTTAATAAGTTTTCACGCGTTTTAATCCCGTTTTAATCCAAAATAGCCCCATTTTGTCTAATTTTAAGAATCATCATAAATTGGTTTCTTAGTTAGAACCACAATACCATTTTCATGGGGAATGTTCCGGAGTTAATTATCGATTTGGCATTGATCTTAGGAGCTGCAGCTGTTATGACGATCATTTTTAAAATGTTACGTCAGCCCGTTGTCTTGGGGTACATCATTGCCGGAGTATTGGTCGGGCCCTATTTCAACTTTTTCCCGACAGTTGTCGAATCGGAAGGAATTGAGACTTGGGCAGAAATTGGGGTGATCTTCCTGTTATTCGGTTTGGGGCTCGAGTTCAGTTTCAAAAAATTACTGAAAGTAGGAAATGTGGCGATTATCACCTCACTCATGGGTGTCGGGATGACTTTTTTGATCGGATACAATGTGGGGGTCATTCTTGGTTGGAACATGATGGACAGTTTATTCATGGGGGGAATTCTCAGCATTGCTTCTACTACCATCATTTTCCGTGCGTTCGATGAGTTGGGAGTAAAAAGTCAAAAATTTGCAGGGATTGTATTGGGTGCGCTGATTATCGAAGATTTGGTGGCAGTTGTCCTGATGGTAATCTTGTCTACCGTTTCCATCAGTCGCTCATTTCAAGGGGTAGAGATGATCTACTCCATTATAAAGCTCATTTTCTTCCTTGTTTTGTGGTTCGTTTCGGGAATTTTCTTTCTGCCGACTATTTTCAAACAATTGAAAAAATACCTGAACGATGAAACACTTCTTGTACTTTCATTGGCTCTTTGCTTTTTCATGGTGGTTCTGTCTTCTCAAGCCGGATTTTCACCTGCATTGGGTGCCTTCATCATGGGTTCAATTTTGGCGGAAACCCCAAAAGTGGAAAAGATCGAACATTTGGTGCAGTCGGTGAAAAATTTATTCGGAGCCATTTTCTTTGTTTCTGTGGGGATGTTACTCGACCCGAATATGCTTATCGAATATATCTTACCCATTGCCATTTCAACGGTGGTACTCCTGATAGGAAAACCCATTTTTGCTACGATCGGGTCGCTATTTGCCGGTCAACCGATTAAAGTAGCCGTTCAAACTGGAATGAGTTTGTCCCAAATCGGGGAATTCTCCTTTATCATAGCGACATTGGGGCTTACGCTGAATGTGACAAGCGATTTTTTGTACCCGATTGCAGTAGCCGTTTCGGTAATTACGACATTTACTACGCCGTATATGATCAAGTTTTCAGGAGGTATGTCGGATTGGGTGACCTTGAAAATACCGGTGAAATGGAAGAACCGCCTGTACAGGTATAGTTTGGGAACGCAACAGGTGACAGAAGCAAGCGATTGGAAAAAACTCATTCGTTTTTACCTGATAAACACGCTCATTTTTTCAGTTGTGATCGTCAGTATCATCTTGTTGTCCGATCGTTTCCTGGCTCCCTTTTTCGAGGAAAGTGAATGGAAAAACTTACTTGTTGTAGTCATCACTTTATTGATGATTGCACCGTTTTTGTATGCCTTGGCTTTCAGGCGTGGGCCTTCCCACATTTATGCAAGTATCTGGATGAAGCCGCTTTATCGCGGTCCGCTTTTAGCCTTGATTGTCTTGCGTATTGCATTGGCTATTTTCTTTGTCGGATTTGTATTTGCGAAATACTATTCCCCATTGGCGGCACTTATCGGAGTTTTGGTGAGCGCCTTGTTTTTCGTCACACAAAGACATCGGATCAAGCGATTCTATAGCCGGATCGAATCCAGGTTCCTGTTGAATCTGTACGAACGTGAACGCGCCCAAAAGGAGAAGCAGTACCTTGCTCCATGGGATTCCCATCTTACAACCTTCACATTAGATGCGCGTTCACCCATCATCGGCTTACCTTTAAGTACAATGAAATTGCGCGAGAATTTTGGAATAAACATTGTGATTATTGAACGGGGAGACACCACGATCAATATTCCCCGACAAGAAAGTGTGCTTTACCCGAATGATGTGATTTCGGTTATTGGGACAGACGAACAATTAACTTTATTCAAGAATTACATCACTGTTTCGGAAGCGCAGATAGAATCGAAAGCGGATTCTTCCCAGGTTGGGTTGCATTCATTCTCCATCCCGGAAGATTCGAATCTGGTCGGACAAACGATGCGCCATTCCAGGATGCGTGAAATGTGTAAAGGAATCGTTGTAGGATTGGAACGCGACGACAACCGGATAGTGAATCCGGATCCGGATATCACCTTTGAAGCGGATGATGTTATATGGATTGTTGGTTCGAATAAGCGAATCCAGATTTATTTGCGGGATCTTCTCAAGAATGGCTAGGTTCTCCAAATCGGCTGATGTGGGAATCTTTCGGGATTTCCTGACCGTGAAGCAGGTGTTTAACCAATTCATTCATCAAAAGTGGAGCAAGCATATATCCTTTTGCCCCTAAACCATTTGCAACGCCCATTTTTGGAAATTTCGGATGTCTTCCGAGTAAAGGTCTTCGATCCAAAACGGTTGGACGAACACCGGCATGGTGTTCTAAAACAGTATACGGTTCGCTGGTCAGGGATTTCAGATTTTCTGTAATTGTATGTAACCCTTCTTCAGTCGGTATGGTATTGTCCGTATCCCAAACATAGGTGGATCCTACTTTGAACTGATGGTTCCCCAACGGAAGCAGGAAACATTTACGATTCAATGATTCGTTAGAGTACATTGTTCCGGATTGAATGGTCAGTACCTCGCCTTTTGTCTGTTGCAAAGGTAAATATCCGAAGAGCGGATTGTAAGTTGAGTCTTTTCCTTCGGCGAAAACAATGAATTCGTACTCCCTTCCTTTATAAATACCGGTTTCGGCATTCAGTTCGTCGTGATTGAATGTCTCTTCCGAAAGAATTCCTTTTGATTTGAAGTATTTTTTATTCGCCTGAATGAAACCTTTCGCATCAATATATGAAGCCTGTTTTACGCGGCCGGTTCCGAACGTGTTCTGTTCGAGCGGGAATTCCAGATCTTCTTTCGTTAATTCCTCCATATAATCGGAATATTCCGGAAGCAATTGCTTTTTCTTCCAAAATTCCAATTCCTGTTCGGAAGGAAATAAGCGGCGAATCACCAAAGGATGGAAAAAGGAAGCACCTGTAGTCTGCTCTATTTCAGGGTATTTCCTGTATGCAAAAGGAATGAATTCAGAAACACGCCAACTCAGGGTCATTCTTCTGAATACTAAGGGATTAATGATGCCGGCAGCAACAACCGAAGAAACGTTTTTTCCGTTATCAATGACCTGCACTTCACAACCAGCTTGAAGCAATTCATGTGTCAGGCAAATTCCGGCGACCCCGCATCCTACGACCAATACTTTCATGATACAAAGGTGTGAAAAGGTTCAAAAGGTTCAAAGAAAAGATTCAAAAAGTTGAGAGATCAATTTTTGAACGATTTAACCTCCTTGAACTTTGGAACTTGTTCTATTTTTAAACTTCGTAAACGGAATGAATCGCGGAGTTTTTCGTTGGTAATTCGTGTAATCAGGATATTTTGCCGCTGTAAGTTCTTCTGAAAAGTCAGAGCTTCCTTTGAACAATACCACCAATAGGAGACATCCTGCCATTGACCAGTTGATCCATTCTCCCGTTGCAACGACACTGAAACCATAGAATAACAACCAAACAGTTTGTTCCATTGCGTAATTCGGGTGACGGACCAATTTCCATAAACCGGTATCGACAAATCCTTTTGAGTAGGGACCTAATTCTTCGCCGGCATTGATTCTGCGGTATTTTTCAGTTTGAAAATCGTACTGTTGTTGATCCGCAATATACTCGATGACGATTGCAGCAATAATTGCCAGTGCAATAACCCAATCCCAAATTTGAATGGTATGCGGTGCGGAATCGCCCAAACCGGTCAACGCCGGAAGTGTGAACAGGAAAATAAGAGTGTTTTGATACGAACAGATAAAAAACAAGTTGAACAGCATCCAGACAAAACGGTTATTGAAACCTGGTCTTTTGCGTAATACCTCCCAGCGATAATCCTCTTCTCCGGTCCAGAACTTCCATTGATAAGCTCCTCTTCGGGCAAAATTGTAAGTGAGTCGCGCTCCCCATATAGTCACAACGACCGCCATTAAGACCAAACGTGGAGCAAAATCCCCTACATAGGCAATATGCCAGACGTAATAGATTGGAATAATACTCCAGATTTTGTCGATTTGTGAATTGTTTCTGGTAATCTCTCCAAGCAAAAAACAAATTCCCGTCACAATGGCAAGAACCAGTGCCATATCCGTAAGTACTTCTGATTGAAGTACATTTAATGGAGTTCCGAAATAGAAGGATATCAATGGCACGACCACAAGGGTCAATATCAAAATAAGTATAGTAATTAACATGATTGAAAGTTACTATTTAATTGAAAACGCAAAATATAAAATTCAAAAAAGTTAATTCAAATGAGTAAGAATTTTGAGTTTATTCCGCTACGGCCAGAACTGCTATACTGATTTTAGCTTTTGGAAACTCTTTCTGAAGAATGCGGACACAGGTTTCAAGAGTGGAACCCGTTGTTGCAACATCATCCACAACCACGAGGTGCTTGAGCTTTGTACTCTTTGTTCCTTGTAATTTGAATCGGTCTTGCATATTGTCCCAGCGGGAGGATCTTCCTTTTTTGGTCTGACTTTCCGTGAAAGAAACCCGTTTAAGTAAATCCTTTCGAAGAGTGATACCGCTACTCTCGGCAATTCCTTTACAGATTACTTCCGCTTGGTTATACCCTCGTATAAACTCTTTTTTCGGATGAAGTGGTACAGGAATCAAAGCATCCGCATCCGAAAATCGGTCGAGTCCCTTTATTTTCAAACCCATTTCTTTTCCGAAATGCTTTCCAATTTCCGGATTGTTCTTGTATTTGAGTTCATGAAGAATCTGTTGGGTCGAATTTTGTTGCTTGAATCGCAAAAGGGCATATGTTCCTTCCAATTTGACTCTTCCCCAAAACAATTTGTCCAGGTTGGTAACCTCAGTATAATCTTCAAAATGCGTGTAAACCAACTCGCTCGAACAAATCGGACAAATGGCCAATTTGGATTGATTGAATTCATTTTTGCAGATCAGGCAATTTTGAGGATAGAGAACATGGAGCAAATCGCGCATCCATTTGTTAAAATTCAACGAGAAATTTAGTGACATAGCAGTGTTTATTTGGCTTTGCTTATCTATCAACAACCAGGTGTTAATAGCATACTAAATATAGCAAAAAAAGATATTCAACTTTCACCTAATTTTATAGGAAAGTCCACTGAAAGTCTTAATACACTTGAAGTTGGATGAATCTAGCTAATTCTTCGATGAATTGCAGGTTATGTACTGTGAATATCTTTAGTGGTCATGTTGATAAACTCGCTAAGTGTTCATGTTAAAGGCTTTCAAAGAAGCGGTGTTGAAAACCTCAAACAATTGTGGATTTCTTTAATTGCGAAAGGAAAGAATTATGACAATTTTTGTATGCCCCTTTGAGCTAAAAACTTGTTGAGCACACACAACAAAATTGAAGGGGAAACTAACTGAAATTTGAATACCAACACAAACTGATCCATGGTTGAAAAATGACCATGGCATAGGAATTATTGACTTTAAAAAAACGAAATTAAAAATGGCAAAAGCAGAACCAATCTTATCGGAAAACAAAAACAGATTCGTGTTGTTTCCAATCCAACATGAAGATATTTGGTCTTTTTATAAGAAAGCAGAAGCGAGTTTTTGGACTGCAGAGGAAATTGATTTGTCGCCGGATTTAATTGATTGGGAAACGAAATTGAATGATGATGAGCGCCATTTTGTAAAACACGTACTAGCGTTTTTTGCAGCGTCTGATGGAATTGTAAACGAAAACCTGGCAGAACACTTTTTGGCTGAAGTGCAATACACCGAGGCAAAGTTCTTTTACGGTTTCCAGGTCGCAATGGAGAACATCCATTCAGAGACTTATTCGTTGTTAATTGATACATACATCAAGGATCAAAAAGAGAAAAATCACTTATTCAATGCATTGGATACAATCGATTGCGTTCGCAAGAAAGCAGATTGGGCATTGCGTTGGATCGATAACGGTTCTTTTGCAGAGCGCTTAGTTGCATTCGCTGCTGTGGAAGGAATCTTCTTCTCCGGTTCATTTTGTTCGATTTTCTGGTTGAAAAAACGCGGCTTGATGCCAGGATTATCGTTCTCAAATGAGTTGATCTCTCGTGATGAAGGTCTACATTGTGATTTCGCTTGTTTGTTGTACACGAAACACTTGATAAACCAGCTTTCAAAAGATCAGGTACAGGAAATCATCCTGGATGCTGTTGAGATTGAGAAAGAGTTTGTAACCGATGCATTACCTGTGAAGTTAATAGGAATGAATGCAGAATTGATGGCTCAATACATTGAGTTCGTTGCAGACCGTTTATTGACAGAATTGGGAAATCCGAAAGTGTTCAACACAACAAATCCGTTCGATTTCATGGATATGATTTCGATCCAGGGTAAAACCAATTTCTTCGAAAAACGTGTGGCTGAGTATCAGAAGTCGGGCGTTATGTCGAACAAGGAAGACCAAACATTTAGTTTGGACGAAGAATTTTAATTGATTATATTAATAATACCAATAACAACAACCCAAAATAGAGCGCTATATGTACGTAATTAAAAGAGACGGAAGAAAAGAGGCGGTGAAATTTGACAAAATCACTGCGCGCATCATCAAGATGTGCTACGGGCTTGACCCACTAGTTTCCCCCGAGGCTGTTGCCATGAAGGTCATCGAAGGAATCTACGATGGTGTGACAACAACAGTTTTAGATAATCTGGCCGCTGAGGTTGCAGCTGCTAAGACAATTGATCACCCGGATTATGCTTTGTTGGCATCACGTATTGCAGTGTCCAATTTACATAAGGAGACGAAAAAATCGTTTTCTGAAGTAATGGAAGACCTGTACAAATATGTGGATCCTAAAACAGGTCAACGTGCATCATTGATTGCTGATGATGTGTTTGAAGTGATTCAAAGCAATAAAGAAGTATTGGATTCAAGTATTATTTACGATCGTGACTTCCGCTACGATTACTTTGGATTCAAAACATTGACAAGAAGTTACTTGTTGAGAACAAACGGTGAAATCGCAGAAAGACCACAACAGATGTTGATGCGTGTTGCTGTCGGGATTCACAAACATGATTTGGCACAGGCCATCAAGACGTACAACTTGATGTCCGAAGGATGGTTTACACATGCTACGCCAACATTATTTAATTCAGGTACACCGAAACCTCAAATGTCTTCTTGTTTCTTGTTAACGATGAAGGAAGACAGTATTGAAGGTATTTACGAGACATTGAAATCTTGCGCTCAGATTTCTCAATCGGCTGGTGGTATTGGGTTAGCTCTTCATGATATTCGTGCAACAGGATCATACATTAAAGGAACAAACGGTACATCCAACGGAATCGTTCCGATGTTACGTGTATTCAATGATACGGCTCGTTATGTAGACCAGGGTGGAGGGAAACGTAAAGGTTCTTTCGCAATGTATATTGAACCTTGGCATGCAGACGTATTCGATTTCCTTGACTTGAAAAAGAATACCGGAAAAGAGGAAATGCGTGCCCGCGATTTGTTCTACGCTTTGTGGATTCCGGATTTATTCATGAAACGTGTGGAAGAAAACGGGGATTGGACATTGATGTGTCCACACGAATGCCCGGGACTTTCCGATTCATTTGGAGCTGATTTCGAAGCGTTGTATACTCAATACGAGGGAGAAGGAAAAGGTCGTAAAACAATCAAAGCACAAGATTTGTGGTTTAAAGTATTGGAATCTCAAATTGAGACAGGTACGCCATACATGTTGTACAAAGATGCAGCGAACTCGAAATCGAATCAACAAAATTTAGGAGTGATTAAATCTTCTAACTTGTGTACGGAGATTATCGAATACACTGCACCGGATGAAATCGCTGTTTGTAACCTGGCTTCTTTGGCATTGCCAAAATATGTAACTGAAGACGGAAAATTCGACCACGATAAATTGTTCGAGGTAACGTACCAGGCAACTGTGAACCTGAACCGCATTATTGATGGGAACTTCTACCCGGTAGAAGAGGCTCGTAAATCAAACATGCGCCACCGTCCAATTGGATTAGGAGTTCAAGGATTGGCAGATGCATTCATCATGATGCGTTTCCCATTCGAATCGGAAGAAGCGAAAGCATTGAACCGTGAGATCTTTGAAACGATTTATTACGCGGCAATGACAGCTTCTAAAGATTTGGCTATTGCTGAGGGTCCTTACGAAACATACGCCGGTTCTCCGGTTTCAAAAGGTGTTTTCCAATACGATATGTGGGGTGTTACTCCTACAGATCGTTGGGAATGGGATTTGTTGAAAGAAGAAGTGATGAAACACGGAGTACGTAACTCCTTATTGGTTGCTCCGATGCCAACAGCTTCAACAGCCCAAATTCTTGGAAATAACGAATGTTTTGAGCCTTACACATCCAATATTTATACACGTCGTGTATTGTCAGGTGAGTTCATCATTGTGAATAAGCACTTGTTGAAGGACTTGGTGAAAGAAGGTTTATGGACAAAAGATATGCGTCAGAAATTGATGGCAGCAAATGGTTCTGTTCAAAACATCAACGAGATTCCTCAATACATCAAGGATCTATACAAAACAGCTTGGGAAATTTCTCAAAAAGCAATTATCGAGCAAGCTGCCGATCGTGGAGCATATATTTGTCAATCTCAATCGTTGAATATTTTCATGGAAAATGCAAACTTCGGTAAATTGACTTCCATGCACTTCTACGGTTGGAAAAAAGGATTGAAAACAGGAATGTATTACCTGAGAACAAAAGCTGCAACGGATGCAATCAAGTTTACAGTAGATAAAGCAGTAACGGAAGAGCCGGCAGCAATATCTGCAGCTGAATTGGAAGAACAACAAGCAGCAATTGCATGTTCTTTGGATAATCCGGACAACTGTGAAATGTGTTCGGGGTAGAAACCAGTCATGGATTCTACCAATTCCGAAAGGAATTGCTTTTGGCACAAAGGCAGAACAACATTCGCTGAAAGCAAATGTGTTCAGGATAGAACTTGAAAAGTTCAATCTATTTCAAACAGAAAAATATATCTAGGGACGCGATACTTCGCGTCCCTACGTGTTTTAAAAAATCCGGATTATATACTAGCGTAGCACTTAAAACGTTAGTACTTTAGCATGATGCACGCTTTACGGGTTGGACTTCTATTGCTAAGCAGTATATTTTGTTGGGTTCATAGCTGGACACAGGAAAACGCGTACCGTCAAAAGACTCTGGCAGCAACCACCAATGAGATCCAGCTCGATTCCCTAAGTATCGCACCAAACTCGCTCATAGTGCGCTGTGGTGGTGAAATCATCTTACCATATCAATACCTTATTGATTATGCAAAAGGAACATTCAGGCTGTTTCAACCCTGCTCCGATGAGCTAACGGTGTCGTATCGCGTTTTGCCATTTTCCTTTGGAAAAAGCTATCAGTTAAGAGATACAAACATTATTTACACCCAAAATAAGGGAGATCGGGAAAAATACCTGATCACGCCAACTGTGGAACCTTTGGATCTGATGGGAGCAAACGGTCTTCGGAAATCCGGAAGTATTTCAAGAGGAATCACTTTTGGAAACCGGCAGGATTTGTCCGTAAACTCATCTTTGAATTTGGAATTGTCGGGATATATTGCCCCCAACCTGCAGGTACTTGCTTCCGTAACAGATGATAATTTGCCAATTCAACCCGAAGGAAATACGAATAAGTTGCAAGAATTCGACCAAGTGTTCATCCAACTTTTTAACGACCAATTCAAGCTTACGGCGGGAGATTTTTGGATCAGCAAACCGGATGGATATTTTCTTACCTATAAGAAAAGAGGTCAGGGTCTTACAGGAGAATATTTCTGGAAAAAAGATAAGACAGGAACAATCAGAACCCAGGCCAGCGGAGCATTGTCAAAAGGAAAATTCAACCGGCAAATCATTCAGGGGGTGGAAGGGAATCAAGGACCTTATCGTTTGAGAGGAAATGAAAATGAACCTTACATCATCATTCTTTCCGGTACGGAGCGGGTGTACATTGATGGAAGGCAATTGAGTCGTGGCCAGGAATACGATTATGTCATCGATTACAATAGCTCAGAGCTTACCTTTACAGCTAAAAACCTGATTACGAAGGATATTCGTATCGTGGTGGAATTCCAGTATTCCGACCAAAATTATGCACGCTCACTCTTTCAATTTTCAACCACAGCCCAAAGCAAGAATTTGGATTGGTGGGTCAATGCCTATTCCGAACAAGATGCAAAGAATCAACCCTTGCAACAAAATCTCACCAATCCGCAGAAATTACTGTTGTCAAAAATTGGTGACAGCCTGGAGTTGGCACGTTATTCAGTTATTGATTCGGTAGGTTATTCTGAAAACCTGGTGATGTACCAAATGGTAGATTCCTTAGGTTATGACAGCGTATTGGTAGCATCGGTAAATCAAAGTTTGGCTTATTACAAAGCCCAGTTTTCCTATGTCGGACCTGGAAAGGGAGATTACGTATTTGAAAAATTCAACGCAATAGGTCGTGTATACAAATGGGTGCAACCTGTTGGCGGTGTCTCGGTTGGGGATTACGCTCCGGTTTCTCTTTTGATCACCCCCAAAAAGCAACAATTATTTACGGCTGGAGCAACATACCGATTCAATGAAAAGCTCAAAGTCACCTCCGAACTCGGAATGAGTGGTTATGATTTGAATACGTTCTCTTCGGCCGACCGATTTGATGACCGGGGATATTCCATGCGTACAAAAGTTGAACATACCAATCCTTTTGGAAAAGATTCAATTCCGGTTTGGAGCTGGAAGAAGCAAGCAGAGATTGAGATGTTGGATCCTTATTTCAAACCCATAGAGCAATACAGGACTGTG
Source organism: uncultured Fluviicola sp. (assembly GCA_965650135.1). GTDB lineage: Bacteria > Bacteroidota > Bacteroidia > Flavobacteriales_D > Crocinitomicaceae > Fluviicola. The sequence continues at coordinate 183,190 of CBFGNC010000007.1, forward strand.
GAATTTGACCGGGATTGGAATACCCGAAATAGAGGTTATACCGGAAACCAGGTTTTGACCACCTTGGGAACAAGTATAGAGAATAAGAATTATGGGAAAATCGGGATCAATGCCCAGCAGTATAAAATCGGGTCGGATTTTTCCGGACTAAGGACACAACTGCTTACATCCTGGAAACAACGGGGGTTCAATGTCACTATCGATGCCAGTTTTTTGAATGCAAAGAATGAGAATACCAATCAATTCCTACGACATAAAGCAGATATTTCCAAGCAGATCAAAAAGGTGCGGATCGGTTTCAAGGATGACCAGGAATTGAATAGGTTTGTTCAGGGTGATTCCTTGTTGAGTTCTCAGTCTTATAGTTTTTTTGACTACCAGGGATATGTAGCTTTAGGAGATACTTCTTCCGGAGAGTTATTGCTGAGTTACCGGGAACGTGTTGACGGAAGGTCGGACAGCACGCGCTTGCAGAATGCAGCAAAGGCGAGAACACTTCGTGCCGAGTGGACCAAGAATAACTGGAAAAATCAGCGCTTATATATTGTTGCAAACTACCGCGAATTAAAAATCCTGGATACCACCTTGATTACACAAGCACCTGAAAAAACTACAAACGGACGAATCGACCACGATGTCAAATTTTGGAAAGGTGCAGTGAATTTGACCACCTTTTATGAAGTTGGTGCCGGATTGGAACAGAAAAAGGAATTCATTTATATCAAGGTGAACGATGGGCAGGGAGTATACACCTGGAATGATTATAATGCTGATGGGATCAAGGATCTGAATGAGTTTGAGATTGCTGCGTACGCTGACCAGGCAAGTTATATCCGTGTATTCACACCGTCGAATGATTACATCAAGACCTATTCCAATGAATACAACCAATCCTTGACTTTACGTCCGGAACGCGTTTGGTCAAATAGCACCGGAGCGAGAAAATTATTGGCTCGATTTTCCACCCAAACCCGATTCAGGTTGCAACGGAAAACCAATGTGTTCGATGGAGCCAGGGCCTATAATCCTTTCGTAGGGAGTATCAACGATAATTCCTTGATCAGTACGGCAAATGTAATCAAGAACACGCTGTATTTCAATCGGACAAACAATGTTGGGGGGGCTGATTACAGTTATGAAAGTTCAAAGACCAAAACCTTACTTGCAACCGGATTTGATGGAAGAACCAAGGAATCCCATGAGTTTAACGGGCGAATCACTATTCTGAAGAAATTCAGTATTCAATCACAATTTGAGACCGGATTAAAGACCTCTTCCGTGGATTATACTACAGGACGTAATTACCGTCTGCATTATTGGCAGGTCAAGCCATCGTTGATCTATCAACCGACAACCTCTTTCCGTTTCAGTTTGGACGGACGCGTGATCCAGAAAAGGAACGAGGCAAACCTGGGAGGTGAGCAAGCGGATATTTACGACATCGGGTTGACCGGAAAGTTTAACCAGACTCAAAAGGGAAGTTTACAGGGTCAGTTCAATGTGATTCGGATTGCATTTCGGGGAGATTCCAATACTCCTTTGGGTTTTGAGTTATTGGAAGCGTTGAAACCCGGTGTAAACTATGTTTGGAATCTGGGTTATCAGCGATCCCTATCCAAGAACCTTCAAATTTCCATTCAGTACAACGGACGCAAGAGCGAAGGAAACAAAGTCATTCACGCAGGAGGAATGGAGGTGAAGGCATTCTTTTAAAGAATGATGCAATTGTAGGGATGCGACGCATCGCGTCCCTACAATTGCATCCAACAAAAAAGGGCAGAAATCATCTTGATTCCTGCCCTTCACAAATTGTAATCATCAATGCCCCGCTTCCTCTTCCTCTTTCGGGAATCCGGCAATCATTTTCTCATAATCACCTAATAATGCTTCTGCATCGGTTACTTTTCCATGAGCAATATCAGCTGCATTGGAATTTCCATCTTTTTTTGCTTTCTCTTCTTCCGCTTTATACTTCTCAATAGAATTCTTCAAGTTATCTCTTAAATATCCAATGTATTGAGGCATGAACATTTGGGTATACATCCCACCAGTTTTGTACTCACTTTCGAAAATAGGCAAGGTACGTCTTTGAATTTTCGGTTCCTGGCGTGAAGCAAAGAATGTCATTGAATTCATAACCCCCAATTTATCAAAACCTTGTACCACATTTGATTTGAAGATGCGTTCATAATAAGTAATTTGATCAGCATCTCCGTATTTTGCGTAAATCATGGCAACACCTGTTTGCATTTTACTTGAAGGCTCATTTTCCAGATTCTTGCATGCTTCCAAAGCAGCTTTGCTATTCACTTTGGAAAGTTGAACCAAAGCAGCGCTCATCACAGAGTAGGATTTATCTTTTTGTATACTTTCCGTACATAATTGCTCCAATTCAGGTCCTGAAATCATTCCTGCCAATGCAGTGATTGCGGCAACGCGAACGGCAGATACCGAATCTGAACTTGCCATTTGTTTCAAACGGTTGATGGATGCACTTTTGCCGTCAGCACTCATTTTTCCTATTTTCTCAATTGCAGTTGAACGGATATCCCAGAATGAATCCTTCAATGCCTCTTGCGCGATTCTGGTTGCGTCTGTAGAAGTAGATGGAATTTTTTGCAAGGCATTTTTTCTATGAACGTAATGCTTGGAATTGTTCCATTGGAAAGCATACCAGGATGCATCTTTTTTCTCGTCCAATTTGCATAACAACATAGCTTCAGCATCAAAAATCACATTCTTCACGGTTCCTTGAGTCGGAATGGTTACGGTGGTTGATTCGTCATTGAACCACTGACGGGAGGTTGTTGCTCCACGGTCATCGTAAACTGTGATATCAACAGGAAGTTTGAATAAACCGAATTCTTTCTTTTGTTTTTGGTTCACCGTAACGGAAACAGTATTTGCTGTAGCATCCGTAGCATAAGAAACATCCAGGGTCGGATGTCCTTTCCCTTGGTACCACTGATTGAAGAACCAGTTCAGGTCTTCTCCGCTCACTTCTTCAAAAGCAAGTCGTAATTGATGGAATTCTGCCGCCTTGAACTGATTTTGCTTCAAATAGTTTTTCAAGCCTAAGAAGAATGCGTCGTCACCGATGTATTTGCGAAGCATGTGTAAGATACGGCCTCCTTTGTTGTAAGAGTGTCCGTCAAACATATCTTCTCGTGATTTGTAATCGAACCAAACCAGGTCGTGATAACCACCTTGATCCGCTGATGCAAAATAACCGGAAGCTTCCTGTAAGGCTTGGTATTCAGCTTCGTCCAAGCCATGACGGTGTTCATCCCACAAGAATTGGGAATAATTTGCGAAAGATTCGTTCAAAGTTAAGTTTGACCAGGATTCACATGTCACCAAATCACCGAACCAGTGGTGAAATAACTCATGTGCAATCGTGGAATTGTCATTTTCATCCAATAACTCACGTTCCGTTTTGTAAGCGTATTCTCCAAAAATAACGGCTCCAGTATTTTCCATCGCTCCGGAAACATAATCCCGTACAATGATTTGAGAGTATTTGTCCCAAGCGTATTCAACTCCGAGTAATTGTGAGAAAAAGCCGATCATAGCCGGGGTTTCCCCAAAAATTGCCTTTGCATCTTTTTCCCATTGCGGCTCAACATAGTAGTTTACTTCCATACTTGTACCGTCCGGGCGCTTGTAAGTGTCTTTCACCACTTTGAATTCACCTACTCCCATCATGAATAAATAAGGAGCGTGAGGCAGTTCCTGTTTCCAGTAGTCCGTTCTGGTACCATTGGCATTTTTCGTAGAACTCACCAATTTACCGTTCGAAAGAGTTGCATACTTGTCCTCAACGGTAATATAGATTTCTTCTTTTGTTTTGGAATTTGGTGAATCAATGGTTGGGAACCAAACGGAATTGGATTCTGTTTCACCTTGTGTCCAGATCTGAGGCATTTTATTTGGTTCTTCTCCACGTGGATTAATGAAGTAAAGACCTTTATCACTCGTGATTGCATTCGAACCACCTGTTTTGCGCTCGTCCGGCTTCGCGATGTAATCAATAACCACTGTGAAGTTTTCATCATGGGTGTATTTTTTGTCCAGTTGAATCGTTAAGACATCATCCTTGTAAACGTACTGACATGTTTTACCGGTCATGGAAACATTTTTGATCTCCATTCCTTTGGCATCCAGGATCAGTTCATTGGACGCATAGTAATGAGGCTTTGCCTGAAGTGTCTCTTTACCGATCAACCACGATTTCGTCCAATCGAAAGAAACCTCCAGTTTTGTATTGATCAAATCTGTCAATACCGTTCTGGAAGCATGATAAACCTTAGGCTCATCCTGTTTTGACCCGTCAATTTCAGCAGTTACAGTTGACTTTGAGTCGTTACTTTGGCTTGCTGCATGTTCAGTGTCAGAATGTTTAGGTTGACATGCTACCAAGACAAGAGCAACCGCGTAGTATATTTTCTTCATTTCTGGGCGAATATGATTCGTAAATATTTAGAAGAGCAAATATAGGAAACTATGCTTTTTTTGCAACGTTTTTCTAGATGAATGGACAAATAGTTCGTATTATTGTCGCAAAATTCTTACAGATGGAAACAGCAAATTGGACATCGGACGGAGAAGTCCTTCATGCTAACAGAGATGGAGTTCATATCCGTTGGGAAGATCAGCAGTTTTTTACAATCACTTATAAGGGGAAAAAGTTTCGGGGAGAAGTGATGTCGAACCGCATGGAAGAAGGTTTGTTGACCTTGAAATTGAATCACCGTGTTTTTGAAGTGAAGAAAGGTGGTCCTTTGGATGAATTAATAGCTTCCTTGGGGATGGACAAACCGAAATTGCGCAAGCTGAAACAATTGAAAGCTCCCATGCCGGGAAGAGTTGTCAGCGTTGCCGTTACAATCGGTCAATCCATTGAGGTGGGTGATCCATTACTGACCTTGGAAGCGATGAAGATGGAAAACGTACTCAAAGCAGAAGGAATCGGTGTTGTCAAAGCCATTGCCATCAATCCGCAAGATGTAGTGGACAAAGGAGGATTGTTGATCGAATTCGAGTAGTTCCTCAGACCCTTTACGAAAATATTTTGACTAAATAAAAACGGCTCCGAGAGGAGCCGTTAGTCGTATAAATATATGTCTTTTAATTTTTCTGTGGTGTAAAGGCCTTTTGAATAATAGAAGGATAAACCGCTCCGAATTCTTTCATACACCATTCCCTCAAACGCTGAATTTCCTCGGAGTCGGACATCCATTTAATTGCTTTGGACAATTCTTTTTGGAACAACAGTGGGTCAAAACTTACCCGAACCAGGATTTTTTTCGTTAGTTCAAACATGGGGTTTTGTTTAATAATTTCAACTAATATAACGAACCATTTTCTTATTTGGTATTCGGAAAATGTTAAAAGTTATGCACAAAAAAAACGTGTGCCTGTAACAATCAGACACACGCTACTTTATAGCCAATGTTAAATTTTTTATTGGAGGTGCTGCTCAATCACCTGATAAATTTCTTCTGTTGTTTTATCATAAACATAAATTAAGTAGTGCATATTATCAACGTTGTATTGAATTGGCAATTTATACGTGTAATTGACATAGTATTTTTGGTTTGTACCCAGGTCCGATGCTTCCAATACACGACCAAATGCTTTTCCATCAATGCAGTCACGCATAATATCCTTATGAACATACGTTGCATTTCTGGTCAAGTTCGGCATCAATTGGGGTCCGATCAAAGAGTCTTCACAAACATACACCACAATAGCTAAGGGATTAGTAACATTGTTGTCAACTTTGTCCACTTCAACATGGAGAAAACTACCTCTTGTACTAGCAAAATAATTTGCGTGCGATTGAATATTTACGCGAAGAGGTTTATTTAATTCAATGGTAGTTTTTGAAGCCCATGTTCCAGGAGCACTGGTGTTATCCGTGCCATTTAACTGGCGATTAACTGTTCCGTTTGGATTACCGACAAATCCGGTTCCGGGTTTGGAACCAAAATGAATCCCGATTTCATAACCCAGATCGTTATATAACACACTCGGGTAATCGGGAAGTTCTATTTCCTGAAAATTAGATGCTCCAACCGGGCTTGTATGAACTCCTGCTCCGAAAACACGCCCCGGATTTTGTGTTTCTAAGGTGTGCAAAATTGCTGCTGCATTCGGACAGTTGAAACATCGATGGCCTGTAAAATCTTCGATCAATACATTCGTCAATGTATTGGTGTTGGCCGGAAATGTTGGCCATAAGCCCTGCGCAACGTAATAAGCCGAATCGCCATCAGGGTACAATGACCAATCTAAAGTTGAATTCCCTGTTGCTTTCGGTGGATAAGCATTTCTCACCTTATCACAAGAAGCAATTACTGTTGCAAGGATTGCTGTTAATACGATAATTTTTTTCATGTTCTAAACTAATTAATTAGAAACTTTGCGTTAAAGAAACGGTCAATCCATTTGACGCAGGTACAAAACGGCACACACCACCTACACAGAATAGTCCGGCACGTTGTCTACCATAATTCAAAGTTAAGCGAGTTGCATCTTTTATCCAACCAAAAGATCCGATAGCATAATGAACTCTCAAATCCTTGTTTGAATTGCCGTAGTTGTATTGATCCATAAATCCAAGGAACCAATTTGGTGAAATGGTATATTCCAATACCAAGGTTACCCAGTCTCCCTTATCTTTTTCCGTTTGATAGTTGAATGCAGCCATTCGTTTATGTGTGGTAAATAAAGCCTGTAATTCCATTCTCAAGTTGTGCTTCTTATTGATTTTCCACCCTGCTTCCAACACTCCGATATGTGCATTGATAATTCCGTGCGCATCTTCCGTTACTTTCGAAATATCATTATTAATAGCAATGTTAAAATAAGAACCGATCAGGTAGAAACTCTTGTTGAATTTATAGGTCACATTTACATTGATATCCTGCCACAGTAAACTGTCAGACATATCGAAAGGATTTCCTTTATAGGTTACACGAGTAGAATCGCCTGGCAATCCGTATCCTGCCGTATGACGCAAAGGTTTATAGGCCGTTGAATAATTGAAGTTAATTGGAATTCCGTATTTCCCGCCACCTTTTCCTTTAGGAATGGTGTAAAGTATTTCCGCTTGATACGCAATCTCACCTAAAGGTTGGGTCGCATACGGATAAAGAGTTGCCACCAGGTTATAAGTATGAGTTTTGTTCATTGCCGGCAAATAATTGATAAACAAATCTGCCAAACCTTTTGTACGGTCTGAACGGTAACTCATGTTATCAACTGATTTCGCTGATAAGGAGATTCCTAATCCTTTGCGCGAATAGCCCAAATTGATTAAGGCGGCATGCCCTGGATTATAAATGTAACCATTGTCATCACTCGGGTCATTGTCTTTGTGTGTATACTCCCCGTTCAAAGTGAATTTCTTATAGCGTAATCCTATTCGCCCACTGTATGCTGCAACATTTTCAGGAAGGATGTATGTTTCATTGTCATCCTTTTGATACTTACTCATGAAAGCTCCACCAATAGTTACATCTAAACCTGTTGAATCCATTCTTGGGAATAGTTCATTCAAATGCAACTGCAAGTCAACGCCACGTGTGATACCATTGGATTTATCTACTCTTCCTCCTTGAAAAGCATAGCGTTGATTTCCGTAAACGGCTTTCAGTTGCACACCCTTGTATGGCCGCAAAATCACGCGGGCACCATCCATAGCGTTATCATAACCTAAATTCCGATCTTCATATGCTCTGAAAATAGTTCCTGAACCAAATTGTTCATAGAAGTTACCTAAAGTAATATCGATGTAATTATTTGACCAACCTACGTAACGCATTCCAAGACCAGTACCGTCAAAACGATTTGGATACCCGTTAATCCGGGGTAAATATGATTCGAAGCGCACACCTGCTTTAAAATGTGAACCCGAATAAAATACGTTCATATATGAGTTTAGCAAGCCACGTTCGGTTGGTTGGAGTGCACCAATTAATGGATCGGCCTTGAGGTATTGAAAGGTAGCTTCCATATTCCCTGTTATGCTTCCCAATAAATTGGATTGTCCGAATGCAGTAAGCGACCCGGACAATGCACAGATTCCTAAAATCCAGTTTTTCATTGAAGTATAATAAGTAGCTTATTTATTTACTAGTTTTTTGATTTCTTCATACAATTTTTCCTCGTCTCCCGGAGCATAATTGTTATGAGAATAAACGATGTTTCCTTTTTGGTCTACTAAAAATGTGTGAGGAACATTATTCACACCCATTGCACGTTTAAAATCTCCATTCGGATCCATCAAAACCAGGTATTCCCAACCCTTTCCATCTACGTAAACCGGAACTTGGGATTTTGTCTTTTCATCGTCAATCGTTACAGCAACCAGGTTTACACCTGTTTCTTCCTGCCAATCCGGATACAGTTCGTGAATGGTGTTTAATTCGCGTTTGCATGGAGAACACCAGGTTGCCCAAAATGAAATAACAACCGGACCTTTAAAACCAAGCTCAGCGGTGTTAACCGCTTTACCATTCATGTCTACTAATTTTACAGAAGGAAGTTGTTTAACAATTAAGGCTTCGTGATCCTGAGCCATCGATAAGGTAGAAACAATAAGCCCTAGTAATAAGAACGTAATTTTTTTCATAGTTTAAATTTTAGCATGGACAGTTCAAGTTCTGTGCCGAAATTCAAAGATACCTTTTCCTTAACACAATTTTAAACATGTGTTATTCCATACTCTTGTATTCCTAAAAAATGTTAAGCTGACCAATAGAATTGTAATCCTATTAATTCGGTTTTTTAGAAAAACTACACCGTTTAATCCCAAAAAGTAACACTTCAATCAAAAATTAACGATTATATAGGGCAAGGAAGTTGTTTTTTCAATCAAAAAATTGTAATCTTACTGATTAATGTATGAATGTAACCTATTGTTTGAGAAGGAGAACGTTTATATATTTGTGAAAACTGAAAATGTGATTATGAAAAAATTATACTCTCTGACTGCCGTTGTTTTACTTGCTTGCTCTACTAGTTTTGGACAAGTAGAAATCAAACTATGGGATTCCGGCACTCAGGCCGGCACAGGAAATGCCTTAAATGGACAGGAATATGCTTACGTTGTTTCGACGGATGCTTTACATAGTGTAGTCATTAATTTCAAGAATACTTCTGCAAGCACGAAAGTATGGAAGATGGAGCGCTATAGAATCACTGATGCTGCATTGTGGAAAGATAATTTCTGTTGGGGTGCCCCGGGAGATCCATTTGGAATGTGCTATACTTCTACTCAAATGAATACAAACCCATGGTCAAACCCAAATCAATATGATTTGACAGTTAATGCAGGAGAATCTGCAAACCTGATGGCTGATACTGAGACGGATGGTGCAGGTACGGAAAAGTACCGCTTCTATTTAGTAGAAGGATCTACACGCGTTGACTCAGTTGATGTACTTGTTACTTCAGTATTGGGTATTGCTGATCAAAAACAAGAAGAGGTATCTATTTCAGTTTATCCGAATCCGGTAGCAAACAACTTAGTAATTGCTGCAAATGGAGTCGGAGGTTCATTTGATGTGAAGATGACAGATGTACTTGGAAAAGTGGTTTTGAATGAAAGTTCAAATCAGGCAAAAAAGGTATTGGACGTAAGTGACTTCAAAAACGGAGTATACTTGGTATCTGTCTTCAATAGAGGGGAATTGATCCAAACAAGAAGAGTGGTTATTAAGCATTAAGCTTATTCATTTGATACTTATAAAAAAGGGGGCAGTTTTAACTACCTCCTTTTTTTATAGACCCTGTTTACATCTTAAAAAATTTTCATTATGAAATACATAAGTTCAATAGTTATTTGTTTTTTCTGTTTCAATTCCCTTACTCAGGTAGAAATCAAATTATGGGATCAGATGAATCAAAATACTATAGGAAGTTCAATAAATGGAACCGAGTATTTGATTAATCCACCTTTGGATAGTGACCATGCCGTGACCTTTAATTTTAAAAACAAATCAGGAAATTCTAAATCATGGAAAATAGAACGTTTTCGAATAATAGATACTCCAACATGGGAAGACCGTTTGAATTGGGGCGTTGCAAATGATCCTCTTCAGGAACAAGGATATACTCCCGGTCAAATGGCTTCAAATCCATGGACAGTAGCTTACAGCTATACTGTAGATTCAGAAAACTCCCTGAATTTAACCGCGATCACAAATGTTCAAGGATCTGGAACAGAATTATACAGGTATTACTTGATAGAAAACAATGGAGTTAGAATTGATTCAGTGGATTTAAGAGTAACTACTACTTTGGGGGTTTTAGATAAGAAAAAAGAATTCATTTCTATTTTCCCTAACCCGGTTTCAGAGATATTGACTATTCAACAGGAGTCGGACAACCCCCAGGCAGCTTATGAATTTAAGATAACAGATTCACAAGGGAAGGTGATTTTCACAGAATTTATCCATAAGTTGGATCATGTGGATGTCGGAAATTTCAAAAACGGAGTTTATTCTGTTTTAATCTTTAAGGATAAGGAACAGATGCAAACAATTCCCATTGTTATTCTGCACGATTAACTTAATAACCTAGAATTTCCTTTAAATAAGGAATAGATTCCTGAGCAGTACAATTTAAGATTCTAAAATCGTCCGGAACAGAAAGCTTATCTGATGAGGGGTCAACTACAATTTTAAGTGCGTCTTTCGAAATTGAATGAATCAGTCCGGCAGCAGGATAGACTTGCAATGATGTTCCAATTACAATAACAACGTTCGCTTGCTGAATCAATTCTGCGGCCTTGAATAGAAGCGGTACCTCTTCACCAAACCAAACAACATGTGGCCTTAAGGGGAATCCGTCATCACACAGATCTGTCATATTTAATTCATGACCTTCAATTAAATAATACTTCTTCTCTTTATTTGGTCCTGAACTTTTTGCATAACGGATGTTGCCATGCAGATGGAGTACGTTGGTGCTTCCCGCACGTTCGTGTAAGTCATCGATATTTTGTGTAATTATCTGAACATGAAAATATTCTTGAAGATCACTGAAATAATGATGAGCAAGATTTGGTTTTGCGTGTATAACATTCAGTCTTCTTTCGTTATAGAATTTTTGAACGAGGTTAGGGTTATGTTGCCATGCTTCGGGAGTTGCTACTTCCTCAATGGAATAATTTTCCCACAACCCGTCTGCGTCCCTAAAAGTTTTTATCCCGCTTTCCGCACTAATACCTGCCCCCGATAGAATAACAAGGTTATGTTCCATATAGTCTATTTAGCTTTCCAATAGTCAAAGTTAATTGAATCAAGCTTAGGTGGTTAAATAGTTGTTAAGTTATTGCCTTAATGTTAGATTTGGAATTCTAAAACGTTAAGATTATGAAAAAAAACTTACTTGCTCTCTCGGCATTATTTGTGGCAGGAACATCGTTCTCCCAAATAATTGTTTCTGAGAACTTCGAAGGGATTACTGCTCCGGCTATCCCTGCAACATGGTCGCAAACTACTTTAGCTACCGATGGTGGTTTCAAAGGTGGAACTGCGGCATCTCTTTCAAGTCAATCATTCCCCGTTCCAGCAACAAATGCAACAAAAATGTTGGTTACAAATGATGACGGATGTAATTGTAACAAAAGTGCAGACAGATTAATTTCTCCTGTAATTGATTTAAGTACTGCTACAGCTGCGGTTATGGAAGTTGATTTATTCTACGCTGCTGGTACATACCAGGGAGCAACTGAGTCTGGAAAAGTAGAAGTTTCTATTGATGGCGGAACTACTTGGGTAACAGCTCAAACTTTGACAGGATCAAGTAGCTGGCAAAATGTAGGAGTTAACCTTACTCCATATGTAGGAAATGCAAACGTAAAAGTTTCATTTTTATACAATGATAACGGCGGTTGGTTATTTGGTATGGGAATCGACAACTTCGTTGTTCGCCAACCATCTGCGGATGATGCAAAATTCATCTCTGCTTCAGTAAACCGTTACTCTTTAACAAATACAAACAACACGCTTTCCCTTCAAGTTAAAAACGACGGAGCGAATGCGATTACAAGTTTGACGATTGATTGGAACGATGGGACTGCTCATAGTAGTGTTATCTCTACAAACATCGCAGTTGGTGCTACTGCAACAATTACTCACCCAACAGCAGTAACTTATGGTACTGTTGTTGAGAAAACTTTGAATGTTACTATTACAGGTGTTAATGGTAATGCAGATCCAAATCCGGGAAACAACACAGGAAGTAAGCCTTTCAACACGATTAGTGCTAACTCTCAAAAAGTTGTTTTGTTCGAAGAAGGAACAGGTACTTGGTGTGGATGGTGTCCAAGAGGAGCCGTTGCAATGGAATATATGGATAACACATATCCTAACACATTCGCGGGTGTAGCGGTTCACAATGGTGACCCGATGACGTTAACTGCTTATGATAATGCTGCAGATTTCTCTGGATTCCCAGGAGCAAACGTAGACAGAGTACTTTTAGGAGTAGATGTTTCCGATCAGGATTTTGATAGTTATTACCAAGATCGTAAAGATCTAGTTACACCTGCAGGTTTATCTTTGCAGACAGGTGGTTCAGGAAATGCCGTTACAGTTACGGTTAACGCAACTTTCCGTACTGTTTTCGCAGCTTCAAACTACAGACTGGGTGTAATCATTTCCGAGGATAATGTGAAAGGAACAGGTTCAACTTGGGATCAGCACAATTATTATAGTTCTCAAACAAATAATATTGCATTGAACGGTGCAGGGCACAATTGGCAAACTGAGACTGATCCGGTTCCAGCTGCAAACATGGAATACGACCACGTTGGTAGAGCTTTATTGGGTGGCTACAGCGGTCAGACTGGTTCAGTTCCTGCTGTTATCACAGACGGACAAGTAGCAACTTATACATTTAACTATACAGTTCCTGCTACAAGTGTTCGTGCTAACATGCATGCAGTTGCTGTATTGATCGACCAAGCTACAGGTGAAGTAATCAATGCGAAAGAAATTTCTTTGGCAACATTAGGTTTGGCTGAGGCAAAAACAATCAATATGGAAGTTTTCCCTAACCCGGCATCTGACGTTGTAAACGTGAAATTTGAAGGACAAGGTGGAGATTACACAGTTTCAATCATTGATTTGGCAGGACGTACAGTTGCATCGAAAGTTGTTACTGGTGCAGGTTCTACTGCAGTAGCAGTTCCGGTTACAGGTTTGGTAGCAGGAAACTACTTGATATCAATTGCAAATGAGACAGGTTCTTACACACAAAAATTGATGGTGAAGTAATTCACAGATAATTATTTGGGAAAGCCCCGGCATTTATCGCCGGGGCTTTCTTTTTATACGAACTTTTGGTGCTCTTGTAGTAAGATTTATTAACTTTATCCCCCCTTACAATCTTATTTATATGGCAAAAGTTCGCAAACAAGACGCGTTAGATTATCATGCTTCCGGAAGACCGGGAAAAATTGAGGTTGTCCCAACAAAACCTTACGCTTCTCAACGTGACTTATCTTTAGCATACTCTCCCGGAGTGGCTGAGCCATGTTTAAAGATTGCTGAGAATCCGTCAGACGTCTATAAGTACACGAGTAAGGCAAACCTGGTAGCTGTTATTTCTAACGGAACTGCAGTTCTTGGATTAGGAGATATTGGTCCGTTGGCTTCAAAGCCGGTTATGGAAGGAAAGGGACTGCTCTTCAAGATCTTTGCAGATATCGATGTCTTTGACATTGAAATTGACGCAAAAGATCCGGAATTGTTCATTCAAACAGTGAAAGCGATTGCCCCGACTTTCGGAGGAATCAACCTGGAAGATATCAAAGCACCGGAGGCTTTTGAAATAGAACGTCGTTTAAAGGAGGAATTGGATATTCCATTGATGCACGATGATCAACATGGAACCGCTATCATTTCTGCTGCTGCATTATTGAATGCATTGGAGCTTGCCAAAAAGAAAATTGGAAAAGTTAAGATCGTTATTTCAGGAGCCGGAGCTGCTGCAATCTCATGTGCTAAATTGTACATGGCTTTGGGAGCATCGGTGAACAACATCTTTATGTTCGACAGCAAAGGGTTAATTCATGCCGAAAGAACGGATTTGGATGAAATGAAGCGGTTATTTGCTACACACAAGAAAAATTCAAGTCTGGAAGAGTCCTTCAAAGGAGCAGATGTCTTCATCGGCTTGTCGAAAGGAAATATCGTTTCTAAAGATATGATTGCTGCAATGGCTAAAAACCCGATCGTTTTTGCCCTGGCTAATCCGGATCCGGAGATTTCCTATAAGGATGCTATGGCAACCCGCAATGATATTATCATGGCAACCGGGCGTTCCGATCATCCTAATCAAGTGAATAATGTACTTGGATTCCCATTTATCTTTAGAGGAGCTTTGGATGTCAGAGCTACCGGGATCAATGAGGAAATGAAATTGGCAGCGGTAAAGGCAATTGCTAACCTGGCGAAGGAAACAATCCCGGAGGAGGTAATTGAAGCTTACGGGGAAAAACATATTTCTTTTGGAAGGGATCAAATCATCCCGAAACCATTGGACCCCCGTTTGATCTATCATGTCGCACCTGCGGTTGCCCGTGCGGCAATGGAATCCGGAATTGCAAAAAATCCGATTACCGATTGGGATGAGTATGAAATGATTCTCAAAAAGAGATTGGGACTGGATAATAAATTGGTCCGTAACCTTACGACAAAAGCACAGAGCAACCCGAAACGAGTTGTTTTTGCCGAAGCAGATAATGTAAAGATTTTAAAAGCTGCTCAGAATACTTCTGAGGAAGGAATATGCATCCCGATTTTATTGGGAAGAAGAAAATTGATTGAATCGCTGGTTGCAGAATATTCGATTGAAATTCCGAATATGACCATCATCGACCCGAAATCCGATACGGAGAAAATGCGTCGACAAATTTATGGGAAAGCATTCTTCGAGAAACGCAAACGTAAAGGGGTTACGGAGTACGAAGCCATTCAATTGATGCGTGAGCGAAATCATTTTGGTGCCATGATGGTGGAAATGGGTGACGCGGATGCAATGATTTCCGGCTTGACAAGGAATTACAGAGACGTTGTTCGTCCGGCCATTCAGGTAATCGGTTTGCAAAAAGATGTGAAGACAGTTGCAGGAGTTTATATCTTGAATACCAAAAGAGGCCCGATGTTCCTGGCAGATACGACCATCAATATGAATCCTACTGCAGAACAGATTGCGGAAATTACATTCAATGTTGCCCGGACACTCCGAAAACTGAAAGTGACTCCGAAAATTGCATTGTTGAGTTATTCCAATTTTGGTTCGGCTCCTGGTGACGATTCCGAAAAAATGGCTGAAGCAGTGAAAATTTTGCATGAAAACCATCCGACATTGGTCGTTGATGGGGAGGTTCAGGCAAATTTTGCCTTGAATAACGAACTGATGAATGAGAAGTTTTCTTTTTCTCAATTGGCAAATAAAGAGGTGAATACTTTGATTTTCCCGAATCTTTCTTCCGGAAATATCGCATACAAATTGTTGCAGGAGATTACAGAAGGTGACGCAATCGGACCTGTCTTGGTGGGACTGAAAAAATCCATTCATGTATTGCAAATGGGGTCATCAGTTCGCGAAATTGTAAATATGGTAAAAGTGGCAGTCGTTGATGCACAAACAAAGTAATTCATGATAGCACATCTTAACGGACGTTTAATAGAGAAAAACCCTACCAACTTGATTATTGAGTGCGGTGGCGTAGGGTATTTCGTGAAAATATCTCTAAACACCTTTTCGGCAATCGGGAGTGCCGAATCAGTAAAGGTATTGACCCAACAAATTATCAGGGAAGACGCGCATTTGCTATTCGGCTTTGCTACTCCTGAAGAACGCGATGTGTTCAATTTCTTGCTGTCGGTTTCCGGAATCGGACCGAACACCGCCATTTTAATGCTTTCCTCTATGTCACCAAATGAGATTGCAAATGCAATACAAACGGAAGATGTGCGTTCTATACAAGCGATAAAAGGAATTGGAGCAAAAACTGCCCAACGGGTTATTATCGATTTGAAAGATAAGATGTTGAAGGTGGAATGGAATGATGCAACAAATATTTTTGTCGGAAACAATACAAATCGATTTGATGCGTTAACTGCTTTGATTTCTTTAGGTTTTGATAAAAAATCAGCAGAGAAAGCAATTGAAAAAATTGCCACCGGAGATGAATCTGTGGAAGAATTGATTAAAGGGGCACTGAAAATATTATAAACACTTGGAAAAAATTTTGAACGCTAACTACACAAGAGTGATGCAACTGTTTTCGACGGTTGTTTTCTGTTTTGTATCGCTTGTATTCTGGGGGCAAAGTCCACCGGATACAACATTGCCATTTCCTATTAACAATCCGTTGGATCCTACTCAAAATAATCCGCAAACATTTGATTTGGGTGATCCTACCGGTGTAAAGAAAACAATCGTTTTTGATCCGGTTACCGGGAAGTACATCTTTTCGGAAACGATGGGGAACACCAATATGAATTATCGAAATCCATCTATGATGACGCTGGAAGAGTATTTGGAATACGAGCGTCAAAAATCATTGAAGGAAAATTGGAAAGATAAGATCGATCAGCAAACAGAAGAAGACAGAGCACTTGAGTTTCCAATCAAGATCCCGTCCAAAGTATTTACCAGTTTTTTCGGCTCTGATGAAATCACGATTCGTCCACAGGGATCGATCGAGTTGGCATTCGGTGTGAATACATCACGTTATGACAATCCGATTTTACCTGTAAAACAGCGAAAAATCACCCGTTTCGATTTCCAGCAACAAATTCAGATGAACTTGGTTGGACAAATCGGGACAAAACTGAAATTAAGTGCAAGTTACAATACGCAGGCGGCATTTGATTTTGACAATGTTACGAAATTGGGTTATTCGGGGGATGAAGATCAGATCATTCAGCGAATCGAATTGGGAAATGTCAGTTTTCCTTCTTTCGGAGCATTGATTCCTGGATCACAAACTCTATTTGGGGCCTATGCAAAATTGCGTTTCGGAGATTTGACTGTTGATGCGATCGGGGCTTCTTCCAAAGGGAAGAGAACAGAAATCAATATCACGGGGAAAGCGCAAGTTCAACCTTTCGAGGTCACAGCGGATAATTACGAAGCGAATCGTCACTATTTCCTGAATTTATTTTTCCATGACCAATACGACGCTGCAATGTCTCAAATGCCGAATGTGGCTTCCGAAACATATGTGACGAGAATGGAGGTTTGGGTAACCAATAAAATAAACAATACGGAAAACTCGAGAAACATTTTGGCATTCTCGGATTTAGGTGAATCTCAAACACAGAACCTGGTGGGTGCCACCCCGGGACCGGGTCCGGTTGTCGTACCAGGATCTCCGTTGCCGAGCAACTCATCAAATAATTTGTATACCTACGTTACAGGGAATCAGGCTATTCGCGGATTCAACGGTGCTGTTGCGGAATTGTCATCCCAGACTTCTGCTCCCGGACCGTTCCAGCAAGCGGTTGAATATGAAAAAGTAGAAAATGCGAGAAAACTGAGTGAATCGGAATATACCTATAATGCATTATTGGGATTCATTTCCCTGAGCCAGCCTTTAAACAATGATGAGGTGTTGGCTGTAGCTTACGAGTACACTTATAGAGGTCAAACCATGCAAGTGGGTGAATTCTCTACTGATGGTGTTGCTGGTCAGAACGCTTTGATCTTGAAGTTGTTGAAACCGACAATTACGAATCCGACCTTGAGGATTTGGGACTTGATGATGAAAAACGTCTATTCAATCGGTGCTTACCAGGTGGATCAGACGGGATTCAAGTTGAATATTTTTTACAACAACCCGGAAACATCTGTCCTGGCTCCAATTTTACCCTATTCAGGATTGAATGACAAACAAATCATCACCCTGGTCGAAATGGACCGCTTGAATGTCAATAATCAACAGTTTTCGGATGGATTATTCGACTTTGTACCGATCGTGTACAATGGTCAAAAGGCAGAAACCGGTGGTACGATCAATACCAAGAACGGGCGGGTGATGTTCTCAACTACGGAACCTTTCGGTCATATCCTGAAACAAAAGCTGATGGTGAACGGAATGCCCGAAACAATTGCTAACACAATTGCTTATACGGAGCTGTATGATTCGACAAAAACAGCGGCACAACAGGTTCCGAGTAAAAACCGGTTCACATTTAAGGGAGAATACCAATCCTCTGTTACATCAGACATTTCACTAAACGCACTGAACGTTCCGGAAGGAGCTGTGAAAGTTACTGCGGGTGGAATCCCGATGGTGGAAGGAACTGATTATACGGTAGATTATAACTTGGGACGTGTAAAAATCCTGAACACAGGTGTTTTGGAATCGAACACGCCAATCAAGATTTCAATCGAAAGCAACTCAGTCTTTGGTTTTCAATCCAAATCGATGGTCGGAACCCATCTCAATTACCGGTTCAGTAAGGACTTCAATATCGGGGCCACCTGGTTGAGGATGATGGAGCGTCCGGTAACCCAAAAAGTGGATTTTGGAAGTGAGCCATACAAGAACAATGTGATCGGTTTTGACATTAATTATAGAACAGAACTGCCATTCCTGACCAAGTTTATTGATTTATTGCCGGTGCTTTCCACAAAGGAGAAATCCTTCATGACTTTCAAGGGTGAATTTGCCCACTTGATTCCGGGAACTCCCAAAGCGATTTCAAAATCTGGAATTTCATACGTAGATGACTTTGAAGGTAGCCAGAGTACCATTGACCTGAGAACGCAAAGTGCATGGCGCCTTGCTTCCACTCCGCAGGGCCAGACCGATCTGTTCCCCGAAGGTTCCTCCAAAAGCTGGAGTAACGGGTTCAAAAGGTCCAAGATTGCGTGGTACCTGATCGACCCGCTTTTCTATCAGTCCAATAACTTAACACCTCAGCACATCAAGGATGATCCTGCGCAGCTATACGACAGTCGTATGCGCCAGGTTTCCCAGATAGATGTTTTCCCGAACCAGCAGCTTACTTACGGAGCTATTCCGACCATCCAGATTTTGGAATTGGGGTATTATCCGAAAGAGCGTGGAATGTACAATTACGATACAACCGCTACTAATATTAACCCGGACGGTACCTTTTCGAATCCGGAAGATCGTTGGGGAGGAATCATGCGTTCATTGACCACCAATGATTTTGAACAGGCAAACGTGGAATACATCCAATTTTGGATTTTGGATCCTTTCAACGAGGACGCGATGACGGCAACACCGAATTTGACGGGTGGGGATTTATATTTCAACTTAGGAAACGTTTCAGAAGACGTATTGGCGGATTCCAGAAAAAGTTTCGAAAATGGAATTCCACCGTATGCAGGTGCGAATTACCCGGTTGTAATCACTCCTTGGGCGAAAGTATCCACTCAGCAAGTTGTTGTAAATGCATTTGACAATGATCCGAGTTCAAGAGTCAACCAGGATGTCGGAATCGATGGATACAAATCAACGGAAGAGGTTACATCCTACTCAGGATATGTGAACTGGGTTCAAAACTCCTCATTGGATCCCGAGGTGAAAGCCAAAATGATTGCCGACCCTTCAACGGATGATTATAACTTCTACAGGGACGATATCTATGACCAGGAGCAATTGAATATTCTTCAGCGTTATAAAAAGTATAACGGGATGGAAGGAAACTCTGCTACTACGGAAATGTCCAGCGCAATGAATCCTTCCGGGGGAGGTTACCCGACGCAGGCGAGAAATACGCCGGACCTGGAAGATATCAACCAGGATAATAACTTATCTGAGTCTGAAGCATATTTTCAATATAAAGTAAGTTTGCGACCTTCTGATATGGTTGTAGGTAAAAATCACATTACGAGTGTTGTTACTTATTCACCAAAAAATTCCACCAAAACGGAAAAATGGTATCAGTTCAAGGTTCCAATCAAAGAACCGGAGAAAATTATTAATGGGATTCGCGATTTCAGATCGATCCGTTTCTTCCGGATGTTCATGAAAGGGTTTGACGAAGAAGTGATCGTTCGTTTCGCCAAATTGGAATTGGTTCGTGGAGAGTGGAGAAAATACTTATTGGATTTGATGCAACCGGGTGAAATTATCCAGGTCGATCCGAACCTTACGACATTCAATATCGGAGCATTGAACTTTGAGGAAAACAATGAAAAAATTCCGATCGGATACCAGATTCCACCGGGAATTCAACGTGAAATTGACCCGTCTCAGCCACAACAACGCCAGATGAATGAGCAATCTTTGACCTTGGACGTGTGTAATTTGCAGGATGGCGACGCAAGAGCAGCTTATAAGAATGTTCAGTTTGACGTTCGTACTTACAAGAAGTTGAAAATGTATGTTCACGCCGAAGAAGTTACTGCGAATTCGTTGCACGACAAAGACGTGACCTTATTTGTTCGTTTAGGAACAGATTTCGTTGACAACTATTACGAATACGAACTTCCACTGAATTTGACGGCTTGGGGTACGAATAATGCAGATGATGTTTGGCCGGAATCCAACAACATGGAAATTATATTCCAAGACCTGTTGGATTTGAAAAAACGTAGAAATAGTTTACTTGCAGGTGGGGGAGTTGCGGCGAATGTGGAGTATGTCATTACAGATCCGCAAAATGGAGATCGCCGAATAAAAGTAAAAGGAAGTCCGAACTTACAAGGGATCAAAACCATCATGATTGGAGTTCGGAATCCGGGTAAAAATCAACCGTCTCCCTGGTCGGATGATGGACTTGCCAAGTGTGTCCAGGTTTGGGTCAACGAGTTGCGTTTAACGGATTTCGTGGATGATGGAGGTTCCGCTGCAATTGCTCAAATGACAGTTCAGGCAGCTGATTTCGGTAGTTTCTCTTTATCAGGAAATTACTCGGGGATCAATTGGGGAGCAGTTGATTCACGTGTTCAGGAAAGACAACGGAATCAAAAGATCGGGATGGACTTCCAAACAAACATGCAATTGGGTCAATTCCTTGGAAATAGAATCAAACTCTCTGTGCCATTCTTCTATGGCTATTCACTGGGAATCATCAATCCGGAATATGATCCGTTCAACCCGGATATCAAATTGAGTTCTTACGAGGCAGGACAACGAAGAAGTGTCGCAAAAATTGCCCAGGATTATACGGAACGCAAATCGTATAACTTCCAAGGTGTGCGTAAAGAACGCGGAGCAGGCAAAACAGCACATTTTTATGATGTTTCTAATTGGACTCTCGGATATGGGTACAGTGAAAATCTTCACCGTGATTTCAATACCAATTACGACCGGACAAAACAATGGAAAGGGAGCTTGGCTTATGCTTATTCATTTGACAACAAACCATTTGAACCGTTCAAGAAGACCAAGTTCATGCAAAAGTCCAAATGGTGGGGATTGTTGAAAGAAACCAGTATCGGGTATTTGCCAAAAACACTTGGATTTACAAATGATATCCAACGAAATTACAACGAGCGTCAAATCCGCAATACGATTGACACCTCTGCGAGCGCATTCCAGTATAAACCGGTTTATGTCAAGAATTTCCAATGGAATAGAGGCTATCGTTTAGGTTGGGATCTGACTAAGAATCTGAAACTCACATTCAATGCAAACAACCGTGCAATTTTCGATGAGCAGGATGGAGAAGTGAATCGTAGAGGAAACGACACCTTGTATCGCCAATTTAAAGATACGATCCGCAAACAGTTGGGTACATTTGGAAAAACCATGGATTACACCCATGATTATACTTTCTCATACAACGTGCCGTTCAACCTGATTCCGGCTCTGGATTGGTTGACAGGTAATACGAAGTACACAGGAACGTATAACTGGCAGCGTTCACCTTTAGGGCAGGAAAATTACGGGAATATTGTTCAGAATAGCAGAACGGTCAATGCAACGCTTCAGGCAAACATGACCAATTTATATAATAAGATTCCATTCTTTAAGAAGGTGAATACCGGTGGTAATGGAGCTCCACGAACTTTAACCCGACAAAAAGCAGGTGGCGCAGATGAAAATGCAAAACCGGAAGATAAGGGCAAGGAACCTGTTGAGGAATTAAAACCACCGAAACCATTGGAAGAAATGACCAAAAAGGAACGTCGCCAATGGGAACGCAAGAAACGCAAACATGAACGCCAGCAAAAGCGTAAAAAGGAAAATAAGGTAAATCCGGTTGTAGGTTTTGGTGCTCGTTTATTGATGAGTGTGCGAAATGTATCTGCAACGTATAATCAAACAGATGGAACATTATTGCCCGGATACAACCAGCAAGCACGTATGCTAGGATTTAATCCTGCGTTCAGTTCCGGGATGGCCGGTTTCATTTTCGGTCAACAGTCATATTCTGTTACAGGGAAAGAAAACGGGTATAATTTTGCTCAGACAGCAGCAGACAGGAATTGGCTAGTGGATAATCCGGCGTTGAACCGTCAACACTCACTGACGCACAATCAAACTTTCACCGGTCGTGCAACGCTTGAACCGATGAAGGACTTTACCATCGATTTGTCGATGAACCGGACAATGTCTGAGAATACCAATGACTTCTTCAGATACAATGACCTTTCGCAGCAGTTTGAGTCGCAAAGCCGTTTCCAGACAGCCACGCTTTCATACTCTACGATTTCCATCGGAAGTGCGTTTGAGAAATTATCATCCGGTTATGAATCTGCGAACTTCAAGCAGATGAGAGAGACAACCAAGCAGGTTTCCGAACTGTTGGCCAATGGGAATGCAAATTCTTCAGGAACAACAGGTGGTTATCGCGATGGATATAATATTTCCCAGCAAGAGGTTGTGATTGGTGCTTTCCTGTCATCCTATACGAATGGAAAAGTGAACAAGCGTTCTGTCAATCCATTCAACTCGATGCCTTTACCGAACTGGACAGTGAATTACAATGGCTTGGCGAAATTTGAAAAAATGAAGAAGTTGACGAAAAACTTTGTCATTCGCCACGCTTATTCTTCTACAGTGACATTAGGACAAGTTCAGTCAAACCTGAATGCAACATTCGACCAGAACGGCGCAGCAACAGCACGTGATTTGAACAACAATTTCATTGCCGGAAGAAATATTCAAACGGTTACGATTTCAGAGCGTTTCTCTCCGTTGATCGGTTTCGACGCAACATGGAACATCAAGAAACAAGGATTGATCACGAAGTTTGAAATCAAGAAAGACCGTTCGTCTACGCTTTCATTGAACAATAACCAGGTTACTGAAGTGTTAGGAAATGAGATAGTTATCGGTGCGGGTTATAAATTCCCGAAGGTTAGATTGCCATTCAAAATCGGGAAGAACAAACCTGAGAATCCATTGAACATCCGCTTTGACTTTACATTCCGCGATAACCTGACAGTGATCCGTAAGATTGTAGAATCCACGGAACAGGCAACAGCAGGACAGAAAGTGATTTCAATCAAGTCATCGATAGATTACAACATCGGGGCGAATCTGATGGTTCAGTTCTATTACGACCAGGTAATAACGAATCCTAAAATCGCAACATCTTACCCAACGGGGAATATGAGTACGGGGATTCGATTCCGCTTTAACCTGGGAGGTTTGTAAAATGAACATCCGTGCGGCGAAAATAGGGGACGAAGAAGCGATTCATGGGTTGATTTCTGAATTGGCACTTTATGAAAAAGCACCAAATGAGGTTACAAACACAGTTGAAAAATTACGGGTTGATTTATTTGTTGACCGCGTATGCGAAGCTTTGGTAGTGGAAAGTGATACACAGGAAGTTGTTGGATTCGCGCTGTATTATCAATCCTATTCCACTTGGAAAGGAAGATGCCTTTACCTGGAAGATTTCTATGTCAAACCGGATTTTCGCAGAGGTGGAATAGGTTCCAGATTGTTTACGCAAGTTGTTGAAATCGCTAAAAAATGGGATGCAAAACGGATGGATTGGCAAGTCCTCGATTGGAATGAACCTGCCATTGAGTTTTACAGAAAACACCAAGCCGTTTTAGATCCGGAGTGGGTGAATGGCCGTTTATTTTTTTGATTCTAAATTTTAGAATTAAATTCGCCACATGATATTGCGTCCTTTTTTGAGTAATCGCCCCTTGGTCTTGTTACTATTGGTTCCAATTATTGTCGGATTCCAACTCCTGAATGCGCAATTCCATTTTCATAACCTGATTGAGCATGTTGATCTGGGTCTTTGGGGAAAAACAACCCTTTTCAGCTCATGGTGGACGTCCATTATTGCCTCTTCAATTGTGATGGCCAATGCAATCCAGTTGAACTTTCTATTCAATCAGCACGAATTCCTGGATAAGAATAACTACGGACCTTCCTTGTTCTATGTTGTCTTGATGAGTTTTTCCCATTCTTTTTATCAAGTGGATGCCGTGTTGATCTGTCACCTGTTCCTACTTCAATCTTTGCGTTTGTTGTTCCAATTGAAAAGCAACGAGACGAACTTTACTTCCGCATTCAATAGCGCCTTTTTCATTGGTTTATCAGCTTCATTTCTTCCGCCTAGTGCAGCATTGATCATCCCGTTTTGGTTTTCAGCCTGGGCCTTGCATCCATTCAGTTTCAGACAGTGGCTCCTGATGATTATCGGATTTTTAATTCCGATAGGAAATGGTCTGACTTATTGGTGGATTTCAGGACACACGATTTCTACACGAATTCTGCGTCATTCCTCCCTTATTAAATACGAAGATGTATTTTTCTATGGAACTACAGCAACCATAGTGATTCTGTTCTTATTGAGCATTATCGGAATTCAGATCCGGTTGCGGGTAAGTAATATCCGCTTTAAAAAATTGAATCGTGCCCTCGTTTGGATTTTAGTTGGGACACTGCTTTTAGGAGTCACGGAAATCATTATTTATCAACAGTCTGAATGGGTGAGTATGCTCTTCATCCCCTTGAGCTTCTTCTTCACTTTTGCCTTTATTCACCGGATCTGGCAAAAGGTGGCAAGTATCTTTTTTTACCTCACGCTAATTATAGCTGTTGCTAAATTTTTCCTCATTTCATACATGGTTGTCTGACTAGATTGACTAACTTTGTTGCCATTCATGAATTGACGGGCTTCCGTCGCAAAAATAGATCAATGAAATTTGGTGTTGTTACCTTTCCGGGTTCCAATTGTGATGAAGACATGGTATATGTCCTTGAAACAATCATGGGCCAACAAGTAGAACGTTTATGGCATAAAGATACCAGCTTAAAAGGTGTGGATTTTGTAGTACTTCCGGGTGGATTCTCTTATGGAGATTATCTGCGTTCAGGTGCGATTGCAAAACTTTCCCCGATTATGGGTGAAATTATGAATCATGCTGACAAAGGCGGTTACGTGATGGGTATTTGTAATGGTTTCCAGATCTTAACGGAAAGTGGGTTATTACAAGGGGCGTTATTGCACAACAACAATCAAAAGTTCATTTGCAAGAATGTGTATTTGAAACCGGCGACAACCAACAGTGCAATCACGAAAGGATTGGATCCGACAAAAGCATATAAGATTCCGATCGCACACGGAGAAGGAAGATTCTATGCTGCAGAAGATACCATGAAATCCATTTTGGATAATGACCAGGTATTATTTCATTATGTGAATGAAGAAGCACAAGTTTCCGATGCAAGTAATCCGAACGGGTCACTGCACCACATCGCCGGAATTTGCAACCCTGGAAGAAACGTATTTGGGATGATGCCACATCCGGAAAGAGCTGCGGACGGAGCTCTGGCAAATGAAGATGGAAAACGTTTCTTTGAATCAATATTGAAATTCTGTTAATATGCGCATATTATTGTTGGGTTCAGGTGGAAGAGAGCATGCTATAGCTTGGAAAATTGCACAAAGCTCCCATTTAGAGCAGTTGTTTATCGCTCCGGGGAATGCTGGAACCCGACTACATGGAACAAATGTGGATATGTCTGCAATAGACTTTCCGGCAATCAAGACCTTTGTTCTTGCAGAAAATATTAACATGGTCATCGTTGGTCCTGAAGACCCGTTGGTGAAAGGAATCCATGATTTCTTCCTGGCAGATCCCCAATTGAAAAACGTTCCGGTTATCGGGCCGAACAAGGAGGCTGCACAACTGGAAGGAAGCAAGGATTTTGCAAAAGCATTTATGATGCGCCACAATATTCCAACTGCCAAGTATGCTACGTTCACCAAAGACACTTTGGAGCAGGGATATAAATTCCTGGACGGAATGAAAGCCCCATACGTATTGAAAGCGGATGGATTGGCTGCAGGAAAGGGAGTTTTGATTCCTGAAACATTGGCTGAGGCGAAGGATGAGTTGAAAAGCATGCTTGCTGATGCAAAATTCGGTGATGCATCCTCGCGAGTGGTTATCGAACAATTTTTAAAAGGAATCGAATGTTCCGTTTTTGTTTTGACAGACGGAGATTCGTATAAGATACTTCCGGAAGCAAAGGATTATAAACGCATTGGCGAAGGTGATACCGGCTTGAACACCGGGGGAATGGGAGCTGTTTCACCGGTTCCTTTCTGTGACAAAACGTTCATGGACAAGATTGAGAATCAGATCATCATTCCAACTGTAAAGGGGTTGAAAGCTGATGGAATTGTCTACAAAGGATTTATTTTCTTTGGAATCATCAATGTGAAAGGTGAACCGTATGTGATCGAATACAATTGCCGAATGGGTGATCCTGAAACAGAAGTGGTCATGCCCCGTTTAAGATCGGATCTGATTGATTTGTTGGAAGGTGTCGCCACTAACACACTATCCGAATGCGATATCCAATTTGAAGAAAGAAGCGCCTGTACCGTAATGATGGTTTCCGGTGGTTATCCGGATGCCTATGAAAAAGGAAAAGTCATTAACGGAATTAACAGTGTAACGGACAGTTTGGTTTTCCATGCAGGAACTTCAAGCGATGGGCCGGTAGTCTTATCTGATGGAGGTCGTGTTTTGGCTGTGACGTCTTATGGACGAAACCTGGAAGCGGCATTGGAACGCTCTTATTCAAGCATTGAGAAAATTTCTTACGATAACGCGTATTTTAGAAAGGACATCGGATTTGATGTGGTCTGAGTAAAATTTACTAATTTTCTACTTTAAGTAGTTGAATGGATCCTTCCGTCATTATTATTCTTGCATCACTACTATTTTCTGCATATTCTTCAGGAATGGAGATTGCCTTTGTGTCTTCCAATCGGTTGAAGGTGGAATTGGACCGGGGTAAAAACTCCTGGTACAGTAAGCTCTTGAATGTTTTCTACGGGAATGACGGTCACTTTTTAGCAACCCTTCTGATAGCAAACAATGTAGGTATTGTCATTTTCGGAATTTATATGGCTGAAACCCTTGATCCGGTGATTGCTTCATGGGGAATCGAAAAAGAATACCTGGTCGTTCTTTTGCAAACCATCATTTCCACTTTGATTGTCCTGACCTTTGCAGAATTTTTCCCAAAAGTGCTTTTCCAGATCAATCCGAATGGAATTTTCCGCTTGGGATCAGCCCCGATGTGGTTGGTTTATTGGATTTTATATCTGCCCACGAAACTCATTGTCTGGCTGAGCAATGGTTTGCTGCGACTTTTTGGGATTCATGTGGAACAATCGGAAAAAGTGTTCTCAAAAACAGACCTGCAACACTTTGTACAGGACGTGAATGAGCGCATGGAGGATGAAGCTGATCTGGGAAATGAGATTCAGATTCTCCAGAATGCATTGGATTTCTCCAAAATAAAGGCGCGTGATTGCATGGTTCCGAGAATGGAGATCCAAGCCATTGATGTGGAAGAAAGTATTGAGAACTTACTGACGAAATTTGTTGAAACGCGCTTGTCTAAATTGCTGTTGTACCGGGATACCGTAGACAATATTATCGGGTATGCACATTCCTATGAACTGTTCAAAAAACCTGAAACGATCACACAGATTTTGAGACCTATTTCTTTTGTTCCCGAGGCAATGCCAGGGAAAGAGCTGTTGGAACTCTTCACCAAGAAAAGTCAATCCATTGCCGTGGTGGTAGACGAATATGGAGGAACTTCCGGTGTGGTGACGATTGAAGATGTCATTGAACAGATCTTCGGGGAAATCGAAGATGAGCACGACGATGAAACCTGGTTGGAAGAACAGATTGACGAAACAACTTACCGGTTCTCCGGAAGAGCCGAGATTTCCTACCTCAACAGGACTTATGGGTTGAAACTACCCGAATCCGATTCATATGAAACCCTGGGCGGTTTGGTAATTCATCATCTGGAAACCATTCCTCTTGGAGGCGAAGAAGTGGTGATAGGGAAATGGAGCCTGGAGGTCGAAGAAGTGACCGATAGACGGATTGAAATTATCCGATTGACAAAGGAATAATTGAAAATTTAAAATGGAGAATTTATTAAGTAAGAGAATACTTAAAAATCTTTTCAATTCTAAAATTCTCCATTTTCAATTGAATAGCTGACCTGCTCTTTCTCTCCCGGATTCAATCTTCGTATTCCCGCTTTCTCTTCCAGTTTACCGGTCGAATTGACGTCATCTGCCCAGCCCCACCAAGGTTCGATACAGATGAAGGGCGCATCCTGTTTTGTCCAGAAACCAACGGCTGTCCAAGAATCACAGTTCATATGTACGAGTGTTTCCCCATCTATATGTTTCAAACTGACAGACTTGAAATGGGGATTCTTCAGTACGAAAGCATCCGATTCAAAAAGTTCGACGCTCAGGTTCAAGTGGGTCGAAACACCATAATAGTGAGTTTCTCCAGTAAAATAACCTCCCGTCAGATCTTCGCGTTCGAGTTGGATTGCCGTATCAAATTCCAAGAAGTAATTCTCCAAAGCCTCGTCCAATTGAAAAGCAGGATGACCACCAACAGAATAGTACATGGTTTCTTTGCCTGCATTTGTTGTTTCATAAGCGATGGTGATTCCGGATTCCGAAAGTGAAAAGCACACATCAAATACAAAAGAATACGGATAAATATCCATCGATTCAGGTGTTGAAACCAAGCGCAACCGTACACTGCTCTCCGTTTGTTCCACCACCTCAAATTCCTTGTCCCGCGCAAAACCATGTTGAGTCATAGAATAGGATTTCTCATGGAAATTAAAGGAATCATTTACCAATCTTCCAACTATCGGAAATAGGTTTGGAGCCACCCGGTTCCAATGATCGGTTTGTTTGGACCAAAGGATATTTTCGGAGTTTTGGTTTCCCAGAAATAAGAGTTCTGCGCCAAGACTAGAGATATTAGCTTGGAGAGAAGTATTTGTTAATGTGATTATTTTGACCAAAGTTGAAAATTATTGATGGCTTTCGAATTCAGTACAAAATAATAATATATTTGTTAAGAAACTAATTAACTAACGTAGGTCAACTGCCAATCTTTGGGCTAAATCGCCCCTAAAATTATCCATTTTGATATTTCCAATAAATTCATCGACATTAGCGAATTATCTTCTGGAGTATATCTATTAATGATTAAATACAATGAAAATGAATCTACATACATTAAAATTGTTAAGCAGTAGTATTTTGCTTTTGTTCCTATTGTCTTGTAAGAAGAAAGACGACTTTTTATCTTTGAAAACTGGGAAATATCTTATAGAGCACAAGATGATACATCCCAACGGAGATACTGACATTTCTAATTACATAGCATATGGTCCAAAACGAATTAAAGGTGACTATAATTTTGATATTAAATTAACAGATTCTACAAATTTTTGTAGGGCATCATTTTATGCTTCAGAGAAAACCCTTTTAGGATTAAACTTAATCACCTGTTTGTCAGGGTTTTCCACATCGTATAAGATTATATCTTATACTGATTCTAAAGATAATCTGACCATTAATTATACAGCAAACCCTTACTCAGATTCGACATCTGGAACTGTTATTTTCAATTTGATAGAAGAATGAAAAAATTAGCCCATATAGTTATCTGCTGCTTTCTGGTTTGGGGTTGCACAAAAGAAAATGGAAAAAAACCATATGACTTCGCTCTGTATTTTGATTCCAGTGATGAATGGCATTATGAATGGAAGATTTACGAGAAACCAAAAAAAGATAATTATGGTCAAGAAGATTTGGCTTACACAATGAGTTTGGGTTCAAAAAACGGAATCTATCTTGGTGAACATCGAGCCTTGTACAAAACAGATTCGGAAAAATTAATGGGTACATTTTTCATTACACAAGAAAGTACGGCTATATTTTCTGGAAGTCAATCGGGTAATTTCGAAGGGTATTTAACCGTTGAAGGATCTTATAAGAGGCATTTCAGGGAGTTTATTGTAGAAGATGGTACATTCGAGTTTTTTTGGACGAATGCAGAAGTCTACGGAATGCAGGATACTGTTTTGAAAGGGAAATGGACGATGAAACGGAAATAGAAGTATAGTTCACAACTGATTAACAGATTTTAATATTTGGTTTTCAATAAAAAATGCGTATATTTGCATCACATTTAAGGTTAACAACACAAATGAGGGGACGCAAGTCCCCTCTTTTTATCTCATATGATTTCAAAACAAAC
Organism: uncultured Fluviicola sp.; assembly: GCA_965650135.1. Classification (GTDB taxonomy): domain Bacteria; phylum Bacteroidota; class Bacteroidia; order Flavobacteriales_D; family Crocinitomicaceae; genus Fluviicola. The sequence goes on from CBFGNC010000007.1 coordinate 213,733, forward strand.
GGTAAGGGAACTGGCGGAAGAACGAATCAAGGATCGTGATGAACGCTTGTTCATTGTGGAGCTGACAATCAGTTCAACGAATGTAATTCGCTTGGAATTGGATAAGACGGAAGGAAATGTCTCTATCGAAGACTGCATGTCTGTTTCTAGAAATATTGAACACAACCTGGATCGCGAAGATGCTGATTTTGAGTTGAGTGTTTCTTCTGCTGGCTTGGACAAGCCTTTGCGCGTTCATGCCCAATATGTGAAAAATATCGGTCGTGACCTGGATGTAAAACTGAAAACAAAAGAGAAAGTGACGGGAACGTTGATTTCTGTTGACGAAGCCGGATTTGTATTGCAGCGTGAAGAAAAGCAAGCGATTGAAGGTAAAAAGAAAAAGGAACTGGTGGTGATCGAAAACAAGATCGCATTTTCAGATATAAACGAAGCAAAAATTGTTATTTCATTTAAATAAGAAGCTATGAACAGCTTGGAATTAGTAGAATCGTTTTCAGAGTTCAAAGAACTCAAAAGCATCGATAAACAAACGATGCAACACGTATTGGAAGACGTATTTCGTGCGATGTTGAAGAAAAAATTCAACACCGATGAGCATATTGATGTAATTGTAAACATTGATAAAGGAGACGTTCAGATTTTCGTGAACAAAGAAATTGTTGCAGATGGTGAAGTAGAAGATCAGAATACTGAAATCGCTTATTCGGACGCAATTAAAATCGAACCGGATTTCGAAATCGGTGAGGAAGTTTCTGAGGAATTCCGTTTCAATGACTTTGGTCGTAGAAATATCCTGTCTCTTCGTCAGAACCTGATTTCCCGTATTTTGGAATTGGAGAAAGACCATTTGTACAAGAAATACAAAGAGCGTATCGGTGAGATCATCACGGGTGAAGTTTACCAGGTTTGGAAGAAAGAGATCATGGTATTGGATGATGAGAACAATGAGTTGATTCTTCCGAAATCTGAGCAAATTCCTTCTGATTACTTCAAGAAAGGTGAATCTATCCGTGCAGTGGTATCGAAAGTGGATATGCGTAACAGTTCTCCTGTAATTATCCTTTCGCGTATCGCACCGGAATTCCTGGAGCGTTTGTTCGAGTTGGAAGTTCCTGAAGTATTTGACGGTTTGATTACCATTAAACGAATTGTCCGCGAACCGGGAGAAAGAGCAAAAGTGGCAGTTGAATCATACGATGACCGTATCGATCCGGTTGGAGCTTGTGTTGGTATGAAAGGTTCACGTATTCATGGAATCGTTCGTGAGTTGCGCAATGAGAATATCGATGTGATCAACTTCACAAGTAACCCGAAATTGTTTATCCAACGTGCATTGTCCCCTGCAAAAATTACCAATATCGAAATTGATGAGGAAGAGAAACGTGCAAGCGTATTCTTGAAACCGGATCAGGTTTCTTTGGCAATTGGAAAAGGAGGATATAACATTCGTTTGGCCGGGAAACTGACAGGATTTGAAATTGATGTGTTCCGTGATGGCGAGTCCGATAACGAAGATGTGGATTTGGAAGAATTTGCAGACGAAATCGATAGCTGGATCTTGGATGAATTGAAAGCAGTTGGTTGTGATACGGCGAAATCTGTATTGGAATTGACAGTTGCCGATTTAGTTCAACGTACAGACCTGGAAGAAGAAACAATCCAAGAGGTATTGCGTATTCTTCGCTCGGAATTTGAATAAGAATCTACCTGGCTGATGAAGGTTGGGTATTGCAATGACAAATTGCGTAATATGTAGAAAAAAACGAAGTTTTTTAAAATGTAACAAGCGTTAGCGAGTTGCAAAAAACAGAGTTTCACAATAATAAAACGGGTCGAGATTTCGGTCAGGTAAAAAATACCTGACCGATTTTCACCTAAATCTGATCAACACTAACTATCTTTACACAGCAAAACTGTTCATTCCGATAACTATCGGATGGACATTAATTAAAAAGAAGCAAATAATATATGTCTGGTAAAACACAGCGTTTAGGAAAAGCAGCAGGAGAATTGAATGTAGGAATCTCTACGATCGTCGACTTTTTGGCGTCGAAGGGACGAGCTATTGACTCCAATCCAAATACGAAGTTGGATCCGGAGCAGTATGACATGTTGCGTACTCAATTTGCCGCTGACCAAAATTTAAAGGAGCAATCCAAAATGACGGCAGTTAAAAGAGAGAAGCGTGAGACAATTACTTTACGAGATATCAAAGACGAACCAAAAGCTCAAGATGACGAGGATGATTCGGATAATTATCGTAATGATAACAACGCGGTAGAACCGGTAAAAGCAGCACCGGCATCTGTTGTGACTCCACCTGTTGAAACTCCGAAAGCAGAGGAGAAAGTAGAAACAGCTCCTGAACCTGTTGTTGAGAAACCGGCTGAAGAACCGAAACCAAAAGTTGAAGAAGAGCCGGCAGCTCAGTCAAATGATGGTGGAATTCAGGTAATTGGTAGAATCGACTTGGATAAGTTGAATACGAAAACCAGACCGGATAAGCGCAAAAAAGAAGACGGACCAATCGATAAAAGCGATTATCCGAAAGCTGCAGTTGCGCCTGAAAAAGAAGAAGTTAAAGCGAAGGAAACGCCAGCCGCAACTCCTGATGCTCCGAAAGAAATAGAAACAATTCGCGTAGAACGCACCAAATTATCCGGACCTACGGTATTGGGTAAAATTGAATTACCTGTTGAAAAACCAAAATCTGTTGGTTCTTCCCGACCAGGTGATGATCGTAAGAAACGCAAACGCATTAAGAAAGAAGTTCCTAAGACTCCTGGTACGAATCCACAAGGTGGAGGTCAGGGAGGACCGGGTGGACCAGGCGGAAATCGCCCTCCGGGTCAACATAATGGACCGGGCGGAAATCGTCCTGGTGGAGGAAACTTCAACCGTGGAGGAGGAAGCAACTTCAGAAAAGGTGGCCCGGTTGATAAACCGGCAGTTTCTGAACAGGATATCCAAAAAGAAATTAAGGATACACTTGCTCGTTTATCTTCTCAAGGAGGTAAATCAAAAGGATCCAAAAACCGTCGTGCGAAACGTGATGACCGTGCACAACGTCGTGAAATCGAACAATTGGAAGCGGAACTACAAGAAAAAATCTTGAAGTTGACCGAGTTCGTTACCGTGTCTGAATTGGCATCGATGATGAGCATTTCTCCAACTCAGGTTATTTCGGCTTGTATGTCTTTGGGAATCTTTGTTTCCATCAACCAACGTTTGGATGCTGAAACCATTCAGATTGTGGCTGAAGAATTTGGGTTTGAGACAGAATTTGTTTCTGCCGATGTTCAGGAAGCGATTCAGGAAGTAGAAGATAAAGAAGAAGACCTGATTGATCGTCCGCCAATCATTACGGTGATGGGACACGTTGACCACGGTAAGACTTCCTTATTGGATAAAATCCGTAATGCAAATGTAACCGCTGGTGAAGCCGGGGGAATTACACAACATATCGGTGCATACTCAGTTACCTTGAAAGATGGTCGTAAGATGACTTTCCTGGATACACCGGGTCACGAAGCCTTTACAGCGATGCGTGCACGTGGTGCTCAGGTAACAGACGTTGCAATTATCATTGTAGCAGCGGATGATGACGTAATGCCTCAAACAAAAGAAGCAATCTCTCACGCTCAGGCAGCAAACGTACCAATGGTATTTGCAATCAATAAAATTGACAAACCAGGTGCAAATCCGGATAAAATCCGTGAACAACTTTCTGCTATGAATATCTTAGTAGAAGAGTGGGGTGGAAAATACCAGTGTCAGGAAATTTCTGCAAAACAGAATTTGAATATAGATGCATTGTTGGACAAAGTATTGTTAGAGGCAGAGATCCTGCATCTGCGTGCAAATCCAAATAAAAATGCGGTTGGTACAGTAATCGAATCTTCTTTGGATAAAGGAAAAGGATACGTTACAAACATGCTGGTACACGCCGGAACAATGAAAATCGGTGATGTGGTATTGGTAGGTCGTAACTACGGTCGTGTTCGTGCTATGCACGATGAACATGGAGTTGCTTTGAAAGAAGCAGGTCCGGCACAACCGGTATCTGTTTTGGGTATCAATGGTGCACCATCCGCAGGAGATACATTCCATATTATGGATGACGAGCGCGAAGCGAAATCAATTGCTACTAAACGTGAGCAGTTGTATCGTGAGCAAGGTCTTCGTACAAACAAGCACATTACGTTGGATGAAATCGGTCGTCGTTTGGCAATTGGTGATTTCAAGGAATTGAACTTGATTGTAAAAGGTGACGTGGATGGATCTATCGAAGCACTATCCGATTCATTGTTGAGACTTTCTACGGAAGAAATTCAAGTGAATATCGTTCATAAAGGAGTTGGTGCAATTACAGAGGCCGATGTGAATTTAGCTTCTGCATCCGATGCAATCGTTATCGGATTCCAGGTGAGACCATCGGTAGCTGCGCGTAAATTGGCAGAACAGGAACAAATTGATATCCGTCTTTACTCCGTAATCTATAAAGCGATCGACGAGTTGAAAGCTGCGATGGAAGGAATGTTGTCTCCGGACATCGAAGAGAAAGTCTTGGGTACAGCGGAAATCCGCGAAACATTCGAAATCACGAAAGTGGGTACGATTGCAGGATGTTATGTAACAGATGGTCTGATCAAACGCACATCCAAAATCCGTGTTATCCGTGATGGAATTGTAATTCACACCGGACTTCTTGGATCATTGAAACGTTTCAAGGACGATGTGAAAGAAGTGAAAAACAACTACGAATGTGGTTTGAACATTGATAAATTCAATGACATCAAAATCGGTGACTTGGTTGAAGCTTACGAAGAAGTGGAAGTTGCAAGAAAATTGTAATCAGTTCAATTCTAAATAATTGAAAGCCCTGGTATTTAATATCAGGGCTTTTTTGTTTTCAAAAAAAATGATACATTGGGAACTTAAACCATTATTTACTTTTTATGAAAACACTAATTAAATTGGCCGGGATGTTTGCATTGACAGCTACTCTAATTCTTTCCGGCTGTAACAAAGATCATGTATCATCTGTTAAACCTCACAAAACAACCGACAATTCTAAAAGATTGCATTGTTCACCATGGGAAGATGTAGCAGCTAATGACGCAGTTAATGATCTGAATACTGTTGCTCTTTGTAACTCTTCTACCTGTGATGGAACTCAAACATTTTTCCATATAAATGGAACGATTGTAAGAGATTCCGGTGGAAATATCGGTTATTACGATCCTCTTTTAGTCACAGTAGCTGATCAAAACTACATCTGGAGTTACGCCGTAAGTTGGGGTATTGCTCATACACCGACCGGATATTCTCTTAGTCAAATCACTTTCCATACACAAACAACTACTGTTCCAGGAACCAGTATATTAATCAGTACGTTCACATTCGATGTTGTTTATATTCATTGTAGCGGAGGTGGCGGAGGTGGTGAAAGCTAAATTCATCAAGGATCTCTAATAAAAATCGAACCCCGGTTTACTTTAGTAAATCGGGGTTCTTTATTGAATCATTCACACGGTCTTATCAGCGTAAAAGAGACTATTCAATAATCACAAATCTTACTTGATTCAAATGACTGGCATCATTAAGTAAATGTATCAAGTAAGCACCGGCTGACAAACCTTCCCGTTTAAATGAAAAATCGCTACCATTGATAATTACTCGTCGTATCAACTTGCCAGTTGGATCTAAAATTTCTATCCACGTGTTTTGCTGAGGTATTGAAAATTGAATGGTCAATATTTCTGAAACCGGATTAGGGAATAGTTGAATTTCTGTTGCTTTCAGATGTTCATCCAACGAAAGATTCGTAATGCAAATCGTATCTGTAGTGAGATAAGCACAAGTCACACAGATACTCCAATAACATCCGTTTTGCGTTACAACCAATGAACTATCGGAACCTGGTATTTGGACCCCATCCCGAAACCAAAGATTGGTCAGACAATCGTAACTGGTTCGCAATATCGCTCCATCAAAACTCAACGAAACAGGAATGGGATCCCGGACAAAGAAGTGTATTGTATCACTGTTAGTCACACAACCAATCGGATCCACATTATTCGCTACCCAAACATCCTGATCTCCGGCCGGGGTTCCATAATTACCCAAAACGGTTTGATTGGCTGAAAACCATTGTCCATTGCGATACCAGGTATTTGTAGCAGGAAACCAATAAGGAATTGGATACCATCTTAACACCACTAATTCACCACAGCCAACAGTATCGGAGCCTGTTTGAAAAGCCAAATGAATCCGCGGGTTCACTCCGATCTTGAACGGTTGACAAGAATGTAACTGCTCTCCTGAAGGGGTCGTGACGGTTAATGAAAGTTCCGTTGTACTATCGATATTGAACATGTTATTTTGTGTCGTCGCTCCATTGCTCCATTGGTAATCGACCATTCCCGGAGCCCCTCCTATGTTGACCAGGCTGCCTATACAAGCGTAAGGAACATGTAAGATAGGGTCAATGGAAGTCCCTGAGATACTACCGGAAATCGGGTAATAGGGAGAAGGTGCAACAAAAACGTGGATAGTTTGAGTCAAAGTATCTGATCCACCATAACCGCTAACAATCAATTTGACGGAATAAGTTCCGGAACTCGAAAAACGATGAACCACTTGTTCGCCTACGGTGTCAACACTTCCATTGTTGTCAAAGTCCCATGCAGCGTACAAGCAATTTGCACCTGTTGAAAGGAATCCGTATTTCCCGGTTCCTTTGCAGAAAGTGGATGAATCGACAGTAAATAACGCAACCGGAACGGCGCCACCAGGATGCATTCCACAACCGTTTGATTGTAATAAAGTTGGTCGTAATTGCGTCAATGCCGCTTCCATTCTATCGGTTTGACCTTGTGTAAATGACAAGGGACATGAGGTGTAGTCCATATAATTGGGTAAGTCCTGCATATCCCCTGAGAATGGATTGAACCCGGAAGTATCGCTCATCTCCGTAGAACAGGAATTTCCCTGGCAAGTGAAATTATCATTGGAATTGTCGGGAGGTGTATCACAAACATAATCCCCATTCAGCATACAATTGAAGTTGATACATCCGTTACTGAAGGTGTGCTGCAAATTCAAATAATGTCCAACCTCATGTGCCAGTAAAGAAGAATTCAACGCAAAAAAATTATACCGACCAACGATTCCATCAGTTTCTACCATTCCTCCCGGAAAGGTACCATAACCTCCCACACCCGAAGGATTCTGAAATGGATCTGCAGCGATGTTTCCAACAGTCCAGACATTCAGATACAACAACGGATTCCACCTGTTTTGCGTCTTGAATGTCCAATCCTGGACGTAATCGTAATAATTGAGGGTCAGGATTGAAGAATAATCATGTGTAATTCCGGTTGTCGGATTTCCCCAGGGATCAATAGATGCCAAACAGAATTGAATATCAACAACATGGCCGGTCGCATCGAAATACGGTCCTGAATTTTGAAAACGCTGATTCAATTCATCCACTGTCTGGATGATTGTCGCATCCGAAACATTCTCTGGTCCGCCCTGGTGCATGATATGAAAGACGATTGGAATGGTATAAATCGTTTTTTCCTGATTTCCGTGATCGGACGTCAGGAAGTTGTAGAGGAGTTGATTATTCTGATTTTCTTTTTCCCGGTATTCCGGAAAACGTTCTGTCAACTGATTGTGCATACCATCCGTTCCACAATTTCCAGTTTGGGTAAACGCATGTTGTAGGAAGAAACCTGTAAATAAAAGTAAAACTGTTTTCATAAGTAAAGTCTTATTGGTGTAGACTCCAAATAAGAATGGGCAGTTGCACTGATAAAAACCTGATGTGCCAAAAAATGATCTAACGGTAGCATGAGGATTCTTAGAATTCATATTTTTCTGATAGTATTCACTAACATATTAAAATCATGAAAAAATCATTTTTTTGTCTGCAATTATTGGCTTGAGTCTCTTTTCGTGTAAGAAGGCACAGGTCACACCTACCCGTTCCAAAGAATATCTAAAACAGAGTGAAAAACCCGAAAATAATAGTGATAAGACAATACATTGTTTTCCCTGGAGAGATACCGCAGATTATGCTTATCGTTATAATAAAATCGCAACTGACGGTGCCGGATCAATTTTGTATTATCCTGCCTATACAACTGTAACGATTGCGGATCAATATGCCATTTGGAACGATGCTTTGAATCAGGCAAATTCGATTATTCCTACAGGTTATATTATTTCCAGCGTTAACAATTTCAGAACGGAAGTTGCCAGTGGACCATTTTTAGTCTATTTTATCAAATTCGATATCACTTACATCAAATGTGCCGATGGAGGTGGTGGAGAAAACTAAAACGCTCTCACGATAAAAAGACTCTCCATTTTGGAGAGTCTTTTTCCCACTAATTTATAGCCTAACAGTGGTTCAAAATGAACTGAACCAACGAAATCGAGCTAGTTGCTGATATATTATACAGCCAACACAAATGCCAAGAATAGATTCCAAACTTGCGAAAAGGAGAAGAAATCCGCCAATAATGCTTGCTGAAAGAGAATATTCCAGGAATAACAAAAGAGAAAACAACCCTACAAAGACGAAACCTATTGTGGCTGCGAATTTCTTTGGGGCTTCATTTGTAGCTTTATGGCCCAGTTGAAAATAAGTGACCGTTTTTTGAGCTATGTATTTCAAAGGAGATAGCTGGCCAAATCCAAATGCACGTAGCCCAAAATCCGCAAATAGCAAAACTGCGAGATAGGGATTCTGAAAGTACATAGCCGTTGCCGCAATAAGAATAACTTGCATTGCGACTACTCGAATAACAATTTCATTGACCTGTTTGTCATTAACCGGGCAACTTAGACCTACAAGATCTTTCATTAGATATTTGGTTGTGGAGTTAAACGTAAATAGGGTTTCACTTCCGTAAATCCTTTAGGAAATTTGGCAGGGATATCTTCTGTCTTGATTGCCGGAATAACAACTACATCTTCACCTTGTTTCCAATCAGCCGGAGTAGCCACACTATAATTTGCCGTCAATTGCAATGAATCCAAAACGCGCAGGATCTCTTGAAAATTTCGGCCTGTTGAAGCAGGATAGGTAATCATCAATTTAATGGTTTTGTCCGGAGCGATAATGAATAATGAACGAATTGTCAATGTTGCTGATGCATTCGGATGAATCATATCATACAACTCTGCGATACTTCGATCTTCATCTGCAATGATTGGGAACTTGACTTCGGTACCTTGTGTTTCGTTGATGTCCTTAATCCACTCGTGATGCGAATTCACCCCGTCCACGGAAAGTGCGAGCACTTTGGTGTTTCGGGCAATAAACTCAGTAGTCAATTTGGCCGTCTTACCTAATTCCGTAGTGCATACAGGTGTAAAATCTGCAGGATGAGAAAATAAAATACCCCAGGAATCTCCTAAGAATTCGTGAAGATCAATTGTTCCAATACTTGTTTTCGCAGTGAAATTTGGTGCTGTGTCACCGAGTCTTAATGCCATAATGTGTTTTTTTAATTCAATTAATATGTATAATCTATAGAATAAGTAGAGCAAATATAATTCGAAATAATGAAACTTAGTTGGCTTCCTGGAAAATTTTAGTAACTGCTATCCAAATATGCTTAACTTTGTTTCCATGATCGCTCCCGGTTCAAAAGGATGGATTGCCAAATACTTACAACTGATTGAGTCAGGTGAACTGTCTATTGACCTGCAAAAACCGGCTGATCTTACCCGGGCTGAATTCAATCATTACACCCTTTCTCAAACCGGAATTATCTTCGGGTATCCTTCCAAATTATTATTTGGGAAAGATTGGGACATTTCGAAATGGACACATGGCGAACAATTGACCGTTCTTCTTTTCGAATCTTTGTTATTTACACATTACAATATCCAGGGGAAAACAAAATTAAAACCGCAGGAGTTCCTGAATGACCTCAATATTTTTTACAAAAAGCACCGTGTTCAATCGCTCACCTCGGTTCTGACCTTTTTCCTCAAGGAAAGTGCCTCGGAGAAAATAGAGCGCATCCTGGAAAAACGAACGGAGGTTCCAAAGAATCTGACGAACACGAAATCCTGGATGAGCTATTTCAATAATTCATTTATCTATCTGGATGTCATTCTTTTTGAGGATTTCTTGAAAAATAAACGAAACCAAACGCTGGATTATCAAAAGTTGGCACTTTTAGCACTTGGGATCATCTCCATTTCTGCCTATTCGGATGGAGAAATCCAGGATCATGAAAAGAACCTGTTCAATACCTTTTTACTTTCCGCCGATTTGGATTCCGACGAAAAGGAACTGGCAAAATTGCGCTTCAAGCAAGAAATCAACCTGAATGAATTGAAAGCTGAGATGGTCGATTCATGGAATTTCAAACGTTATTTGTTGGACCTTTCAGTGCTGACAATGCATATGAACCAAAATTTCCGGGAAACGGATCTGGAGACATTGATCAAGCTGAAAAGATGGATGTCTTGTTCGGAACGCGACTTGGATGAAGCTATTTATTGCACCGACCAGTTTCTTTTGGAAAACAATCAGAAAGTTTCTTACCTGAGTGATTCGAATTCCATGGAACAAATGATGGACAGTGTTTCCCAGCGTTGGATCAAAATCTTGGGAAGAAATAAAGATAAGCTGGCACAGGAAATCAAGCAAAGTAAAGAATTGGTCTTTCTGATCCGGAAATCTACCTCAGAAGAACTTTCGAAGGAAGAAAAGGAAAAAGTAAAGACCCAATTTATGGATATTGTTAAATCGATGCCTGCCCTGGCGATTTTCCTTTTACCCGGTGGAGCATTGCTTTTACCGATTGTCCTGAAAATCATTCCCAATCTGGTTCCATCTGCATTCAAAGACAATGAACTCGAAGAATGACCGATTATAAAGCGATTTCCCATTTCAAAGGCTTGAATACCTTGCGGTTCATTGCTGCTTTTCTGGTGGTGATCCATCATGCCGAATCCCTTAGAAAGGACCACGAATTGAGTCATTTGAAAGAGTACGGAATTTTCGAAAACGGTCAGCACGCAGTAAGTTTTTTCTTTGTCCTGAGCGGTTTTTTGATTACTTATTTGTTACTGAAAGAACGGGAAGCCAAGAACGATATTTCTATCAGGCAATTCTATATCAAACGTATTTTCCGGATTTGGCCTTTGTACTTTTTAATGGTAATTATCGGTGCGATTATTCAGCCGTATTTCATTGAATGGTTTAATATTCCGTATAAAATGCCCTATACGATTGGTGAAACGTGGTACTACTTCATTTTCTTTATTCCCGGGATGGTGAATTATTTCTTCGGAAGTAACCTGCTGGAACCGCTTTGGTCGATCGGAGTGGAAGAAGTTTTTTACCTCATTTGGGCACCTTTGTTCAAGTGGCTGAAGAAACATGTCCTGAAATTGCTTTTGGGTGTGATTGCTTTCAAATTGGTCTTAATCAGCCTCAATACCTTCGTGATCAATCAATATACCAGTGAGCTTGTACCCGGAGTTTTAAGCTACCTGATCCGTATCCACCAGTTTGAAGCGATGGCTATCGGTGGTTTGGGAGCTTACCTGGTCTTCAATTATGGGAAGCAGATCAACACATCATTCATTTACAGTATTCCTCTACAGGTCGCATTGTATGCCCTGATTCTTGTTTTCATTCTTTTCGGAGCGAATATCCATTCCGGAATCTGGTATTTCTTCTTTGAAAACCCAATTGTTTCTGCTATTGTTCCAAATGCTTTGTTCTTATACCTGATTATTGGAGTTTCTGTAGTAGATAAGAACCTCTTCACGCTGGAAAATCGTGTTTTTTCCTATCTGGGAGAAATTTCCTACGGAATCTACATGTTCCATTTATTGATTCTTTCCCAGATCGTAGAATTGCTTAAAGGCTTTGTTGCAGGTTCCGGAATGTTTTGGGAAAGCTTGTTTTACTACGGTATCTCCATTCCGCTGATAATCGGAGTGTGCGCGCTTTCAAAACGCACGCTGGAGGCTTATTTCGAACGGAAGAAGCAAAAGGTTCTTGGTAAATTAACCGCAAAGAACGCGGTGGTCGCAAATTTTGATAAATAACCCCTTTCGTTCTTTCATTCCTTGCGGTGAAAAATAGAAGTGTCAATTTTTGTGATAAAGGAAATAATAGGCTTCCACATTATCCAGATATGCTCCGTCAAAACCGGCATTCAGTAATTTTTTGGTGTATGAATCGTCATTCCCGTAAATGATCTCCTGCCATTCATCTTTCCAGAATTTCACCCAGATTTCGTCTTTGTATCCGTCGTACTTCTTTTTTAACCAAAGCGGATGATGTACTCCCCAGGTCTTTTTCCAGTAATAGCGATACTTTTCTGCCGAACCGATATTCATATAGGAAATCACCAGGCGTTGTGCACCGTTTAACTTGGTCTTCAGACTTGCAACTTCTCCCGAAGTCAATAAGTCGTCTCCAAAAAACGCATCGATAATTACGACATCAAAATTGGTTTGTTGGATCGCAGAAAGAAAAGTGCCTTTATCTGCATAATTATCAGTGCTGATGAGATACAGGTAATTTTGTGCCTGGGCTAAGGTTTGAATATTGTCCGTGTTTTCATGATGAACAGTTCCCGGAATAGTCTTATAATCGTAATTTGCGTTCACCCTCGGAAAAGCAATGAATTGATCTGCATCTGCAAACTGAAAGGAACTGCTTGTATCTCCATCGTTGTCTACGTAATCGGCCACCATGACTTTCAGTGTCGAGTTGACTTTCCGCAACATTCCCAAGCGATAATCATCGGCAGCGTAATCTCCATTGAAGAATAACTCTTCCACACCATATCCGTCAATTGCCTGGATGAGGCGTGTATTCACTCCTTTTTCCGGATCAATATCGTCAAATAGAATTTCTTCACCATTTTGAGGAATCAGGATAAAATTGGGGTCTTGGGCACGGGCATACTCACTGATGGCAACGATGAAATCCTGCATTTTGGCACCTGCTTTCAAACTCTTCTTTTCCTTGCATGAAAAACCACACAAACCGATTAGAAGGAACAAAACCGTATTTCTCATGTTTTCCGGATATTCTCTATAACGCGCCAAGTAGCTTCTGCCGTATGATCCCATGAAAATAAAGATGCGCGTTGCAAACTTTTTTGAGCCAATTCTGTGTATTTCTGTTCGTCTGAAACTAATTGGATCATTGCTTTGGAAACTTCATCCGTATCAAATGGATTAACATAAATAGCAGCGTTTCCGGCTACTTCCGGCAAACAAGTTAGATTCCCGGAGATAATCGGTATTCCGCAACGCATGGCTTCCACCAATGGAATTCCGAATCCTTCAAAATATGGAATATAAGCAAGCGCAAAGGCTGCACCCATTAATTGATTCAATTCGCTCAAGGAAACATGGCCTGAAAACAGGATCCGTTTTTTCAACTCTTCCGAAACTTCCGGAATAGAAGAGGCTTTGTTTGCCCAAAGACTTTCCCCTACAATCAACAAATCGATATCCGGATTAACTTGTGCGAACTTCTCAAAGGCTTCGATCAGACGTCCCACATTCTTACGAGGATGGATTGCACCAACGAAAATAAAGTATGGCCGACCTTTCGTTTTTTCAGTACGGATTTTCTCGATTTCATCCGAAGACAAAGCAACGAATGACTCGGATGCACCGTTCCATGCAACCGTGATTTTGGAAGGTGAAATCCCGTAAGATTGAATGATGTCTTGTTTGGAATATTCGGAAACAGTCAGGATATGGCTTGCCTTTTTCGCAAATTTCGGAAAGAACTTGCGTAAATACCTTAAAGGGCTCGCCGGAATATCTTCCGGATGGTGTTCGAAATTCAAATCGTGAATTACTCCAACCTGTGGAACGGGAGATTTCAAAGAAAGATACCCATCTGGTGAATAGAACACATCGATTTTGTATTTTTTCAAAGCGCGTTTGATGGATCGTTCGAACCACCAGATAAAGAGGATCGGATGACGTGCGGGAGGAAACAGAACAACGGGAGTGACATTTTTTGCAAAGACAAACTTCGGATCAAAAGCCCGGTCAAAGAAAAACACGAATTCATGCTCCGGATGAGCTTCCACCATGCGTTTCACCACTTCGTAAGTGTACCAACCAAAACCTTCCATTTTGGAAGACAATAAGAAACGAGTGTTTACTCCGATGCGCATGGGCTCGAAGTTACAAACTATTGGGGAAATGATAGAAAAGAAGGTATTAAAAAAGGGTGCCGAAGCACCCTCACAAACAATAAAAATTACTTATCCAGCGATATAGAATGTTAAATCAGCAGGGGAACCTTCCTGTTTTTTAGTGGAAACTCCTCCACCTGTTATGATGGCGTTTTCATCTTTGTAACTGCTTGGCATGTCTGGACTTGTATAATTTAATCTTGGTCTGAAGTAAGTAGTAATGTTATTTATCGTGAAATAACTAAATCCAAAGTAATCGAATGGAGTTGGGTAGCTAACTGGTTGAAAACATCTTACTTCTAAATTCCCATGATAACTTAATGTTTGCGTATAAAAAACAGATGATCCATTACTTAAGCCCCAATTGCAATTGTTCATGTTCTCGTAACTAAAGGTATTAATGTTCCAATATCTATAAGTACTATAAATATTTACGGCTGCAAACCCAAATCCAAAATTAAAGTTGGCCCCATTGAAAGCCGTATAATAAACCAACGATTTACTTTCGTCCGCTCCCAGAGCACATACTTTATAAAACTTTCCTTTTTCACGATTGAACTTAAAATTGTTCCAATTGAAATCAAGTCCGACAGGAGAAGCGGATTCTTTTTCATCAAAAAGAGGTTTCATATCTTTTTCATCCTGATAGGTTGAATTCACCTCCTGCATGCTGATTTTTGTCTGCTCCAGTTTTTCAACATACTTCTTCAAAAATGCTTCATCATCCGAAGAAACTGTTAACAATAAGAACCCATTTTCCGGATTTTCTCCCGGGATTTTAGCAACAGCAGAAAACTTATAATTTGGAGTATCAATTCCATGGTTTTCTGATTGTTCCATTGATTTTTTTGATGTGATTTCTTCTTTTTTACAAGATGTGAAGAACATCAAGGACATTGCCATCAAGACAATTCCACCTTTCAAGGTGATTTGATTTTTCATATGTGATTAAATTAAATTATTAGAGTACAAAGATAATAAATAAAACGGCCAACAGACTAGATAATAATCTTTTTTTGATTAAAAAATCAACTCAGCACCCATTTTGTTAGTTATAACTCAAATTCTAATAATTCACATCTACTTTGTAATGAATAGAATAACTTCTATTATCTTACTCTGAATGAAGACACAATTTCTGACACTTTTTTGCATTTTTTCTTTTCTCTCAGGGAAAGCTCAACTTGGTTTAACAGACTCAACATGTTATAAACCTGGTGGGTCAAAGGAAATCACTTATTTACCGAAATCCGATCCAAAAAAACAGGAAAAATCCAAAAGACCGATTACCTGATCAAAAAGCAAACGGCGAGTTCATTGGTCTTGAATTATATTACGTTGGATCAGTCGTTTACTAGTAACTACGAATCAATTACTAACAATGATTTCACGGACAAATTACTCGGACATTGGCAAGGAGAAGGTGAAAGTTACATCCAAATTGTTCCGATGAGCAGTTTCCGGTTTCAATTGGTTCTTTCGAAGAATAAAGCGGAAGCTGTCGAGAGAGTAGAAGGTTTCCTGGACGAGAAAAATTCCCGGATCATCTTTTATTTGGAACAGGAAGGAGAAGAACTGACGATTTATTTCGAAGCGGGAAAAGAAACCATCTCAATAGCGGGAAAAACCTATTCGAGAAAGTGTTAGCCTATTTTCGGCGTTTTGCCTCAAATTTTTCGTAGTCGCTGTATTTTCTGACGGACTTCGGGTCTAAACCTTCCACGATGACCCCCTGAACATAAACGAATTTCCTGTCTTTTGCCAGGGTGTGTTCAATAACCTGAAATGTTTCCCAATCAGCTTCGGGAACCTGTTTAATGAATTTTCCGTCACTGGTTCCATATTCCCAATAGATGTTCTTCTTATCTTTTCTATAATCCGAACTCGGATTGAATTCGCTGTAAGTCGGGACATCGATGTCCGGAACTTTTCGATAGAAAATAGGACCATAGTTTTCCGGCGGACTGATCAGGTTTTGGGTTTGAATGTATAATTTTCCATCATCTCCCCGAAAAAATTGATGCTCCAGCGGCGTGTAGATGCGCAGGTCATTGTAAACCATCCGGAATTCGCCACCATCAGCCATGGATTCAAAGTAATATTTGTTTGAAATATCCTTGTAGTAACCGTCGCCCAGTTTTTTGAATGTGGGTAAATCAACGGTTTTTCTCAAATCGTAGATAGAATCCGAGTCTAGTACTTCTCCATCGCAATTGGTCCGGAATCGCCTGATGAAAATGGGTGTTTTTACTCTCCCCGTTTCATCCGACCTGTTAAAACATAAATAGTACAGGTTCTTTTCCTTGTCCTGGTATAAGTCATTTCCTACTGATCGAAACTCCAGCGAATCTCTTCCGGCACATCCGCCATAATCGACCAGGTATTCCGCAAGTGGGTAAAATTCCTTATTTTCTTGTGCTGAAACCGGTATAAAGTTCAGAAGGTTTAGAACGGACAAAAGATGGAATAATTTCATGGGTTTTAAGATAAACGTAGCATCCACTAAGTTAGAAAAACTCATCAATCTGTCAAGAAAATTGCTCGTTTCCAAGTTAATCCCCAACTTCTTTTCCAAGAATGACCAATGATTTATCCAAAATATCTAAAATAATAAGCCGGCTTCTTTCCAACTTTTCCTAACTTCGCGGCATCTTAATGAAAATGAAGAATAGCGTTAAATATATTTTACAGAAATTGTTGGGTTTGAATACCTACCTGTATGTCTTTGCGCTATATAAAATCAAAACACTTCGCACGGATAAAAAGGAAAATGACTTTTTCACCTTCTTGTCCTTATTGAAAGATGGTAAAGGAGATGTGCTGGATATTGGTGCAAATTTGGGGATAATGACTGTTCACTTAGCCAATAAGCTTCCGAATACGACGATCCATGCTTTTGAACCGATGCCTGCAAATGTGAGCGTTCTCAAACGGATTATCGCAAAATTCAAACTGAAAACGACCAAAATTCATGAAATCGCTTTGGGTAACGAATCGGGGACAGCTAAAATGGTTCTTCCTGTAAACGGGCAAACAATCATGCAAGGTCTCAGTCACATCAAACACGAAACCATTACAGAATGGAATGAAGGTAAGGAAGTGGACGTGCGATTGGACAAATTGGACAATATCTTAAATGGACAACCCGTTCAGGCAATTAAAATTGATGTGGAGAATTTCGAATATTTTGCGCTAAAAGGTGCAAATCGTATTATCGAATCCAATAAACCGATCATTTACGCTGAACTTTGGGACAATGAAAACAGGTCCAAATGTTTCGAATATTTGCAATCATTCAGTTATTCTATTTTTGTTGGAGAGAACAACCGGATTGTTCCGTTTGATTCTTCCAGGCATCACACACAAAACTTCATTTTCATCGCAGAATAACCACCGCTAATGCAAAAACTGTTTTTAAGAGGATTAGGCATTACGCTGTTGTTGAATTTACTTGTTAAACCTGCTACCATATTCCTGGTGGATATTAAAATGCAGAATGAACTGGGTCTCGATTCATATGGTGTTTTTCAGACCATGCTCAATTTCACCTTCCTGTTTTCGATGTTGTTGGACATGGGAATCACGAATTTCATGACCAGGATGATTGCCCAACATCCGCACATGATCCATAAATACAGCAATCGCTTATTTACTTTCAGGCTCATTCTTGTATTCGTTTATATTATCTGGACACTCACCTTGTTCTTTGTTTTGAGATTTCCGACCGAATGGCTTTGGGTGCTGGGCCTATTGATCATGCACCAGGTAAGCATTATCACGGTAAACTATGTGCGTGCTTATACGGGTGGTTTGCTGAAATTCGGATTAGATGCGGTTTTGTCGGTTGTAGAACGGTCTGTTTACTTCGTTTTTGGAGGAATCCTGATTTACACTACGTTTATAGAACCTGTTACATTAAAATGGTTTGCAATTATTTTTGTCGGCTCTTCAACTATTTCCCTGGTTGTTGCGACAATCATTTATTTGCGCATTGTTGCACTTCCGAGATTTCATTGGGATTCGGACTTTTTCAAGGCCATTTTCAGACAATCCTATCCCTATGCCATCCTGGTCATTATCATGATGCTAACCTCCCGTTTGGATGCGGTATTCCTGGAGAAATTACATCCGGCAGGAACTGTCCAGGTATCTTACTACACGCAAAGTTTCCGACTATTGGATGCATGCTGGATGTTTGCAGTGCTTTTTGGAAGTATCCTGTTGCCGGTGTTTTCAAGAGTATTGAAAGACAATGGTTCTACGACGGGAATTATGACCAGTGCGTTGAATATCTTGTTTTCCGGAGGTATCCTGATGATTACCCTGACTATCGGGATCAAGGAATTCCTATTTGATAAGTTGTATGATGATGCCAATTGGTATTCCTACAATGCCTGGGTTTTCCATTCGATCACCTTCATTCCAATGTGTTTCACGGTTGTCTTCGGAACATTACTGACAGCAAACGGATCCCTTCGGATATTGAACCAGATCGCCTTCTTATCGCTCATTACGATGTCAATCCTGAATGTACTGTTGATTCCTTTCCTCGGTGCTGTTGGGGCAGCAATTGCTTCCTTGGTGGCACAATCTGTATTAGGAGTTCTCCAATACCTGGTGGTTCGCTACAAGATGAAACATCGCCTGGCATCAAATACCTGGTTGAAACTGATGGTTTTAAGCGCGTTTATGATCGGTGCCATGTTCCTGGAGATCCGATTCCAATGGAACCAGTTGTATTTTGCTTTTGGGCTTGGCTTACTTTGGATGTTGCTCGTTTTCGGCTTGAGAATCATCGACGTCGTTCAGGTACTTAAAATGTTGGGTGGCAAGGAGAATGAAGAAGCTGTTGCTGCTGAGGAGTAAGAACCGGCAAATCCCCCTTTCCTGAATTCATCAGGGATAAAATTGCATTTTGTTCCAATTCATTACACTAATCCTTCAGCTGACGGATTGCGCTTCGGTCTTCAAAAGCTGCCGCTTTTTCTTATCTTTACAACGCATGAGTGAAAGCAAAGAAATTCTTGTTACCGGTGGAACCGGTTTTATCGGTTCGCATACGGTTGTTGCATTATTTGAACAAGGTTATACACCTGTTATTTTGGACAATTGCTCCAATTCGACCCCATCAATCATAAAGCAGATTAGCCTGATAACCGGGAAGGAATGTGCTTTTTATCAGGGTGATATGCGGGACAAGGAATTTCTTAGAGCTGTTTTCGAAAAGCACTCATTCGAAGGAGTCATTCATTTTGCAGCATTTAAAGCGGTTGCGGAATCGGTGGAAAAACCTTTGTACTATTATGACAACAATCTCATTTCGCTCATTAACTTATTGGGATGCCTGGAAGAATTTCGAGTAAACAAGATTGTTTTTTCTTCTTCCTGCACGGTTTATGGTGTAGACAATAGTCTGGAGCCCTTAAATGAGAACATGCCTGTTGGAAAACCGAATTCTCCATACGGTTGGACCAAATGGATGGCAGAGCAAATGCTGATCGACATTGCTGGAAAATCCGATCTGAGACCTGTTTTTTTGCGTTACTTCAACCCGATTGGAGCACATGTGAGCGGAAAGCTGGGTGAATTGCCGCTTGGACCACCGAATAATGTGCTTCCTTATATCACACAAACAGCAGCAGGTTTGCGAAAAGAGTTAACCATTTTCGGGAAGGATTACGATACTCCTGACGGAACCTGTGTAAGGGATTACATTCACGTGATGGATGTGGCAAAAGCACATGTAAAAGCATTAAGTTACCACTTCGACTCCACTTATGACATCTTTAATTTGGGTACCGGAAAAGGGACTTCTGTCCTTGAATTGGTTCAGTTATTTGAAAAGATCACAGGAAAACCGTTGAATTATCAATTTGGTCCACGCAGACCGGGAGATGTGGATGCATTATTCGCAGATGTTTCAAAAGCAAAGAAATTTTTAAACTGGAATACCGAAAGAACCATCGAAGATGCTATTTTAGATGCTTGGAAATGGGAACAATATCGCTTGGAGAATGAGATTTCTTAAATTATTACCGGTCTTTCTTCTAATTTCTTTTCAAGGTTTGGCACAACCTCAGGGAAAGGACTCTATTTTGGTTTCCAGGCACCGTCCGGGGATTTTTTGGTACAATACCGGCTGGAGACCGGCGAAACCGGGAAAATTAAGGAAATACGACCGTTTGATCATTGATTTGACATATAACCAATTGGTAAAATCAGGAAGTGTCCGGGAAAATCCATGGAGATCTTTCGGATGTAATATCAATACCATGTGGGATATTCCCTTAATCGATGGCAACACGGTTTCTCTCGGAATAGGATTGGCGTACAAGTATCAAAAAACCGGTCCGAAAGGCTTGTTCTTTGCAGACAGCAGCAACTCATACACGCGGTATTATGCGGATTCGAGTTACCTGGATTATCGAAAAAACACCTTCGGAAATCACATCCTGGCAATTCCCATTGAATTCCGTTTCAGAACTCCGAAATGGCAGCATTTCAAAGTGCATTTGGGAGGCTCGATCGGGTATCGACTCCAGACATTTCAAAAAGTATGGCCCGAAGACAAGCACAAAGGAATAAAAGACAAAGCTTTGCCTGGAAGAAATCCATTGTTATACGGTGTTCACATGCGTATTGGAATACGGAATTGGGCATTGTTTGCGGATTACACTTTGGCTCCCCAGTTTAAGGGTGGTAAGAGTGAACAAATCAGTGCGTTGGCCTTCGGAGTTTCACTTTCAATTTTTTAAAGTACATTGTCAAATAAAAATTCAGTTCACCCTTCAGAAAATCGTTTATCTAACTAATTTTGTGGCATGCGCAATTTGATTGCTTTTTTCAAACGATTTCAGATCTTTTTGGTCTTTGTGTTACTCCAAATTGTAGCACTTTCTGCCTATATCCAATACTCTGAATTTGCGCGATTGCAGGTTTTTTCAAGTGCTTCAAAAATCAACGGCGGACTTTTTACCGTCAGAAACTCCGTGACACAGCATTTCAACCTTGAAAACACGAACCGAAAATTGGAATGGGAAAATGCACGGTTACGCGAGAAATTAAAAGGTTCCAATTATAAGATCGATCGTGAACTGATCCAAATCGAGGATACAAACTACCACCAGCAATACTTGTATGTGCCGGCTTCCGTTATCAACAACACCTACGATAAACGCAATAATTACATGACCATTGACATTGGGAGCAACCATGGGATTAAAAAAGGATTGGGAGTTATTTCCTCGAAAGGAGTGGTGGGAATCGTCCATTTGGTTGGTGAAAAGTATTCGGTAGTTAAAACCATTCTTTCCAAGAATATCAATGTGGATGTGAGTATGCGTGATGGTGGCGCCTTCGGTTTGTTGAAGTGGGATGGTATCAACCCGAAAATTTGCCAGGTTGCAGGAATCTCGAATGACATTTCGATTAAGAAATTTACAAAAGTGATTACCCGGGGAGGATCCGGAATTTATCCGAAAGGAATCCCGGTCGGGGTAATCACCAAGCGAAAATCAATCGAAGGGAAACCGTTGTGGGATTTGCAGGTAAGGATTGCGGAAGATTTCAGGACCATTCAGCACGTTTATGTGATCAAGAATGTCCTATTGGATGAATTAAGAGAACTGGAGGGAAAAATTCCGCCGGATAAAGAAGAAGAGGATTTTTAAGTGAATATTTTTGTTTTAAATAGCATTCGTTTTGCATTATTCGTACTATTTCAGGTACTGATATTAAACAACCTGGAACCGGGTCTGGGTCTTTATGCGATGATCTATCCCTTGTTCATTTTTATGTTGCCTTTTCAAATGGGAACGGTGCCATTGATGTTGCTTAGTTTCGCTTTTGGATTGATCATTGATTCCTTTTCCAATACCTTTGGGCTTCACGCCTCGAGTGCGGTGATCATGGCATTTTTCAGGCCGATTATTTTCAAATGGTTATCACCGAGAGATGGTTATGAAAGTGTGGAATCTGTGAATGTCTATTCAATGGGTGGACGGTGGTTCTTATATTCTTATGGAACCTTATTATTGATTCACCATACGTGGTTCTTTACCATTGAGTCATTCAAATGGAATGAATTCATCTGGATTTTACTTAAGATCGGGTTAAGCGTACCGAGTTCTTTCTTATTAAGCTTATTAGTGCAATTTATCTTCATCTCTAACAAAAAGGCAGTACGATGAATCTGGATGGAAGGAAATACGTCATCCTGGTGTTTTTTATCCTTGTAGGATCAATTTATTTGATTCGCCTGTTTTTCATGCAAGTGGTAGACGATACCTGGAAGTTGAGGGCTGCGGAAATTGCTGAGAAAAGAAAAGAAATCACTCCGCCAAGGGGGATCGTTTTCGACAGGCATAACAAGAAGGTAGTGACAAATAGGAGTTACTATAACTTGATGATGAAAGAAGAGGATATTCATGATTTCGATACGGTTGCATTTGCAAACCTGGTTGGATGGACAAAACAGGAAGTAAAAGACCGGTTCTATCAAATCAAAAAAGGAGAGGGGAAATACCGTAATCCGAATACAGGGAAACTTCAGGAGAATTACCAGAAGCAGCGTCCGTATCCTTTCATTAAGGAACTGACAATCGATGAAATTACGCGAATTGCTCCTCACTTGGAAAAATTCCCCGGATTTTATGAGGATTTGACTTCCATGAGAAGTTATCCTTACTCCGGAGGTGCAAATATTTTCGGCTACCTCAATGAAGTTTCAAAGGAAGAGATAGAAGAAGATCGTTTTTACAGACCGGGTGATCAAATAGGAAGAGCAGGAATTGAACGGTATTACGAGAAGCAATTAAGAGGTCAGAAAGGAATCAAGTACATTGTAACTTCTGCACTCAATAATGCGATCGAATCTTATGCAGGCGGAAAGTATGACACCTTGGCAGAACAGGGACCGGCTTTGCATTTGGGACTGGATATCCAATTGCAGGTTTACGGTGAAAAACTGATGCAGAACAAACGGGGATGTATTGTTGCCATTGAACCCAAAACAGGAGAAATTCTGGCATTGGTTTCGGCTCCAAGTTTTGACCCGAATATTTTGGTAGGGAGAAGAAATATCGGTAAAAACTATCCGAAGTTGTTATTGGACGAAGGAAAACCCTTGTATCCAAGACCTTTGGCAGCAGAATATCCTCCCGGATCCATTTTTAAATTGTTGCAGTCCCTAATTGGTTTACAAGAAGGAGTGATTACCCCGGAATCAGGGTTTCCGTGTACGAAATCCATGGTAGGTTGCCACAACCATCCGAATGCGACGAGCTTACCTGATGGGATTAAATATTCCTGTAATCCGTATTTCTATTATGTGATGAGACGTATCATCCAACAAGGAAAAAAGAAATCTATTTTTGCAGATGCGGAATTAGGTTTGAATGAATGGTATGATTACATCACCAGTTTCGGATTGGGAAGCGAGTTTGATACCGATGTAACGGGAATGCGTTCCGGATTGATCCCGAATTCAGCTTATTACGATAAATGGTATGGACATAATACCTGGGCTTTTTCTACGATTCGCTCCATTTCCATCGGACAGGGAGAAGTGAAAGTGACACCTCTCCAAATGGCCAATATTGCTGCAATCATTGCAAATAAAGGATGGTATTACACTCCTCATTTTGTTCGGTCAATTGGAAACACGGGCCCGCTTCCTCAATTTAAAGTGGTTCACAGAACCAAGGTTGATGCGGCGAATTTCGAACCGATTATCGAGGGGATGAGACGCGTATGTTATGAATCAGGAGGAACCGGGAAGCGAGCTGTTGTTGAAGGAGTTACTGTTTGTGGAAAAACGGGAACTGCGCAAAACCCTCACGGAGAAGACCACTCCGTATTCCTTGCTTTTGCGCCCATGGAGAATCCAAAAATTGCCATTGCTGTTTTCATTGAAAATGCTGGTTTTGGTGGAGTTTGGGCTGCGCCTACTGCCGGATTGATGATTGATAAGTACATTCACAGAAAAGTGAAGGACAAGGCGAAAGAGCAGATGGTTTCCTCAGCAAACCTGTTAAATATCAAGGCAAGGCCGAAAAAGAAGAAGGGGTGAAAAACCCTGAAAACTGAACAAACGTTAGAGCAGTTCTCAGAGAAAATTAATTGAGATGAGAAGTGGGTAGCACGGTTCAACAAAATAGAAGCAGTTACAAGAAAATAAATGAGAAGAGAAGATTCACTTACACAACACATAGATTGGTGGTTACTTTCAATTGTAGTCATCATGTTGGGTATGGGAATCGCCAATGTCTATTCAGCTGCATACGACCCGGATCATCCCAATATTTTTGATTTTTCCCAAAAATATGGGAAGCAGATTATGTGGGTCGGGATCTCCATTTTCTTGGGGTTCCTGGTATTCCTGATCGATTCCGACATCTACCGCAAATTTGCGATTCCTATTTATTTGTTTTGTTTCTCACTGCTGGTGGTAGTTCTTTTTACACCACCGATTAATGGTGCCCGTGCCTGGTTGGGAATCGGTTCCTTGGGTATCCAGCCTGCCGAATTCATGAAGATCGGAACGGCGATAGTGCTCTCACGCTACATTTCCACCGTAAACGTCAAGAACCAGAATGTGCAAACGGTATTTGTTGCACTAGGAATAGTCATGGTGCCGATGGTTTTGATCCTGTTACAGCCAGATGCCGGAACTTTTGTGGTATTTACTTCGTTTTTCTTCGTTTTATACCGTGAAGGAATCACTTTTGATCCGCTGGTATTGAAGGTGGTGAATGTCATTCCCGGAGTTCGTTTCAAGGAAACGTGGGTGGGAAGTCACTTTATTCCCATCTTGTTCTACGTGGTATTTCTTTCCATTGTTACGCTTTTGATGAGTGGGAACAAGTATGAGTTCACCTTCATGCGTGGAGTTTTGATTCCGGGTTTTTATGGTGTCATTACGGTAATAACGCTCATTGCCTTAGTCGCTTACCTGGTCCTTCGTTGGATTTCATCGAAACGGGATCAAAGAAGGGTTTTATTGATCATTGTAACAGGTTGGTTCTTATCCGTTGCGGTTTCTACGACTGTCAACTTTTCCTTCTCAAGTTTAGCTCAGCACCAAAAAGACCGCATTGAGTTGGTTCTCGGTTTGCGCAAAGACGATGATGGAAAGGATTACAACCGGAATCGTGCGATGGCTGCAGTAGGTTCCGGTGGACTTTTTGGCAAAGGATATAAAAAAGCGAGTGTGGCCAGTGTGCGTTCCAATCATGTTCCGGAAAGTGAAACGGATTTTATCTTTTGTCCGCTTGCAGAAGAATGGGGATTCATGGGAAGTCTTGCGATTGTCATTCTCTTTATGGGAATGCTTTTCCGGATTATTGTGATAGCCGAACGTCAACGTTCCACGTTCAATCGCGTTTACGCTTATTGTGTGGCCATGATCGTCTTCTATCACTTTGCAGTCAATATCGGGATGAATATCGGATTGGCGCCGGTAATCGGGATTCCATTGCCATTCTTCAGTTATGGGGGATCATCCTTGATGTCATTCTCCATGCTCCTGTTCATCCTTTTGAAATTGGATAGCCAACGAAGAGACGTACTTTTCTAAATTGAAAATGTAAAATGGAGAATTGAAAAGATTTCAATTATGAAGGACTGCAAAATGATCTCCAAAATTTAGATCTCCTTTTTCACTTTTACATTCTCAATTACTCAGGGTACTCAATATCCTCTTCCAGTTCGTCGTCATTTTTCTTTTTCTTCTTCTTCTTTGCTTTTTTCCAATCGAAGGTATATTCCAAAGAAAGGATGTGCTCGTTGTAATTATTCTTGGCATTGAATTTCTGGCCATAATAATATGTCAGGCCAACCTCATTTGATCCCGGTAAATTGAAATTCAAGGTCAATCCATAACGCACACGGTTCCAGGTATGGCCAAATGGACCACTTGTCGGATTATAGAAAAATTCCACGGAAGCTTCCGGAGTTATTTTGGATTTTGGTTTATCCCACTCCACATGTGGTTTTACACGAAAAGCTGGGTCGAGATCACTTCCGTTTGATGCGTATCCACCGATATACATCTGGTAACGCAAACGAGCTCCAAACTTAATCTGCTGGAACTTGTGACGAAAATCCGCATTGAAATTCAACCGGTGACTGTTTTCGTAATTTCTTCGCTTATCGTAGTTGGTGACAATCCGGTATTCAATGGAAGGCCTGAACCAATCCAGTTTGTTATACTTCAAGCTTGCTTCCTGGTACAAGGTCGCCAATTGACCATAATTGTTCAGACGGACGTTCGTGTTCAGGTTCGCTTCCAGGTTGTACTTAATTTCGCGCTTTACTCCGGCACTAAACCAAAATTGCCCTCTCGTGCTCTGATTCCAAGCCAGGAAAGAAGACACCAGGAAAAAAGCAATTATAATTAAGGACCTCATTTAGTTCTTAATTAACGTAATGGTGCCAATATCTGCATTTTCCTTTTTACCGATGCTTACCGTTTTGCTGACAACTTCCACGGTGTTGTAATCATCATCATTGTTCGGAATATTGTTCCCGGGGTGGAAAATCTTACTGTATCCGAAAATGGTATAATTTCCCGGTTGCAAAAATTCGAACTTGAATGAGCCATCATAAGAAACCTGGATCTTATCGTCGTACATCGCATCACCATCACCGTAAATGATATATAGATCTTCTTTTGCTCCAACATAACTCACAGTATCGGTCACAACTCCGTTGATGCGAAGTCTTTCTTCTACCATCACATTTCCTGAGATAGATGCACGACCTCCGTCGCCTTCTACTTTCTTACATGCTGAAATTGTGGAGAGAACGGCAATTCCAAAAATTAGTTTTTTCATTAGTCTAGTTTAATAGCTGCAATATTAAGAGAATTTTAATCAAATTATACGCCTGTAATAAGGAATTAGAAATTAAAAATGAACCTTTTCGCTACTTTTCGTGAAAAATTACGTCTACTGTTTGGATTATAACATAAAAGATTCGTAAAATTATACACTCTTTAAATGAAAACTACACATGAAATTGCTACCTCTCTTTAAAACGGCTTGTTTCCTGTTTCCTATTTTGTTATCCAATTTAGCGAATTCACAGGTGATAATCAATGAATATTCATGTTCTAATATAAGTGGTCCTGTTGACGCCTTTGGTCAATACGAGGATTGGGTTGAATTGTATAATGCTGGTGCTGCCTCGGTGGATTTAACGGGTTACTATTTGTCTGACAATGACGCAAATCCCCAGAAATGGCAAATTCCTTCCGGGTCAATTGCTGCAGGTGGATACAAAATGGTTTTTTGCAGCGGTCGGGATTTGGTTTCCGGTTCGCAGTATCATCCGAGTTTCAATTTGGCACAAACCAAAAATGAGTGGTTTATTTTGACAAGCCCAACCAATGTTACAGTCGATTTTGTCGAGATTACTCAAATGACAAAACAAAACCATTCGATTGGCCGTCAAACGAATGGGTCATCAACCTGGAAATTATTTTTAACTCCAACTCCCAATGCTGCGAACAGTGGCGGGGTGAACTTTTATACAGCAACTCCTGTTTTCAGCGTTGCACCTGGATTCTATCCAGGTACTCAAAACGTAAGCATTACTTGTCCCAATGGCGCTGCAACAATTCGCTACACTACAGACGGTTCTGTTCCAACAACGACTTCTACACTTTATTCAGGTCCTGTTTCAATCACATCCACCAAAGTACTTCGGGCAAAAGCTTTCTCAACAGATGAACCGAGTTTCACCATGTCCGGAACTTATTTCATCAATGTGAACCATACCGTTCCGGTAGTTTCAGTTGCTGGAGCAGGAAGTAATTCTGTTGCGACTCTTTTGAACGGAAACGGGGGAATCACTCCGCAGGGTTTCTTCGAAGTTTGGGAGGCAGATAAATCATTTGTAGATAAGGGAGAAGGGGAATTCAATAAACATGGGAATGATTCCTGGGCATATAGCCAGAGAGGTTTCGACTTTGTGATGAAAGACCAGTTTGGATATGATCATGAAATTGATCACCAGATCTTCCCGAATAAAACAAGGGATCATTTCCAGCGATTAATACTGAAAGCTGCAGCAAATGACAACTATTCATTTGAAACAGGAGGAGCACATATCCGTGATGCATTTGTTGCCCAACTTTCTCAAAATGCACATTTGAAACTGGATGAGCGTACGTGGAGACCTTGTGTGGTCTATGTAAACGGACAATATTGGGGAGTCTATGAAATTCGTGAAAAAGCCGATGACCATGACTTTACTAATTATTATGACAATCAGGACAAATACCATTTACAGTATTTAAAAACCTGGGGATCAACCTGGGAGGAATATGGTACACCTAATGCAATTCCTGCATGGAACTCGTTACGAAATTACATCAACACCAATAATATGGGAGTTGCTGCAAATTTCAATTATGTAGATAGTTTATTGAACTGGGAATCTTTAGTGGATTATTTCGTATTGAATTCCTATGTGGTTACTCAAGACTGGTTGAACTGGAACACTGCCTGGTGGCGTGGAATGGATCCGGCTGGTGATAAGAAGAAATGGCGTTATACCTTGTGGGATATGGATGCCACTTTCGGACACTATATCAACTACACAGGAATTCCTGACCCAAGTGCGAATGCAGATCCATGTAATGTTGAGAATCTACCAAATCCGGGTGGGCAAGGCCACACAGATATTTTGGAGAAATTAATCAATGAAAATCCAACGGTGAAGCAATACTACATTACTCGTTACATCGATTTGGTGAATACGCATTTTTCCTGCCCTTACATGAATACCTTATTGGATAGTATGGTCAACCAGATCGCTCCTGAAATGCCGGGACAATGCACCAAATGGGGAGGAACTGTAGCTGGCTGGCAAGCAAATGTACAGGCTTTGAGAGATTTTATCAATTTAAGATGTACCGCCCTGAACCAGGGAATGACAAATTGTTATCAGGTCACCGGTCCTAATGCGATCGTAGTGACAGTCAGTCCTGCAAATTCGGGAGAAGTGAAAGTGAATTCAATCTGGGCTCCTACTTATCCTTGGAATGCAAATTATTTCGGGGGAATTCAGACCAACCTGATTGCTAAACCACTTACCGGGTATGTTTTCTCACATTGGGAGAATACGGCAAATTCCTACACTTTGCCGGTAACTCAGGATACCAATTCAATGGATATTGTTGCTCCGGTGACCATTACAGCGGTTTTTATTCCTGATAATCCGGATTTGGATGGTGACGGTTGTACGAATACAGATGAGATTTTAGCCGGAACAGACCCGAACAATCCGGATACGGATGGAGACGGAGAGGGTGATTGTGCGGAAATTGGTCCGGATCCTGCAAATCCGTTGGATTCTGATGGAGACGGAATTATTGATGGCTTGGAATCAAGTGTTGTCGATACAGATGGTGATGGGGTGAAAGATGAAAGTGACCCTGCAAATACGGATCCATGTATTCCAAATCCGAATGCCGGTCCTTGTGATCAGGATGGAGATGGATTGACAAATGCACAAGAGGGAACTGCGGGAACAAATCCAACGAATCCAGATACAGACGGAGACGGAATCAATGATGGTGATGAGATTACAAATGGAACAAACCCATTGGATCCTTGTTCACCTCCGAATGCAACACCGGCTTGTAACATAGACACGGATGGTGATGGAATCCTGGATGGGTCTGAAGCTCAATACGGAACAGATCCGAATAATCCGGATACAGACGGTGATGGAATTAATGATGGTGATGAGGTGGCAAACGGAACTGATCCGCTTGATTCATGTGATCCGAATCCGGTAGGAGAAAATTGTTTCCTTGGATTCTATATGCCAACTGCATTCTCTCCGAATGGAGATGGATTAAACGACCTTTTGGCTCCGAGAGTGGGAAGAGACGTTGTTTCATTTACTTGGTACGTTTATGACCGTTGGGGTAACAGGATGGTTGTCAGTTCGGATGTGAACTTCAAGTGGGATGGAATTTTCAATGGTGTTAAAATAAATACGGGTGTGTATGCTTATCAGGCAAGTGTAACTTTCACGGATGGCAGAAAAGAAACATACACAGGTAATATTACTGTAACAAGATAAACATGAGAAGAGGGATTTTTACGGCACTTGTGTTTCTGACTGGTCTGTCAGCAAGTGCCCAGGATTTTCATGTAACGCAAATTCTTCAATCTCCAAACTTACTCAATCCCGGAGCGGTTGGTGTTTACGATGGTTGGGAGCGAATTGCGATTCAACAGAGAAATCAGTGGCTGGGAGGCGGCGCAACTTATATGACTACCGGATTAGTGGCAGATGCCAATTTTTTTAAGAATGATAGAAAACCCAAAGCCCATCTTGGAGTTGGGGCGCAGTTTTACAACGATATTGCAGGTAATTCCGGATATGGATTACAAACAGGTTCGTTAGCTGTTTCAGGAATTCTACCGGTAGGAAACGGAAGTCAACTTTCACTTGGAATTCAAGGAGGTGTCGGAAACCGTTCGGGAAATATGTCTCGATTGATCTATGATTCACAATGGAACGGAAATGGGGCATATGATCCGACTATTGCCAGTGGAGAAACCGGAAGTTTGAGCTCGTTTATATATATTGATGCTTCAGCCGGACTCTTCTACCAGTTTGATGGTGGACAAAGTACCTTCGCACGGAACAACGATATCAAATTCCAATTCGGACTAGCCGGTTATCATTTGAATGCACCTTTGCTGAGATACCGCAGTGGCTCACAGGAACAACTTGCGAGAAAATATGTTGGAATGATGAAATATTCCATGGATATCCCGAATACCAAACTGGCCTTTGATGCGCAATTCGCGCAGTTTATCCAGGGTGGACATTATGAATCGATCTTGGGGTTGATTTTGAGAAGACGTTTTGAAAGTGGAGGTAAGATTACCGGTCTGAATCAGGATGCTTTTGTAGGACTTGGTGTTTATACGCGTTTGAAAGATGCAATTTCACCTACTCTGCAAGTGGATTGGAAAGGATTCCATTTCGGAGTTTCTTACGACATCACTTTGTCGGCACTTAGATATGGTTATAAAGGAGGAAGTTTGGAATTTTCCCTTAGTTATACCAACTTGAATAATGCCCTGTTCAAAACCAGGAGAAAAGGATTCAGGTAATTTGGCACTGTTTTTTTGATAGTTCCATATTTTTGGATAAGCTTACACTTATCTCCTATTACCGGGGTAACTAATTGGTTTTGTTCGTTTCTGACCGAGTTATTGTAATTAATTCTAAACAAACTACAACGGTTTTCCATTTAAAATAGGTACTTTTGCGCCCTCGAATCAGGTTGATTGGAAGGGATAAAGTTATGCATATGGAAAACACGAAAAAAATTACAGGAGCTTTAATTTCAGTTTATTACAAAGATGGTTTGGAACCGATTGTACGTAAATTGCATGAAGAAAACGTAAGCATTTATTCCACTGGTGGAACCCAAACATTTATTGAAGGATTGGGAATTCCGGTTATACCGGTTGAATCAATGACTTCTTATCCTGAAATTTTCGGTGGACGCGTGAAAACATTGCATCCGGCTATTTTTGGAGGAATTCTCCATAGACGAAATCTTCAGGCTGATTTAGATCAGGCAAAACAATTTAACATTCCAAAAATTGACTTGGTAATTGTTGATTTATATCCCTTTGAAGAAACAGTTGCTTCCGGTGCAGATCACCAATCCATTATTGAGAAAATCGATATCGGTGGAATTTCGTTGATCCGCGCAGCAGCTAAAAATTACAACGATGTGGTGATCATTCCTTCAGTAAACCAATACGGAGAGTTTCTTTCCATATTGGATAAACAAGGAGCTTCAACTACTATCGACCAAAGAAAGCAATTTGCGAAGAAGGCATTTATGGTCTCTTCCCATTACGATACCCACATCTTCAACTACTTTAATGAAGGAGATGAAACTCCTGTTTTCAAACAAAGCATCCTGGAGAGCCAACCACTTCGTTATGGCGAAAATCCACACCAGAAAGGATGGTTCCACGGTAATTTCGCTGCCATGTTCGACCAATTGCATGGAAAGGAGCTTTCTTATAACAATTTGTTGGATGTGGACGCTGCTGTCCAATTGATGGCTGAATTTGAAAACAACGATCCGACGTTTGCAATTCTGAAACATAACAATGCATGTGGATTGGCAACACGCCCAACATTGGCTCAGGCCTATGCGGATGCGCTTGCAGGAGATCCGACTTCCGCTTTTGGAGGAATCCTGATCGGAAACCGGACTATTGATCTTGCAACTGCCAACCAGATCAATGATTTGTTTTGTGAAGTAGTTATTGCCCCGGGATTTGATGCAGATGCAGAAGAAGTTCTGAAAAGCAAGAAGAACCGCATTTTATTGGTTCAAAAGAAAGTGGAGTTACCGAAACGTCAGTTCAGAACCTTATTGAACGGTGTTTTGGAACAAGATAAAGACATGCTTTCCGAATCTGCAGGTAACTTTGAACCAAGAACAAATACCGTTCCTACAGCACAAGAAGTGGAAGACCTGATCTTTGCCAACAAGTTGGTGAAGCATACGAAGTCGAATACCATCGTTTTTGCGAAGAACGGACAATTGATTGCAAGCGGAACAGGTCAGACGTCACGTGTCGATGCTTTGCGCCAGGCAATTGAAAAAGCAAGAACATTTGGATTTGATCTGAAAGGGGCTGTTATGGCATCGGATGCTTTTTTCCCTTTCCCGGACTGTGTTGAAATTGCTCATCATGCGGGAATCACAGCCGTTGTTCAACCCGGAGGTTCTATCAAAGATGAATTATCGATCGACTATTGCAATGCAAATGGAGTTGCGATGGTATTTACCGGAAACAGACATTTTAAGCATTGATCAAAAAAATAATAGTTGTGGAAGGAGCCGGAAGGCTCCTTTTTTGTTGATAAAAAACGGGTATCCTTTTAATTTTAACAGGAACTTAAGAAATTGTGAATCTGTATTGTATCGAATCCAACAACTAAAAGTAAAATTCTAGTTGAAACTAACATTTCAATCAGTGAAAACCACACTTTACCCTTTTTAACTTAAATTTTAGGTTTGTTGGGAAACCAAGCAGTACTTTTGCAGCCTGAAATTTTTACAACAACGACTTAATTAATTCTTGCGATGAAACCAATTCTGCTAATTCTATTAGCCTTATCCACCCATTCTGTATTCTCACAATCCCAATACAAAATCACTTTAACTGCGACAGGAGCGGATAACAAAAACTATCTCTCAGCACTTGAGGATTATGTTCCTGATACATATTCGCGTTCCACTGAAGACAATCTGATCCAGTTCAGTGCAACAACTAATTACTCTGTGAGCGACCTTGATTCATTGTGCAGGATTGCCGGAATTCCGTTTGAAAACATCGTTAAATTAAAAGGGCCTCTTCCATTCAGAGAGAAAGTGGGAGGAACCAACTGCGGAATTGCAGAACAAATTTGCAGTAACACTTCTCTTCCTGGGAACAGCTCCGGTTATGGGATTCAGGAACTGTCCAATGCAAACAGCGGTTGTTTGGGGGCTGAACATCAATCTTCCTGGTATTATATCAACGTCGAAACAGGCGGATCGCTTTCGTTCAGAATTAACCCGAATTCGAACTCGGATTACGATTTTGCAGTGTGGGGACCTTTTACATCTGCAAACGCAGCAGCGAATTGCCCGCCGGTTTCCGGACCTGTTCGATGTTCGTATGCACAAGGGAATGGAAACACAGGAATGCGTGTAGGGGAATCGGATAATAGCGAAACCCAATATGGAGACAGGTGGGTAAATGCTTTGAATGTAAATGCAAGTCAAATCTACATCTTACTAATTGACAATTATAGTTCTTCGGGGATTGGGTATACTTTTGATTTTAGCTGGGGCGGGAACAGCACTACAGCTGTTATTGGGTGTACACCGGTTATCCTTCCGGTTGAAATGAGCCATTTCTCCGGAACTTACTTATCCGGTTCCAATGTCCTGAGCTGGTCAACTGAAACAGAATTGAACAATGACTATTTCGAAATCGAATGGACAACAACTCCTTCAAACAACAATTCCTGGAATAAGCTTGATGTGGTTGACGGTGCCGGGGACAGCCAGGCTCAAATAGATTATTCGATCAATCATTATACCTATACCCGAAATGCGATTAACTATTATCGGATCAAACAAGTGGATTATAATGGACAAACACGATCTTATCCGGATATCATTGCGATTGACAATCGTCTGAAAGACCAGAAACTGACGAAGGTCGTCAATCTTTTTGGTCAGGAAGTTTCAGAGTCTGAAAAAGGATTGGTAATCTATGTTTATGACGACGGAACAACCGAAAAACGTGTAAACTAGTTGGAAATAACCGATTTTAAAGGGCATTTGTTATTTACAGATGCCTTTTTTTGTGCTTATTTGAAACCACATTCTTCCCGAACACGTGATTTCACTAGATTTTTGTTCTGTCTGTTACACAATCTGTTGAATTTCAAATTTCTTTCTACAAATTAGACTCGGGTTTTGATTTTTTTTCGATTATTTAGTCTAATTTTGTAACACTTTCCAAGAATTTACGAATAAGGAAGGGAAAACGCATAAAGGAGCGCGCTAGATGGGATTGTTTAATTTTCTAACACAAGAAATTGCTATTGACTTAGGTACTGCAAACACACTGATTATCATGAACGATAAAGTGGTGGTTGATGAACCTTCAATCGTGGCAAAAGATATTCAAACGGGTAAGGTTGTTGCCATCGGGAAGAAGGCACAACAGATGCACGGAAAAACACACAAATTAATTGAAACAGTCAGACCATTGAAAGATGGTGTGATTGCAGACTTTCAAAGTGCTGAACAAATGATTCGTGGATTCATCAAAATGATCAATCCGGGAAGAAAGATGTTCAATCCGACTTTGCGTATGGTGATTTGTATTCCTTCCGGGATTACGGAAGTGGAGAAACGTGCTGTGCGTGACTCTGCAGAACACGCTGGAGCGAAAGAAGTGTATTTGATTCATGAGCCGATGGCTGCTGCAATCGGTATCGGTATCGATGTGGAAGAGCCAATGGGGAATATGATCATTGATATAGGTGGTGGTACGTCTGAAATTGCAGTCATTGCATTGGGAGGTATCGTTTGTGATAAATCTATCCGGATTGCGGGAGACGATTTCACTTCGGATATCGAAGAGTACATGCGCCGTCAACACAACATTTTGGTTGGAGAGCGTACCGCTGAGCAGATCAAGATCGAAGTTGGTGCTGCGTTACCCGAATTGGAAAACCCACCGGCAGATTACGCAGTTCGTGGGCGTGATTTGATGACCGGTATTCCAAAAGAGATCATTATCACCTATTCAGAGGTTGCACATGCTTTAGACAAGACAATTTCCAAAATCGAAGAAGCGATTTTAAGTGCCCTTGAGCAGACTCCACCGGAACTTTCGGCAGACATCTACAAAACAGGTATTTATCTTGCTGGTGGTGGCTCCATGTTGCGTGGTTTGGATCGTCGTATCAATGAGAAAACAAAATTACCGGTTCATATTGCTGAAGATCCGTTGAGAGCTGTGGCACGTGGAACAAGTATCGCATTGAAGAACTTGGATCGTTTCCAGTTCCTGATAAAAGATTAATTATACTTGCATAAAAAAGTAGGGGCGCGATTAATCGCGCCCCTACTTTTTTTATATTTGTTTGAAAGCAATTACATGAATATTCCCGATACTGCTCATAATCTCACTTGTTACTTTACCTGGATGGGTGAAGATGGAATTGCCCGAACGAAAGTCAAGCCGGGTTCGGAAGTGAAGATTGAGCATGCACAGGAAAATTCGGTGGTGGTCAATGGATTCTATGCGGACCGAAAATTTCCTCTGTTGATAGATGCACGCGGAATCAGATCCATTACACGGGATGCCAGGAATTTCTTTACGACGAATGGAAGAGATACAAACACATTGGCATTTGCGATTATTATTGATTCATCCGTAAGTAAGGTCGTTGGGAATTTCTTTTTGGGAATCAATAAACCCGCTGTCCCCACCAAATTATTTTCGGATGATGTGGGCGCTATAGAGTGGTTAAAGCAATTTAAAGTATAATGAATCCTAAGGAAGTCAAATACATTCAAGAACGCACCAATGCGATATTGGATGTCATTATGGCTTATGCCCGGTTGGATTTTACCCAAAAAACGGAAATCACTGATCAAGGAGATGTTTTTGATTCCATCGCTTCCGGGGTGAATATGCTTGGAGAAGAACTGGAAAACTCCGTAATCACACTCCAGGAACGTGAAGCATTATTACAGGAAGTTCATCATCGGGTAAAAAACAACCTGCA
The DNA here is from genome assembly GCA_965650135.1 of uncultured Fluviicola sp. GTDB lineage: Bacteria > Bacteroidota > Bacteroidia > Flavobacteriales_D > Crocinitomicaceae > Fluviicola. Next base: position 250,311 of record CBFGNC010000007.1, read on the forward strand.
GATCATTTCCAGTCTGATGAACCTGCAGGCATCCTACACAAAAGACGAGAAATTCCTTGCCCTGATTCGTGAGTGCCGGAATCGGATCATTTCCATGTCGATGATCCATGAAATGCTTTATCGCGCCAAAGATTTGAGCCGGATCCAAGTTTCAGATTATATCAGGACATTGACTTTAAGTATCAATAGCTCCTTTTCTGGAAGTAACTCCAATGTGCTTTTTGAGTATGATATCGACAATCTGATTTACCTGGAAGCAGACCGAATGATTCCAATAGGATTGATTATAAATGAAGCTGTAAGCAACAGTTTTAAGTATGCATTCCCGGATGGGAAAGGGATTATCCGGATCATTTTCACCTGTTCAAAAACACATTTCCGAATGAAAATTTCCGACAATGGAATCGGATTACCCACAACAATTCGGACCGAAGAATTTGAAAGTTTGGGAATTCAATTAATTGGAGCGCTTTCCGACCAACTTTCAGCAGAACTGAAAATCCATAGAAAAAATGGTTTGGGGTACGAACTTCGCTTTAGAATTGAAAAGAATACATTCAATTAATATTCAATTAAAGTGTTTCCGTTGCCGTAGTGATGATTTTCGCAATGTTAGTTGTGAATAGTTTCACTGCAATAGCCAAAAGGATAATCCCGAATACTTTCTTCATAATTGCAATCCCACCCGGACCGAGTATGCGTTCAATCGTTTTCGTCAAACGAAGCACAATGTAAACGATCAACACATTCAATAAAATAGCCAGGACAATATTGATATTCTGAAATTCAGCTCTTAATGAAACGAGGGTTGTCATTGTTCCGGCTCCTGCAATAATCGGGAAGGCTAAGGGAACAACACTGGCTGTTTTTCCGGAAACAGAATCACGGAACAAGCGTACACCCAAAATCATTTCCAAACTCATAGCAAACAGGATCAGAGAACCCGCAACGGCGAAAGATCCGACATCCACTCCAAACAACTTCAGAATTGATTCTCCCAGGATCAGGAAACCGATCATAATTCCAAGGGAAACAAAACTCGTTCTGGCAGGATGAATATCGCCACTTTGTTCCTGGATCTTGATAATCAAAGGAACAGATCCGATTACATCAATAACCGCAAATAAGACCATGGAAGCTTTAAAAAAGTCGGCCCAATTGAAAGCCCAGAAATAATTCATCATATCTTATTGATTTAAAAGCGTTTGTTCTACAATGATAGGAAAATGTTTGTGTTCCAATAACTGAATTTTTTCAGCAAGTGAATCAAATGTATCGTCTGGATTTATCTCCGTTTCAAACTGTGCAAGCAATTCTCCTTTATCAAATTCTTCATTCACCAGGTGAATGGATATCCCGCTTTTCAATTCTTTTGCTCCGATCACCGCTTCATGAACGAACTTTCCATACATTCCCTTTCCACCGTATTTCGGAAGAAGAGAAGGATGGATGTTGATAATGCGATTTTGATATCCGCGGATGATATTGACAGGAATTTTCCGTAAAAATCCGGCAAGGACAATCCAATCAATGGCACGATAATCGAGTTCCTGTAATACGGTCAAACCACTTTCAAATTCTTCATTGGTGAAAATCAATACCTCGACTCCCAAGGCTCTGGCTTTTTCCACAATCGGTGCGTCCGACTTGTTACAAACCAATGTTTTCACCTCAATTTGAGGATGATTCTGAAAAAAATAAATCAAATTAACGGCATTTGAGCCATTACCCGATGCGAATAGGGCTATGGATTTCTTATTCATGGCACAAAGTTACACAATCCAAATGACACAGCACAAGCGGATTTCAAGCAGAAAACAAGATTCCTGAAAGACTTAAAATGTAATTAAGTCACTTTATATTTTGTTTTTATCGCATTTCCTATTTTCTTTGCAAGCTGAAAAACCTTATAAAAGAATTGAGATGTCTGATATCAAATCAAGAGTAATATCTATTATCGTAGATAAGTTAGGAGTTGAAGAAAGCGAAGTAACAAACGAAGCGAGCTTCACAAATGATCTAGGTGCTGATTCACTAGATACTGTAGAATTGATCATGGAATTCGAGAAAGAATTCAACATCGCAATTCCGGATGATCAAGCTGAGAACATTCAAACAGTTGGTGACGCAGTTTCTTATATCGAGCAAAACGCTAACTAAGAGATCTTAGTTTTCCAAGCATTAGAAAACGAATTAATTATTTATGGAGCTGAAGAAGGTTGTTGTAACTGGGTTGGGTGCTATTACACCTATTGGTAATACTGTTGCAGAATATTGGGATAGTTTACTGAAAGGAAAAAGCGGTGCTGCTCTGATTAAACAATTCGATGCTTCTAAGTTTAAGACGCAATTTGCTTGTGAGATTAAAAATTTTAATGTCGAGGATCACATCGACAAAAAAGAAGCACGGAAATTAGATCAATTTTCACAATACGCCATGGTTTCTGCATCAGAAGCCATGGCTGATTCTGAATTGATGGAATCGAACCCGAATGTAGACCGTATCGGTGTTATTTGGGGTTCGGGTATTGGTGGATTAAAAACATTCCAGGACGAAGCTCAAAACTTCTTTGCCGGAGATGGAACCCCAAAATTCAATCCGTTCTTTATTCCAAAAATGATTGCTGATATTGCTGCAGGTCATATTTCTATTAAATATGGATTAAGGGGCCCGAACTATGTAACAGTTTCGGCTTGTGCTTCGGCAACGAATGCAATTATTGATGCATTCAATTTAATTCGCTTAGGCAAAGCTGATGCTATTGTAACAGGTGGTTCGGAAGCTGCGGTGAATGAAATGGGAATGGGTGGATTCAACGCATTACGCGCATTGTCCACTCGCAACGATTCTCCCGAAACAGCTTCACGTCCGTTTGATCTGGATCGCGATGGTTTTGTTTTGGGCGAAGGTGGTGGCGCTTTAATTCTGGAAGAATACGAACACGCTAAAAAGCGTGGAGCGAAGATTTATGCAGAAATTCTTGGAGGCGGAATGTCGGGTGATGCTTATCACATGACTGCTCCTCACCCCGATGGAATCGGTGCAAGAAATACGATGCTCGCTGCATTGGAAGATGCAGAGATAGAACCAACTGTAATAGATTATGTGAACGTTCACGGCACGTCTACTCCACTAGGCGATTTGGCTGAAACCAAAGCCATTCTGCAGGTATTCGGAGAGCATGCGTATAAGTTGAACATCAGTTCTACAAAATCAATGACAGGTCACTTGTTAGGTGCGGCAGGAGCTATTGAAGCAATTGCATGTATCCTGGCAGTTAAGAATGATGTTGTCCCTCCGACAATCAATCATTTTACAGACGATCCTGAAATCGACAACAAATTGAACTTCACATTTAATAAAGCTCAGCACCGTACCGTGGATGTTGCCTTATCAAACACCTTCGGTTTCGGTGGTCACAACACTTCTGTGATCGTGCGAAAGTATAAAGGGTAAAATTTAGGTGCGGCTCAGACTACCATTCTTCAAGCAAAACCGGTCTCAGGAAGACGTTGAATTCATTCGGTTTTTCGTAAATCGTTTCGGGTACAGACCGAAGAATATCAATTTGTTTTATCAAGCAGTTACGCACCGCTCCATTGCTTATCATGGTCAGAAAGACTTTTCGAATGAGCGTTTGGAATTCCTGGGAGATGCCATTTTGGATTCCATCATTGCCGAATTCCTGTTCCAGCGGTTCCCGGAGGAAGATGAAGGATACCTGACGAAAGTCAAATCAAAAGTAGTTTCCCGGAAAACACTTTCTGAAATCGGTGAGGAATTGGAACTGCGTTCCGTACTTCGTTACAACAAGGGACGATCCATCAATTTATCTTCGCTTGAAGGAAATGCTTTCGAGGCAATTATCGGAGCCATCTACCTGGATAGTTCTTACGAAGAAACCAAGAAAATCATCTACAACCATATTTTCCGGAAATATGTCGATCTGAATAAGATCCTGGAAGAGGAAATCGATTTCAAATCCAAGTTATTTATCTGGAGCCAGAAAAGAAGACTAAGCCTGGAATTTACCGTTCTGCGTGAAGAGAACAACCACGGAACCTGGTTCTATGAAGTAATCGTGCAGGTAAATGGTACGAACTACGGCAAAGGAACCGGAAACTCGAAGAAATTGGCTGAACAGGCTGCTGCGAAAGAAACCCTCATTTTGATGGGGGAGATTTAGTAAATTATTTTTTGCAAAAAATAATTTACACAAATATGTAACCAATTTATTTTTTTATATTTATCTCATAATTAACACTGAAACTGTTTAAATTATGAAACCTACTATTTCACAGCTACTTTCTGCCTCTTTTTTGTGGATCTGCGCGACAAACCAATCTTATTCTCAAACAAACACACTTCCCGCTTCCGGGAACGTTGGAATTGGAACTACTGCTCCCTCCGCAAAATTACAAGTTAATGGTTCGGCTAAAATTGATTCCATGCTTACGGTTAAGGATTCCATGATCGTCAACAAAACGGCTCATCTGAAGAGCAACCTGAAAGTGGTTGGTGAAGCAACTTTTAAAGATAATGCCACCATCAGGAAAGACTTAAAGGTAGAGGGAATCAGCACTTTAATTGGCACCACCATCATCAAAGAAGGAGATTTCAAAATCAAAGCATTGGGAGATTCTACCTTACCCGATGATGGGGTTTTAATGATCAACGCCAATGGAAAAGTGAAGAATGGCGGAGACTTGAAGAGTTTAATCTATGCTGAAGCTCAACCGGCAATGCCTTGTGCAACCGATATGAATGGTGGAACTATTCAAACAGCTCCGTTTTGGCAAGCTTCCAATAATCCACAGCGTATGTTTTTGATCAATACTCCATGCTCACCGGATCCTCGCCTGGGTGTTGGTGTAAAACCTGATGCTAAATTGCATGTGCAGTTAGTGAATGGATCAACATTACATCCCTTGTTGATTGAGAAACGCATCAGCAACAATCCCAGCGTGCTTCCTTATAAATTGATGCAATTAGATCATACTGGCTTGCTCTATGCCCGCGAGGTGAAGGTTAACCTGGAAGATTGGTCGGATTATGTTTTTGATGAGAAGTATCCTTTGATGCCCTTAAATGAACTGCAACAATTCATTCAAAAGAACAATCACCTGCCAAACATACCTAGTGCGGAAGAGATGACCGAAAACGGATTGAACGTGGCACAAAGCAGCATTCTTTTCATGGAAAAGATCGAAGAATTGACCCTTTATGTACTTCAGATCAACGAACAGGTAAAAACTCAGAAAGAATTGTTGGAGCAACAGCAGGAAACCATCCGTCTACAACAGGAATTGATCCGAAAATTGGAACAACAAGTAAAACCCTAAACCATGAGAAAGTTCATAACAGGATTGTTCCTGCTCATGGGTTTGCATGGGTGGGGGCAGGTGGATACCGTTTATCTGAGTCAGGAGAAGTTGGCGGATACGATTTATAATGGCTTGTCTACAAAATGCCCTACGGGATTTTTGTCCAATAAATTAAGCTTACTTCCTTCGGATAGCTTGCTTTTAAAAACGTCTTTTTACAGTGGTGATTCAAGCATCGAATATGCGGATGCCGATAAAATGATGCGTTGGCTATACGAAATGAATCAGATTGCTGTTGGCCCAAACCAGTTTCCAATAATGGATACCGTTTTAGCTAAATCATGCGAATATGTTGGGGAAACTGAGTTTGAGCAGGAAATAATCGTTATTCCTATTGGAATATTTGATTTAAATTTTAATTCGATAGATGAACAAACCGGATTGGCAAATGGAATACTAACAAAAGAAATTTCTGTCTTGAAAGATCAGATTCCGAGTGACAACTCTATTGTGTCGATGCATCATTCAGCGTTAGCCGGACCATTGTTTGATTATTTTTCATCCGATCGGATGGGATTAATTATCCAGCGCGAATTTTTTGTAAGTAATACCAAAAAAGTGGATGATGTCATTGATTTGACACTGATACGGAATGAAGTTGAACGAAAGACCGATTTTGATCAAATAGTCCTTTTCAGACCCTATTATGACTCACTCCAGTATTTTAAATTGAGGGTTACCTATTCTGATAGCTCTTTTACAACTTTTAATTTCATGCTTCATACACCAGAAATTATAGACGAAAAATCTCAGGAAAAAAGTGTACCATATCCGGAAGATTGGGAGGGTGATCCGGATGATTATTTAAGTAACTGTTCTCTGTTTGATATCCCATGGAATCCCGGGTGCAAGGATTGCGGGATGATGGAGGACGATAATGGAAATAAGATCAAATGGTGTTTCATTCCTTCTTGTTCAAGAGAAGGTTATGAGGATGAACAGCCGGAGAAGCCTTATATTCTTGTGATTGGTTACAGACCACCGATGTTTGGACAGAGTTTTAAAAAAACCTGGAAAATTTACAGTACTAATCATGCTAGTTTGCTCCAGAATTTACGTGAGCAGGACTATGATATTATCTTGGTAAAATTCAATATTTCTGGTAAACCAATGAAACACGGGATGGAGGAATCAGCCGCTCTTTTTGAGCGATTTCTCTTGCATTTGAATCAGAACATGAAAAAGGGCGATTATTTTGAAAATATCATTCAAGGGTCTTCTATGGGAGAAGAAATCGTGCGTCTCGCTTTGTTGCGGATGGAACAAAAACACCTGGATTACAACCAAAATTATCCACATCACCATTCCCGGCTGAACATTTCTTACGATGCTAATTTCTTTGGTGCCAATATCCCTTTAGGGTATCAATACCAGGTTTACAGTGCACATTGGTATAAAAGCAATTATTTTGGAATTATCCCTCTATTTCTGAGCGGGTTTCTTTATAATACGGTGAACCAAAAATCATTTAAGGAGTTGGTGGCATATCATGCAGCCAGTTATAATGATAATATTTTCACAAATCCGAATCAGAATATCAGTTATACCGTACCAGGCTATCATTGGAGGCGACAAGGGTTTCTGAATGCGCTTGACGCAGTAGATAACCATGAACATATCTTCCCTATACCCGTTGCAACCCGAAATATTGCGATTTCTTTGGGTAAAATAAGCGGAAAAAACAGTGATAATGATGAGCACTACAATAATGCCGGGGAATATTGGCAGAATTACTCTTTTTTAGGGTACAGGTTCCGGGTTGGAACAGCCAAATACATGCCGCCTGGACAAACTTTTCAAATCTTCAGAAGGCAATATCCTTCGTTATTTTTGAATCCTTTTCAGGCTGGCTGCAAGCACGAGGTGAATGTTTCTCAAATGCTTGAAATTGATAATGTTTCCGGATCGTTTATGAATAAAATAGGAAATTTTGCAGAGGTTGCTGATTGGGCCTATTTTGCGGTTACTCAAATTTGGACCGGAAGAAACCGGTATTCACACAAATCGGTGGTTACCGCCCTGGGAATTAATCCCAATATCTGGCCGACCGATGGAAGTATGACGGTAAATGTACAGGATTTGGGGTTGATGAATATTGGAAAGCAACCGAACGGTATACTTATCCCATCCAATAATTATGGTTATCCCAACCTGGGTCGGCCGAATGATCATTTCCAGGTAACTCCTTTCGAAGCAATTTACATTGACAATCAAATCGATCCGCACATCGATATGAGTGGTGGTGGGAATGAGGTAGATAAATTGAATGACTTTATCTTCGGTGAAGCAGAGCCTTGGTACCTGGGTCTGCAAAACCAGGTAGTGGGCAGCAGGGCCCGCTTGAATTATATGTATTATGTGCGCCGAAGGGCCAGAAATATCATTACGGTTGGTCACCTGGTCACTCCAGCTACTGACCCCGGCGATTACGTGACCCTCGAAAATGTGGAAGTGGACTTGCGTGCCGGTCAGGAAATCAACCTGAAACCCGGAGTTCATATCCAATCCGGTTCTACGGTACACCTGAAAATTGAATTCGAAGAATGTCCGCGGAATAAAATGGCCATGGGTGACTCCGAATCGGGAAAACAGAACGGATCGCAAAGGGAACTCAATACTGAAGAAGAACCGGAGCAGCCGTTATCGAAGGAAAAGCGAGTGAATTTATACCCCAATCCTTCGCACGACGGGACATTTGTTTTGGAATCCCGAGAAGAAAATGTAATTTCAGGAGTACGCATTTTCACAACCTATGGAACACTCCTTGAGGAGATTCAGGAAAACAGAACATCGATATTTCGTTCGGACAAACAATTGCCAACAGGCACTTACGTGATACAAGTGCTGATTGGTGATCAGTTGGAAATTCATAAATTGATAGTATTATGAGAACAGTAGTTGCTTTATTAATGATTTTAATAGTAGTTTCCTGCACTAAATTTGGAAAAAACGTTACCTTGAAAGGTCGTGTTGTGAACCCCATAACGGGAGAGGGCATTGAAGGTGCGGAAGTGAAATTATTGAAAATAGCAGGTGGTTATGACTCCAATTACAAGACGATCAAATCCGCAACAACGGATGCTTCCGGTAGTTTTGAACTGGACAAATATACCTGGACCAAACCTGTGGCGCGCTGCGAAGTGGGAGATTTGTACAGACTGGGATGGACTCAGGATGGAGGTCAGACCTTTATTGATAATTTTGAATTGGAGGTGAAGAAAGGAAAGGTAATGCATGCCGATTTTTATGCGGTTCCATATGGAAATCTTATATTAAATATTAAGAACACTTCATGTTTTAATTCATCTGATAATATTAAGTTATACTTTGATAGTGGCCCATATGATTCAAGAACTTTCAATCCAGGATTGATTACAGAATTAAATGGGTGTATCGATATTCCGGGTTCTCCCGTAGAAAGTTCAATGGGATATAAATATTTTCGTTGGATAGTAACTAAAAACACAATTACAACGACCTACTACGATACCGTTTTTGTAAATGAAGGTACAACAACGATTCTTGATATCAATTATTAATCAGGTATGAGGTATTTGCTTTTCGTCAGTGTATTGTTATTGCTTGGATGCACCAAATTCGGGAAAAATGTCACACTTAAAGGTCGGGTCATGAACCCAGTTACAGGAGAAGGTATTCCCGGAGCGGAAGTAAAGTTGTTGAAAATAGCGGGTGGTTATGATTCCAATTACAAGACGATCAAATCCGCAACAACGGATGCTTCCGGTAGTTTTGAACTGGATAAATATACCTGGATCAAACCTGTGGCGCGCTGCGAAGTGAGAGATTTGTACAGACTGGGATGGACGCAGGATGGGGGGCAGACTTTCATTGATAATTTTGAATTAGAGGTGAAGAAAGGAAAGGTGATGCATGCCGATTTTATTCAGTTCCTTATGGGTATTTACCTGAGTGCTGGAGAATACAGAACGTATGATATAAACTACTAAAGAATCAAGTACGGAAAATCGCAACTCACATTTGAAACATTTTGCGCAAGTTTGTAAAAAAACTGCTATGAGAATACTGTTGATATTTATACTTTTTGCTTTCGTACTCACTTCCTGCGGCAAAAAACGATCCATTCACATCACAGCTACCAATGCTGCTACAGGTGAGCGTTATGCTGGGTTACAGTACTTCATTGTTTCTTCCACTACCACTGGAGATGGAGAAAAATACAAAACCGAAAAAACCGGGTTTTTAGACGAGAATGGAGAAGCTTCGGAAATTATCCGGGAGAAACAATTTAGAACATACGCTGTGCGGGTTGTTGAGCCGGAAAATAGCTGTTACAATAAAATTATCACCATGTATTTTGATAGTCCCTATGATGAAGATGGACATTTTAATTTCGAGTTTGCTCCATGTGCTTATTTAAAGCAAAATATTACAAACATAAATTGCCAAGGATTAAATGATTACATGATTACATGATTACATGATTACATGATTACATGATTACATGATTACATGATTA
>CBFGNC010000008.1:0-174021 GCA_965650135.1 uncultured Fluviicola sp.
CTATTGAACTATTGAACTATTGAACTATTGAACTATTGAACTATTGAACTATTTCTACTACAAGAAAATCTTAGTTTTCCAATCCTCTGCTTCTTCTTCCGAAAGTAAATTCAGTTTCTTCAGATAATGAGTCGTCTTCTCAAAAGCGAGCGGGTAATCGGTTCCGTTGTAATTCCAATCGGTTTCAGATAACCATTGTTTTACTTGATTCAATCCTAAATTATAACGCCAGGAAATGATTTCTGCAGAATCCGGATTTTCTTTAACCTCCAGTGCTTTGTGATTCACAATGGCGCACATTTGTTTCAATAACTCAGGGTGTTTTTCTGCAATTTCTGTTCGGGCTGCAATTACAAAACATGGCCACGGTGTAACTACATCACCCACATAACCACATTTTCCCTGTTCCACGAATGGGAAAGTGGTGTATTTTTCCCATAGAAATGCCTGTGCCTCATTGTGTTCCAAAGCCCACAAACCGCCATAAACGTCTCCGATAACATTGAATTTCAATCCATCTAAATTCCAATCGTATTGGTCCGCCATGACATAAGCCATTAAATGAGATCCGGAACCGTACCTGGAAATAGCAAATGTTTGGTTTTCGATATCTTCCGGTTTTTTGATGGCTCCCTCCGTTGGAACATGAATCCCCCAACTTAAAGGCGAAACAACATACACCTGAAGAATTTTTGCGTCTAATCCTTGTAAGATTGATTTTGTAATTCCTTCGGTCAGAAGAACTGCAATATCAATGGACCCGGTTTCTAATCCGCGAATCATCTGGCCCGTTCCTCCGGTCATGTCTGACCAATGAAGATTTAACCCGATTTGTTGAAATTTTCCTTCTTCAATTGCCAATCTCCAAGGCAAGTTAAAATGTTCCGGGACACCACCGATTTTGAGCCCTAATTCGTTTGTCATTTTTTTGAAAATTGCATGGAATGCAACTTTTTGTACATTCCATCTTTACGTAATAATTCTTCGTGAGATCCAATCTCCTGGATTTCACCTTTGTCCAGGACAATGATCTTGTCTGCTGCTTGTATGGTAGATAATCGGTGTGCAATAACGATCGAGGTTCTTCCTTTGGTAAGTTGTTCCGTAGCACGTTGAATCAACACTTCAGATTCGTTGTCAACGCTTGAGGTCGCTTCATCTAAAATCAGGATGTGTGGATTGTAAACATAAGCGCGGATAAAAGCCAGTAATTGTCTCTGTCCCACAGATAATACACCACCTCGTTCACCGACCTGGTAATCATACCCGTTGGGCAATTTTTCAATGAAACTGTCGGCTCCGACTGCTTGTGCCGCTGCAATGACTTGTTCCCGCGTGATTTCTTCGTTACCTAATGTAATATTGTTGTGAATGCTATCGGAAAACAGGAACACATCCTGAAGTACGATGGCGATGTTTTTCCGCAAGGTGTCCATCTGGATTTCGCGCAGTTCAACTTCACCAATGTGAATAGTTCCTTTTTGATATTCGTAGAACCGGCTCAATAAGTTCACAATGGAGGTTTTTCCCGCTCCGGTTGCCCCAACAAATGCAATGGTTTCTTTGGGTTGGATTGTCAGATTGATGTCTTTTAGTACCCAGTCTTCATCTTTGTAAGCGAAATAAACATGCTCGAATTTTAAAGGTTTTTCAAAATCACAAGTTGTGATTGTCCCCGATTCCTGGACATGTTCGTTGGTATCGAGCAATTCAAACACTTTATCTGCGCGGACAATTCCACGCTGAAGAATATTGAACTTGTCTGCCAGCATGCGAATTGGTCTGAATAACATTTGGATCCAAAGGGTGAAACTGAATACGGTACCGAATAATTTAGTGTCTCCAAGATGTTGCCCGGTCATCGAAAAAGCGCCCCACACAATAAGCAAAGCCATTGAGAGCGAACTTAAGAACTCGACAACGGGAAAGAAGATGGAAAATGCCCACACTGCGTTGACATGTGCTTGTCTATGTGTTTTGTTTGCTTCCTGGAATGCGGCATATTCCATTTTTTCCCTTCCGAATATCTGGACAATATTCATTCCGGTCAATCGCTCCTGGACAAATGAATTCAAACGATGAACTGCTGTTCCTTCCTGCTGGAAACTTTTCCGCATCGCTTTTGCAAAAACACGTGTGGCAAAAATGAGAATGGGAATCGGAATCAAAACAAGAAGAGAAAGCTGCCAGTTGGAAGCAAACATCAGGATCAAAACGACAACCAACATTAATAAATCACCCAAAATATCGATCAGACCAGACGAGAACACCTCTGAAATGGCTTCGATATCTGAAACCACTCGCGTTACCAGGCCACCAACCGGAGAACGGTCGAAAAACTGCATCCGGAAAGTTGACAAATGATTGAAGACCTTGATCCGTATATCCCGGATAACGGATTGTGCCATGAAATTGGAGAAATAGGCTGTCAGGAATTGAAGCACTCCTTCCAAAAGAAGGATTCCTGCAACGATCAAGGTCCATTTTAAAAATAAGGTTTGACTTCGGGTTGTTTCTTCGACGACATATTTCTGTACCATATTTCCAATGATCATTGGACGCAAAGGACCGATAGTAGAAAGCAAAACAGTACATATGAAAGCCAGGATCAGAAACCCGGAATAGGGCTTTGCAAACTTCAATAACCGTCTAAAAATCCTAAAATCAATTTTGCTTTGTTTGGCCATGACACAAAATTACATCTAAGGATTGGGATAAAGCTTATTTTTAACTGCTAAAATTCATTAAGAAAACACATTTTTATTTCCATTGTTTGCTTTTATTCCTTTATTTTGTGAAGAGGCATGAGGCCTGATGAAAAAGCACAAGATTAACCTCCAATATTCTATACTATGGTTCACAATTTAGGTCAGTCCGCATCCATCTTCAACACCTTTTTGGGAGAGCTAAGGGATTGCACGGTTCAAACCGATCCCATGCGTTTCAGGCGTAATCTGGAACGTGTAGCAGAAGTGTTGGCATACGAATTGAGCAAGCAGATGGAATATCAAACCGAATTGGTGACAACTCCATTGGGTGAAGCTGAGGTTTCGACCTTGAAACAACAACCGGTTCTGGCAACTATCTTACGTGCAGGATTACCCATGCATCAAGGATTGTTGAACTATTTTGATCGTGCAGAAAGTGCTTTCGTTTCTGCTTACAGAAAACATACCAGTGCCGAAGACTTTGATATCCATGTGGAATATTTGGCTTCTCCTTCGATTGATGGAAAAACCTTGATCATTTCAGATCCGATGCTGGCAACAGGGAGTTCGATGGTAATGGTGTATAAAGCGCTGTTAAAACAAGGGAAACCAGCCAAGGTTCATGTGGTATCAGCTATTGCAGCCCCGGAAGCTATTGAGTTTTTGAAAAAACACTTACCAAGTACGGTTACCATTTGGGTCGGCGCAATTGATAAGGAATTGACAGCTCAATCTTACATTGTCCCGGGTTTGGGCGATGCAGGGGATTTGGCTTACGGAGTGAAATGTTAAGGGTATAAAGTATGCACTGGCACCTATATATATCACTTTTTGGTTTGTCGATGATCAAATTCATGTTTGCTCCTTTTGGAGGGCCGGCAATGAAATTGAATTTCCTGGAAACTTACCTTTCCTGCGTTGCAGGAGCATTTGCAGCAGCATTCATTTTTTACTTTTCGAGCGAGTTTTTTATGATTCGGGCACACAAAAAACGGAAAGCTGCATTGCACGCGTCCATTACGAATGGAACGCCTCTGAAGTACAAACCAAAATTTACCCGCTTCAATAAACTGATCGTGAAATTGAAACGCCGTCTTGGAATTTATGGAATTGCATTTTATGCACCCTTATTCTTATCGGTTCCGGTCGGATCAATCGTTACAGCAAAGTTTTACGGCAAAGAAAAGCGCACATTTCCACTTATTTTATTGGGAATCTGTATCAATGGTGCAATAACAACCGGGCTTGCCTACGGAATCAAAGCATTGTTTTAATGAAAGTTCGCCAACTCTTTTTTGACCTCGACAGAACCCTTTGGGATTTTGAAACCAATTCGCGTTTTGCATTGCAGCATTTGTATGATAATCTGAAACTTGGTGAAACTATTGAGCATTTCATGCATTTCCATCATACTTATATCCGCATCAATGCCGATCTGTGGAACCAGTATGGAAACGGGAAGTTAAGCAAAGAGGAATTGCGCGATAACCGCTTCAAAAAGGCTTTGGCGCATCATGGAATCCATAACGACGAGCTCGCACAACAGATGAGTAATGGATATATCGAACTTTCACCGCAGCAAACGGCACTTTTCCCGGGAGCGATTGAAACCTTGGAATCCCTGAAGGCGCAGGATTATTCTCTGCATATCATCACCAATGGTTTTAAGGAGGTTCAACACATCAAATTGGCGAAAAGTGGAATTGGGAAGTACTTTGACATGGTTCTTTGTTCCGAAGAAATCGGCGTTACAAAACCGCATCGCGAAATCTTCCGGGAAGCGCAACGTTTAACCGATTGTAAGACGGAACACGCAATCATGATCGGGGACGATTTTAAAGCGGATATCATCGGTGCGTTGAATGCGGGCTGGACAGCTATTCATTTTGATCCCGAACACAGGTACAAAAAAGAACGGAATGTTCCGCGGATCCGTGAATTATCCGAGATTCCTTCTGTGGTTAATTTATTGCCCATCGTTGCCAACTAATTCATGAAATTTGCAGAACAATCAAGATAGAAAATCCATTGGAGTCTTTTTAAGATCGATCTTCCCCTTGGTTTTTTTATTTCTTCCATTCCATTCATTATCACAGAAAAGATTGGAGCAAAAAGAGCTGATAGATTTGGCTGATAGCCTGAAGTTTGTTACCGATGTTCCTTATATCTGCAGGGATTCTGTTTTTGGAAAAAGCCAGGGATGCGGAGATAACCTTTTTTGGAAGATTGTTCAGCAGAAAAAATCAATCATTCCGTTTCTAATGGATAAGCTGGACGATACGACTCAAACTTCTGTTCCGGTTCCGAATTTTGGTGGTTATTATACGGTTGCGGATATTGCTTACACTGCCATGCAGGAAATCATTGCCGATATCCCGACTTTTCAATTACTTGGAGTCCCTTTTGATAAGGAAGGTTGCGGTTATTGTGCTTACTGGAATTACTTGCGTGAAGATCTTTCACATAGAAGGCATTTTCAAAAGGAAGTCCGTAAATGGGAAGATCGTTTGGGTGGAAGATGGATCGAAAGCGACAAAGTGTTGACCGGAGATTGTTCTTTTCCACATCCGAATGGCGGACATTATATAAAAGAATATACCTTGAGCAATTGGAACGGGTTTGGAGTTCATATAGAATATTCCTATCTGAAAGCTCACAGTATTGGTGTCGGAGTGAATTTTATTTCGGAATCATTCCGACCATTTATTGGAAAACGCAGCATCAATTATACAGTGGATGCCACAATAACAGGATTATTCTACGATCGCATTTCTGCCCTCAGCCAACGCATCGATTTGGGAATCAATGTGCAGAAAACTTCTCCCGATTTTCACATATTCGTAGAACACAATGATAAAAGTGATTTCCGGATAGGAGGGAAAGTGGGAATTTCATTCGGGAACTTCATTTACCTGCATTACCGATATAGCTATCCGCTTACGAAATACGAAAATCCCTACATTTCAAGACATGGTGTGGTTTTGACAATCAAACTAAATCAAGTGCCGATTTCTGACGCTTTGGGTAACTGGTAAGCGAGATGAACTCTTTCACTCTGAAAACCTAATAGCTTAAAATCACTTCCTGCCATTCGGAAACCAATGGTTCATTGAAAATTAGAATCGTTTTGGTATCAGGCAATTTTTCTGGTTGGGGAACCTTTGGTTTTTCATTTTTTTGGTTGGGTTTAATTGGCTCTGATAAGATATCTTCATCCAGGAAATCGATATAGAAGTCTCTTCCATAATTTAAACGATTGATAGGTTCGTCCGGAATACTGTCTTCCAGATGACACAATTGATAAACTGCCCGGATTTCAACAGTATCTGACATATGGGGAAATCCAACCCAACCGTCTTCAAAAATGCGGTTTTCAAATAGTTTATTAGTACAGGCGGTATCAACCAGGAGATAAGGGAATACCAATGATTCGTTGGGGTTTAGGATAAAATGTGATTTAAAGTTGCGGTACCAGAGTTTTTGTGGTCTTACAACTTCATAAATGGAATCTTTCGTTTTGATCTCAAAGCTGATATTGTAATAACCATAGGAATTCCAGTCTTCGTAAAAGTATTGAGGGTTGTCGGTGTTATTGTGTATAATGACATTTACCTTTTTCAAATCCGAACAATTAGCGATGTACGGAAATTCCCGGGTATGCGAAATGGAAAGCTCAATGCTCATTTTGCTCTTCAGCTTCTGCCCGAAAGACAGCTGTCCCGTTAGTATAAACAGGAAACAACAGATTTGTTTTAATAGCGACATCGTTTTCAAAAGTACTATCAGAATACAATTAAAAGGAAAGGTTACATGGTTTGGTAACAGTAAAAAGTCCTAAAATCCTGAAATTCTAGCATCTTAACATCTTAATTCCCTATCTTTGCACCCCATAAATAAAAAAAACGGATGTCATTCTCTTCTTTCGGCTTATCGCCTTTTTTACTTCAAGCTTTAACCGAGATGAATTATGAGAAGCCAACTCCTATTCAGGAAATCGCTGTTCCGGCAATTCTAACCGGGAAAGATGTATTGGGTATCGCCCCAACAGGATCCGGGAAAACAGCAAGTTATGTATTGCCGCTCCTGACACAACTTTCCAAGGCGGAGAAAGCAAAGAACCGGCATATTCAATCGTTGATCTTGGTTCCAACCCGCGAGTTAGCCATCCAGGTAGAAGAAGTGTTCAAAGAATTTGCACGTGCATTTCCTGAACCGCAGAAGGTGAAAGCTGTTTATGGTGGCGTTTCCATCAATCCGCAAATGAAAGCAATGATGGGTGTATCCGTTCTAATTGCAACTCCGGGTCGTCTGATTGAATTGGCGGAATCCAATGCCATTCAATTAAGCACGTTGAAGTCTTTGGTGCTGGATGAAGCAGATAAATTATTGAACCTGGATTTCCAGGAAGAAATGAAACGCATTTTGGGTTGGTTGCCTAAAAAACGTCAAAATTTATTGTTTTCGGCAACTTTAAATGACAAGGTTTCGGAGATCACTCAATTGGTTTTACACGATCCGATTGTATTGAAGATAGAACAGGAAGAAGATTCCATTGAATTAATTCAACAAACTGCTTTCCGCGTTTCTGACGAGCGAAAAGGACC
Organism: uncultured Fluviicola sp.; assembly: GCA_965650135.1. Classification (GTDB taxonomy): domain Bacteria; phylum Bacteroidota; class Bacteroidia; order Flavobacteriales_D; family Crocinitomicaceae; genus Fluviicola. The sequence continues at coordinate 7,313 of CBFGNC010000008.1, forward strand.
ATTATTGCGTTATCTGATCCGTTCCAGGAATATGAAACAAGTATTGATCTTTACAAGTTCGACTTTCAAAGCGGATCAGGTGGTGGACAAGCTGCGCAAAAACAACATCGACGCCCAGGCCATTCACAGTAAGAAAAGCCAGGATGCACGAACCCGTGTCATGCGCAATTTCAAAGCCGGACATCTGAAAGTACTCGTTGCAACCGATTTGATTGCCCGTGGAATTGATATCGAATTCCTTCCTTTCGTAATCAACTACGAATTGCCGCGTTCTCCCAAAGACTTCGTTCACAGGATCGGTCGTACGGGAAGAGCTGAATCTACCGGTGAAGCATTGACTTTTGTTACACCTGAAGATGAGCACCATTTTAAAATCATTCAAAAGAAAATGGGGAAACAAGTGCCGTTTGAAGAAACAGATGCGCTTGATTTAAAAGGATATTGATCCAATATACAACAAGACAAATAAAAAGAACAAATCAAGGATTTCAATCTTCCAATTTGAGATCCTGATCCCGATAACCATCGGGACTTAAAATCAAAATAAAATGAAACGTGTTGCAGCTTACAAAAAATTATTCCAGGTAGAAGAGGAAATCAGCTTAGCTCAATTGAAAACAACCTACCGAAAATTGGTAAAGGAATGGCATCCGGATAAATTCCAGGAAGAAGATCCCCTGAAGGCTGAAGCGGAGAAAAGAAGTTTGGAGATCATTGATGCATATCATTTCTTAGTGAGCATTGCTCCGGAAACCTTGGAGCAGAACATGGAGGAGTATTTGGAAACAATCAATACTTCTATGATTGCTGATTTCCATTACAAGGGATTGACACTGAAAGTGACTTTCCTGAATGGCCAGGTTTTTGAATATTTCGGCGTTCCGAATAATATTTACAAGAAGTTGACACAATCTGCAACTCCGGAGCGTTTTGCCCGTAGACACGTCTTTTCTTCGCACACTTACCGCATGGCGAGTAAAGGAATGGCTGCAGAGGTTTAGTTTATAAGAATTATGAATGAGGTAATGATCAATTATCAAGAGGATATGTTGGAAAACTGAAATCCTCTTGATAATTCATCCCTTCATGATGAACCTTCCACCACATTTGTGGTAACCGTCTATCATTTTCAGTACGCAAGACATCTAAAAATTTCATTACCTTGTTCTAAAAATTTTCAGGATGAAAAAATGGATCTTCTTTGCAATTCTTGGTGTTTTGGCTGCTTGTCAAACTCAGGAAAAGAGCGTAAACGCTGATTTCGACAAATACAAAGAAGCATTCGTGCTGCGCCTGTGGGAAATGAATCCATCCTGGGCGAGTGGAATGGGGTATCATAAATTCGATTCCGTTCTGGTAGTTCCAAATGAAGCGCGAAAGGAAAAAGAAAAGCAGTTCATCCGAAAAGAATTGGACCAGCTCAACGAATTTCGAACAGATGAGCTTTCTGATGCCAATAAGATTGATTATAAGTTGATTGAAAACTACCTGAATGGTTCTGTATGGGAACAAAGTTCTTTCAAATCGGGAGAATGGAATCCGTCCAATTACAATGTGTGCGGTGGTTTTGCGGAAATGCTGTCCAATAATTATGCACCATTGGACGAACGCTTGCGAAACTTCTCCATTCGTCTGAAAAATGTTCCTGCTTATTACGAAGCGGCAAAAGAAAATATCAAAAATCCGACGAAAGAACATACGCAATTGGCCATTGAACAAAATCGCGGCGGATTGTCTGTTTTTGCGGTCGATTTACCGGCCGGTTTGGAGAAGTCCAAATTGAGTGGGAAAGAGAAAACGGAATTGATTCAAAGAAGTGAAGCTGCTCAGAAGGCAATCAACGATTATGCATCCTGGTTGGAAAAACGTTCCAATCCGAACCCGAGAAGCTTCCGATTGGGAAGTAAACTCTACGCCAAAAAATTCGAATTCGATATTCAATCCGATAATTCGGCAAAAGAGATCTACCAAAGCGCATTAACCCATAAGAAGGAATTGCATCAAAAAATGGTGAAGATTTCAAGACAAATCTGGGATAAGCATATGGGACAAAAACCGATGCCCGAAAATGAATATGAACTTGTGAAACTATTGATCGACCAGATTTCCTTGCAGCACACACAACCGGAGAACTTCCAGAAAGACATTGAAAAGCAGATTCCTGAACTGGAAAAATTCGTAAGAGATAAAAACCTGATCTATCTGGATCCGAAGAAACCATTGGTTGTGCGCAGAGAACCAGATTACATGGCCGGAGTTGCCGGTGCTTCCATTTCCGCTCCGGGCCCTTACGACAAAGGAGGGAATACCTATTACAATGTAGGAAGCATGAACGGTTGGTCAGTTGAAAAATCGGAAAGTTACTTACGGGAATACAACGATTATGTCTTGCAGATACTGAATATCCACGAAGCGGTTCCTGGTCATTACACGCAATTGGTTTACAGTAACAATTCACCGAGTATCATCAAATCGATTTTTGGAAATGGCGCAATGGTTGAAGGTTGGGCTGTGTATACGGAACTCATGATGCTTGAAAACGGCTACGGCAATAATAGTCCTGAAATGTGGCTGATGTATTACAAATGGAATTTGCGAACGACTTGCAATACTATTTTGGATTATTCCATTCACAATTTGAATTTCACCAAGGAGAAGGCAATGAACTTATTGATAAACGAGGCATATCAACAACAAGCTGAGGCCGAGGGTAAGTGGAAACGAGCGACTTTGAGCCAGGTGCAATTGTGCAGTTACTTTGCGGGGTTCACAGAAATCTGTAAACTGCGTGAGGAAATGATGAAGAAACAAGGGAAAGCATTTAATTTGAAAGCCTTCCACGAAAAATTCCTCAGCTATGGTAGTGCTCCTGTAAGGGATATCCGGGAGATGATGCTTGCTAATTGAAAATGGAGAATATAAAAATTGAAAAGAGGTTTACTTAAAGTTGCCTGAATCGATCTGCTAAGAATAATCTCATCTTTTCAATTGTCAATTATCCAGTTTAAATTGTAGTATATTTGAATTTTGCAATTCGACATCCATGGAGTTTATCAGTTTAGAAGAGTTTTATCGGACAATTTGTAATGGCTCGCCTTTGGTTCCCGAAGGAATCAGTAAAGAGTTGGGGCAATTCAATGTGTTTGATACCAGGGAATTATTGGCTCTTGACAAAGAGAACGGGAAGAAGGGGAAAATGCCATACAATAGACGCCTGTATTATAAGATCAGTTTAATTCAGGGTCGAAGTAAAGCGGAATACGCTGATAAAGTAATTGATATTGAGAAGTATGCCTTGCTTTTTGCTACGCCGAAAGTCCCCTATAATTACACTTCTGATGATGAAGATCACAATGCCATATTTTGCGTTTTCGGTCCGGATTTTATTACAAGGTCCAATACCGGTTTCATCCTGGATGAACTGCCTATTTTCACTCCAGGCGGCATTCCTGTCTTTGAATTATCAGAAAGGGAGTTCCATTATTTGAGAACTGTTTTTTCAAAAATGCGAAACGAACAGGCCTCTGATTATTCTTTTAAATATGATTTGATCCGGAATTATGTCATGGAGCTCATTCATTTCGGACAAAAATTGCAGCCCGCATCTATCTTGTATCCAAAGCATTCGGCTTCTGAACGGGTGAGTTCCATGTTCGTGGAATTATTGGAGCGGCAATTCCCTATCGAATCCAATCGTCAGCGTATCGGGCTAAGGACGGCGAAAGATTATGCAGACCAATTGGCTGTTCACGTCAATCATCTGAATAAGGTTTTGAAAGAAAACACCGGGCGCACAACAACAGAAGTTATCGGGAACAGGATTGCACAAGAAGCTAAAATCTTACTTAAACAGACGAATTGGACTATTTCAGAGATCGGTTATTGCCTGGGATTTGAAGAAGTTGCCCATTTCTCTAATTTCTTCCGGAAACACACTCAGATCACTCCGAACTCATTCAGGAATTGAAAGTGTAAAATGGATAATTGAAAAGTGTTTGAATTTATCTTAAGGTTTTGAATTTTTCGGCTGAAATGAGTTTTTCTTTTCAATTCTCAATTTTTCAATTCTCAATTAATAGTTTGATTTTTGCAACTGTTGGATTGCTTCATGCAAATGGATGGGTGTTTTCCCTGTATACCTTTGTCTTATCAAATTTAAATCAGATGAAAACAAACAAATTAGCATTGATTACAGGAGGAAGTCGTGGTCTTGGAAGAAGCATGGCAAACAAATTGGCAGATAAAGGAATCAATTTGGTTATTACATATCACACAAACAAAGCAGAAGCAGATAAGGTTGTTGCAGAAACGGAGGCGAAAGGAGTAAAATCACTGGCTCTTGCATTGGATGTTAGCAAAGTGGACACATTCAAGCAATTTGGAGCGGATTTGCGTACAGCTCTTACAAACAAATTCGGTTCGGATAAAATTGACTTCCTGGTAAATAACGCCGGAATTGGGTTAGGTACTCCGATTGGCGCTACGGAATTAGAGGTTTTTGAAACGCTTTCAGATATTCACTTCAAAGCACCCGTATTCCTGACACAGGAAATTCTTCCGATCCTGAACGAAGGAGGTGGAATTGTGAATATTTCAAGTGGTTTGGCACGTTTTACGGCTCCGGGTTATTCTGTTTACGGTTCGATGAAAGCGGGAATTGAGCAATATACGCGCTATTTGGCAAGTGAATTAGGAATCCGCCAGATTCGTGCAAATTGTGTGGCTCCAGGGGCAATCGAAACAGATTTCGGCGGTGGAGCAGTGCGCGATAATGCAGATTACAACAAAATGGTTGCAGATTCAACTGCGCTTGGAAGAGCCGGGCTTCCGGATGATATTGGCGATGTAGTGGCATTCTTGTGTACGGATGAATCGCGTTGGATCAACGGTCAGCGAATTGAGGTTTCCGGGGGAACGCATTTGTAAGATTTTAAAGACATCAGACACGAGACTGAAGACATTGGACTATTAAAAGTCTTTCGTCTTCGGTCTTTCGTCTTCGGTCTTTCGTCATTTGTTTTAATCCAAAATATCTTGTTGTGAACCTGAAAAAGTTCCGAGTAATTTCTGCAATTCTAGTTTTTCAGATCGTTTGACCACGTATGTTTTAGACAAAGTGTCGTGCCAGCCGCGTTCTGCGAAGCAGGAAAATTGTTCGAAAGGAATGTATCTGCAAACGGTTCTTAGCATCGCTTTTCCAAAACTCACTTTGTTCGCTTGTTCGTCAATAACGGTATACCCGCAAATGAGCTTGCCTAAAGTGGCTCCGCCCAATCCTTCAGAAATCGCATAATAGAGAAAAAAGATCGGATATCCCATCAGATCAAGAGACTTGATGAAACCGGAGCCCTCTCTTAAAAGATCAGCATTGCCTGTTGCCATGACGATGATTCCGATTATTAATCCGATTATAAATGTCAGGATATAGAAGAATACGACATCAATCATGAAGTACCCGAAGCGAACCCCTTGACTAACAACAACCGGTGGTCTGGCAACCATTTTTGTTACAGGAACTTTTACAGTGTTTCCGTTTTCGTCTGTTTCTTTTTTATAGGTTGTTTTTTCAACCCTTAGATTTTCGATGGTTTTCATTTTGATGGTTTTTAAAGTTTATAATAAGACAGAAGGCGACTATCAAGTCTTGAGTCTTCTGTCTTAAGTCTATCAAGTCTTATTTCGCAGCCTTAACTTGTTTCAAGCGCTCGTATAGAATCATTCCGGTTGCCACCCCAACATTCAAAGAAGAAATATCTCCGGCCATTGGAATACTTAAGCGCACATCCGACATTTTTAATAGATCATGTGAAATTCCGTCTTCTTCCGATCCGACAATGATTGCCGTTGGGCCAAAAAACGCATAATTCTCAGCACTTACTTTGGATTTCTCCGTACAGGAAACCAATTGAAATCCACTTTGTTGTAAGTAGAATAAGCTGTTTTTCAATAAATCAGTTTTGCAAACCGGGATACTATTTAATGCTCCTGCAGATGTCTTCATTGCATCAGCAGAAACCAAGGCGCTTCCTTTTGATGGAACCAAAATCGCATCAACTCCCATACAAGCTGCCGTGCGGGCTATTCCACCGAAATTTCGAACGTCTGTAATGCGGTCCAAGACCAAAATACACGGTTCTTTTCCTTCAGAAAGCCACTGGTCGCACAATTCCTCAATGTTTTTGTATTCAACCGGAGAAACAAATGCGATCACTCCCTGGTGATTGTTCGCTGTCAGTTTATTCAGTTTTTCAACCGGAACAAACTGCAACTGGTATTCTTTACCGGTTAAAACTGTTCTCAACTCTTCAAACAAATCCTTGTCAATTCCTTTTTGGATCAGGATTTTGTTGATTTCAACTTCATTTTTGATCGCTTCGATCACTACTCGGATTCCATAGATGATATCCGACGGATCTTCTTTCGGTTTGCGGTCGAAGCCACGGTTATTGTCCTTATTGAATCCTCCGCCTCTTTCTTCGCGGTCATTTTTCTTATTATACATTGAATGTGATTTCAAGTTCGATATCTTCACTAACTGATTTTGCCACCGGACAAGCCAAAGCAGCACGTTTTACTTTTTCGATGGTTGTTTCATCCCATCCATTGTTTCTCAGGTCGATGTCAATCACCAGTTTCCCGATTCTTCTTGGAGAAGAAGCCATAATTTTGGTCACTGTTGCAAAGCCGTTTTCGTAATTGTAACCGTGCTCATTGCAGTAAATCCCGATGATGCTCATCATACAAGAAGCATAAGCAGTTGCAACCAGGTCAGTCGGAGAAAATTTCTCTCCTTTTCCATGATTGTCTGTGGGAGCGTCAGTATGAATCACCGTCCCGGATTGAAGATGCGTACATTCCGTTCGCAACCCTCCTAAATATTTTACTGTTGATGTCGGCATACTTTGTATGTTTAATTGGGTGAAAAAGTTCAAGTGTTCAATATTCAGTTTCAATTGAACTCTTAAAAGAGTTGAACTTTTTGAACGGTTTAAACTTTTTCCACTTCGTTTGTTTGTTCTTTGTACTTTTGTAGAATCAAACTTTTCAGGGTCAAAGTTACTGAATTTTTGAATAAGGGAAAGGCACGACTATGTCAGAAGAAATAACAACAGCAGAAAACAACGTTCGTATCAAAAAGCCAAACTGGCTGCGCGTAAAATTACCCATCGGTGAGAATTACAAGAAGGTACGTGCTTTAGTAGATGAGCATAAATTACATACCATTTGTGAAAGCGGATCTTGCCCGAATATGGGTGAGTGCTGGGGCGAAGGAACTGCTACGTTCATGATCCTGGGGAATATCTGTACGCGTTCATGTGGTTTTTGTGCTGTACAAACAGGGAAACCGGATGCAATTGATGAATTCGAGCCCGGAAAAGTAGCGCATTCGATCAAAACCATGGGAATCAAGCACGCTGTAATAACTTCCGTGGATCGCGATGATTTGAAAGATGGTGGTTCCGGAATCTGGGTTCAAACCGTAAAAGCGGTTCGTCACCAAAGTCCGGGAACGACAATGGAAACCCTGATTCCTGATTTTGCCGGGAAATGGGAGAATTTGCAACAAATCATTGATGTGGCTCCTGAAATTGTTTCACATAACCTGGAAACGGTGCGTCGTTTGACAAAACAAGTACGCATCCAGGCAAAATACGACCGCAGTCTGGAAGTGTTGTTCCGTTTGAAAAAAGGCGGAATGAGAACTAAATCGGGAGTGATGCTTGGTTTAGGCGAGACTGATGAGGAAATCATTGAAACAATGGAAGATCTTAGAGCTGTTGGGGTGGATATCCTGACTTTAGGCCAATACCTGCAACCGACTCCGAAACATTTACCGATCGTTGAATTCGTAGAGCCGGAACGTTTCCAAAAATACGAGAAACTGGGATTGGAAATGGGCTTCCGTTTCGTTGAAAGTGGTCCTTTGGTTCGTTCTTCCTACCATGCTGAAAAACATATTTTTGATTTGTAACTAACTTCTGAATTCAGGTTTTTACTGTTTATGCGGTTTTCCTTCCGGGAAATTCTCCATGCTATCCAGCTAGTCCTTCTTCATGCACTTCATCTTGTCTTCCTGGCTCTAGGTATTGCTTGATATCGAGTACATATTGCCTGAAAGCTTCACGTCCTTTCGCAGTAACGTTGCAAATAGTCACTGGGTACTTTTTCTTGAAGCCTTTTCGGATCTCAATGTATTCGCCGGCACGAAGTTTCTCGAGTTGCAGGCTCAGATTTCCTGCCGAAACACCTGTTTGCTCTTTGAGATAAATAAACTCAGCTTCCTCCAGGTTCATGAGGAGAGACATGATAGCAAGACGTGTTTGGGAGTGCAGAAGACTGTCGAGTTGGTTCAGCATTATTTCTTCATTAATAATCCTGGAATAACAGTAGCTGCTAATATTCCGGCAGAACCTGCAAGCAATTGGTATTCGAGTGATAAATTGAATGCTGCTGCACCGATAAGGATACTGATAATTCCTCCCACAAGCGATGGATAAAAACGTGTAACACCACCCGTTACAAATGCAGCAAAGCCAAAGATAAGTAGAATTACCGGAGGAATGATATCCGCATTTTTGAAGGTAAACGCGAAAAACGCGATAGCTCCCATGCAAAGTCCCGTGCCACCCCAAGCAAACATATACAGGCTGTCGTTGATAGGTTTTGTCGTTTCGGTCTTGTCATCTTTGCGTGTACGTAGGATCGATAACAATCCACCTAGTGGAAAAACGATCCATGAAAGCGAGGAAAGTGTCAAAGCAGCAGGAGAAGGATAATGCAAACTGCTAAAGTTGGTGAGAGCATAAACAATAATGAGCGTTCCCCATAAAATGAGGTAAAAACGTGCTCCGGTTTTCTCTTGCTGTGCTTTACGCATTGCATCCTCAATAATGGAAATACTTTTCTGCGGTGTCATTTTTTCATTACTCATAATTTCAGTTTCATTTCAAGATTTGTTGTAAATATAAACTAGTTAATTTTATTAACCAAATTTTCACCTGTTATTGATACTGTTTTTCATGACTCCCTTAAAGCGAGTGCGATTTTCCCGTTTTTGGATCAATTGCGTTACAGGTAGTTTGGTAACAGAAAATGTTTACTATGCAGGTGTGGCATATGTTTTTTAAGCTTAAAAACAATCATTATCACATTCCTATATCAACGGCCTTTTAGCAATTCCACCCACATTCTTTTCACTTTTCAATTCTCACTTTTCAATTAATATGTACCTTTATCCCACATTTTAGAAATTGAAACTATGAGTACGTTTGACGTTGCGATTATCGGTTCTGGTCCTGGTGGATATGTAGCTGCTCTTCGCTGTGCACAATTAGGATTGAATACTGCTTTGATCGAAAAATACCCAACTCTTGGAGGAACTTGTTTAAACGTAGGATGTATTCCTTCGAAAGCCTTGTTGGATTCATCAGAACACTTTTTCAATGCAAAACACAATTTTGCAACTCATGGGATCAAAGTGGATAATGTAGAGGCTGATATCACTCAAATGATTGCCCGTAAGGAAGAAGTTGTTGCTCAAACATGTAACGGTGTCAAGTTCCTAATGGACAAAAACAAGGTGACAGTTTACCAGGGTGTCGGTTCTTTTGTAGATAAAACTACAATCGCAATCAAAGACGATCAGGGAAACAGTACCAATATTACCGCTAAGAACACCATTATTGCTACAGGTTCAAAACCGAATTTCTTCCCTGGAATGGAACCGGATAAAAAACGCATCATTACTTCAACTGAAGCATTGAAAATGACAGAAATCCCGAAACGGATGATTGTCATTGGAGGTGGAGTTATCGGTTTGGAACTTGGATCTGTTTATGCGCGATTGGGTACAGAAGTAGAAGTGGTGGAATTTGCACCGAATATTCTTCCTACAATGGATTTCTCTTTAGGAAAAGAGTTGACAAAGATCCTGAAAAAAGAAGGATTTAAATTCCATTTGGAGCATAAGGTTCAGAAAGTTGAGAACACCGGAAATGGAGTGAAACTGACTGCATTGAACAAAAAGAATGAAGAGGTTACTTTGGAAGCAGACTATTGTTTGGTAGCTGTAGGACGTAAAGCATACACGGAAGGATTGGGATTGGAGAACATCGGTTTAGCTGCAAACAATCGCGGACAAATTGATGTGAACGACCACCTGCAAACAACAGTTCCGAATATCTATGCAATCGGAGATGTAGTGCGTGGAGCAATGCTTGCCCACAAAGCCGAAGAAGAAGGAGTAATGGTTGCTGAGCAATTGGTAGGACAAAAACCGCATATCAATTACAATTTGATTCCGGGGGTAGTTTACACCTGGCCGGAGATCGCTTCCGTTGGTAAGACAGAAGAAGAGCTGAAAGCTGCCGGTGTCGAATACAAAGCGGGTTCTTTCCCTATGAAAGCATTGGGAAGAGCGAGAGCTTCCATGGATATTGCAGGATTTGTCAAAATTTTGGCAGATGCGAAAACAGATGAGGTATTAGGAGTTCACATGATCGCTGCACGTGCTGCGGATATGATCATGGAAGCAGTCACTGCGATGGAATTCCGCGCATCCGCTGAAGATATTTCCCGTATTTGTCACGGACATCCGACATTCTCGGAAGCAATCAAAGAAGCGGCACTTGCTGCAACCGGAGATAGAGCATTGCATATTTAAGATTTAAATACATTTTGGGGAAGGCATTCGTTTTACGGATGCTTTTTTTTTGTACTCCCTCTTTCATCCCCCTCGGAAGGGGGAGATTTTAATTCCCCGGGAATTAAGCAAATTTGAGATCTGGTCAATTAATATTTTGAAATCAGATCAATCTTTAAAGAGAAATCATTGGCTTCCCCCTTCGGAGGGGGAATGAGGGGGAGGATATTTGAATTCTCTCCAAAGAATGACCTGCATCAGTTTTTGTACTTCGCTTTTCCGTATTTTTGCACTGCCTTAAACGAATAAGATGAGCAAAAAGATTGGTGTATTATTGATTCAACTAGGAACTCCGGATAGCCCGAAAAACAGCGATGTTCGTCGTTACCTGAAGGAATTCCTGATGGATCCCCGCGTAATTGATATTCCTTTTTTTTCCCGTTTGTTGCTTGTTCGGGGGATTATTGTTCCGTTCCGGACTCCCAAATCGGCAAAGATCTATAAACAACTTTGGGATCTTGGTAAAGGGAAATCGCCTCTACTGACCTACACGGAAGAAGCGACACGTTTACTTCAAAAGCGATTTGATTCAGAAAATGTAACGGTTGAAATGGCGATGCGCTATCAAAATCCCTCCATGGAATCTGTTTTGGATCGCATGAAAAAAGCCAATTACGAGCAGATTATCATTCTACCCTTATTTCCACAGTATGCAAGTGCTTCGACCGGTTCTGCAGTTGAAAAAGCAATGGAGATTATTCAAAAATGGTGGGTAATTCCTGAAATCAAGGTTATTTCTCAATTCTACAACCACGAAGGTTACATCGATTCAATTGTCGAAAGAGCGAAGGAATTCGACATCGCTTCTTACGATAAGATCATGTTTTCGTATCACGGTTTACCAGAAAGACAAGTCGATAAGGTGTATGAAGAAGGTCTTTGTTCGGATCACGATTGTGAAAAGGGAATTACGGAAGAAAACAAGTTCTGTTACAAAGCTACCAGCTATGAAACGACTCGCTTGATCGCTGCAAAATTAGGTTTGACGGAAGATCAATACATCGTGAGTTTTCAATCCCGATTGGATGAAAAGTGGATCCATCCGTTTTCCGACAAGGTCATCGAGCAATGGGGGAAAGAAGGAAAGAAACGCGTATTGGCTTTTAGTCCGGCTTTCGTTGCAGATTGCCTGGAAACCTTGATCGAGATCGGTGGGGAATATCAGGAAATCTTTGAAGAAAATGGTGGTGAAAAAGTACAGTTGGTTCCGAGTTCAAATGATCACCCGAGGTTTATAGATTGCCTGGAAGATTTAATTCGAAAAGCATAATCAGGGTTTTCTTCTCAAAGAACTCTCATACTACCCTCTAAATACGGATAGGCATGTGTCTATTTGTCCAGTGTTAGAGCAGAATGTAAGCTGGCTGAATCGATCTCTTGGCAGACTGAAGATTTACTTGATTCCACTTTCCAACTCATCAATTGCTCCTGCCCCAAATTGATCATTCGACCATTTATAGGCAGGAAGACCTTTTTTCAATTGTACGAAAGTAGGGAAATGGCCTTCTGCTAATTTCACAGATGCTTCGATGTCTTTTGCCAAAGCGATATCGAAATCACCGGCAATCAACTCGCGATACAAGCTTAATTTTTGTTCATCTCCTGAACAAACTGAAAAAAGCATCTGAATGTTAGGATTGCGTTTTTTAATCAGCTTCAGTCGGGTGATAGATTCCAGGCAAAACGGACAATCCGGAATGGTCACAATAAGCAAGTCATATTTTGCATCCACTTTCACGGTACTTTCTTTTACTTCTGTACCTTCCGAACTGAAATCTCCTTCAAAGATCGGATGTAAAGCAAACCCAATTGCAAATGGAGCTGCAAATAGAACCAGTCCAATAATCAGTTTGGCAATCACTAACCTGATCTTGAATATCTTCATGAATGAATAAGCCAGGAGAATCCCGCCAATTACAAGTGTCAGATACGGCAATAGTTTGGACATGGTCCATGAAAAACCACCGTTCAGTAAACTTGACTCGAATGATTTAAAAGCGAATAATGTAATACCGCAAATGATTAATGCAAGAGAGAAGAGAATCTTCATGAGTTGATTTTTTAGGTAAAATTAAAAAATATATGATTCGTTCAAATGTCAAAATGGAACACTTTAAACTTTTTGAACCCTTCTAACTTTTAGATAAGTCCGGCACTTAAACCGACTCCCAATAATATCGCGGTCAATTTTGCGAGATTGAAACGATGATTTTCATTTGTTTCAAAAATAATGGTGGTGGAAATGTGTAAGAACATTCCGACAACCAAGGCAAGTAGGATATCCATGAATGGAATGGATGAATCCATCGGGATGAGTTTACCGAAGATCAATCCGAATGGTGTCATCAATCCGAATACGGTCAGGAGGATCCAGGAGGTACTTGATTTGATGAGCGACTGTCTCAACAAAGTCATCAGCGCAATGGCGACGGGAAGTTGATGCAGGATGATTCCCAGTAAAAGCGAATTGTGATGCTGTCCGATCAGGTGATCGTGATCGTGCCCATGTATGGCGCTATTTGCCAAAGGAATTCCTTCGATAAATGAATGAATGCTTAAGGAAATCAATAAACCATATGGGATTTTCTTGTTTGCATGTGCGTGGATATGTCCGTGCTCGATACCCCCGGAAAAATATTCCAGGAATAATTGAACCAAAAAGCCAACCAATACCCAGACTCCGATAGAAGTATGCTGCTCGGCATATAATTCGGGTAAAAAATGAATAAAGGCGATGGCTAAAAGAAATCCGCCACTGAAAGCAAGAGACAATTTGATGAATGTTGTTTGGTTTTTCTTTTCAAGGAAAACAACAAGAAGACCACCTATCACAACGGATAGGATCAAAAAGAAAATGGTTGTAATCGATTCGGTCATTTCTTTTTGCAGATAAGGATTAAGCGATCGGATTGCTCCAGGTCGAAAGGTTCCAGTTGATAATTTCCAGCCAGTTGCTGAATCTCAAAGTTTGCGTCGGACAATAATTTTTCAAAATCGGAAAGTTCCAATGCCTGGACTTTCTCCTGGAAGAAATACGATTTTCCTTGGTATTCGAAAGCAATGGTCTTAATGATCCGGCCATTTAACACCTCTTTCTTGATATGGAACAGGATGTCACATTTTTTAATTTCCTGACGGGAACGCAAATTGCGAACCACTTTATGAGCATTCATGAAATCGATTACCAGGATTCCCGGTTCAATCAATGCATTGGAAACACTTTTCAGAACTTTTGCATTTTCGCACACATCTTCGAAATACCCGAAACTTGTAAACAGATTGAAAACATATTGATAGTTCTCATCCAATTTTTCGCGCATGTCGTGCACAAAAAAAGTAAGATCCGAACCGGAATGCTTCTTAGCTTCTTCGATACTGTTCGGTGACAAGTCACAACCGGAAACTTTCAGTCCATGAGATGCGAGGGCCCTGGAATGTCTTCCGGCACCGCACGCCAGGTCCAAAGCGCTCGCTCCGGGTTCCGGATTGAGCAAAGCCACCAAGTTATTCAGGAATTCATTTGCTTCCCGGTCGTTTCGTTCATCATACAATACATGATAGAACGGGGAATCGAACCAGGTTGAAAACCATTCTTTTTGCTTGTCTAAATGCATCATTGTTGCAAAAGTACGAAAACTTGCAAGAAACACAAGGAATTTGGAGCTGAAAGTTGGGTAGGTACTCAGTTGATGAATCCCAATTAAAAATTCTACCATCTGCTCATTTTTTTCGGCGAATACCAAAATTAGTTCGATAGGATTATTATATTTGTTGCACTTCGAAAACTAGCAATGATAAAAAACGATATCTACGAACTATACCAAACAATGGAACGGGAAAACATCCTGTTATCATTTAAAGGTGTAGTTACTTCGGAATTGTTATCGTCGGTTCTTTCAATCATGGAGTCTAAGATGGATTACATGGACGAGTCTCCAAAATTGAAGAAGAAAGTTTTCAATGTTTTGGTTGAATGTTTACAAAATTTGTATCATCATATAGATTCTAATGAAGAGCAGGACCGTAATATGACGCGAATTGAGGTGAAATCAGCGTTATTCATGATTGCCAAGAACGAGGATCATTTTGTCATTAGAACCGGAAATTACATTGATAAAGAAAGTGCTGTCGATTTGGAAAAGCGCTTGGACACCATCAATGGAATGGACAAGGAAGAATTGAAAAAGTATTACCAGGAAGTGCTTAGTAACGGAACCTTATCGGAGAAAGGAACAGCGGGTCTTGGAATGATTGATATTGCAAGAAAATCAGGGAATAAACTGGAATATCAGTTTTTACCAATAAATGATGTAAATAGTTTTTTCTGTTTGAATATAAAAATCGATTAAATAAGAATATGGAAAATTTACACCTAGAAGGATCAGCAAAAACACCTTCGATCCATTTTGATGCCACTACTGGAAAACTTGAGTTGAAAGGTCGTTCTATTCCTGAAAACTCAGTGGAATTTTACAAGCCCTTGAATGATTGGATCGATTCCTATGGGAAAGACCCGATCGGAGAAACATCTGTGGATGTGAAGCTCGAATATTTTAACACCTCTTCTTCCAAATGCATTTTGGACTTGTTTAAGAAACTGGAAGCTATCTCCGGTTCCAAAACGAAAGTTATCGTGAACTGGTTCTTTGAAGAAGATGACGAAGATATGGAAGAAGCTGGTCAGGATTACCAGGCAATCATCAGTTTGCCCTTCAATATCATCGAAGTAGAAGAAATTTAATTCAAATCCTCCGTCAGCTGACGGAGGATTTTTTTTATGTCAAAAATAATAGGAATTACAGGGGGAATTGGTTCGGGAAAATCGATTGTATCTAAAATTTTACAATTGATGGGTTACCCTGTATACTCATCCGATCAGCGGGCAAAAGATATCATGACTGAAGATCAGTCAATTATCAGCGGGTTGAAACAATTATTCGGAGAGGAAGCCTATACGAATTCAAACTTGAATCGATCATACATCGCAACCCGGATTTTCCAGGATGATGCCAAACGGATAGCCATGAATAAGTTGGTTCACCCGGCAGTCAGGGCGGATTTTCAAAATTGGGTAAAACACCAAAAATCCCCGTTAGTATTCCAGGAATCAGCTTTGTTATTTGAAACCGGAAACTACCGATCGTTCGATGGGATCATTTTAGTAACCGCTCCTGAAAAAGTACGCATGCAGCGAATTAAGGAACGGGATAAGCTCACAGACGAACAAGTGCGGGCAAGATTCGATGCGCAACTACCCGAAGAAGAAAAAATGAAACTGACCGATTACATCATCTTCAATGACGGGAACCAACTGCTGGTGCCGCAAATCCTGGATTTACTGAAGAAGATAGCTTAATCAACCTCTTCGTAATCGTCGAAGTGATTATCGGAACGATCATTTTTGGTTGGTTTATCCTCGTTATCCTGTTTCCCGAAAGCTTTTCCTGAGAAAATAACATTTAAGGCATTGAACATCCGAAGCAGCATTCCAATAGTGAAGAAGAAACCGACTATTTTAAAGATGAAGCCAAAAATAGGGGTGCTTTCAATATCAATGATATTGGTATAGAACCAGATAGAAATAGCATTTTCTCTAAACTCAGGTTTCCAAAGCAAAAAACAGAATACAGCCATCGCCAGGGCAACGATTCCAAATTCGATTCCCATTTTGGGTTTTGGTCCTTGGTTTTCTCCCAGGTTTCGTCCTTGGATCTGGATGGACATCATGGCCCTGAATTGCATGTTTTGGACTTTCCCGATAAAATAGGTCAGTAGAATGAGCCCGGTTGTAATCGATGTAGATAAATTCCCGTTGGGATTATTCGTGCAAAAAAGGATGGCTACATCTGCAATAAGCAGGTATTGGACGGTTTTAAAAGCCAACGCCAAAGGATAAGACATCGGGACACCGCCTCGAAGCAAAACCACCCCGAATTTCAAAATTCCCCAAATAAAACTGAAAATCGCTAAAATGACTCCCAGTCGAAAGATTAAACTGATAAATTCCACAAAGCAAAAATGGGAAAAAGAGATGAATCTAACAACTTGTTTTGGCAGGGTATTGGTATATTTGGGCAAAATTGTACATATGAAAAATGTTTTGGTTGGTTTTATTGTGTTTCTGGGCTTTGCTCTTCGTGCGGAAGAGGGGATGCTTATTCCATCTTTGCTTCAGGCGTTTGAGTCCGACATGAAAGCAAAAGGGATGAAACTTTCGGCAGCAGATATTTATTCGGTGAATAATGCTTCCTTGAAGGATGCGATTATGCACTTTGGCGGTGGATGTACTGCAGAGTTAGTTTCAGAGAAGGGATTGCTACTGACCAACCATCACTGTGGTTTGGATGCCGTTCAAAGACATTCATCGACAGAACACGATTACCTGAAAAACGGTTTCTGGGCAAAACAATTCAGCGATGAACTTCCAAATGCCGGATTGACTGCAACACGGATCGTTCGAATCGAAGATGTGACTGAAGCAATGATGTTTGGAATCCAGGGATTGGAAGATGGAAATAAGATCGGCGATGTTTTGAAAAGAAACATGAAGAAATTGATCGAGGATGCGACAAGAGGAACACATTATCAAGGTGATGTTCAGGCCTTCGATTATGGAAATAGCTTTTACCTTATGGTAAAGGAAGTGTTTACAGATGTGCGCTTGGTTGGTGCGCCTCCTAGTTCGATCGGGAAATTTGGTGGCGATACGGACAACTGGGTTTGGCCAAGACATACAGGAGATTTCTCTGTTTTCCGCATCTATGCCGGAAAGGATAACAAACCGGCGGATTACAACGCAGAAAACGTCCCATATACACCGATCAAACATTTGAAAATTGCATTCAATGACCGTAAAAAAGGAGATTTCACGATGGTGTATGGATTTCCGGGACAAACAGAACAGCATTTGACTTCGGGAAACTTGAAATATTATATTGAGAAACAACGTCCGATGGAAATCGATATGCGTACGAAAAGTTTGGCGGTTATCAATGAGGCAATGACGAAGTCTGATCTGACACGGATCCAGTATATGGCAAAACAGGCGCGTATTGCGAATGCCTGGAAGAAATACATCGGTCAGATTGACGGGCTGAAACAATTGGATGCTGTTTCATTAAAGAAGAAATTTGAAGCGGAATACATTGCAAAGGCGAATTCAAAAGAAGAATGGAACAGGTACGCGCCATTAATCGAGCGGATGAATAAACTGGTTGATGAAAAAGGAGTGTATGAATTCAATTACACGCTTTTCGTGGAATACTTGTTTGTTGGGCCTGAATATTTCCGTCTGGCAAGAGGAATGGAAGATTTGGAACGAAATTATGGCAAGTACCGCACGAATAACGAATTGGATGCGAAGGTCAAAGCCTTAATAAAAGGAGCTGACGGATTCTTCAAAAACTATGACATTGCTGTCGACAAGGGAATTTTCGATGTGCTTACGCCGACTTTCAAGAATTATTTGGATAAGCGTTTTGTCGTTCCGTCATTGGCTACTTCAAAACTCTCAGAAGCGATCTATACCAAATCGATTTTTGTAAACAAGGAGAAGTATGTTGCATTCCTAAGCAAATTGACTGAAAAATCATTTGCGAAGTTGGCGAAAGATCCGGGGTACAAGTTGTTCATGGAAAGCTTCAACGTCATGCGTAATGAAATTGCAGCTGGTGCGAATGATTACAATTTGGAGATGGATGCTTTGCTGAAAGATTTTGTCGAAGGGAAATTGAAGATGTTTCCTGATGGAAAAAACTGGCCGGATGCGAATTCAACCTTGCGTGTAACTTACGGTTTATTGGAAGGTTCCGCCCCGGTTGATGGAATGGCTTACACGGAACATACCACTTTGAAAGGGATGATTGACAAGTACAACACGGGCAATCCCGATTTCGATCTGGATCCCAGAATGATTGAATTGTACAAAGAAAAAAAATATGGCAATTATGCTCAGAATGGAGAGCTGTGGGTTTGTTTCACGGGTTCAAATCACACGACAGGTGGAAATTCCGGTTCGCCGGTTTTGGATGCAAACGGGAACCTGATGGGGCTGAACTTTGACAGAAGTTGGGAAAGCACCATGAGTGATTTCTATTTCGACCCGAACCGTTGCAGAAACATTGTGGTCGATATCCGTTATGTGATGTGGGTGATGGATGTTTATTGCGGTGCGAAGAACCTGGTGGATGAAATGGTTTTGGTAAAGTAGATTTTAGGATGCTAAGACATCGAAATATTAGGACTTATAGGTCCAAAAAACGCCTTTGGATTTCCAAAGGCGTTTTTTATTGAAAGATCCAAGTCCTAAAATCTTAAAATCCTGTAGTCTTAATATCCACTTATTTCTCAGGCATAATATCCATTTTCTCAGCGAAGTGAAAGCAGTAATCTCTCAAATCTTCGGCGATCAGGTTTTCTCCCGTTGCTTTTTCAAAGGTATCTGCCATTGTAAGCAAGGTTTGGTGAAAGAATTGTTTCATTTCCTCAACGGACATGTCTTTTGTCCATAGATCGATTTTCATCGTGTTGTTATCTTCCGGATTCCACAATGAAAGCAGCATTGCTTTTGCAGGTGCATTGGTGATTCCGCCATCATCAGCGGTCCAATGCATTTCTAAAGGTAGGTTGTTTGCGTTAAGCCCGATTTGTACAGTTATTGAAGATTGTTTGCGTACGATTTCTTCTTCCATTTTTCTTGTGTTATGAATGTTTGCAAAATTAGTCATTAAGGAATAAAGTTGCATGTCAAACCAAAGTTTATGCAACTATTAACCGATCACTAATCGTTTATTTCGTATTCGGATAATAATTCGTTGTAAGGTTTGTCGATTAATTGCTGTAAAGTTAGATCGGTTTGTTCCATGTAACTGCAAACAATGCGGTATCCTAAAAATTGTCCCATACGATCGGCTCCTTTTTGGGAGAAGCCGGAAGTGAATGGCCCTTCCTGTAAAAATCCTGCCTGGTCAGTTTCACTTTTGACAAAAAGCATGTTCTGTTTTACAAGGTGTTCCCAGAAAGCGCGTTCATTTTTCAATGCCCAGTCGTAATCTGCCGAATTGTATCTCAACAGGATGTGTTCTTCCTGTTCGGGTAAAGCCGCTTTGGTGATGTACAGGATTTTTCCCCATTGAATCATTGCTTCAATAGTATTCATGTCTTTTCCCGGTTCACAAATATGTGTCAATACCCAAGAGCAAATAGCATCACGTTCCAGGTATTCCGGTTCCATTGCTTTCTTGATCCATTCATAGAAAACATCACCCGGGAGTTCCTTGATAACATCCGTCCGGGTTCCCAGGTAGCGTTCCAATCCGATTCCGATCTCGTTTTCCGTACAATACATGCTGGAAGAGAAAAAGGAATTCATGAAAATCAGTGTTTTTGGAAGCTTGGCTTTTGGCAAGTGGACCTGGATGCGTTTGAAACCATCTGTGATGATTTTCTTCGAATCGGCTAGCTTGGTGAATTTTTGATCAATCCGCTGAGATAATCTCACGTAATATGGGTTGTGTGTGAAATCGAACCAGTTTGCCTGGAAAGCAGTGTCTTTCGGCAATCCTGTTTTGTAACAATAGTAGAATTGATAGTCAATGATCTCCGGAAATTTCTCAGATAAATTAAAAAGTTCAGCGCCCAATTGTTCATCCGGGGTATGTTTAATGATACTGTCCAGTTGAACACTTTCGAGTTGGTATTTGCTTTTTGAAATGTCTACATTCAGCGCGTCATTCGAACAGGATTCGATCAACAGCAATCCGAAGGCCAATAAAGGAAGTAATCCGATTTTTCGTGTAAATTTCATATTGCTCAAAAATAATCATTCTAGTCTCAATGAAAGAAACTATATTTGGTTCACTTTATATAACTTATGAAAAGATTAATAGTAACATGTTTGGCTGTAAGCATTTCAGCTTTAACTTTCGCTCAAGACAAATCAAATGACGCTGATAAAAAAGTGAATATGGGTCTTGCTTATCAATTGGGTTTAAACTTCACTAAACCGGGAACAAACGTTATCGATAAAGATGGGATTGGTGTTCAAAACGCGTTTGGATTGAATATCAATTTCAATTTCAATGACAACATCGGTTTTGCTACAGGTTTGGAATTTGATTTTGAATCCTACAAAGTATCAGTGAATGCGATTAATGGAAATACGTACTATTATTACAATGATAAAACAATCATTCAGGAGGAAGATGTAAAGGATCCAAATTCGGATAAAGTATTCCAATTGACAGGGAGAAAGTACAAGAATATTTATGCAACGATCCCAACCATGTTGATGTTTAGAACCAACGCTTTAGGTGATTTCCGTTATTATGGGAAATTCGGAGCGAGAACAAGTTTTTTGGTAAAATCTACAAAGACAGATCAAGGAAATATCTTTGGTGGCGGAGCTACCGGAGCAGATATCGATGCAATTGCATTGAATTCAACAGCTTATCCATCAACGACTTCCGAAATGGAAGGAATGAAAACGCCTTACGGAAACGATATAAGCGTGATTCGTTGCTCATTAGGTTTGGCAGGTGGAGCTCAGTGGAACTTTACAGGAAACACGATGTTGTTTGCTGAATTAGGGTTTTACTATGGTTTGACGCCGATCAATATTGAAGGTGGTGGAAAAAACAGAACATTATTCAATAGAAATCCAGGTTCTCCGGGATCCAGCGATTATTTCGGTTTGAAAACAACTCAAACTCAGTTTTGTTTGAAAATCGGTATTTTGTTCTGATAAATACGGAATTAGTTCTTAGAAATCCCGTTTTGGCTAAGCCGAGACGGGATTTTTTTCTATTTTTACTATCGAGATTTATGGAAAAAGAACTACAAGTAATCGATTATATATCAAATTGGTTGAAGCAATACGCATTGAATGCAGGAGTTAACGGGTTTGTTGTCGGGATATCCGGCGGAGTGGACAGTGCTGTCACTTCAACTCTTTGTGCGAAAACCGGACTGAAAGTACTTGTTTTGAATATGCCGATCCGCCAAACGAAGGCGGAATTTGCCAGGGCAACGGAACACATCGATTGGATCATGACCAATTTCCCGAATGTGGAAGCTCATACGATTGACTTGACGGATACATTTCACCAACTCGAGAAAACACTTCCGGCACAAACAGTAGGGAATCACCTGGCGATGGCGAATTCCAGGGCAAGGTTGCGCATGACGGCAATCTACGCTTTGGGTCAGACCCACGGACTTTTGGTAGCCGGAACAGGAAATAAGATTGAAGATTTTGGAGTTGGGTTCTTTACCAAATACGGCGATGGGGGAGTCGATATAAGCCCGATAGCTGACCTCACGAAGACAGAAGTTTTTGAATTGGCAGGATCCCTGAATATTGTCCAATCAATTCTGATTGCAAAACCCACGGATGGTTTGTGGGAAGATGGTCGCTCCGATGAAGACCAGATGGGAGCAACTTATCCCGAATTGGAATGGGCTATGGAGTTCAGTGGAAATGAAGAGACATTGAATATCAGACAAAAAGAAGTTTTGGCAATTTACCGTAAGTTGAATAAGGCAAATAAGCACAAAATGGAACCGATTCCAGTTTGTTTACTTCCGGAAGGAATCAAAAAATGATCAACAAAGGTACCATACTTTTTTTGTGCTCCTGGCTTGTTTTACTCCAGTCTGTTGCACAAAGTGATTTTAATCGATACCAACCACTTTGCAGCAAAGGAGCCGTACCTAAAGATTTTTCAAATTCCACACTTTCAAAGATCCAAAAGGATAACAGGGAAGACCTGAAATCATTAAATGGTAAAAAAAGAAAGTTTTTTGTAGAACAGATCAATTATTCCATTGATGAGATCCTGCATTCCGGGAACGTTACTTTTGGAGATACGATCAGCAATTATCTGCAACAGTTAGGAGACAGACTGATCGCTGGAGAAGAAGATCTGAGAGGAAAATTGAGGTTCTATGTCTACAATTCAACGGAAGCAAATGCATTTTCTACAAGACAAGGTATTGTTTTCGTAACCACCGGATTGATTGCACAATTGACTTCGGAAGCTCAGTTGGCTTTCGTATTGTCGCATGAGATAATTCACTACCAGGAGCATCACGTACTGGAGTTGTTCGAATATGCGACCAAAGAGAAATTTTATTCCTACAATGAAAAAGCACGATTCCTGAGTAATTACTCACGGGAAAATGAATTGGAGGCAGATCGTTTGGCGGTCAGGATGGTTCACGATGCCGGATATAAATCGAGTGAAATAAACAAGACTTTTGATGTATTACTTTATTCTTATCTGCCGTTTGAAGAACTGAAACTGGACAATACCTATTTCAATACCGATGAAATGTATGTTCCGGAAATGTATTTTAAGTTCAAACTGAATGAGATTTCGGCGAAATTCAAATACAACGATTACCTGATGTCTCATCCGAATCTGGCTAAAAGAAAGGAACAGGTTACTGATCAGGTATCCAAATTCAAGGATTGGGAAAAGGAATTGTTATATGAAGATAGTCTCCAGTTCTTTTATATCCGCGATATTTCCCGATTTGAGTATGTCTTGAATAAAGTTTATTCGGAAGAACCGGTAGAAGCCCTTTATGCGATTTATATTCTCGAAAAGAAATACCCCGAGTCCGAATTTCTGAGAAACTATAAGTCTCAGGCCTGGTTGGATATCATGAAATCTTCGATCAAAAAAGAGACTTTCTTCTATACTTCTTATTCCGTAAATCGGAAAAAAGTAAAATACTACGAAGGACAGATATCAATTCTGAATCAGTTCATCACAGTACTTCCAAAAGCAGGGAAACTGACCATGGGATTGCGGGTCATTTACGATTCCTATCATGCGGACACGACCAATGTAATCGCCAGGAAATGCTATGAGACAGCTATCCATCTATTGGTTAAAAGCGATGATTTTGAGATGAGTAAGTTTTCAACGAAGAACTTTTCCCAAACATTGGCTTATTTCAATGAATTGAAACGAGATACTTCGTCCAGATCAAAATTACATGGCGTAGAATGGGATAAGTATGCCGTAATCGAAAATCAGTCCAAAGGAATGACCGAAGATTTCGGCATTGATTCCACTAAATTCTATATGTATGGAATTTCGGATATCATCCGGGACAGCAGTTTTACGAAAGCATTCAAACAGTTTTCCATGAAGAAAAGTGTCCTGGATAAGGATAAGGATGAATTCAACCTGATGACGGACGTGGAACAGGAAGATTTGGAGTATTTCAAGTACGATGAGGAAATTCATTTAAATATGGATTCTGTTCTTTTATTCCAACCTGCAATCTTTGAAACAACCAATTCCAGTGAGATTGATGTATTCAAAACGTTTAGGACGAGGGATCTGGTGTTCAAGCAGATTTATGAGAATACGAGTGATCTGAATATCCATGTAGAAAGCCTGAGCCTCAAAAACCTGGAAACCTTGGGAGCCGAAGATTGGAATGATTATTCGATGCTGCAACGCAGCCTGACACGTGCAATTACTGATTATGAAAATGATTATTTTGTCTTGGATGTAATGGATCTAAATCGGGTGAAAACCAAGTTTGGAACAGGAAAATTGCTGTTCCTGGAGTATCAGCACACCTACGCTCCGGATCTGTATTTTGGAAATGTGGCTTTGTTTACGGTATTGCTTCCTGTAGGATTGGTCTATTTTCCCATTGCGATTCTTTCAGGCCATTATTCCGATTGGCAATTCTATGTGTTGGATTTGAAAACGGGGGAATTGGTTCTGGATCGGTCATACTATGTCAATGAGCCGGCAACGAAACACACTATCGGTTCGCGATTGAATGGAATGTTTCATCAATTAAAACAAGCCAAAAATGAGTATTAAAACTTCGCTTCTTTTTTGCTTGATGTTAGTCGGTACCTTGTTTTCGAATGCACAGGAAGTAGGATATTACAAACGCCGTATTTTTCTGGAACTGGATGGACAAGGACAAATTCCCCTTTTACAAAATGTTTTTGGCGAACGGAAAGGGTATGTTTCGAAGAACGGAACACTGAATAGTTCCTATAACTTATTGGACTTGGCTTATAGGGCAAGTTTGAATGTGGCGATTTCCGAATCGGTTGGATTTGGAGTTGAGTTTTCTCAGCGATTCTATAAAGTGAATCTACAATCTGTAGACGAAATCACCCGGAATTTCAGGGATTCCATTGGAAATGTGATTTCTGAATATATGCCTGCAAAAGTAGCCTATCTTCCTATTCGGGAAAGTGTTTTCATGCCCAAATTATTGATTTCATTGAATGATAGTCGCGTGCCTTGCGGCTTTGCCAGTGAAATTGGAATCGGTTATTCCTTAATCCAACTTCCCAACAGGAATTTAGATATTGAATTATCGGATCCGAAAACTCCGGATCAGGCGTCTCAGGTGAAGGAGAAGTTATTGGATTCACGAGTTGAAGAATTTCGTGGAATGGTTTTTATGTATGGATTCAGAATGAACTATCCGATAAGCAAACGGGTATTGTTCCACATCGGTTTCCGCTATCAGTATGCCTTGCAATTCGGTAAGAAGAAATTCAGACGAATGGATGAATCCGAATACTGGTTCTCGGGAAGAGAAGTTTGGTCGAAAGTGAATTTGAGAAGACAACTCGGGATCTTCAGCTTCGGCACCGGGTTAACATTTACCCTATAATTACGAATGTCAACTTCCTAATTGTCCCTCAAGAGAAGATATTCTATTCACCACTTTTTGCTTACAGGAGAATTTATTTAATTCGTAATTAGGCATTTGGAATTAGTAATTATTCTGCCTCTGGCGCCAAACGCAATACAATCCCGTCAATTTCCTCGGAAATGTGAATCTGACAGCCTAAACGGCTATTGGACTTTACAAAGAAAGCCTGGTCCAGCATGTCTAATTCTGCATCACTTTGTTCATCCAATGGAGTGTCGGATTCCAAATAACATTGACACGTAGCACACATGGCCATTCCACCACATTCACCCTTCACAGGAAGTTCATAAGCTTTACAAAGCTCCATGATGTTCATGTTCATGTCTGTTGGTGCAGTCAATTCATGTGCCAACCCTTCTCTGTCAATAATCGTTACTGTAATATCAGCCATTGGATTTTTTTGCAAAGGTACTAACTATTCCAAGTGATGATTCCGAAAACACTATATTTGATTAAATAAAATCTCCTTTCATGCGGCTGCTTGTTTCATTTTGCTTCATCTCTGTTTATTTCCTGTATCAGGCTCAGTCAAACCAATGGATTGAAAACTCCGAATACTTCAAGGACAAAACACCCTATCAGGTAAGTCCTTACATTTTTGAAGACGGATCTTTCCAGTTAACGGAAGGAAACTATCGGTTTAAGTTCGACAATCAAGGAATTCTGAATCGGGAATTGGTGCAGGAAATAGTAGAAGAAACTTCCGACCAAAAAATGAGTGGATGCACAGCTTTTGATATGAAAAACAATATCCGGTATACACTTGCCGATAATATCATCCATATCGAACGGATGTTTTCAGATAAGAAGAACGAATACAAGGCAATTCCGCTGGAGAAACAGGAACATGTGGTAAAAAGTGTTTGGGATGAATATTCGAATAATTCCAATCATGCAGACGCAGGGATCATTACT
Organism: uncultured Fluviicola sp.; assembly: GCA_965650135.1. Taxonomy (GTDB): domain Bacteria; phylum Bacteroidota; class Bacteroidia; order Flavobacteriales_D; family Crocinitomicaceae; genus Fluviicola. Next base: position 33,636 of record CBFGNC010000008.1, read on the forward strand.
ACAATAGAAGGCAAAATCATTTTGTATCAAACCTATTTTGCCATATCGGCAAACACGCATCCGAACTTGTTCAAACCAAAAGGAATCAATACCTATTTGAGATTGAGCGTTGTGAATCTGAAGGATTACACCGTTTCATACGAATACCTTCTGATCGATGTGTTCAATTCCACTTTCGGAAAAAAGAAGGAGGTCCTGGATCTGTTTGATTTCAAATGTATCGGGATGAACTCAAAACAAGAGTTGTTATTCAGCATTAGTAAGACAGCTTTCAAGGACAGGAATGCTCCACCGCTTTCATTGAGTGATTATAAAAGTGTGGATTACTGTAAAGCAAATACCGAAATCTGGACAGTCAACCTTCAGGATTTCTCCCAGGAAAAAGTGTATTCAGGTTCGATCGAATCGACTCCCAAAGCTGAATCCGTTAGTTTTACTTCCGGGAATGGTGTATGGATGCTGACATGGACTGAGGCAAGAGATAACTATTTCACTTTCCATGCACGCTGTTTTCAAATGGATGCCGATTACGATGTCAAAGAAACTGTCATCCATTTTCCACCTCAAGACTTGAAGTTGTTAAAACCTCAGACACCTAATCTGCGCATTTTTAATGGGCTGGATCACCGGAAGCTATTTTGCCTGGAAGTTCCGAATTACCCGTCGATCTTTATCATGGATGAGAATTTAAAACTCCTGGTAAGGGATAACAGTGGTTTGAAATGGGATTTGAACAAGGATTATGTATTATCTGATTCGGAAATGCTGTGCCTACCTTGTCTAAGGGAATTCTCAGTAGAAGAACTGAAACCCCTGGCTGATCTACCTCCATCCATTTCATCAACCGCTCTGCATACACGAATCCTGAAATTCAGGAAAGTAGGGAATACCGTTTTGTACCTGCACATGGAAACCTTGGATAAATTGGTGGAAACAACCCGTTTGGAAAAAGTGCAGCAGTTGTTTTTAAAAACCGGACGAATCTCTTTATAAGTGAACGGGGTAGTACATTTTTCAATGACTACCCCATCCTATATAGTGTCGTTCCTGTCTATCCCGGACTTTTACGTCAGGGGAAGGAGGATCGGAAAGCTCTCCCGTAATACGAGAGAACTGTAATTACAGCAAATTTAAGATTTATAAAACAATTAGGGGCGCGATTAATCGCGCCCCTAATTGTTTATTTCTATTTTTCAATTACATCATCCCCGGCATTCCACCTGGCATTCCGTGTGAATGTGCACCTTCAACTTCCGGCTCATCTGCAATGACACATTCCGTAGTCAATAACATCGCTGCGATTGATGCTGCGTTTTCGATTGCAATACGCGTCACTTTAGTCGGGTCGATAACACCTGCTTCGTATAAGTTCTGGTATTGATCGGTACGGGCATTGTATCCGAAGTCACCTTTTCCTTCACGTACTTTTTGTACAACTACTGCACCTTCACCACCTGCATTCGCAATGATTTGACGTAAAGGCTCTTCAATCGCACGTTTTACGATTGCAATTCCTGTAGTTTCGTCATCATTAATTCCTGTTAATGTATCCAATGCATCCATTGCACGAATCAATGCAACACCACCACCTGGAACAATTCCTTCTTCCACAGCAGCTCTTGTTGCAGCCAAGGCATCGTCAACACGGTCTTTTTTCTCTTTCATCTCAACTTCCGTAGGAGCTCCGATGTAAAGAACAGCAACACCACCAGCCAATTTAGCTAAACGCTCTTGCAATTTCTCACGATCGTAATCTGAAGTGGTAGACTCCATTTGCGCTTTGATCTGACCGATTCGGGTTTGGATATCTTCTTTTTGTCCGGCTCCATTGATAATCGTTGTATTGTCTTTGTCGATTTCTACTTTTTCAGCAGTACCTAACATCTCCAAAGTTGCATTTTCCAATGTCAGGCCACGCTCTTCGGTGATAACTTGTCCACCTGTCAGGATTGCGATGTCTTCCAACATGGCTTTTCTGCGATCACCGAATCCGGGAGCTTTTACAGCAGCAATCTTCAATGATCCGCGTAAACGGTTCACAACCAGAGTGGTCAATGCTTCACCATCCACATCTTCAGCGATAATGATCAAGGATTTACCGTTTTGAACAACCGGTTCCAAAATCGGAAGTAATTCCTTCATGTTGCTGATTTTCTTGTCGTAGATCAAGATCAACGGGTGTTCCATTTCAGCGATCATCTTATCGGTGTTTGTCACAAAATAAGGTGATAAATAACCACGGTCGAACTGCATTCCTTCCACTGTTTTCACGTCAGTTTCCGTTCCTTTTGCTTCTTCAACGGTAATTACACCATCGTTTCCGACTACTTTCATCGCTTCGGCGATCAACGAACCGATTGTATCGTCGTTGTTTGCTGAAATAGTTGCAATCTGCTTGATTTTGTCGTTATCAGAACCAACTTCTTTCGACATTTTTTTCAAATCGGCAACCACGGAAAGTACCGCTTTGTCGATTCCTCTTTTCAAGTCCATTGGGTTTGCACCGGCTGCTACGTTCTTTAATCCTGCAGTGATGATTGCCTGAGCCAGAACGGTGGCAGTCGTTGTTCCGTCTCCGGCGATATCTGCTGTTTTTGAAGCTACTTCTTTCACCATCTGAGCACCCATGTTTTCAATTGGGTCAGCCAGTTCAATTTCTTTAGCTACAGAAACACCATCTTTTGTTACTTGTGGAGCTCCGAATTTCTTTCCGATTACAACGTTTCTTCCTTTTGGTCCAAGAGTTACTTTCACTGCATTTGCCAATGAATCAACTCCCTTTTTCAGCTTCTCACGAGCTTCTACATCAAAATAAATTTGCTTTGCCATTTCTTATGTCTTAATGATTTTTAGTCTTTTAATGATTAATTACCCAATGATCCCGTAGATATCACCTTCTTTCATGATCAGGTAATCTTTCCCATCAATTTTGATTTCAGTACCTGAATACTGACCGTAAATGACTGTATCATTCACTTTTACTTGCATTGGTTCGTCTTTTTTACCAACCCCAACTGCGATAACTGTTCCTTTTAATGGCTTTTCTTTCGCTGTGTCAGGAATGATAATACCACTTGCTGTTACTTGCTCTGCTGCTGCAGGCTCAATTAGCACTCTATCCGCTAAAGGTTTAAATGTTGTTGACATATTGTTATTCTATTTAGATAAAATTTGACGATTCCTATCGGCTAAGATTGTGCCAATGTAGGTATTGTGTCAATTTTTCATTTTACGAAGGGTATAAACAAAAAAAATGTCAGTATGTGTGACATACTGACATTTCAAATGCTGTTATAATCGATTGATTACCGCTGCGGCTGACCACCTTGTTGACCTTGGGTAACTGGTCCACCCTGTTGTTCTTTTTTCGGTTGTTCCTTTACTTTCGCAGGTTTCATCATCGTTGTCAATCCAATACTTGCAACTAAGATTACTGCTGCAAGCGTCCATGTTGCTTTTTCGATAAAATCATTTGTGCGTTGAACACCGCCAAGTTGCTGTGCAGCACCAAAATCAGAAGACAAACCTCCTCCTTTCGGGTTCTGAACAAACACCACTACGATTAATAAAACGCTTGCTAATACTAGTAAAATTGAAATTAATGCTATCATTTTATGAGGTAATTTTTTTCTTTAATTCTTCAATTTGGAGTGCAAATAAACTCTTTTTTTCTGGAAACGCCAAACTTAATTGATGATAAACATGAATTGCTTTGGGAAAATTTCCTTGAGCGGCATATATTTTAGCCAAAGTTTCGGAAACAGGGATCCGATCATCATCCAAACTTTCTTTTGCTTTTTTCGAAGGAGAATAAAATTCGGTCTTCGGTTTGGGCATACTCGGACTCTTTTCTATGAACTTATCAATGATTGCCTGTTGTGTATTCTTTGCTTCGGATTTGGCTTCCGTCACGGGTTTGTTCCCGTCTTCGTGCTGACCTGCTTTCAGCCAATTGGTGAAAGAACGTTTTGCATCCGGTTGAACCATACTGGAAACCGGCGCTTCTTCGTGCGTATGAGGTTCAATATAGGGTTCTTCTATTATTTCTTCGTTCTCAGCCTCTTCAACGGTGTGAGTTTCGGAAGCTTGAGACTCATCCGGTTTCTCTTCCTCATTCTGACTTACGCCCAGATAATCCTGAGCCAAAGTCGCAGCGACGGTTTCGAAATCGAAAATATCCTTTTCTACCGGAAGGTTTGCTGTTTGAGAAACCTCTTCCGGGTTGACTTCAATAATCGGTTCAATTGTTTCTGAAACTTGTTCTTTTTCTTCCGGAACAGGATCGAAAACAGGAATAATCTTTTCCTCAACCGGCTTTTCTTCCGGCTCATCATTCTCTTGAACCGAAGCGATTGCAAAATCTGCTGTCGGTTCATTCTCAATAAGTGCTTCACCTTCAAATGCAGAATGCAATAAGTGAAATAAACGTGAACGATCAGATAATTTGTACGCTTGTTTCGGAAGCACTTCATCCAGGTGAACGGATTGGAAACGGGAAACTCCTTGTAAATACAAGAGCGAATAGACCGAGGAATAAGGGTGTTTTTCAGACAATTCACGCAATACATCTACATCTTCAGAACGCATAAGTTCCGGGTGCAGGATGAATTCGGCTATTTGTTCTGTATTCAGCATTACCAATTGGATAACAATTTATTCACTACGTCCTGAACCACTTGCTGGTTAATAGATTCCAATAAACGTGTTTCCACATCCACCAATTGCTCGCTGGATTCGTAATCGGCAAAACGCGAACTTGTAAACTCCATTTTCTCCAAACCTTTTGTAGGTGTAAGTATAGTGAAATTAACTGAAACGGTGAGTCGGTTCTTAGCTGCCAAGTCTCCCTGTTGAATCGCAATCGGTGTTGTATTATAATTGGAAATGATTCCGCTGATCTTGATTTGTGCCTCTTCCAAAGTGGAAGCCAGTTTCAGACGGGTATTATTTTGAATACCGCTTCTTAATCCTTCTGCCAGATTTGCAGGATAATTGGATGGTGCAGTTGCTGCAGTCAGTTCCAAAGGAGTGATATAGAATTTCTTCCATTCTTCCGGCATCGAATTATCGATGGGATTCATGAATGATTTCGGCCAGCAACTACTTAGTCCTGCCAATAAAATAAGTGCAATCGCTAGTTTTTTCATCCCTGAATATCGTATTCTTTGATCTTGCGATACAAAGTTCGTTCCGAAATTCCCAATTCCTCTGCTGCGTACTTTCTTCTTCCTCTATGTTTGTCAAGTGCTTTCTGAATCAATTCTTTCTCCCGATCCTCCAAAGACAAGGATTCCTGTACTTCTTCGTGAACTTCATAATCTTCGGTCTCAGGATCTTCATAAAGAACCGGTTTTACGGCTTCGGATTTAATCGGAGCAGGGGGTAAAATACGTTGTTCACCCAAATTGATGTCATGATACAGACGATTCACCACGGCTGCCTGGTCATTTGATAAATTGAATTCTCCCTGGTTGTTCAATAATTCGACCACCAATTTTTTCAATTCGTTCAAATCGTTCTTCATGTCGAAGAGGAACTTGTACATCAGTTCGCGTTCGTCGATCTTAGTTTCCTGCGCACCCACAACTGCAGGGAAGAATTCTTCCGCTTGTGGTAAATAAGATTGCAGGCGTGGACCATCAATGTCGCGCTCCTGCTCAATTACAGAGATTTGCTCCACCAGGTTTTTTAACTGGCGAATATTTCCCGGCCAATGATATGCCTGTAGCAATTCAACGGCATCTCCCGTTAATTTCACAGCCGGCATGCGGTATTTTTCTGCAAAATCACTTGCAAATTTCCGGAATAGCAAATAAATATCTTCCTGCCGCTGGCGCAAAGGAGGTAACGGAATGGGAACAGTACTTAGTCTGTATAACAAATCCTCCCGGAATTTTCCCGACTGGATTGCACGATGCATATTTTCATTCGTAGCAGCAACAACGCGAACATTGGTCTTAATCACTTTGGAAGAACCTACACGGATAAACTCCCCGGTTTCCAATACACGAAGTAAACGAACCTGTGTTTGCATCGGTAATTCTGCAACTTCATCCAGGAAAATAGTTCCACCGTCTGCTACTTCAAAATAACCTTGGCGGCTTCCGGTTGCCCCGGTAAATGATCCTTTTTCATGTCCGAATAGCTCCGAATCAATTGTCCCTTCCGGAATTGCACCACAGTTTACAGCAATGTATTCATTGTGTTTGCGTGTGCTCAGTTGATGAATGACTTGCGGAATGATCTCTTTACCCGTTCCGCTTTCGCCGGTCACCAGGACCGAAATATCTGTTGGTGCCACTTGCATAGCAACTTCTAACGCACGGTTCAGCTGAGGAGCATTTCCAATGATTCCAAACCGTTGTTTGATTTGTTGAAGTGACATGTTACTCATTGTTTAAATTTAGACTAGTTGACGTGATTCACCAATTCCCCCATCAAGGTCGCTGAGGTGGAATCCGTAATTTTAACCAGTACATATTCGCCTTTCTTTGCATTTCCTTTCGGGAACACCACCTTCGAATTTCTACCGTCCCGACCGCAAAAATGCTCCGCAGACCGCTTCGAAGGTCCTTCAACCAATACTTTCGCGATTTTCCCGATTTGATTTCTATGGGAAGCTGCCGAGTTTTCCAACTGCAGTGCAATAATTTCTTCCAGGCGTCGGCCTTTCACATCTTCCGGGATATCATCCGTGAATTTGCGTTCTGCCAAAGTCTTCGGTCTTTCAGAATACTTGAACATATAGGCGAAATCGTACCCGACTTCCTTCATCAAGGAAACGGTTTCCTGGTGCTCCTCCTCTGTTTCACCGCAAAAACCGGTGATGATATCTGTTGAAATAGCGCAATCAGGAATGATGCGTTTGATTGCTGCAATGCGATCCATGTACCACTCACGTGAATACCCGCGATTCATACGTTCCAATACATCCGAATTTCCGGATTGGACAGGTAAGTGAATGTAAGGGCAAATATTTTCGTATTTCGCCATCATTTCCAGTACGTCATCCGTCATATCTTTCGGGTGAGAAGTGGAAAAACGGATGCGCAAATCGGGATGGATCAAAGCTACCAATTCCATTAATTGAGCAAAGTTAGTAGTCGGGATGCTTTCATCCTTGATCACTCCCTTACTGCTCATATTCCAACGGTAACTATCTACGTTCTGTCCCAATAAAGTGACTTCGCGGTATCCATTGGCAAATAAATCTTTACACTCCTGGACAATCGTGAGAGGATCTCTGGAACGTTCTCTCCCTCTCGTAAATGGTACAACGCAGAAAGAACACATGTTATCACAACCACGTGTGATAGTAACAAATGCACTTACTCCACCTTGATCCATTCTCACAGGAGAAATATCTGCATAAGTTTCTTCACGGGAAAGCAAGACGTTTACAGCGCGTTGCCCCGTTCCAACTTCATCTATCAAGTTTGGCAAATCGCGGTAAGCATCCGGACCGGCTACCAGGTCGACCAATTGTTCCTCTTCCAGCAAGGATTGTTTCAAACGCTCAGCCATACAACCTAAAATTCCAACGACAAGGTTGGGTTGGTCCGCCTTACGTTTTTTGAATTCCGTCAAGCGATTGCGAACGCGTGTTTCTGCATTCTCCCGAATGGAACAGGTATTGATCAGAACAACATCCGCTTCATCGATGTTTCGAGTAGTTGTGTAACCTTCTTTCGTCATAATGGAAGCGACAACTTCACTATCACTGAAATTCATCTGACAACCATAACTTTCTACATAAAGTTTTTTGGAGCCGGTTCCGCCTTCCAGAATGATTGCTTCTCCTTGTCTGCTTTCGTCAATAACTTTATTTACACCGTGATCCTCTAACATGCTTGAATTTTAAAGAGAGCAAAAATAGTTTTTAAGACAGACATGTCAAAATGTCATGGCATTATCTGTGTTAATTTTTTCGAAAATAAAGTTTGTTTTTGGGTGAAATTTGGGTTTTCAAAAAAATATAAACTATAGTTTAATAGGAACTTCGGATTTTTTCAAACTGGATTATCTTGTTTTTTGTTTTTAAAACCGTTTATATTTGCACCGATTCGAATTGTTTCGATCCGGAAAACTTAGTTAGCATGAGTAAGAATTTAGTAATAGTTGAGTCACCTGCAAAGGCAAAAACCATTGAAGGATATTTAGGAAAGGACTTTACTGTAAAATCAAGTTTTGGACACGTGCGTGATTTGGCCTCGAAAGGATTGGCCATTGATGTTGAGAATAACTTCGCCCCGGAATACGAAGTCAGTTCCGATAAGAAGGCCCTGGTTGCAGAATTGAAGAAATTAGCGAAGGAATCCGATGTGGTTTGGCTCGCTACCGATGAGGACCGCGAGGGAGAGGCTATTTCTTGGCATTTATATGAGACTTTGGGACTGGCAAAAAAAGATACCAAACGAATCACATTCAACGAGATTACAAAAGGCGCCATTTTAAAAGCAATTGAAAATCCGCGCCAGATCAATAAACCGTTAGTGGATGCCCAACAGGCGAGACGTGTATTGGATCGTTTAGTTGGTTTCGAACTTTCTCCCGTACTATGGAAAAAAGTGAGACCAAGCCTTTCGGCAGGTCGTGTACAATCGGTTGCTGTGCGACTGATCGTTGAGCGAGAGAAGGAAATTCAACAGTTTAAAGCAGAAAGCTATTTCCGTGTTACCGGTGAGTTTCTGAAAGGCAAAGAGCGCATCAAGGCGGAACTTTCAAAAACGTTTGATAAAGAGGTCGACGCATCGGAATTCCTAACCCGATGTGCAACTTATCCGCTTTCCGTTCAGGATGTTCAAAAGAAACCGGCAAAGAAAACTCCTGCATCACCATTTACAACTTCTACTTTGCAGCAGGAAGCTTCTTTGAAATTGGGGTTCTCCGTTTCAAGAACAATGCAGGTGGCACAAAGATTATACGAAGCTGGACATATCACCTACATGAGAACTGATTCCGTGAATTTATCGGAGACAGCAATGACAGGCGCGAAAAATGAAATTCTTTCGGCTTACGGAAAAGAATATTCCCATCCGACAAAATACACCAATAAGAATTCGAATGCACAAGAGGCTCACGAAGCCATCCGTCCGACCAATTTTGCCATGCATGCTTTAAGTTATGGTGAAAGGGAAGAAGTGCGTTTGTATGATTTGATTTGGAAACGGTCAATCGCTTCTCAGATGAGCCATGCGGAATTGGAGAGAACAACGATTTCAATCGGGAATGAAAAGATGAAAGAAGTTTTCCAGGCAAAAGGAGAAGTTATCAAATTTGACGGTTTCCTGAAAGTCTATTTGGAAACCAATTTGGATGAAGACGAAAACGATAGCGAAACTGAAGGATTACTTCCTGCGGTTCAGGTTGGTGAGGAGTTGGTTAAAGATAATATTACGGCAACCCAAAGATTTTCAAGACCTTCAGCTCGTTATGTGGAGGCTTCTTTGGTAAAGAAATTGGAGGAATTGGGGATTGGTCGTCCTTCCACTTATGCACCAACTATCTCGACAATCCAAAAAAGAGGTTATGTCGAGAAGCAAGAGCGTGAGGGAGAGAAAAGAGAGTATATAATTTTGGAAATGCGCACTCCGACATTCGTGGAGAAGCAGATCAAAACGGAAATCACCGGTAAGGAAAAGAATAAATTATTTCCGACGGATATAGGGATGGTTGTGACAGATTTCCTGGTGGATCACTTTGGTGGGATCATGGACTATCATTTCACTGCTGAAGTGGAAGAGCAATTCGATGAGATCGCTCGTGGAAAAATGGAATGGACGGATATGTTGTCGTCATTCTACAAACCATTCCATCACAATGTGGAAGATACCTTGGAACATTCAGATCGTGCTACAGGTGAGCGTGATTTGGGAATCGACCCGACTTCAAATAAGAAAGTAATTGCCCGTATTGGTCGTTTCGGGCCGATGATCCAGATCGGAGACGAGAAAGAAGATGGGGATAAGCCACGTTTTGCGTCTTTATTGAGCACGCAGAGTATTCATACGATTTCGTTGAAAGAGGCACTTGAGTTATTCCAGTTACCGAAAAGTTTGGGTGAATACAAAGGTGTTCCGGTAGAAGTGAATGTTGGTCGTTTCGGTCCGTATGTGAAATTCGGGGACCAGTTTATTTCGCTTGCAAAAGGGGATGATCCGATGGATTTTTCAATGGATCAGGCGATAGTACTCATCGATTCAAAACTGCAGGCTGATGCCCCGATTGGGATAGTGGATGGTTTACCAGTTCAAAAAGGCGTGGGCCGTTTCGGACCGTTTATCAAATGGAACGGGATATTTATCAATGTCAGCAAGAAATATGATTTTGACCATTTGACCCAGCAGGACATTGAAACCCTGGTTGCTGAAAAAATTCAAAAGGATATTGATAAGGTTGTTCACGACTGGAAAGAAGAAGGTATCCGTGTTGAAAAAGCACGTTGGGGTAAATCAGTGATCTTGAAAGGTAAATTAAAGATTGAACTCGCAAGTACCGTTGATGCTGCAGGACTGACACTTGAAAAAGTGAAAGAAATGATTGAAAAGAAAGCACCGGCTAAAAAGACAGCTGCCAAGAAAGCACCGGCTAAAAAAGCGGTTGCAAAGAAGAAGTAGCGGAGGGACTGAAGACCAAATTACAATTCCGGACATCCGGGATTAGTGCGAAAGTAATTTGAGATGGTTCCAATTGAAAATGGAGAATGGTAAAAATTGAAAAGGAAGAATAGGTACAAAACTTTTCAATTCTCAATTTTACATTTTCAATTATTCGGAGTTATTAACTTTTCAATCTTTATTCTTAATTGGAAGGCTGGTTTCGCCTATCCATCATTCGGTTATTTTTGTCAAAAGACATTTAGAATGAAGGATCTCTCTATTTATTTCAGTCCGATTGACACCAATGAAAACCCTATTTCAGAATCTTTGGGTGAGTTTATTGTTCGAAACGATGAATCAGGTTTCCCTGAAATAGATAAAGCCGGGCTTGCACTGATATATGTTCCTGAATTCAGAAATGGTGAGCCATCCTTACATGGTCAGACAGATGACCGTTTCAGAAATCAACTCAATTCGTGTTTTCCGGGAAGTAATTGGAATTTTAAACTCTATGACTTAGGGAATCTGATGCCCGGTGAAAGGGTGGAGGATACTTATTTCGCACTGAGGCAAGTCGTGGCGGAATTGGTCAAGAAATCAGTTGTCCCAATTGTCGTTGGTGGCTCCCAGGATCTGACTTATGCGATGTATCAGGGTTATGAGGAATTGGAGCAACTCATCAACGTTCTCAATATCGATTCCAAACTGGATTTGGGAGATCCGGAACTTCCGATCGGGAAAGATGCTTATGTGAGTAAATTACTGATGCACAGGCCGTGTTATCTCTTCAATTTATCCGTAATTGGTTACCAGACTCCGCTCGTGAAGGCATCTGAAATCGATTTATTTGAAAAATTGTTTTTTGATGCGGTCCGTTTAGGTGAATTCAAGGCTGACTTTAGAATAGCGGAACCATTACTTCGCAATACGGATCTGTTGAGCATCGACCTGCAGGCTATAAAAGCTTCTGATTTTAAAGGAAAATATTTCTCCCAACCGAATGGACTGGATAACCAGGATATATGCCAAGTTGCTAAGTATGCCGGAATTTCGGATAAACTGACTTCAATCGGCTTGTTCAACTTATTGCCCGGCGATATTGCCGAAAGCGCCCATGCTGAAATTGCACAGATTATTTGGTACTTTATTGACGGGTATTCACAACGGGTTGGAGACTTTCCAATCGGTTCAAAAAAGGAATATACCAAGTTCACAGTTTTTTTGGACGAAATAAATCACGATATTATTTTTTACCGCAGCAATCGTTCTGAACGCTGGTGGATGGAGGTCCCATATCCTCCGAAAGAAGGAATAAAATACGAAAGACACCACATGGTTCCGTGCGATAAATCACAGTATAGCAACGCGTTGAATGGTGATATACCCAATTTATGGTGGAAGACATATCAAAAACTAGGGTAACCTTTTCCCGGTTGTTTCGTAACAAGAGTTTGTGTTAAATATTTATCTCTTCAACATTTCATTGTGGAAAAGATGAGTTGATTGCATTAAAAAATTTTGTTTGTTCTAAAAAATACTTATTTTAGTCGCCAATTGGCTAAAATTTGTTAAAGCCAAGCATGTTAAAACCATAATTAGGACCCTTTAATATGAATAAAACGTTACGTATTTTATCAGCGTTTGTGTTATGTTCTTTCGGAGCTTCTGCTCAGCAAGATATCGCATTGACACACTTTATTTACAATAAGTTCGCCATTAACCCGGGTGCAACTGGTATAGAAGAAGGGTTGTGTGGAAATTTAATTTATCGCAATCAGTGGGATAAAGTGAATGGAGCACCGAATTCTGTAGTGTTTAATGCGGAAGCGAACATGGAGAGCTTTGGTAAATGGACCGGAGGTTTTGGTTTGAATTTCACGCATGATGCAATCGGTTTTAACAGACAGAACAATGTGATGTTGAATTATTCGCATCATATCACGTTGGGTGATGGAAGACTTGGTATCGGATTGGGTGTCGGAATGGTGAATTTTGGTATGAATCCGACTTGGGTTGGACCTCAAACACAAATTGACCCTACTTTCCCTGGTGCAAGTTCAGCAATCACATTCGATTTAAACTTCGGTATCTATTACCGTGCCCAGAATTGGTTCGCAGGATTGTCATCCAGTCACTTGCAGGCATCGACTTTGAATTTGACAAGTTCGGTTGTTACCCCAAGTGGTACGGGTACTGTTCCATATGATCTGGCTCGTCACTACTATGCTATGGGTGGATACACTTTCAGACATATCGGTACAAAAGGGTCGATCGATGTTCAGGGGACCTTGCAGACAGACTTGTTGAAGTATTCAGGTAACATCAATGCCCGATATATTTATGACGGCTTCCTTTACGGAGGGGTAGGCTTCAGAAACAGCGATGCAGTTTCCGTGTTGTTGGGTTATAGACCTTTTGATATCAAGAAGCAAAAAGCAAGGATGTTTATGTGGGTAGGTTATTCTTATGATATCACAATCGGAAGATTGTCGAAGATTTCGAATGGTACTCATGAGATTGCGCTTAAGTTTTGTTATATTCCTATTATACCAATTACGAAGGCACATCATCCAAAATGGTTGTAAAATCAAAAAAAAATTACAAATCTTTGTAACCATTTTTTATTCGATTCCGTTATATCGCAAAATTGATCCTGTAGAATGTTAACGATAAATCCGGAACTGTAAAATTGAACTAGAATGAAAAAACTGTTGTTTATCGGTTTAATTGGGGCCTTCATTGCCTCTTGTAGCTCACGTAGTGGCCACTTGACAGGTGCGTTAGGTCGTAGAGTCTATCAACCTGAGATTCCTCTTGGAATGGTTTATATTCCATCCGGATCCTACATCATGGGAGAAAATGACCAGGATGTACCTTTCTTGCACCAGACTCGTGCAAAGACGGTTTCTGTCCAAGCGTTTTATATTGATCAAACTGAAATCACGAATAACGAGTATCGTCAATTCGTGGAGTGGGTTAGGGATTCAATGGCACGTGAACGTATTTACTCCGGATTAGAGGAAGACGATGAGGCTTCCCGTTACATCAACTACGAAGACATGTATTTTGATGAGGGAGCTTTGGAGACTGTCGAATTCGAACCTTCTGACCGTGATGTCAATCGTGCGATATTCTCATTGAACTGGGATCGTAAATTTTCCTACGATGATCCGGATTTGATGCCTTTATTGGCTGATATGTACTATCCACAACCGGAGCGTTTCTACAAACGTCGTGAATTGGATACGCGAAAATTGAACTTCAAGTATTATTGGATCGATTTGAGAGAAGCTGCCAAAAGAGGTCGGATCGAGATTGTTCACAATGGAATTGATAAAGATGGAAATGAGATCAGTCCGGAACACCGTGACTTGAACACACCTCCGCATCCGTTTACCGAAGAACCTCAAGGTTTGGACAAGGATTTGAGTTATTTCAATAAAAAAGGTCAAAGTACAGGTCTTCGTGGTCACGAGAATCGTCAAAGATTCATCATTGATGAGGAAATTAACGTGTACCCGGATACATTGGTTTGGGTTCGTGATTTCACCTATGCATTTCATGATCCGATGACAAATATGTATTTCTGGCATCCGGCATACGATAACTACCCTGTTATCGGTATCACTTGGGTTCAGGCAAAAGCATTTTCTATCTGGAGAACACAATTGTTGAACAACTGGTTGCAAGCAATGGGAGATTTATTCGTGAATGATTTCCGTTTGCCAACTGAAGCAGAATGGGAAAGAGCAGCACGTGGTGATTTGAATAATTCACCATATCCTTGGGGAGGTCCTTATATCCGTAACCAAAGTGGATGTTTCTTGGGTAACTTTAAGCCGATGAGAGGTCGCTACTTTGAAGACGGAGGTTTCCATACTGTAAAAGCTTACTCTTATAATCCAAACGGATGGGGTCTGTATTGTATGGCTGGTAACGTTTCAGAATGGTGTGAGACAGCTTATGACGAAGCAATGTATGAGTTCTCTCATGATTTGAATACGGAGTACAGATATGATGCAATGGACTGGGATCCGCCTGCAATGAAACGTAAAGTTATCCGCGGAGGTTCTTGGAAAGATGTCGGATACTACTTGCAAACTTCAACTCGTACTTACGAGTATCAAGATACGGCTAAATCGTACGTCGGGTTCCGAAATGTGGCAACACACTTAGGTCGTGGTGGACGTGACTTCTCAAAAGAAGGTGGCGAAGAAATTCGTAGCGATATCCAACTTCGCTAGGAATAAACAAACAATTACAAAACAATAAATTTGGTTAAACCTAAAAAACAAAGAAAACTATGAAACCAGGAAGTAAAGGATGGAAAAAGTTTATGGCGAAATTATACGGTTTCGGTGCGGCAGTCGTAATCGTAGGAGCCTTATTTAAAATTCAACACTGGCCATTTGCATCAGCGATGTTGATCGTTGGTCTTGGAACGGAAGCGTTGATTTTCATTTTCTCGGCATTTGAACCGATTCATGAAGATCCAAATTGGGAACTTGTTTACCCGGAATTGGCTTTCGCACACAGTGACGATTTAGATCACGATGCTTTACCGGCAGCAGGTGGAAGAGGAAGAAATTCTGGTGGATCCGGAATTACTGAGCACTTGGACAAGATGTTGGAAGAAGCAAAAATCGACGGTCAATTATTAGAGCGTTTAGGAGATGGAATGCGCCAATTAGGAGAAAATGCTTCTCAATTGAAAGGTGTAACATCAGCAGCAGCGGCAACTGACTCTTATGTTTCTTCATTGCAGGCAGCATCTGATAAAGTTTCTTCATTGTCCGAAGCATACGAAAGAGCATCTGTTTCTATTTCAGGTATGACTTCTAACACTCAGGAAGGTGAATCATTTGGTGAGCAAATGCAGAAAGTTTCTAAAAACTTGGCTGCTTTGAACAACGTATACGAATTACAATTGAAAGGTTCTTCCGCTCATTTGGAGGCAACTGAGAAATTCCAAGGTCAAGTAACTGAAATGATGAAGAATTTATCTGATTCAGCTGAAGATACTCGTTTATACAAAGAAAATATGGCAATGTTGTCTAGAAACTTAACTGACTTGAATGCAGTTTATGGCAACATGTTGAAAGCTATGACAATTTCTAGAGACTAATCAATCGGTTAGTCGATAGTTACTTTATTAACATTGAATATTACTAACAAGTAAACCAATAAAATTTAGAAGTCATGGCAGGTGGAAAAGAAACCCCAAGACAGAAGATGATCGGTATGATGTACTTAGTACTTACCGCACTTCTGGCACTTAATGTATCAAAGGCTATTCTGGATGCCTTCGTAGCCATCGAAGAAAATATTCAAATTTCAAACTTGAATGAATATGGTCGTGGTGAAGAGAAAAAAACAGACTTAAAAGAAGTTTCTGAGGATAAATCAAACCCGGAAGCAATGAAAAAGGCAATCGCTCTTATGAAGGTTGTCAACCAAATCGATAAAATGACCGCAGAACAAGTTAAGTTAATCGACGACTTGAAAATGGAAATTTTGGAGAAATGTGGTGAAAAAACGAAAGAAGTAGGTCCTGAATTTTTGATTACTAAGGCTTATTCTACAAGTGAACCATTGAAACCGATTCGTATGAACTTGATGAAAGTTGACGGAAAAGACAAGTACGATGAACCAATGGAGGTGATGGGTATCGCTGAAGATATCAAGAAACCGAATGGTAATGGTATGAAATTATGGGATAGCTACTTGAAATACCGCGGAGATTTGACTGAGCTGATCGCTTCATCATCTACTACGAAGGAGAAAAAGTATTCGTTTAAGGATCCGGATATCAGAGCTTCGAAAGATTTCGCTGATATCAAAAAACAATTGGCTCCGGCATTGAAATCGGTTGCTCCGGATGATCAGGAAGCATTGGTTAAGATTTATTCTTCATTGACTAAGCAGGAGATTGCTGACATGCATGAAGGTGAAATTAAAGATGTACACTGGATTGGTCGTACTTTTGACCATTCACCGTCAGTTGCGGCATTAGCTTCTTTATCTTCTTTGCAAAAAGAGATCCTGACAGCTCGTGCAGATGCTGTTGCTTTGATTCGTGGTCGTGTAGGTGGAGGTGAATACTCTTTCAACAAGATTATGGCATTAGCTTACGGTCCTGAAGTTGTGAACCAAAATGAAGAAGTGGAAGTACAAGTATTGATGGCTGCTTTTGATTCGGACAAACAACCGATGGTAACTATCGGTGGTGCTAACGTACCGAAAGAAAACATCAGTGACGGTAAGGCAACAATCAAAACAAAATCAGGTTCTACTGAAATGAACTTGAGCGGAACAATTACAATCCTGAATAAATCAGGTATTCCGAAAACATTGCCTTGGGAAAAGAAAATTACGGTTATGAAACCGCAAGGAACGGTTTCCCTTCCTGAGTTGAATGTATTGTACAAAGGATACAACAACGTAATTGAAGGTGTTGCTTCCGGATACGACCAGACAATCTTGACTGGACAAGGTGTGACTTTAACTAAATCAGGAAAAGGATACATCGGTCGTGTAGGTGGTGCCGGAAGAACAGCTAAGATTTCCATCTCAGGTAAAAGTACAAAAGCAAATAAAACGGTTGCTTTGGGAACATTTGAGTTCCGTGTAATGAACTTGCCTCCTCCATCATTGTTCTTCGGAGCAGTTGAAGATGGTGGTAAAGCTTCTAAAGCTGAAACACGTTTGTTTGCACGTTATTCTGATAGTCCGTTGAAAGCTGAATTCGTAGTTCAATCTTGGGAATTAAATGTTGCCGGTGCTCCTCGTCCTGCTAAAGGAACAGGAAACACTTTGAACGCGGATGGAATCAGCTTGATGAAACAATCAAAACCAGGATCCACTATCAGCTTTATGACTATGGTTAAAGGGCCGGACGGAATCCTACGCAAGAAAAGTGGTGTGTTTACCATTTAATAAATAAATAAATAATAGAGTGTCAATCATGAAACGTTTAGTTCTATTAAGTGCCTTGTTTGCTGGTTCGTTGTTAACGAACGCGCAGGAGATCAATGGTGGACCAGTGAATGTTCCTCAAGCGGATGTAATTGATGGGGTGTATATGACAGAACATATACCTACCAAAAGAATGATTTCCTATGAGTTTGTTCGGGAAGCTGATGTAGTCTGGAGTCATCGTGTTTGGCGGATGATTGATATGCGTGAAAAAATGAATCACCCGATTTATTTACCGTTTGATTATCACACACCATCGGGTCAGTACGTAAGAAATACGAGCCGTTGGTCATTGTGGACAATTATGCGTCACCATATCGTCAATGGGGATTTGAAAGTGTTTTCACCATATAACCCGTATCAGTATGATATGTTAGATGGTGATCAGTTCAAGTATCCGATCGTACCGGAAGCTGGTAAGAATTATTATACCGATTCTTTATTCCGTGACAAAATATTCTATTATTTAGGAAAATTAGGTGCACAAAGTGATGTTCCATTGACAAATGAATTTGGAGATCCGATTGAAATTACACTTCCTGACGGAACGGTTACTTTCAAATACCCGCCTGCTGATACAATGTGGATCGATTCTGAGCAAATTGTTCAGTACCGCATTAAGGAGGATTGGTTCTTTGATAAAGAAAGATCTGTATTGGATGTGCGAATTTTAGGAATTGCTCCAGTTGTATACAGAGAAGAAGTTTCTCCAACAGGTGGTAAAAACATTACCGGGATGGATGAGAAATTCTGGTTGTACTTCCCTCATTGTCGTTACATTTTAGCTAACTACTTTGTGTACAACGAAAAGAATGACGCTCAATGGCAAAGCTTCGATGACTTGTTTTGGCAACGTCGTTTCACTAGTACAATATACCGTGAAAGTAACGTGTTCGATCGTGAGATTGATAGTTACAAGACTGGTGTGGACGCACTAATGGAATCTGAAAAGATTACAGAAGAGATTAGAAATTTTGAACACGATGTTTGGAACTTCTAATTGAATCAAAAAATAAAAGAAAACCCCGGCTTCGTAATGAATGTCGGGGTTTTTCTTTACTAATAAATAGTAGATCTGTTAGGAGAAACAACAGCACATTATTTTCTCCGCATCAATTATTTGAATACCGGCTTTTAAAAGCAAACATCGTCTGGATAGATTTCCGGTTATAGTTGAAACCATTGCTTGACCATATGAACCTCTGGATGATTTACCGAAACATGAACAAATTCATTACTTGAAGGATTGTATCGGTAGTCATTCGCCCATTCTGTGTGGTTTTCTGCAAGTTGTTTTATGCTTTCACAAACATATTGTATTTCTGAGTTGGTCGTTGTCGGGTGTATAGACATACGTATCCATCCAGGTTTCACTTTGAGATCACCATCGCTTATCTTTTCAGTAAGATAGTTTGATTGCTCCTGATCAACATGCAGCAGGTAATGGCCATAAGTACCTGCGCAACTACAGCCACCCCGGGTTTGTATTCCGAAACGGTCGTTGAGCAGTTTTACACCGAGGTTGAAATGTAAACTGTCAATATAAAAAGAAATGACACCAAGCCTATTTTTATGCTGTGATGCAAGGAGTGATAGATTCGGTATTTTCTCAAGTTCTTCAAAGATATAATCGACCAGCTCTTTTTCACGTTGCAGTATTTTATCGATAGTCATCTTCTCTTTCAACTTTATGGCGAGTGCAGATCTGATAACTTGAAGAAACCCTGGTGTACCACCGTCTTCGCGCTCTTCAATATCATCAAAGTATTTGTGTTCTCCCCACGGGTTTGTCCATTTTACTGTACCTCCACCCGGATGATCCGGTATTGTGTTGTTGTATAACTTTTTATTGAAAATGAGTACACCACTCGTGCCGGGACCACCAAGAAATTTATGGGGGGAAAAGAAAATCGCATCAAGCCGGGCTTCGCTTTCTGTCGGATGCATGTCAATATTTACATACGGAGCTGAACAGGCAAAATCCACGAAGCATAAGCCATTGTTCTTGTGCATAAGTTTAGCGACTTCATGGTACGGTGTTTTAATCCCTGTAACATTACTGCAGGCTGTTACTGAGGCTATCTTTAGCGGATATTCCTTGTATTTGTCAAGCAATTCTGTTAAACTGTCAAGACATAAGAGCCCGTGTTGGTTGGCAGGAATTATTTCCACCTTGGCAATTGTCTCCAACCAGGAAGTCTGATTGCTATGATGTTCCATATGCGAGACAAAAACGACCACTCTCATTGCTTCAGGAATGTTAGTGCAACCTTTTAGTTGTTCAGGCATTTTCAGGCCAAGTATTCGCTGAAATTTATTAACAACACCTGTCATTCCGGTGCCATCTGTTATCAGAACATCGTCAGGACTGGCATTCACGTGGTGTTTTATAATATGTCGGGCTTCATGATAAGCATTCGTCATTGCGGTTCCGGAGGCAGTTGTCTCAGTATGCGTATTTGCTACAAAAGGACCGAATTCGTTAGTGATTTTTTCCTCAATAGGACGATATAATCTTCCGCTGGCGGTCCAATCCGTGTATATCATCCGCTGTTTACCGAATGGTGAGTTGAACTCTTGTTCTATACCGATAATATTTTGACGGAAAGGAAGGAAATAGTTTTCAAGTTCTGTGTTAAGAAGAGTCTTTTCTGAAGCCCGCATCAAATTAGTCTTTTAGTTTCGGACCAAATATAAGTATTTCAAAGAGGTTTCATAGAAGAGCGCTAAAAAGCGCAAAATTCCATATGGTGTTATCATTTCAAATTGGCTTCATGATTACATGAAAAAAGATAAAGAAGATTCAGTTTTGTTAACAATCAGCTGGATATCAGCTGTAACGAAAGGCCATTTTTTACGCTATTTGAAAAACCCAAGCCATGAGAAAATATACCTTTATCCTCTTGTTCGCCGCAGCCAATCAATTGAATGCGCAATGCGAATCAACCGATTTTCTGTCCTTGACTCCCGTTTTGGATTATCCCTATGTGAAAGAACATATCCTGACTAAAAGAACAATTCCCTATGAGTATGTCCGGGAAGCGGATGTTGTCTGGAGTAAACGCGTTTGGAGGCAGATTGACCTGCGCGAAAAAATCAATCACTCTTTATATTACCCTTTTGACTATCATACTCCATCGGGGCAATACGTCAGAAACACAAATTGCTGGTCTTTGTGGACAATCATGCGCCACCATATTATGCAAGGTGAATTGAAGATCTTTTCAGCTTATAATCCATATCAGTTTGATGTTGTAGACGGCGATCAGTTCAAATATCCTATT
Source organism: uncultured Fluviicola sp. (assembly GCA_965650135.1). Classification (GTDB taxonomy): domain Bacteria; phylum Bacteroidota; class Bacteroidia; order Flavobacteriales_D; family Crocinitomicaceae; genus Fluviicola. Next base: position 54,493 of record CBFGNC010000008.1, read on the forward strand.
TCTCCGAAAGCAGGAGGGAATTATTGCAACGATTCCGTATTCAGAAATGAGATATTTTATTACTTAGGTAAATTAGGACCTGAGCCCGAAAGACCTTATTCAAATATTTACGGCGATGATTCGACTGCGTTTATAAATGGAGTCGAACAGTTTATTTATCCTCCGAGAGATACTTCCTGGATAGATTCGGAACACATCGTAAAATACCTGATCAAAGAAGATTGGTTTTTTGATAAAGAACGTTCCGTGATGGATGTTCGGATCATGGGAATTGCACCGGTAGTATTGAAAGAAGAAATTGCGCCCAATGGTCAAAAAATGATTTCGGGATTGGAAACCAAGTTCTGGATTTACTTTCCGCATTTGAGATACCTGTTGACCAATTACTATGTGTACAATGATAAGAATGATGCCCAGTGGATGAGTTACGATGACCTGTTCTGGAAACGAAGATTCTCAAGTACAGTCTACAAGGAAAGTAATGTATTCGACCGGTCGATAGACAGTTATCGGACAGGAGTAGATGCCTTACAGGAATCTGCAGATATCATTGAAAGCATTCGAACCTTTGAACAGGATGTCTGGAATTTTTAACAAAGTACTGTCCGCCTCGGCGGACATTTTTTTTGCCTCCATGTTACTTATCGAAAAAATGACATTCGATTGGTATAACCTTAAAAATTTGAATCATGGCTGGAGGAAAAGAAACACCGAGACAAAAGATGATTGGAATGATGTACCTGGTACTCACCGCTCTTTTGGCATTGAACGTATCAAAAACAATCCTGGATGCGTTTGTTGCGATCGAAGAGAATACCCAAAAATCAAATGGGATGCAGGTGGATAGAGGTTCCGAGTTCATTTCGGATATCTCGGATGAAATTGCATCGACGAATGGAAAAGAGAATGCTGAAAAGCTTCGAAAACTGAAAAAAGTGATGAAGCAAATGAAAGCAGTTGATAAACTCTCATCAACGTTGATTCAAGAAATCGACCAGGTGAAAATGGAATTGTTGAGGGAATCCGGAGAAGATATCACCCAAATCAAGAATTACGACCAAAAAACCATCGTTTGGGTTAAGGGAAAAGATTGCAGACCTACCCGAATGAATCTGATGGCTGTCGAGGCAAAGGATCAATACGATATTCCAATGCATATCCTGATTGGTGATGATATAAAGAATCCAACCGGGAAAGGAAAGAATATCTGGGATGATTTCAACGAGTTTCGCTCAAAACTGATTCAAACTACAGGAACCTATAAAGAGGGAAATAAATCCTTTTCAATCAACCCAAAAGCAATCAATGATTTTAAGGACAATACCGATTTGAAAAAGCAGGTCGACCGGATGTTTAAATCTTCCAAAGCAAATTTGAGAGATGATGAGGAAGTCCTTGCTTCCATTTATATGAATCTCACCAAACCGGAACGCGTTACACAGAATGAAATAGAAGGCGTTCACTGGATTGGACAGACTTTTGATCATGCCCCGTTGGTTGCTGCTTTGGCTTCCCTTTCTTCGATGCAGCAGGACGTTCTTTCGGCACGTTCATTGGCTTTGGCACATCTGAAATCAAAAGTCTCCACAGGAGAATATTCCTTCAATAAAATTGTTGGATTGGTTTATGGACCTGAGATTGCAAATGGAGGAGATGAAGTGGAACTGAATGTGATGATGGCTGCTTTCGATTCCGATAATCAACCGACAGTGACTTACAATGGATCGTCCTTTTTGGGTTCGGAAGGAAAAGGGGTGATCCGGACAAAAGTGGGGTCGAGCGGAGAAATGGTTTTGAAAGGAACAGTTTCCATCAGGAACAAATCCGGGCAGGTAAAAACGGAAGATTGGACACATACCGTAAAAATCATGAAGCCTCAGGGAACGGTTTCTCTGCCTAAACTGAACGTCCTTTACAAAGGGTACGACAATTTGATTGAAGGAGTGGCATCCGGTTACGATCAAACGGTATTAAGCGGAACCGGTGTGAATCTGGCTAAATCGGCGAATCCGAATCAGCAAATCGCGCGGGTGACAACAACAGGTAAAACCGCAGCCATAGATATTTACGGGGTGAATTCACTTTCAAAGAAGAAGGTAAAATTGGGAAGCTACTCGTTCCGTGTGATGATCTTGCCGGACCCGGAGTTTTACTTTGGAGCTACTGAATCAGGCGGTAAGGTTCCTCCTGGAGAAACCCGATTATTTTCCAAGTATAAAAATAGCCCGCTTGATGCGAAGTTTGATATTGTTAATTGGGAATTGACTACTGCTACTGCTCCTCGTCCGGAAAAAGGGAAAGGAAACCAAATTTCTTCGGAAGGATTGAAATTAATCAAGCAATCAAGACCGGGTAGTATTATAACCTTCAGATTGGAATATATGGGGCCGGATAAAATCCTGAGAAGAAAAATGATTTCGTTTGTTGTCTAAATAACAGTAATAAGAACGAGTCAGATCAAGGATAACTTGATCTGACTTTTTTATAAACCCTTCCCCGATTTCAATTAACCTTGAATTTTAGAACTTCTCATTTTTGAATTCTCAATTCGTAAGACTTTGCCTACCTTTGCATATGCTTGTTTTGGAAAAATTGGGAGTGCATTTCCCACAGGGTTATTTATTTGAGGATTGTTCAGCTCAAGTGAACCAGGGAGACCGGATTGGTTTAGTGGGTAAGAACGGAGCGGGGAAATCGACCCTTTTGAGATTAATCGCTCAAACAGAAAAACCTACAGATGGTCAGATCCATCGTCAGAGAGGTTTGGAAGTAGGTTTTCTGACTCAGGATATTGTCATTGACACAACTCAAAGTGTATTTGATTACCTGTTTTTTTCCAATGAGCAATTGAATCATCTGAGAAAGCATATCGAGGAAATCAATCACCAATTAACCACCCGGGAGGATTATGAATCCGAATCCTACCTTGAATTGTTGAACGATCTGAATGCAACTAATGACCTGTTCAATATCCATGATGGATTTCAGTGGGAAGAGAAAATTGCATCAGTTTTGGATGGGCTCGGTTTCCATAAGGAAGATTTCGAAAAACAATTGAATTCGTTTTCAGGTGGATGGAAAATGAGAGCCGAGTTAGCTAAGATATTGGTGAATCGACCGAATTTGCTTTTGCTGGATGAGCCGACGAATCACCTGGATATCGTTTCCATTCAGTGGTTGGAGAATTACCTGACAAAATTTGATGGTGCAGTAATTGTCATTTCCCACGACCGCTTGTTTTTAGATAATGTCACCAATAGAACCTGGGAAATTTCCTTCGGGAAAATTTTGGACTTTCCCTATGCCTATTCCAAGTATAAGGAATTGCGTTCGGAAGAGTTGGATCGTTTGGCAGATGCAAAAAAGCAGCAGGACAAAGAAATTAAGCAGACGCAGGAACTTATTGATAAATTCCGTGCGAAAAAGAATAAGGCGGCTTTTGCCCAGTCCCTGATCAAGAAATTGGACCGGACAGAACGCATTGAACTGGAAAGTGATGCTGTAGCTAAAATGAATATTTTCTTCCCATTGAATGTTCAACCCGGAAAATGGGTGCTTGAAATGGAACATTTAGGAAAAGGATATAATGGCAGAACCTTGTTCAAGGATATTTCAATTACTGTTGGAAGAGGAGAAAAAATAGCACTTCTTGGACCGAATGGTGTCGGGAAATCGACGCTGTTCAAATGCATGACCAAGGAAATTGATTTTGAAGGAAAAGTGGAATATGGACACAATGTCAAAATCACTTATTTTGCTCAGGATCAAGCAGAGCGATTAAACAAGAACCTGACAATTTATGAAACTGTTGACCTGGTTGCGTCGGGTGATGTGAGAAAAGACCTGCGATCCATTTTGGGAGCATTCCTATTCTCCGGAGAAGACATTGATAAGAAAGTAGGTGTTTTGTCGGGAGGGGAACGGACTCGCCTGGCACTTTGTCAACTGCTCTTAAGTCCATCAAACGTTTTGATCCTGGATGAGCCGACGAATCACTTGGATATTCAAAGCAAGCAGGTACTAAAAAAAGCGTTGTTGCAGTATGAAGGAACATTTTTAATTGTTTCCCACGACCGGGAATTTTTGGATGGTTTGACGAACCGTATCTGGGATATTGAAAATCAGACACTGAAGATTCACCATTTCGGAGTATACGAATATCTGCAGCGCAAACTATCTGTGGTGGTTCCTGCTAAAAAAGTAGAAGCTAAGATAGTTCAGAAGGAAGTGGTTCCCGAACCTGTGAAAGCACAATCTCAGGAAGACCGGAAGGAGCAAAAACGCAAAAAGAATCAGCTTCAGAATAAAGTGAAACAACACGAGGACCGCGTCCAGGAATTGGAAAAAGAAGTGAAATTATTGGAAGACCAATTGGCTACCATGGATTTCACGGACTCAACCAAAACTGCTCCGGTTCTGAAAGCGTTCGAAGAAGTAAAATCCAAATTGGATTATTATTCGGATTTGTGGATGGAAGCAACAGAGGAATTGGAAAGTATACAAGATTAATATTTTGAGACATTAGACGAGAGATGAAAGACTGAAGACAAATCTGTCTAAAGTCTTTTGTCTTCAGTCTTAAAATCTATAAAAAAATGATAGGATTATTAGATAAAATGCGTGTTTCTTTTGAAGAACCGATTCAATATCACTTAGTTTTGAACGGGGAACCTCAAATTCGCATGAATGAATTGATCGGAAGTGAAATCCAATTGAGCTGGACCGGGAAAATTACCTGCTCCAATTGCGGGAAACAGACGAAAAACTCTTTTGGACAAGGTTTTTGTTTTCCTTGTTTTCAGTCTGCACCGCAAGCTGCGCCATGTATTATCAATCCGGAATTGTGCAGAGCTCATTTGGGTGAAGGAAGAGATATCGAATGGGAACACAAGCATCATAATCAGCCGCATATTGTTTACCTGGCTGCTTCCGACAATATAAAAGTCGGGGTGACACGTGCCGAACAAACAATGACGCGCTGGATCGATCAGGGAGCTTCAAAAGCAATTATTCTTGCCGAAACATCGAATCGGTATGAAGCAGGAATCATTGAAGTTGCTTTGAAGTCCTACATGACAGATAAAACAAACTGGCAACGGATGCTGAAGAATGAGATCAATCACGAACTGGATTTGTTGGATGAAAAGGGAAGAGTAGAGGATTTGTTGCCATTCGATATGAGGGATTTTGTAAGTATGGACGACACCATTATTTCATTGATTTATCCGGTTGAAAAATATCCGGTGAAGGTGAAAAGTGTGAGTTTTGACAAGACGCCGGTCATTCGCGGAAAACTAGTGGGAATCAAAGGTCAGTACCTGATCTTCGATGATGAAAGTGTACTGAATATCCGGAAACATACTAGCTATGAAATCGAATTTTCATACGATTAAGTTTTGAACTTTTGAATGTTGTAATTATTCTCGTTAATTTCTGCCAAAAAAAGATTCAAATCTTCTGAATCATATTAATTTTAATACTTGTATAAAAACTATCAAACATGTTCGACAAAAACGAATTTAACAAGTACGCAACAAAGCATGTCGGAATTTCCAGTATGCATTTAGAAAGCTACATCGAATCTTCATTAACACCTTATATTATTGAAGAACGTCAGATGAATATGACGCAAATGGACGTGTTTTCACGCCTGATGATGGATCGTATCATTTTCTTGGGAACAGGGATCAACGATCAAGTCGCAAATATCATCAACGCACAATTGTTATTCCTGGAATCGGCTGATTCCAAGAAGGATATCCAAATTTATTTGAATTCACCGGGAGGATCTGTTTATGCAGGTTTGGGAATTTACGATACGATGCAGTATATCAAACCGGACGTGGCAACGATCTGTACAGGAATGGCTGCTTCAATGGGAGCTGTTTTGATGTGTGCCGGTGCTGAAGGAAAACGTTCAGCTTTGAAACATGCACGTATAATGATTCACCAACCACTTGGTGGTGCACAAGGTCAAGCTTCTGATATCGAGATTACAGCTCGTGAAATTCAGAAATTGAAAAAAGAATTGTACGACATTATTGCAACACATTCGAAACAAACGTATGAAAAAGTTTGGGCAGATTCGGACCGTGACTATTGGATGACGGCTGCTGAAGCAAAAGATTACGGAATGGTAGACGAGATATTGCTTCGCAATCCAAAATAGTCTAACTTTGCACCATATTATCTAAGTCATCTCGATTATCTGATTGGGATGACTTTTTTGTCGATAAAAAGTAGAATATGTCAAAAAAAGAAACTTCTTGCTCATTTTGTGGAAGACCCCGAAGTCAAGTAGGTTTGTTAATAGCCGGATTGTCCGGTCACATTTGTGACCACTGTATTGCACAGGCAAAGGTTATTATCGAAGAAGACCAATCCACCAAAATTTCACCGGAAGCCGCTCCTGTAAATGTCCTGAAACCTCAGGATATCAAAGAGCGTTTGGATGAATACGTGATTGGTCAGGATGATGCCAAGAAAACCCTTTCCGTTGCGGTTTACAATCATTATAAACGTTTGCACCAAACCAAGATAGAAGATGTTGAGATTGAAAAATCGAACGTGATTTTGGTGGGAAGAACAGGAACCGGAAAAACATTGTTGGCTAAGACCATTGCGAAAATGTTGAATGTTCCATTTTGTATTGCGGACGCAACGGTACTCACCGAAGCAGGTTACGTGGGAGAAGATGTGGAAAGTATTCTTTCCCGTTTGTTGCAGGCTGCAGATTACAATGTCCAGGCAGCACAACATGGAATTGTATTCATTGATGAAATCGATAAGATTGCCCGTAAAAGCGACAATCCGTCAATCACACGTGATGTTTCGGGGGAAGGTGTTCAGCAGGCGCTTTTGAAATTATTGGAAGGCTCTACTGTCAATGTTCCACCTCAAGGAGGAAGAAAGCATCCGGAACAAAAAATGATTGCTATCGATACGAAGAATATCTTATTTATCTGTGGTGGTGCTTTTGACGGAATCGAACGCATTATTGCAAGTCGTGTAAACAGACAGACAATCGGTTTCGGTTCCCAGGTTACTGAAAAAGTGGATGAGGATAATTTCCTGAAGTACATCACTCCGACAGATGTCAAATCATTCGGGTTGATTCCGGAATTGATCGGCCGTTTCCCGGTGTTGACTTATTTGGAACCATTGGATGCGAAAAGCTTGAAGCGTATCATAACGGAACCTAAAAACGCAATTATCAAGCAATATATACGGTTATTTGAAATTGATGGAATTCGTTTGAAGTTTGATGCGGATGTATTGGACTTTATCGTTGAGAAAGCAATCGAATTCAAATTGGGAGCCCGCGGTTTGCGTTCCATTTGTGAAGCTATCCTTACCGATGCGATGTATGAATTACCGTCTAAAAATGAAACAGACTTCAGAGTCGACCTGGAATATGCGAAAGCACAATTTTCGAAGAGCAAAGTTGCGAGATTGAAAGTGGCTTAGAAAATTATCAATTATAAACGAATGAATTATCAAGGGGATTTGTCTGAAGAAGATGAATCCCCTTGATAATTTATAATTGGATCATTTTATATTTAAAAGACCATTACCGTAGCCGAATTAACTTTTAATGAATTCTGAACGAACAATACTTGATCACCGAACCCTTTGCGGTAAACAGCTGCTCGTAATGCGTTTTGATATGTAAAATATCCCGGATAGTCGGATCCAGGTCTTCAGGCATGGATTGATACAGATTCCAAGTTGATTCGATCAGATCGTATTTATGCTCCCGGATCTGTTCTTCGGTTGATTCAAACAATAAATCGGAATCCGTTTTCAAGTGGATAATCCCACCTGGTTTTAATATGCTTCTGTAGCGCGAGATGAATTGTTCTGAAGTCAATCGTTTTCGCGGTTTCAGAGGTTGAGGGTCTGAAAAGGTCAACCAGATTTCATCCACTTCACTTTCCGTAAAATAGGAATCGATAAAATCAATTTTGGTTCTGAGGAAAGCAACGTTCGCGAGGTTTTCGTCAAGCGCTTCTTTTGCTCCTACAAACATGCGGGAACCTTTGATATCTACGCCAATAAAGTTCTTGTTTGGATAATGTTTTGCCAGTCCAACGGAATATTCCCCTTTTCCGCAACCCAATTCCAATACAATGGGGTTGGAGTTCTTAAAGTAATCTTGATGCCATTTTCCCTTTAATGGAAATGCTTCCTGCGGGTTTGATGCCAATGTCGGTTCGAACACATTGTCCCATAATTTCATTTCCGCAAAGCGTCTCAGTTTATTCTTTCCCATAAATCGGTGCAAAAATACGCATTCCAAGTCAAAGTTTTTTGTTGAATTTTTCTCAAATCCTAGCAAGTATTCTGTGCAATATGTACATTTACACTTTAATACAAACATCTTATGTCAAAGAGCCATCATCACGCGCTTTCGTTCGCGGGATTGATTATCACAGTCGGGATTATCTTCGGAGATATCGGTACCTCACCACTTTATGTACTTAAAGCTATAACAAACGCAGATCCGGTTAGAGATGCCCATGGGCACCTGATTGAGCGCGGTAAATTGATTACCGACCAACTGATTATGGGGGCTTTGTCTTGTATTTTTTGGACACTGACATTACAGACGACAATTAAGTATGTGATCATTACTCTTCGGGCAGATAATAAAGGTGAAGGGGGAATTTTCTCGCTGTATACATTGGTTCGCAGGAAAAAGAAATGGTTGGTGATTCCGGCAATGATCGGAGGAGCTGCTTTACTTGCAGATGGAATTATCACACCACCGATATCGGTTTCTTCTGCGATTGAGGGATTGGCATACATTCCTTCCATGAAGCATATTCCGATAACACCTATCGTAGTAGCTGTTATTATTCTCATTTTTGTGATTCAACAATTTGGGACTAAATTTATCGGAAGGGCTTTTGGACCGGTTATGATGATCTGGTTCCTGATGTTGGGACTGGTCGGAGCGTTATCCCTGAGTTCAGATTTGTCTATTTTAAAGGCTTTGAATCCATATTATGCATATGACCTATTAACACACTATCCGAAAGGTTTTTGGTTGTTAGGAGCTGTGTTCTTATGTACAACCGGAGCGGAAGCATTGTATTCAGACCTGGGACACTGTGGAAAAGAAAATATTCGGGTAAGCTGGATTTTTGTAAAAAGTATGTTGATTATCAATTACTTTGGGCAAGGAGCTTTCTTGTTGAGTAAACACGGAAATCAATTCATTAATGAAGAGAATCCATTCTACATGATTGTACCTGAGTGGTTTAAGTTACCGGCGATTATTATTGCAACTGCGGCAGCTATTGTGGCATCTCAAGCATTAATTTCCGGTTCATTTACATTGATTAATGAGGCTATTCGATTGAATCTTTGGCCGCGTGTGAAAGTAAATTTCCCATCCGATATTAAAGGACAATTGTATATCCCATCAATCAATTGGTTTTTAATGTTCGGCTGCTTAGGAGTTGTTTGGGTTTTTAGAAAATCCGAAAACATGGAAGCAGCATATGGTTTGTCAATAGTGCTTGCAATGATTAGTACCTCTGTATTGCTGATATTCTATATGGCGAAGAAACATTGGAATCCGATATTCAGATATTTGATGATCACAATATTCCTTTTCATCGAAGGTGGATTTGCTGTTGCGCAAGTAGAAAAATTTCCGGAAGGAGGTTACATTACATTGATGATTGCATCCTTATTAATTGCAGTCATGTATATCATTTTTAAGAGTAAGATCATTCGAAATAGCATTATCGACTTTGTGAAAGTAAAGAGTTATTTACCCATTTTGCAAAAACTTTCTGTTGATGATCAGATTCCGACCTATGCAACTCATTTGGTCTATTTGACAAGTGCAGAACGAATCGATGAAGTAGAATCGAAAGTTTTTTATTCTATTTTGGAACAACAACCGAAACGTGCCGAGCGTTACTGGTTTGTACATGTCATTACGACAGATGAACCGTATACGAAAGAATACAAGGTAACGAAGCACGATGAGAATGATTTGATCCGGATTGATTTCAAACTCGGATTCAGAATTCAACCGAAATTGGATACCATGTTCAAGCAAGTGGTGGAAGAATTGGTTCAGAATAAGGAAATTGAAATTCGTTCCAGGTATGCTTGCGAATATCACCATAGTGACCATATCGGCGATTTTAAATTCATTGTGATCCGTAAGTTCTTATCAAATGACAACGAGCTGCCATGGTTCCATAAATTGATCATGAATTCTTATTTCTTTATTAAGAGCAGAAGTTTGTCAGAGAAAAATGAGTTTGGATTGGATCCGAGTTCCTATGTGGAGGAGAACTTCCCTTATGTACTTTCGAAAGCTGCTCCAATCAATCTGAAAAGAAGTGAATAAATAATGGTTCCGGAACAACTGAGAGAGGAACGAATCTTATTTGCATGTCTCGATTGGGGAAGCGGACATGTTGCCAGATCCATTTCGTTGTTGAAGCAGTTAGCCGATCAGGGAAACGAATTAGTTATCTGCTGCACGGAAAATCAGCGGTCTGTTTTTCTATCATACGGAATTCCTGCGAAGTATCTCATAATGGATAACTTCCTGTTTCGATTCAAGGGAGACGGTAATTTCACCTCGGAAATGAGACGGAATGCCCTTCGTTTTTCACGCTGGATCAAACGGGAACAGAAACGAACGGAGAAGTTGGTGGAAGAACATCTGATTTCTCTGGTTTTATCCGATCACTGTTATGGTTTCCGTTCGAATAAAGTTCCTTCTATTTTCATTACGCACCAGGTTTTTCTTCCTCCGAAAGCCAGCTGGATTGCACAGCGCATCCACCGAAAATGGATAAGTCGGTTCAAGGAAGTTTGGATCATGGATGAAGCAGGTAGGCGTTTAGCAGGTAAACTGAGTGAATCGAATAATTTATCGCGTTATATCGGGTTTTATTCCCGCTTTCAAGGTCAGGAGATTACAGTTATTCCCGATAAGGTTGTAGGAATTGTAAGCGGACCGGAACCTTATTCGGAGCAATTTTTTCATTGGATCCTTGAAAAGTATGGAACGGAAAACCTGGTTTTGATTTCTCCGAAAAAGTATGGGGAAGTACCAGGGAATGTCAGGCTGGTTACGGACTGGAAACTGGCTGATAGGGAAATCACCTCTGCTGAAACAATTGTTTCAAGAAATGGTTATTCTACCTTGATGGATCTTCAATTCCTGGATAAAAAAGCGATTCTTATCCCAACACCCGGGCAGTTGGAGCAGGAGTATTTGGCAGAATTACATAATTGAAAAGGGTTATACCTCTTTTCGATTCTCAATTGTAGATTTTCAATTATTTTATCGTAATTCCTCTTGAAGAGATCAAGGTATTCGAGTTTCCTTCAAACTTATCCAACGAGAAGGTAAATGTACTTCCAACACCGATTGTACTGCGAACTGAGATTGTTTGATTGTGGGAATCCAGGATGTGCTTCACGATGGAAAGTCCCAATCCGGATCCTCCTTCATTTCGGTTCCTACTTTTTTCCACGCGATAAAAACGTTCGAATAATCGAGGTAACTCATGTGGTTCAATTCCCGGGCCGTTGTCCGAGATTTCAATTGAAACGATATCATCGACCTCATAAAAACGAATCAAGGTTTCCCCGTTTTCATTTCCGTATGAAATGGAATTACTGAGTAGGTTGGTAAGTACTTGTGCAATTTTTCCACGATCTGCCCGTACCATGATTTCTTTGTGATAATCTTTGGCGAACCGCAATTTAATGTGTTTTTCCTGAGCACGTAATTCCAATCCGTCTATCACCTCTTTCACCAAGTCCTTCAGGTCAAATGGACGTAAATCCATTTTCAGGTCGTTGACTTCCAATTTCGTCAATTCATCCAGGTCGTTCAGGATATTGGTCATGCGATCAATTGCTTTGGAAGCCCGTTCCAGGAACATGCGATTGACTTTTTCATCTTCCAGTCCACCTTCCAATAAGGTCAGAACATATCCTTGAATTGAAAATACGGGTGTCTTTAATTCGTGAGCCAGGTTCCCAATAAACTCCCGCCTGAATTTATCCTGCTCCTGGAGTTGGGTGATCTCGGATTTCCGTTGTTCACTCCAGTTTTTTGAATCCAGTTCTGCTTTTCCAATAATGTCTTTCGACATATTGATATAGAGCTTTTCGTCCGGCGTCAGTTTCCCTTTTCGAATGGAACGATAAAGAATACGCAATCGGTTGTAGATAAATTCCCTGAAGAGAAAATAAAAGGTCGTGAAAGTAGCCAACGAACCAAATAGGACGATGCAAACAAAAGCACCGGCAGAAATCGAATGGAAGAAGTTAACAACGAGCAGAATGAGTGACAAACAAGCTGCGACAATGATACTTCCTATTAGAACAATGGTAAACGGATTTAATTTTTTCACTTTTCAGAAAATGTATAACCAACACCTTTTATGGTACGAATATACGATTCTCCTAGTTTCTCTCTTAATTTTCGGATGTGAACATCAATCGTCCGTTCACCCACAATTGTTTCATCACCCCAAACAGTTGTCAGAATTTGTTCCCGTGTAAATACTTTTCCGGGTCTTGAAGCAAGTAATTCGATCAATTCAAACTCCTTTTTAGGTAATTGAATTTCTTCGTCATTCATGTATACCAGGAATTTTTCACGGTTAACGGTAATGGTGGAGGTCTTGATTTCCGCTTCGCCGCCATTGATACGTCCTGCTCTTCTAAGCAAGGCTTCCACTTTTGAAACCAATAAACGCGGCCTGATCGGCTTGGTAATGTAATCATCGGCCCCGGCTTCGAAACCGGCAACCTGTGAATAATCTTCGGCTCTTGAGGTCAGAAATGCTATCAAAGGTGAATTTAGCTGAAGATCCTGTCGAATAGTCTGACAAGCTTCGATCCCGTCCATTCTTGGCATCATCACATCCATCAAGATCAAATCAGGAGAGACTTTCTGTGCCATCTGAACTCCTTCAAGCCCATCGTTGGCAACAAATACCTTATATCCTTCCCGCTCCAGATTATACTGTAAAAATTCCAGAATATCTTTTTCGTCATCCACTAAAAGTATGGTTTGTCCCTTACTTATTTGCATTGTGCTCCTTGTTAATGTTTGAGCAAAAGTATCCTTGTAAGTTTCCTTAATAATTAGGGTTGTGTTACGAAATAATTAATTAATACAGGGCGGATTATTTTAATGTTAAGGATTCGGCTGTTTGGAATAAGCCCTTTCGAAGAAAAAGGATTGATTAACTTTGCAGAATGACATTTCGATATGCCTTGGAACTCGCTTATCGCGGTACGAATTATCATGGTTGGCAAATTCAACCGAATGCATCTTCCGTGCAGGAAGAAATTGAAAAAAGGTTGTCCCAATTAATGGGCAATATACCTGTTTCAGTAGTTGGTTGCGGAAGAACGGATACAGGGGTTCACGCATCCTATTATGTATTGCACTTGGATGTCGATAAAGAGCTGGATGTAAGTCAGTTGGTATATAAGTTGAACAAGATGCTTCCGGGTGATATTACCATCTTTTCAACGCAGCGAGTGACAGCAGATTTTCATGCACGGTTTTCTGCACTTTCACGAACCTATCACTACTTTATCCATCAAAAGAAAAATCCGTTTTCATTGGATAGCCTTCATGTAGTGTCGGAGCTTGATTTTGATGCCATGAACAGAGCTGCCGGGTATTTATTGGGAAAGCAGGATTTCACTTCTTTTTCAAAGCTCCATACAGATGTCAAAACGAATATTTGTACCGTTTCCGAAGCCAGGTGGAACCAAATGGCAGAAGATACCTGGTATTTTGAAATAAAAGCGGATCGATTTTTAAGGAATATGGTCCGGGCAGTTGTAGGGACATTACTGGAAGTTGGTTATGGAAATCTACAGGAAAACGAACTTTTGGGTATTATTGAATCGAAGGATCGGGGGAAAGCGAAACTTTCTGTTCCGGCCCACGGGTTATTTTTGGTTGATATCCGCTATCCGGATTTTCCTTCAGACAAAAAATGATCGGATATTGATTATACAATGCAGAGAATCAACCAACAAATTCAATAAACGAAAGGAATCGATGTCTAAGGGATACAATATAAGGCTTTTTAGGGTAATTCAATTCGTATTATTACTGATCGGATTCTCTTTCTCAAGTGGTGCGCAAACCTCTGAATTGGAGCCTTTGTATCGGAATTTTGACGTTGATCAGGGTTTTCCAAGCTCCGAGACGTATTTTGTTCACCAGGATCGGGAAGGATATATGTGGTTTTGTACTGACCGTGGTGTCGTGCGATACGATGGTTTCCGGATGGTGGTTTTCAATCAATCCAACGGATTACTTGATAATGTTGTTTTTCACATTTATGAGGATAGAAAGGGCAGGATATGGTTCATCACAATGAATGGAAAGCTAACTTATTACTATAAAGGAAAAATCTATCCGTATAAGTACAATGATTTGCTGTTAAAGTCCGTAAACCTGACTTATCCGGTAAAAGCATTAACCTTCGATAAGGATGATAATCTGTATTATTCCGTCCAGGGAATTTGGACCGTAAAGGTTACGCCACGAGGGAAATTGACTTTATTGAAACATGATAGTGGCAATACCTTGAGAAAAGTTGCTGATAAATGGATTTATTTTCACGGAACCAAGTCAAAGAAAAAGAATAACTTTTTTTCTTATCGTAATCCGAAATTATCGCCGGAAATCGAGAGTTTCGGAAGTTCAACTTATCTAAATATAATCAGTGCGGTTGAAATCAATTCTAAAATGATTGTTCGAGCAAATCCGATCGTTTATGAAGCATTCAATAGAAAGAATCAATGCGATTATCTAAATGTCACAGGGCTATTCACTACAAAGAATAAAGTTTGGGTTTGTAGTACGAAAGGCGCCTATATGTTCGACGTTGATTCACATTTTGACCTTTCAAAACCTGACCGTGTTTTTCTCAAAGATTTACAAGTTTCTTCTGTCGCAATTGATCGGGAAGGAGGTTATTGGTTCAGTACTTTGGACAACGGAGTTTATTACGCACCAAATGTGGCAATTCAGAATTTGAAACCTTCCAAGGTACGAAGCGAAAACAATATTTATGACATCAATTCAACGCAAGGAAAACTTTTTTATTCCAATATTTTGGGCTTTCATCATTTTAAGACCCGGGAACAGGTGAATCCACCGGTACAGTTTTCTTCCCGGAACAGGATGTTTGAATGGAACGGAAGGTTGTTTGTTAGTCTTGGAGACTATAAAGTGAAAAAGAAGTATTCCAAGGATTTCCTGACCCAAAAAGATGCGTACGCAGGTGTAGTGAAGGATAAATTCGGAGGTTTTTACTATTCGTTTTCAAATTTATTCTACTATAAGTCAAATGGAAAAATAGAAACAGTTTATGATTTTGAATCAAATAAGGGATTGAATGGCCAGGGAATCATTTATTCACTTGCTTTTGATGATAAGGGAAATTTATATGGAGGTTCAATAAATGGCTTGTATCTGTTTGCGAATGGACAGTATGTGCCGGTTCAGTTGCCGGTCGATTTGATGGGAGCCAGGGTGACAGATATGAATTATCATCCGAAATGGGGATTGGTGGTAGCAACAAGGGGAAAGGGAATCTACATTCTTAAGAATGAGAAAGTGATAAAACGGATTACCGCTCAAAACGGATTAGTGAATGATTTGTTGAATTCACTTTATTTTGACGAAGATGGAAAACTCTACGCGACAAGTAATACCGGGTTATCAAAAATAGAACGGTTCAGCAGTTCATTTTACCGCATCCAAAATCTTTCAAAACTCAATGGACTGGAATCTTCTGAAGTGAATCGGGTTTATAAATTTGAAGGGAAATTATATATCGCCACGAAATTGGGAATTGCAGTTATAGGTGAAAACTATCAATGGCCAATTGAATACCCGAAAAAACAATTGCAGATCCAATCGATTTTTGTGAATGGGAAACAATTATCAGGGAATAATCGGAGCTTTGAATTCGATCATACGAAAAAAGCCATCCGTTTCTTATTGAAGACGACCAATTTCAAATCACAAACCAAGCAACCTTACAAGTACCGATTCTCTAAAGATAACCCTTGGATTACCGGAACATCCGGTGAAATCTTGCTTTTGAATCCTTCATTTGAGCACTTTTTCCTGGAGGTTTCCTATAAGAATGAATACGGGCTTTGGAGTAAACCGTATGTCCTCTCGGATTTTATAATTTATCCGCCTTTTTACGCCACCAATTGGTTTTTTGCTATCATCCTGGTTTTGATCATTGCAAGTGGTTTCTTGTTTTTCAGAAGGCGGTTGAAAGTCATTCAACGAAAAAATGAATTGTTGCGGAAGGTTGATAATTTGGAGCAGAAAGCATTGCTCGCACAGATGAATCCCCACTTTATATTTAATTCGTTGAATTCGATCCAAAGCTTCTTATTATTCAATGAAAATGAACTTGCCGAAAGGTATTTGACCAAATTGTCCCAATTGATCCGGATGACTTTGACGAATTCACGGGAAAGTGAAATTACCGTTCAACAGGAGATAGATGTACTTGCAAAATACCTGGAGCTGGAAAAGATGAGATTCAAAGATCGGTTTGAATTTGAAATTGACATCGCCTTATCGAAGGAAGAATTGAATCTCTTTGTTCCGCCTATGCTGATCCAACCGTTTATCGAGAATTCGATTATTCATGGATTTAAACAATTAAACCAGGGAGGACTCATTAATTTGAACTTCAAGACAATCAATGAGGGTAAATTGGTGGTGGAAGTCACTGATAATGGATTAGGCTATCTCAAAAACAAGAGTAATGTAAAAGATTCGACTCACAAATCCTATGGAACACAAATCACTTCGGAAAGGTTGAGTTTGTTCAAAGAAAAGTACGATTCCGAATTTGATTTTTCCATTCGGATGATCCAAAATGCCGAGGGACAGGCAAAGGGAACCAAGGTGACGATTTCTATTCCGATATTCAGCAAAGGTTGATGGATTGAAATCCTTTGGGCACACGATTAATCACGTACCCAAAGGATTTATTTTACAGGATTTTTATTCCACAATGACAATGTAATTATTCTTTTTTCCTTTGCCTAAAAGGATGAATTTTTCATTGATCAAGTCGCTCGGACCAACCAAGGTACCTTCACTGATCTTATCCTTATTCAATGAAATGGCGTTTGCTTTTAATTCGCGTTTTGCTTCCCCGTTGGAAGGTAAGAATCCCGTTTTAGCAGAAAGTAGGTCAACAATACTAATTCCTTCGGTTAATTCTGACCGCTTGATGGTTGCCATTGGGACACCATCAAAAATGCTTAGGAAAGTATCGTTTGACAATTTCTTCAAATCTTCCGAAGTGGATTTTCCAAATAGAATATTGGAAGCGGCAATCGCCATATCCAAAGCTTCTTTTCCATGAACACGAATGGTTACTTCTTCTGCGATTGCTTTTTGTAAGATACGTAAATGAGGAGCTTCATTGTGTTCTTTTTCAATAGCTTCAATTTCCGCTTGTGTTTTCAAAGTATAGAAACGGATCAATTTGACAGCATCCACATCCGTTGCATTTAACCAGAATTGGTAGAATGCGTAAGGACTCGTTTTTTCAGGATCCAACCAAACGGTTCCGGATTCTGTTTTTCCAAATTTTCCTCCATCTGCTTTTGTCAACAAAGGACAAGTGAAAGCATAAGCTTCTCCAGCGGCAATTTTGCGTACTAATTCCGTTCCTGTGGTGATGTTTCCCCATTGGTCCGAACCTCCGAATTGAACTTTCACGTTGTTGGTTCTGTACAAATGCAGGAAATCATATCCTTGGATCAATTGGTACGAGAATTCAGTAAATGAAATCCCTGTTTCAATGCGTTTTTTCACGGAATCTTTCGCACTCATATAATTTACTGTAATGTGTTTCCCTACATCACGGATAAACTCCAGGAATGAGAAATGGCGCATCCAATCGTAGTTGTTTACCAATTCCGCTTTGTTTTCTCCTTCTTCAAAATCCAGGAACTTACGCAATTGCTTTTCAAAGCAAGCTACGTTGTGATTCAGTGTTTTTTCATCCAATAGGTTCCGCTCTGCAGATTTTCCGGATGGATCTCCGACCATTCCGGTGGCTCCACCAATCAATGTGTAAGGTTTATGGCCTGCCAATTGGAAATGTTTCAATAACATGATTGGAAGCAGGTTCCCTACGTGCAACGAATCGGAAGTCGGATCAAATCCCACATAACCGGATGTCATTTCCTTAAGCAATTGTTCTTCCAAACCGGGCATGATATCTTGTACCATTCCTCTCCATCTTAATTCTTCAATGACATTCTTTTTCATGTGTCTTTTTTTTGATCCCGGCATTTATCGCAGGGCTTAATTATTTAATGGGCAAAAATAGGGAATATTCCGCTTTTTGGGGCGAAGTTTAAATGAACAAGATGCAAGAATCAACAAATGTAGTATCTTCGACCATGCTTCAAACGCGAAAAGAAATTGCCTTTATGGTCATGGCCGGGATTTTTATCACCAGTGCCATTGTAGCTGAATTGATTTCTGCAAAATTAGTTTACATGGGATCTTACCTGGCTCCGATGATTGCGGGAATTGTCCCCTGGCCGGTTGTTTTCTTGCTGACGGATGTCATGAACGAGTATTTCGGAAAGCAGGCAGTTCGCAGATTGAGTTGGATTACAACGGGTCTGATCGCATTTTGTTTTTTAATCGTTTACATTGCTGTACAGCTTCCCACAGCGGAAGGCTCCTGGTTGTCTGATAAAGAATTTGCAAAAGCTTTTGGTGGTTCGCTTTGGATCATGGTTGGTAGTATTTGTGCATTTATTGTGTCCCAATTATTGGATGTCCAGCTCTTCCATTTTTTCAGTAAGCTGACCAAAGGAAAAATGATCTGGTTGAGAAGCACCGGGTCAACTGTTGTTTCACAATTGGTGGATTCCTTTATCGTTGCACTGATCGGGCTGTATCTTTCGGGAGCTTATCCATTGAAAATGGTTCTCATTTTGGCAATTACCGGATACCTGACAAAATTGGTGATTGCAGTCTTCCTCACTCCACTCATCTATTTAATGCATTATTTGGCACGAAAGATACTGGGTGAAAAACCGGTTAATGGTTAAAGAATTAACAGGTTGTTTCAACTAATAGTTTATATTTAGTGTGAATTCGTCGGAACGATGAAGAATTTAACTCAATAAAACACTGTTTATGAAGAAGTTAATCGCTGAATTTATTGGAACTTTCTGGTTGGTACTGGGAGGTTGTGGAAGCGCTGTCCTGGCAGCAGGTTTTCCTGAATTGGGAATTGGATTTGTTGGAGTTTCCATCGCTTTTGGTTTGACTGTTTTGACCATGGCGTATGCAATCGGACATATTTCCGGTTGTCATCTGAATCCAGCAGTGACTGTTGGTCTTTGGGTTGGTGGTAGATTTGAAGGAAAGAATGTGCTCTCGTATATTGCCTCACAAGTATTGGGAGGAATAGCCGGAGCCGGAGTTTTGTATTTGATAGCAAGTGGAAAATCGGATTTTGAACTGGGTGGATTTGCTGCGAATGGTTATGGAGTACATTCCCCGGGAGGTTATAACATGCAATCTGCATTGATAACGGAAATCGTAATGACTTTTGCCTTTCTGATCATCATTTTAGGAACGACCCATAAAAAAGCATCTGCCGGTTTTGCGGGAATAGCAATTGGTTTGGGATTAACTTTGATTCACTTAATCAGTATTCCGGTTACTAATACTTCTGTAAATCCTGCAAGAAGTACAAGTCAGGCAATTTTTGTACAAGGATGGGCGATCGAACAATTGTGGTTGTTTTGGGTAGCTCCGATTGCAGGAGCAATTATTGCCGGACTTCTTTATAAGTTTTTAGCTCCGAATAATGACTGATTTCAACTAAAACTGAGAGAGGCTCTAAAACTGTTTTCGGAGCCTTTTTAGCTCAATTGAAGTATACTAAAATTACTTCGTCAATGTTTTGAAGACTTCTTCCAATGATTTCTCTTCTGTTCTTAAAGTCAGCACCAGCAAGTCATTTTTTTGAGCAAATTGAGCGACGGTTTTACGTAAATCGTCCAAAGATTGACTTTCGATGAGGTACTTGGAATCCGAAACCCGTTCGATTTTGGAAACACCCGGAATTTTCTGAAGCAAGTTTTTGGTGACAGCACCATCAAATTCAGCATATACCACTTGGGTGTCTGTTGCCAATTGTAGGTTTGAAGATAAATTATCCGCAACCAGTTTCCCTTGCCGGATAATGACAACACGGTCGCAAATTGCTTCCACTTCTTGTAAGATATGCGTGGAAAGCATCACTGTTTTTTCTTTTCCGATGCGTCTGATCAGTTCGCGAATCTCGACCAATTGGTTTGGGTCCAGACCGGAAGTCGGTTCATCCAGAATCAGTACGTCCGGGTTGTGTATGATTGCTTGTGCAAGTCCCACACGTTGACGATAACCTTTCGAAAGCATCCCGATTTTTTTGTTTTGCTCTACTTCAAGGCCAACCAATTTGATCATTTCCTTCACACGTTCTTTCAGGTTCTTCACCTTGTAGATTTTCCCAACAAATTCGAGGTATTCTTTGACATACATGTCTAAATACAGCGGGTTGTTTTCCGGAAGGTAACCAATGCGTTTTCTGGTTTCAATTGAGTCTACGGAAACAGGAATTCCACAAACGCTGATCTCTCCTTGTGAAGCAGGGATAAAACCGGTAATCATTTTCATTGTCGTTGATTTACCGGCTCCGTTTGGCCCCAAGAAACCGATGATCTCACCTTTCCCGACGGAAAAAGTAATGTCATTTACCGCCGCTTGTTCACCGTAATATTTGGAAAGGTTTTTTACTTCAATTGACATACTAAAAACTTTGGCTACGAAGATAACGAATGGGAATGGAATAACGTTGGAATTTTAGAGCAAAGAAGCAAAGGCGCTAAGAAAGGGAAGGAGTTAACTTTATGTTCTTTCATTCTTCGCGGTTCAAAATAGATAATTTGTATCTGATAAGAGAGATATAAATGCTTTTCGGTGATTATTTTACAATCTCTTTCGGTAATTTTACTGCATGAGTGACAACCTTCACGGAAGAGTATTGAAATCGACAGGTAAATGGTATCAGGTCTTGATGCCAACGGGAGAAGTTGTGGAGTGCAGGGTCCGTGGGAAGCTGAAGTTACAAGGCCTGAAAACAACGAATCCAATTGCGGTTGGGGATATTGTAATTCTTGATCCTAAAATTGACGAGGAGGGAAAACGGGTGATTGTTGATTACGAACTTCGTGAAAATTACATTGTGCGGAAGAGCACGAACCTAAGTAAGCAAATGCACATCTTAGCTGCAAATATCGACCGTGCTTACCTCATGGTAACTTTGAAGCATCCTGAAACACATTTCGTATTCATTGACCGGTTTTTAGTCGCTGCTGAGTCGTTTCGAATTCCTACAACATTAATTTTTAATAAGGTTGATTTACTGGATGACGAAGGTTTGTTGGATTTGAAGGCGATTATGTTCATGTATGAAACTGTCGGTTATCCTTGTTATGCTATTTCTGCTACGAATCAAAAAGATATTGAATTCTTGAGAGAAGAAATCAAGGATCAGCAAGTGATGATTGCGGGCCATTCAGGAACCGGGAAAAGTACTTTGGTGAATGCCCTGGATCCGAATCTGGACTTACGGGTTGGCGAAATTTCATCTGCACATCATCAAGGACAACATACCACCACTTTTGCAGAAATGCATCCGCTGCAATCGGGAGGTTTTATTATTGACACACCGGGAATCAGGGCATTCGGGATCGTGGACCTGGACAAAGAAGTGATTTCACATTATTTTCCGGAAATGCGGGAATTGATCGGAAAATGCAAGTTCCACAATTGTCAGCATTTGAATGAACCGGCCTGTGCCGTGAAGGAAGCTTTGAAAAGCGGGGAGATTTATGAAAGCAGGTACTTTACATACTTGCAATTAATGACTGGCGATGATGATGATGTACATCGCAGGAACAAACGTGGATTAGAGTAGTTGAAGATCGGTATATACCGATGTTCCGATATTGATATTTACCAATTTAGCTAATTTGGAAATTTCAAATTTTTCAAACAATCCCTATATTTGATCATGCGACTAGTCATTCAACGGGTTTCCCATGCAAGTGTAACAGTAGATAATCAGATTATTGGCCAAATTGGCGTTGGCCTTTTGGTTCTTTTAGGAATTGAACACCAGGATTCTGAAGAGGACATAGATTGGTTGATTCAAAAAACACTTCAAATGCGCATTTTCTCCGATGTGGAGGGTAAAATGAATTGTTCCTTACAAGATATTCAAGGGGAATTATTGGTAGTTAGCCAGTTTACACTTCATGCATCTACCAAAAAAGGGAATCGACCTAGTTTTATCTCAGCGGCACGACCGGAACAAGCCATTCCGTTGTATGAATCATTCATTGATAAGGCGCAAACGGCTTTGGGGAGATCGGTTCAGACAGGGATTTTTGGTGCGGATATGAAAGTGAGCTTAATGAATGATGGACCGGTTACAATTATCATCGATTCAAAAAATAAAGAATAATGGAAATTTCAGAAGCACAAAAAAAAGTTGATCAATGGATTAAGGAGGTTGGTGTTCGTTATTTCAATGAATTGACCAACATGGCTATGCTCACGGAAGAAGTGGGTGAAGTTGCCAGGATTATTGCGCGTAGATATGGTGAACAAAGTGAGAAGGAAAGTGACAAGGACAAAGATTTGGGAGATGAATTAGCTGATGTGCTTTTTGTGGTGATCTGCCTGGCAAATCAAACAGGTGTTGATTTGGAGGAAGCTTTAAAAAAGAACTTAGCGAAGAAAACCAGCCGTGATGCAACCCGGCATCGGGACAATGAAAAATTAAAGTAAATCCCGCACGTAACCACGGAATAATTTTTGCTTTATGTGGTTAGAACCAAGTAATCAACTCTCCATGAATAAGTTGCTGTTAATACTCTTTGCCTTGCTGTGTATGGATTCTTATGCCCAGCATTCCCCCGGATTTGATGCAAAAGAGGCCCGGGATTTTATTCAAATCTGCAATTCTTTTACTTATTTGGATTTGCATGGTTCCGACAATGCCATTATTCCCCAGGAATATACCCGAATTTATACATCTCCGGCATTTGGAATGGATAACCTGTTCCAGGTCTACGTAAATCAGTCGAAAACGAAGGCGGTACTGAATTTCAGAGGATCTACAGACCAGAAATCAAGTTGGTTGGAGAATATGTATTCGTCCTTGGTTCCGGCGAAAGACACTATTTTCAAAGGAGAAACCACCTTTTTGTATACATGTGCGGAAGATGAATCTGCTGCAATTCATGCCGGATACATACTTGGGTTGTCGTATTGCGCAGATGATATTTTGGAACAGATCCGGAATCTCAACAAAGAAGGAATTTTCACGATTTACATCATCGGGCATTCACAGGGGGGTGCTTTGGCTCAAATGGCACGCGCATATTTGTATTTCCTGCCAAAATCCCGGTTGAATCCGAAAAACACGTTTAAAGTCTACGCCTTTGCAAACCCGATGATCGGAAATAAAACGTTCGCGCAAGAATATCAAAGACGTTTTGCTGATCCCGGTTATAGTTTTTTAGTACACAATCCGGAAGATATTGTCCCGAAAATGCCGGTTTCGTATAATGATTCCACCTTTTGGAAGAGTAACCTGCAAACGATGCTTTTCGATCGTGAAAACTTCAGTTTTAAAGAAAGTATGAAAGAAGGTTTGTTGAGCATGATGGGAAGTAAGGTTGGTAAATTAAATAATGGCATCTCAAATAATGTGGAAGGTCAATTAGTTAAAGTCCTGGGAGATTTTCGCATGCCGAAATACCGGAAAGAATCCAATTTCATGCACACTTCGAATCCCATTTTGTTGCCACCGACCCAATATCCGTTGGAATTGAAAGATTCGAGTATCTTGCAGAATGATTCCCTGATGAGGTTGTATAAACGGGATGCAAATGGCGTGTTTGAGGAAAAAAGTGTCTACAAACGCGACAAAGTATTGTTGCAGCATAAACCGTATAACTATTATACCGCCTTGCTGAAAGTTTATTTTATCACCGATTACAATCAATTGAAGGAGAAGTATTTTGTGGTTTCGAAGGAATGAAACTTTATGGATTTAATTTTTCCGACAAATGTAAGGGCTACAGTGCCGGATCATTTACCGGGTTATCTCATTTTTCACAGACAGTTTTACATCAGTTTTGTTTCTTTGATCATTCTGGGGTATTCTCTAATAGAGATTTATATTTTTGTGAAACAACTTGCCATATATAACGGTTCTCTGCAATTGCTTTCATGTCTTTTCCATTTTGGGTAAAGAAAGCTGAAGAGGTTTCAACCAGATTTTTTAACGCGGATACATCTGAAAAATACATGGCTTTGTTTTCCGTTGTAGCCCTGTTATAATGCACATCAAAAGCTATGACC
Organism: uncultured Fluviicola sp.; assembly: GCA_965650135.1. Taxonomy (GTDB): domain Bacteria; phylum Bacteroidota; class Bacteroidia; order Flavobacteriales_D; family Crocinitomicaceae; genus Fluviicola. The sequence goes on from CBFGNC010000008.1 coordinate 79,010, forward strand.
GGCAAGGATAAATACATGGCTTCTACCAAGGAAGGATTTGTGCCACCGGCGCTGTGACCATGAATATATATCAGGCAAGCCTTTCTTAAAGTATTCAATTTACCGGTGTCATAAATCGGATCAACCATGTAAATGTTGGTACAGGATTTATACTTTTCCAGCAAATTTTGCCCGTAGTTGCTATTTTTCCAGTTCCCAACCATCACCAGGTTAACAGCTGGTAATTGCGAAAAAGCCTCAAGTATGAGATGAATATTATTTTCCGGTTCTATACGGCATACACCGAACGCATATTCTTCAGGAAATTTGATGTCGTTTTCGCCGCTGTATGAAAAGGTATTTACATGATCTGCTCCGTACTCGATGAGCCAGCTGGATTTCCCATATTCTTTTTCCAGATAGCGTTGTATTTCTATGTTATCGGCAATTAGTTCATCCGCCCATTTAACAGAAAGTGATTCAGATAAACGAAGGAATTTTTTGGCTGTTTTTCCCCATTTATCTCTTTTCCATTCCAAACCATCCAAATGAACAATGTATTTACGACGGGTAAAGATTTTCAAAAAAGGCAATATTAAAGCTCCTGACACACCAAGCATAAGAATTGTCTTATGGGAGAAAACCGCATGTAAAACAGACACAATATCATAAGGAATACTTTGGACGCCGTTTGCATTGAGAGAAATATACTTTAGCTTTGCGTTTTTGTAGTTCTTTTCTCTTTGTTTATAGTTTTTGGTACTGCAATAAACCGTAAAGTTGAAATCTTCGCCCAGATAATTTACCAATTGTTCTGCTAAGGTCTCGAATCCACCATAATTTGCTGGGATACCGGCTGAACCAATAATAGCTATTTTATTTTTCTTCTTCTTATTCATAATCTTTTAGACTGCATTTAATGCCGCATTAATTGAGCTTGAATACCTGTTTTACCATTCGTGCCGCTATTATTTCCCAAGTTATCTCAGTAGGTAATTGATAGTGAATGTTCTCTACGGGAAGTCTGGAGATCAGTAGTCCGGTTTTTTCAACAAAGGCTTCTTCGTTGTTACAGATAAAGATGGATTGATCATCATTGAATTTTCTGATATTCCCGATGTCAGTAGATACGATTGGCTTGTTACACGCCATATATTCGTAGAATTTAATTGGATCTCCGCCATGTTGCTCCTCAATATAATACGGTATAATACAGATGTCAAATGAGTTATAGTAAGCTGGAAGTGAATCGTATTGCTTATCACCTAAAAAGTGAATGTTTTTGATCTGTGACATACCATTTGTCCAATACTTCTTTTTCCATTCAATATCCAGAAACTTCCCTAACAGCACAAACTGAACATCCGGGTATTTTGCAGCAAGTCTGATCATAAGCGAAGCATTGAACATACGTTGCATTTTACCTGCGTAACCCACAATTTTACCCGGAGGTAAATCTGAGGGTCTGGGGAAAGTTCCCCGGAACTTTTCAAAATCAACACCATTAGGTACAAGTTCTAAGAATGCTCTGCATTGTGGCTCCAGATAATTATATGTGTCTTGAGAATTAACAAAAATGAAGTCGAAATGTTGTTTGGCTGTTTCATAAAGAGAAACGATGGTGTTGTTGAAGTAATCCCAGTTTTTGTACTTTGCAAAATTGTCTACAGCATCAAGGACTTTGACATCTGCTTCAAGGTTCATGGCAGTTTCAACAGAAAATGGAGCGGACATATAAACAGCAAAATGCTTGATGTCCAAATAATTCAGAGCATTCTTTGTTTTTGCTGCGATCTCCTTTTTGGAATAAATAAACGGCAACCAAGCATGTCTTTTCCGGATCACTGATAAAAAATCAAAAACAAAAAAATCTATGATATAAACTTTTTCATTTAGCTGCTGCAAATAACAAAAATGATCACTGTAGATAACGTTTTTAAGTGTACGGATTTTTTTTCTTTTCACGAGTACTTCTGCAAGTGAAGTAGGCCTGTTCACGATTACAACTTTGTCAACGTTCTCATTTTTAATAAAATGTTCGTACAAATGGGCATCACGGGTTCTGAAGCCTTCCTGCAGAGACACTTTATAATCGTGAAACGGAATAATAACCAGGTTGTTCATCTTATGCGAAAATATAGGTGAAGTTTAAATAGGTGTTACTTCCATATGTAAGGACTGCTGAAACAAGTAAAATCAATAGCAGATACAGCATGTGTTTTCTTTGATTTCCGATTTCAACCATTTTTACGGCGAACACTAATCCGGGTAAAAACGCACTATACATAAATCGGTACGAATACGGACTTTGCCAGATCAATGCATATGGCAATGCCAGAAGGAATACCAGCATTGCAAACAACAATATTTGGCGCTTATCGGGCAACATTTTGATTTGTTTCCGATAGATGTAGAAAGTACTCAAAAACCCCAACAGAATCAGTAGGAAGTAATATTTAAATGCTCCTAAAAGGATTTCCTGTTCTGCAATTAGATAGATATTGAATTTATTACCCACACTTTGGTCTACGTCGAACATCGGCATAGATACTGCTGTTGCAAATCCGGCTAAATCTTCTGTAAAATTGATCACATGCCATGAAGCAATTAATAGGACAAAAGCAATTGCCAACACGTTAATTATCCGGAATAGGTATTTTTCGTTTTTGATCCATGCTAAAAAGTAGAAGATTCCAAAAGTTAAAGTCGACTTATGTAAAAAGACCACGCAGAATGCTGTTATTTTAGGAATCACCTGTCGCTGATAAGCCAATACAAATATCAGTGTGACAATACATGTCGATAATCCTTGCCGAAGACCATTTGTAAGCATATCAAAACCCGGTAAAAAACTCACGTAAGCCAACAGCACCAAAGCCATATTCTGAAGCTTAATGATCCGGCAGATAAGTACGATCAGTAGCATTTGAACGAATACATTTGCAAATACAAATCCTTCCGGTCCGGTAATTAGGCGCAACAGATATGTAAAAGCGTTGTAAAATGCCTCGAATCCTTCATTGGGTGTATCCGAGTTAAAATACTTTACATAATTAATGGTGTCTGTTCCGGATGTATTGCTTCTCAAGCCTAGGAATAGAAAAGAAAATAAGAGAATCATGGATACAGTCCAGAACTTAATAGTCCTTTTCTTATCAATGATAGAAATAAAGACCATCAGCCATATCAGCAAGTAGGATATGCCTGTAGCATTAAATAAGAAATTTGTTAAGTATTCCATTTTTCTTTTACCAGGTGAATTAAGCTTGAATGACCTAATCCCTGAGCATCATATGTGAATTTAAAGTATAATCTCTAGTTATTTAATTTTAAAGATCTTTTTAGTTAATCGAATAACCTTTTTAGCAAAGGGTTTGGCTTTATGAAAAGCGAACCAGACCAACTTCAACGAAGTTCTCTTTTTATAGAAAAATCGGTTGTTTTCAAATTGGTTAATAAATTCAAGATCTTTGTTTTCTATGATTCCGACTGACTGAAACAACTGATTGATTGGTTCTGCATTTACAGCCCAGTTCAAGTTTTCAAGGGCATAGGCTCTGGCTTTCTGCTGATATGTTTCGATTTTGTCTGCATTCTCGACATAAAAATCCATTGCTTCTTTCAACGAATCTACAGATGGATTGCATTCGGGCCAATAATACCCGTCTTTTCTCATCTCATAAGAATCAATTGAAACCAATTTGCCATTTTCTCCTTCAACAATGAATTCATTCATCGGGGGACAATCAGATGCAATTAATGGAAGTCCGCAAGCCAAACCTTCAGACATTGTCAATCCAATCCCATCTAGCCTCGAAGGATATACATAAACGTTTCCTAAATGATACAGACCTGGAGCAGGAACTGTTTTAGTGAGGATTTCAAGCTGATTACGCCGGAGCAATTTTTCAATGACCGGATCCAATCCTGGAAAATAAATTCCGAGATCCACTTGCGTATGAATGATCAACTTTGCTTCCGGTGCATTCAGGCTGTCAAATGCTTTAATAGCGAGATCGGTTCCTTTACGGTATGGATTGAATCCTGCAGAGTGGAAAAAATTAATTTTATGTGTCTTATCGGGAACAGTAATCTGGGGTTTGAAAATGTCGACATCTGTGCCCCAGGGAATAAAAAAACATTGTGGATGCCATGAAAAAGCTTCATAATGCCTTTTCGTATTGCAGATCAGGAAATCATAGCTTTTAAAAAAGGGAACTGTTTCTTTTGTATAATAATCAATATACGAACCTGTCTTGATTCCCATTTCATTACACAGCAATACAGGCAACCACCAGTGTTGTTCATTGAAGAAAACAATTTCAATTTCATTATCTGAAATCCATTTCTTAAATCTTTTAAGGTTTAAAAAAGTAGGTACTCTAAAATAAGAATAATTGTCCCATGTTATTTTTCCATCATCCCAATGACTGTCATTTTTCGCGAAGTGTTCTCCACCTCTAGCATAAATGTATACCTCGTGTTCCTGTTCCAGAATCTTTTTATACTGTTGAGAAACATACCCCGCACCACGCTCAAACCAAACTGTTACAATACCTATTTTCATAAGTGAATATTAGAAATGAATCAGATTCAATCTCCTTTGTTTTTTAATTTAACCAAAGCCTTAGACTGTTTTAATTTGTCAGGCAAAAATTCAACGGCGTCAATAACCAAATATTTCTCAAATTTCAAAGCAAGGGAAAGGAACAATACGGTGAACAATATACTTGTAATGAGCATGGACCAAATCGTAGGTTGCATAAACATTAATAACAGATAACACGGAAGGGATGCAATTAACGGCAATAAGAATGGTTTGGCATATACTGCAAGGTATTCTGAAAAACTGACATTTATAAATGGTTGCACATTCATTTTCCAATTCGGGATAAACAATACAACCTGAAGTATGCAAGTTCCAATAGCAATTCCGATTAACCCCCAATAACTTCCACTAAAAATGGATACCGGATATAAGATAAAGACGAGCAAATTCCAAATAAATGCCTGTTTCGCGGCTCCAAGTGATAATAAAAGACTTCCTGAAGGATTTCCGAAAGACCGGAAAACGTATGTTAACGCAAGGATTTGAATTAAAGGGATTGCATCCACCCATTTGGAACCGAATAAAACGAGTACAATTGGTTCTGCTAAAAGGATAATCAACAAGTAGATTAGAATATTTATGTAAGAAAGGTAATTTAGGGTCTGAAGGAAAATCAGCTTTAGTTTAGGAATATCGTGATTTATTTTGGACATCACCGGAAAGGTAACCCGTGTTATGATCGGATTTATTATCATATAAGGTTTGCTTGTCAGGTCCTTTGCAATATTATATACTCCAAGAATCTCAATTCCCATTATTTTTCCAATCAAAATGGTGTCCATTTGCAAGGCAAAATAGTTCAGGAATTTGTCTCCCATTTGAAACAAGCCAAAATTAAGGTAGGTCTTCACTTTTTGAAAACTGAAGAAAAGCTTCGGTTGGTAATATCTTCTCCCCACAATGTTATAACCGACAGCACTGCAAAGAGCGTAAACAGGAGTTCCCAGTGCAAGTGAATACACTCCATAATCCAAATAAGCGAGAATGATTACCGAGGAAAAAGATACGAACTTGGAAATGATTTCAACCTGGGCCAGGATTTTAAATTTCAACTCTTTCTGAAGAAAGATCATGAACTGTTGCCCCCATGGTTGGATCACAAAGGAAATTGCCACCAATTGCACCAATGACGAAAGTCTGTTATTATCGTAAAATCGGGCAATTGACCAGGATGAAAAAACTAACAGCAGGAAAAAGGTACACCCTACAACGATGTTAAACCAGTAGAGGGAACTCAACTCTTTATAACTGATTTCTTTTTTATAAATGATTGCGTTAGAAACTCCCATATCAATGAATAGCTGAGAAAAACCGATAACAACCATTACAATTGCCATCAATCCGAAATCTTGCCGGCTAAGTAACTGTGTCAGTATAACAAGCTGAACTAATTGAACTAAGATATTGACCAAAGCAGATAAAGTTGTCCATTTTACCCCCGAAAATGCCTGTTGCTTAAGATTCATTGTATAGTGTCGGACGAAATGCTGTCCATAATATGTTTTACAATTCGCTCACAGGCTTTGCCATCGCCATACGGATTATGTGACTGACTCATTTTCATATAATAATCCTTATTGGAAAGCAGGTTTCTGACTTCTGAAACAATTGAATCTGTGTTCGTCCCAACCAATTTGACCGTTCCGGCAACAACAGCTTCAGGTCTCTCCGTTGTATCCCGCATAACAAGCACGGGTTTTCCGAGACTTGGAGCTTCTTCCTGTACGCCACCGCTGTCTGTAATAATTAGTTTTGATCGGTCCATCATCCAGATAAAATCAGGATAATCCAATGGGTCTATCAATAAAATATTCTCAGTAGTACCCAGTAAGCTGTAAACGGGTTGCTGTACGTTTGGATTTAGATGTACAGGATAAACAATCCAAAGATCCGGATAACTTTCCGCAATTTCCTTCAAAGCCTGACAAATATTCATGAATCCCTCACCATGGTTTTCCCTCCGGTGCCCGGTTACCAGAATCACGTCTTTATTCCCCAATTTGCCTGAAAGATCAATGATTAGTTTACTCGGATTTGATTTCACTTTTTCCACACTCTGCAAAAGCGCATCAATTACTGTATTTCCAGTTACAAAGATCGATTTTTCCGGCACATTCTCCTTCAGGAGATTCTGTTTTGCTTCTTCAGTTGGAGCAAAATGAAGATCCGTCAACCGGGTTGTTAATTGACGGTTCATTTCCTCCGGAAAAGGAGAGTGCTTATCATTGGTCCGTAAACCGGCCTCCACGTGGAAAACACGCGATCCTGAATAAAATGCAGCTAAACTTGCGCTGAAAGTGGTGGTGGTGTCACCATGGACGAATGTAAAGTCCGGTTCGTAGGAATCAAAAACAGCTTTTAATTCGCTGACGATATCGGCAGTCAGTTGGAACAAATTCTGATTCGGTTTCATCAGATCCAAGTCATAATCGGGAGTTAAATTAAAAAAGAGCATGACTTGGTCGAGCATTTCACGATGTTGTGCCGTAACACAAATGCGCACCTCAAAATGATCCCTATATGATTGAAGTTCTTTAATCAATGGAGCCATTTTTATAGCTTCGGGTCTTGTACCGAAAACAACTAGTATTTTTTTGTTCATTCTCTTAGTTTAACGCTTCCTCACTACCTCAATCACTGCAAACAATCCGATTATTTTATTGTTTACGCTGCAAACCTGTTTTCTAAAAAGAAATTTATATGATCAAAAATCGGATAAAATTAATTTATTTAAATGGTTTTCTTCTAAAGATTCTTCAATTCAACGAGTAATTGCCAGGTTTGCAACTCCTCACCAAGTCATTTATGAAGAGTCAATAGTTTTTGTGCTACAATCTTATCAATTGGAAAAGTGATCAGCTCGGCTGTTAATTCAGAAAGCTTTATCCAATGCAGTTTTTCTTCGCCTGCCTGATCATTCACAAGTTGATCCAAAGCTTCCAGGTCTGCTTGGATCAAATAATAAATAGAGACAACCTGATCGTTTTCGGAGAATGCCGAAACCTGAAAAAAATCGGTCAGGTAAAACAATTCACCAATTTGAATTTCCAGGTTGAATTCCTCCTGAAATTCGCGTTTCAGGCAATCAGTCATTCCTTCTCCAAATTCCAATCCACCTCCCGGAAATTTCGTGAAATTCCAATCCCGATGTGACTCATCTGAAAGCAGAATTTCCTGTCTTTCATTGATGCAAATCCCGTAAACACGAATATTGAAACGCTGCATCCTATTTGTCCAAAACAGCTAAGATGTTCGGTTTGAAATACAATTCGGATTTCAGGACTTTTCCATCTTCACGGTAAATAGGTGAGCCATTCGCATCCAGTTTACTCATATTTGAGCGTTGAATCTCCTCAAAAACTTCTGCAATTTTGTCTTGTAACCCGTGTTTTAGTATTGTTCCGCACAAGATGTACAATTGATCGCCCAAAGCATCGGCGATTTCTACCAGATCCCCATTTTTTGCAGCTTCCAGGTACTCTTCGTTTTCTTCTTTCATCAAGTTGTAACGAAGAGTGATATCGGCTTCGGACAATTGTGCTGTCGGTTCGTAATTATTCTGGATGTTGAACGCATTGTGAAAAGTTTCAACCGCTGAAATGGTTTCTTTGAGTGTCATTGTTCTTGTGTTTTTACAAATATAGTTCAAAATGAAGGTTCAAAAAGTTCAAAAGTTCAAATCCTGATAACTATCGGGATCAAAAGTTCAAAATAGATTTACTTAAACTTCTTACTTGGAACCCTTGGAACCTTTTTCACTGTTTGAACTTTCCAGAAAGGTCATAACCGGTCTGAAACCGACCATCGGATTTGCTTCTGTAAATTTCTTGGTGCTCTCATTGCGGATATCATATCCCGGAGAATGCCAATCACCACCAACAGCTATATTTTGCTCGAAAACCATTTCGGAAACATTCCCATTTAAATTATAGATCCCGAATTCATTCGGAAAGTAGGATTCAACCGGCGCGGTTACATCTGCATATTCTGCTCCGTTTCCAAGGAGATCGAAATAGGTACCTGTTACTTTGAATTTCCCCGTAATGGTATCTCGGGTGATAGCTCCGCCATCAATTTGTAAGAAATTAGCCATCATTTTCCCATTTTGAGATCTTATGTAAGGAGAATTCCACGCATAAGGTCTGCACAAACTGGTTCCATTCGCTGCACGAAGAAATTCGGCTCTTTTGGGCAAACGAAAGACGAGGCTTTGGTTTTGGGTGTATTTACGCCAAACCTGCGTCAACCATTCACAATATTTTTCTGCTTGTTGACGTGTTAGATTTACCACAGGATAATATTTGTATGCTTTATGGCTAAAATAGTGCTGGACGTATTTATCTCCCTTAAAGTAAGCTGAATTCCATTTTGCGGAATCAACCAGTGCCAATCGATATTCCTCCATTTTCCCTGCCTTTTTCAAATCATCTAAATATTCCTGATAATAGAAATTGGAAACTTCCTTTTTCGATATGAAAAAACCATCACAAGAGATCGTATCGGTTCCCATGACTGTTTTTCCGGGAGGGATATAAGAAAACCCGACTTTTGTTGCATTTTTTAACCCGGCCAAATCCAAAACAGGTTTTCCGGGTTTTGAAAAAGAAAAGAATGCGATCGCGGCAAGGATAGAAATAGAAATCAGGGAAATTTTCATAGGAGTAAATTTTGCTTTTGTAAACGTGAATTCATAAAACTAGTTACAAAAAAAACTCCCATCACAAGGATGAGAGTTTTCTTTCATAAATTATCTGATGTTTAATGAAACAACTTTGTGATATAATAAATTCCTGCGGCCAATAAACCTGAAACCGGAATGGTCAGGATCCACGCCCAAAGCAAGTTGATTGTCACACCCCAGCGAACAGCACTCAAACGTTTTGTCGCTCCAACACCAATGATGGATCCGGTAATGGTATGTGTTGTTGAAACCGGAATACCTAAGTTAGATACGGTAAACAAAGTCAAAGCACCTGCTGTTTCAGCACAAACACCTTCCAGTGGAGTTACTTTGGTGATTTTTGTTCCCATGGTTTTCACAATTTTCCATCCTCCCATCATAGTACCTAAACCGATCATCAGGTAACAGGAAAAGGCAATCCAGCCCGGCATTGTTTCGGAATTCACTTTCGCCTTGATTTTGTGTCCTTTGCGAATTTCTCCTTCTTTGTTCACGTAGTCATTAAAGATACTTGCTTCCATGTATTCTTTATTCAACTGTTTTCCTTTGAAGATGATATCGTGCGTTTTTGCATCGTAAATATCCTCACCCTTCGTGTAAATCAAAATGTGATCTTCCTTTTCGATCTTCAAGGAATCAATATCCTTTGTGTATTCTGGTTTGAACTTCGCCTTTTTTCCATCTGCATCCTCGAACTCAATTTGGAATACTTCTGAAATCTGGAACATTTTAGGAATCTCTCCTGTAATTTGTCCTTGTTCATTGCGTTGCGAATTTGCGAATACCATCAATGCTGCACAAATAATACCCATTACTTTTTGAGAGTCTGCGCCACCATGTCCTAGTGAAAAGGCAGCGGATGAAAGTAATTGTAATTTCTTGTACATGTTTGATTCTTTCATGGCAGTTTGACGTTTTCCATGAACAATCTGGTACCAGGTATACGTGAGGATAAACAGGAGGATCATTCCCATGACAATATACATCATAACCGGTTTGACATCCAGGTATTCCACCATGTAATCCATGATGAAAAAAGTCACGGTGGAAAGAATCAAGATGGAGATCATCTTTTTAGCGAAACTCCTGCTTACTGTAATCATGGCGATTACGAAGGCAATGATACCACCGATAAATGGTGCAAGGAAAATGAATAAAGTGACTTTAATGATCTCTGCGGAAGCGATCACATCAAATCCGGCATGAGCGACAGCAGCACCGGCAAATCCCCCGATCAAAGTGTGGGATGAAGAGGATGGAATCCCCAGCCACCAGGTTAACAGATTCCAAATCATTGCTGCGATTAATCCGGCTAGGATCACATATAAATCAATAGCGCTATTGTCGACTGTTTTTGCTACCGTATTTCCGACACTCATATCGAATACCCAGAAAGCGACAACGTTAAAAAGAGCTGCCCAGACAACAGCTTGAAATGGAGTAAGTACTTTGGTGGAAACAACCGTGGCGATTGAATTTGCAGCATCATGAAATCCATTTACCAAATCAAATAATAAGGCAATGACAATGATGACAATTAATAGTGTAAACATATCTTTAGTTGGTTTACCAATTAGTATTAAGCGTATTTTACAACGATGGATTCGATGACATTTCCTGCGTCTTCACATTTATCCGTTGCAACCTCCATGATTTGATAGATTTCACGTTTCTTGATCAAATCTTTTGCATCAATATCCGAATCAAATAACTTTTCAATACTCAAGTCAAAAATATCATCTGCCTGGTTTTCAACATAATTGATTTTGATGACACATTCAACGATTTTTTGAGTGTTTTTCAAATTTCGAAGCTCTTTAACTGCCGCGTTCACTGCCAAAACCGCATCGTGAATCGCATCTGCCATTTTCAAGATTCCGGAATCGTTCGGGTCCACTTTGTAGAAGTTGATTTTCTTTGCAGAAGCATAAATGTAATCCGCAATATCATCTAACGAAGTTGCTAAGGAGTGAATATCTTCGCGATCAAAAGGAGTAATGAAATTTCTACCTAATTCAACAAAGATTTTATGTGTCAGATCATCATTTTGATGCTCCAGATCTTCCATTTCCTTAATGATGGATGCTCTCTTATTGTAATCAGATTCGTTTACACATAATACCAACTTCCCGGCGATTGCTTCCAAATTCTGAGAAGCTTCTTCAAATAGGGAATAAAACACTTTGTCTTTTGGTAAGAAAAATTTTAAAAATCCTGATGCCATTTTACTAAACTTAATATTGTTGCGCAAATGTAATTCTACTTTGTTGAGGATGTTTCCCGGAAAGCAAATGTTAACGAAATGGTAAAGTTGAAAGATTTCAATGTATTTGTAATGCCTGATAGCCCAAAGTATCAGTGTTTGAGATATTTAAAACAGCCCCAATGTTAAGTAAATATTAAGAAATGGTTTTTTGGAGGAAAATAAATGGGGGTGAAACGGATAATAATGCTCGAAAAAACGCTCAAAAAGAACCTTCATGTTATGGGAATATTAAAAATGTTATCAAAAAATTAAACTATCATTTGTTGGATATTAATTCAATGTGAAGCCATTAGTTTTGCCCTCAGAAAATGATTCTTGTTAATCCAGGAGCAAAAATTTAAAAATGAAACAATTAATTATCTCTTCTTTGACGGTCGTTTGTACTTTACCACAAATTACCCAAGCACAAACAACGGACAGTAGGACATATATTCAGCGCAAATCATTTTGGTTTGAGGGGAATTTTAACGGTACGATAAAAAGAAATAAGGCTGACCAGATGACTTGGCAGTACCAAGTGGATTATCAATACAGAAGAGGTAGTGATGCAAACAATATTGTGAATGGTCAACATTTGAATTTGTTTAAAGATATGTCAACGAATGTGGTGCGTCCATGGATACATTACTTTCCTATTCCCGGGAAATTGCGTTTCTCAATTTCTCCATTGGGTCATTGGGGATCATGGACACCAAGAAGCGAAGGTGTGCAGAAATATTATCATGAGTTTCGAACAACCCTTCAAGCAACATTATATCAAAAACTGGGGCGTATTGAATTTCAACAACGTTACCGTTACGAGTTTAGGTATTTAGGCGCGAAAGACACTGCAATAGGCGGAATTAGGGACGTATTTAGCAAAGGCGGAGAATTTTATTCGAATGCAAGAAAGTCCAGGCTGCGCTATTTGGTAAGAGCAAATATTCCTGTGAATAAATCAGGATCATCTTATATCGCAATTTGGGATGAAGCATTTATCAGTTTGGGAAAGAATGTTTCCAATAATAAAATTATCGATCAAAATCGCTTGGTGTGCTTGTTTGGAAAGAAAATTTGTCAAGACACCTATCCAATGAAAGTGGAAATAGGATTGTTATGGCAAGTTCAACCGAAATATGATCTTGTTGAATATAAAAAACAGAATTGGGAAAGTAATTTGGCCTTAAACGTTTATTGGATATTTGATGAATTCCATAAATTCAAAGGGATTAAAAAAGTCAAAGATTAAAAAAGAGCCGTGATATATCACGGCTCTTTTTTTAGATCTCAACCTTAAAGAACTTAATCGAAGGTCAAATATTTTTGAATTTATATCCAATCCCTTTAACAGTTTGTATATAATCGTCACCGATTTTTTCGCGCAGTTTTCTGACATGGACATCGATCGTCCTGTCACCTACAACGATATCGGTTCCCCAGACACGTTCCAGGATTACATCGCGTTCAAAGACAACTTCCGGTCGCGAAGCCAAAAGGGAGAGTAATTCAAATTCTTTTTTAGGAAGGTGAAGTGTTTCCCCATTTTTAATGACCAGGTATTTCTCGCGGTTAATGACCAGGTCAGGCGTGCCCGAAGGTTTTGCCTGAACAGATTCCTTTCTTCGCAAAAGTGCGTGAACGCGACTGATAAGAACGCGTGGCTTGATTGGTTTTGAGATGTAGTCATCCGCTCCCGCATCCAAACCTGCAATTTGACTATAGTCTTCGTTGCGGGCTGTCAAAAAACAGATCAGTACATTTTCTAACCCTTTTGTATTTCGAATTTGGTCACAGACTTCGATTCCATCCATTCCCGGCATCATCACATCGAGAATCACCAAATCGGGTTTCTCCTCTTTACATATGCTAATGCCTGATTGACCGTTTTCGGCAAGAAAGACTTTGAATCCTTCCTTCTTCAGATTGTACCCAAGAATTTCCCGGATATCCTCTTCATCATCAACTATTAAAATTTTATCCATTCTTAATCAGTTTCTAGATACTTTCAAAGGTAAGAAAGTATTTTGAGTAGGGTCTGAGATTCCTGAATTATATTCGGTTCACTAAAACGAGGTAGTTGAAAATGTGGCTTGTACTTAGTGTTTTAGATTAAATTGTTAAAAAATCCGTTCATCAATCATTTCATCCACTCAACATTGAAAAGCCATTCTTTTTTGTGCAAAAAAAACACCCTTTCTTGGAATCTTAATTCGGCAAGGTACTTGCTTATGCTTTATTTTAACTGACTTGATTAGTACCTAATCTGTTCAATTTTAGATGTAATTGACTGATCAGTGAATTATTTAACGTAAGCGTTATACTTTCGTTTAAACCATTCTTTAAATCCTTTATTTGTTCTTTTTTGTAAGTCTCTCCCAAAAGTGCGAAACCAATGTAATTATGGCTTATCTTTGTGGCAGTAGTAGTAGGTTAGGTTGATTAGTGTGATAAGAGCTTGAGACGCCCGTCTTGAGCTCTTATCTTTTTTAGTTCGGTTCATCTATTTTCATAGAGATCAATTATCCCGAAACTATTTCTTGTTATCTTCACAAAAACAATCATTTTAGAATGAAACCAAAGGCTAGAATATTATTGGTTGAAGACGACGCCAATTTGGGATTTGTTATCTCCGATCAGTTGAAATCAGAAGGTTATCAGGTTGTACTGTGTACAAACGGAATGGACGGTCATATGCGTTTTTCTGAAGATGAGTTTCATTTATGCATTTTTGATGTGATGATGCCCAAAAAAGATGGGTTTACATTGGCACGCGAAATTCGTACAATGAACCAGGATATTCCAATCATTTTCCTCACCGCAAAAGCAATGACTGAAGATAAGATTGCGGGATTCAATGCCGGTGGAGATGATTACCTGACAAAGCCTTTTTCTTTTGATGAGCTTTCGGTAAGGGTCAAAGCACTTCTGAAAAGGGTCAATATCAAAGACGACCCGGAAGAAAAAACGGTTCAGATCGGTTCGTACGTTTTCGATACGGAGAATTTTACATTAAAGCATCCGGAGTTTGAAAAAACATTAACCAAAAAGGAAGCAATGGTGCTGAAAATCCTCTGTAAGTTCAAAAATGCAGTTGTTCCCCGGGAAAATATCCTGACCGCAGTTTGGGGGCAGGATGATTATTTTGCAGGTAGGAGTATGGATGTTTTTATCACCAAGTTGAGAAAATATTTTTCCATGGATGACAAAATTTCGATTTCAAATATTCATGGAATCGGTTTCAAATTGGAAGTTCTTCCTTAAAGACGAATCCCAACCAGGTAGCATGACATTGATTTTACATATTGAAACTGCGACGAAAGTATGTTCCGTTGCATTGTCCTTGAATGGGGAAATGGTCCAAATTCAAGAATTTAAGGATGAAGGATATTCCCATGGGGAACAACTCACGGTCCTTATTCAAAAAACATTCGATTTACAAGGTATTACAGCACAGGATTTGTCTGCAGTTTCCATTTCTGCCGGACCAGGTTCGTATACCGGTCTGCGGATTGGAGTTTCCACTGCAAAAGGCTTGTGTTATGCTTTAAAGATTCCGCTTATTTCCGTAGATACACTTCAAGCCATGGCTGAAGTAGCACGAATTGTATATCCTGCATCCAATCTTTGTCCGATGATTGATGCGCGAAGAATGGAAGTTTTTTCATTGATCACCAATTTCGATTCGGATATTCTGAAACCGGTGAGTGCAGATGTGCTGGATGAGAATTCCTATTCGGATTTTGAACCTTTTGTCTGTTTTGGAGATGGTGCTCAAAAGATGGAAGAACTTTGGGGCGACAGAAACGTTGAGTTTGATTTAAACCTGGATCCTTCGGCAAAAGGGCAGATTTCGATTGCATATCATAAGTTTTTAAAGCAGGAATTTGAGGATGTGGCGTATTTTGAGCCGGCTTACCTGAAAGAGTTTTACCAGGCACCGCCTAAAAAAGCTTAAGCCTGTTTTCTTACGCGGAATGAAGGTAGGAAAACGGCTATGATTCCTATCAAGGGTAGGAAGGAACAGATGTGATAGACTTCGATAATTCCACGTTTATCAATCAAATCTCCGAGGAAAGCTGCCCCGATTCCACCCATTCCGAAGGCAAAACCGTAAAACATTCCGGAGATCATCCCGATTCTTCCCGGAAGTAACTCCTGCGCATAAACGAGAATAGAAGGAAAAGCGGAAGCGAGAATGAAACCGGCACAAGCCAGGCAGACAATCGTTCCGGTAAGATTCATATAAGGTAGAAGCAGGGTAAAGGGTGCGGCTCCCAAAATGGAAAACCAAATGATATTCCTACGTCCGTATTTGTCACCTGCCAATCCGCCGATTACAGTACCAAGAGTGATTGCGAAAAGATAAACAGCTAATAACAGTTGTCCCTGGCTTCCCACGAGGTTAAAACGCTCCTTAGCATAAAAAATCAGGTAGCTTGAAATGCTGGCCGTGTAGAAATATTTTGAAAAAAGCAATATCAGCAGGATTACAACCGAAATGTAGACCCGTTGTTTGGAAAGCTGGTGGGTAATAATTCGTGCTTTTGTGTTTTTCAGATGTTCTTGCAAATAACCTTTGTACCAGCGACTGACAAAAAGCAGAATTCCAAATCCGGCTACTCCTGCAATAACAAACAACAAGGTATATTTTTGTCCGAAAGGAAGAACGCACAAGGCGACCAGGACAGGACCGAGCGCCGTACCACCGTTTCCACCTAATTGAAAAATAGCTTGGGCGAGACTCCGTTTCCCTCCTGAAGCTGAATAGGCAACGCGTGAGGCTTCCGGATGAAATACGGATGATGCCAATCCGATGCAGCAGGCAGCAGCCAGGGTCATGGTGAAATTCTCGGAGTAAGACAAAACAATGATTCCGACGATGGCAAACAACATTCCGAAACTGAAGGAATAAGGTTGTGGGTATCTGTCTGTAATGGAGCCTACAATAGGTTGAAAAAGCGAAGAAGTGATCTGGAATGCAAACATGATGAATCCAACTTGTCCGTAATCCAGATGCTGGGTTTCCTTGATTAAAGGGAATAAAGGTTGTAAGACTCCCTGGATCAAATCGTTCAGTAAATGCCCGAAAGCAATTGCAAAAAGAATCGGATAGGCGGTTTTGGTTGAGTCGTACGATTTTGTATCCGCTTTCATACGCGCAAAATTAACGCTTCATTCGTTACAGAGTTGTTAACTGACCAGGTTTTCAATAAATTCTTCTTCTTTTCCAATGGAAAGTGCTTGCAGATAGGCAGATCCGACGATTACACCATCCAGGTAGTTGAAAGCTTCCTTCTTTTGAGCGGAACTTGAAATTCCAAAACCAAGGAATAAAGGAACTTCTCCACAAAGTGATTTCACTTCCGAATAACGTTTTGCATTTGCCGATAAGGAATAGGAAGAACCGGTAATTTTATTTTGTCCGACAAGATAAATGAAAGACGACCGGCTTGCTTGTACTATTTGGGTGATCCGTGCATTGGTAGAGGAAGGTGTGACCAGGTAAATCAGTGGAACCCGATGAGAATCAAAAGTGCGTTTGTATTTATGTTGAACCAATTCGAAAGAAAGATCCGGAATGATCAATCCTGAAATCCCGACTGATTCACATTGTTCCAAAAAGGAGTCCAATCCAAATTGAAGAATGGGATTCAGGTAGCCCATAAGAACCAATGGAATTTTGACCTGATCCCTGATTGCTGTGAGCTGTTCAAACAGAAGGTTTAAATTCATTCCGTTTTTCAATGCAATCGAACTGGTTTCCTGAATCACCGGTCCATCTGCCAATGGGTCTGAGAATGGAATTCCAATTTCGATGAAATCAATTCCCCGTTCTTGCAGATCGAGGATCTGTTGTGTTAAACTCTCTTTTTCGGGATAACCGGCTGTAACGAACAGGCTGAGGGATTTCTCGTTTTTTTTGAATGGATTCATAGATCTTGAAATGCTTTTTGATACGTATTAATGTCTTTGTCACCTCTTCCGGAAAGATTGATGATGATTATTTCTTCTGAGGTGAATCCTAATTTTTTAAGCGCTGCAATGGCATGTGCGCTTTCAAGTGCGGGAATGATTCCTTCCAATCGGCTGCATTCCAATGCAGCATGTAATGCCTCCGAATCACTGACAACGACTGATTTGGTTCTTCCGGAAGAAATGGTGTAGGCATGTAGCGGCCCGATACCCGGATAATCCAATCCTGCGGAAATACTGTGTGGTTCCGTAACCTGGCCAAAAGAATCTTGCATCAACAGGGTCAAACTTCCATGTAAAACTCCGGGAGAACCCAAAACCGATGTTGCGGCGCTTTTCCCTGACTTCAATCCTTCTCCTGCTGCTTCAACAGCAATCAACTCGACTTCAGGATTGGAATAAAAATGATAAAAGGCTCCGGCAGCATTACTTCCGCCTCCTACACAAGCAATTATTTTGGTCGGTGATGCTGATTCGATTTCCCGCAATTGTTCCGTTATTTCTTCCGATATGATGGATTGAAAGTAAGCGACCATTTCGGGATAGGGATGAGGTCCGACAACTGAACCGATCAGATAGTAAGAATCCGGAAAATTGATCCAGTGACGGATTGCTTCATTGGTTGCGTCTTTTAATGTTTTACTGCCGCAAGTTGCCGAACGCACTTCTGCTCCCAGCATTTTCATTCGCTGCACATTCGGAGCTTGGCGTTCCATATCCTTTTCGCCCATATAGACTATGCAGTTCAATCCCATTAACGCACAAACGGTTGCGGTTGCGACGCCGTGTTGCCCGGCTCCGGTTTCAGCGATGATCTCGGTCTTTCCCATATATTTGGCGAGTAAGATTTGACCTATCGTATTATTGATTTTGTGCGCTCCGGTATGACAGAGGTCTTCCCGTTTGAAATAAATTTTCGCACCGTATTTCTGAGAGTAATTCTTAGCGAAATACAAAGGTGTCGGTCTTCCCACATAATTCTTCAACAAATCCAGGTATTCCAATCTGAATGAATTGGTGAAACAGTAATTTCTGAAAGCAGTTTCTAATTCTTCCACTGCCGGTCGAAGTAATTCGGGAATGTAAGCACCACCGAATTCTCCATAGAACCCGAATTCGTCCGGATGGACGGTTTTAGCAATTTTCATGGTTTCAATTGTTTAATGAATGATTCAATCAAAGGGACGTTTTTTTGTTTTGGAGCAATCTCAAATCGACTGTTCAAATCAATTCCAATGAGTTTCGGGTGATTCAGTTTCCTTAACCGTTCCGCATGCTTTGGCGAAATTCCACCACTAAGTAAAAAGGGTGTTTCTCCATGGTATTCGTCGAGCAATTCCCAATTAAATGCCTTTCCTGTTCCTCCGAACCGTGGACTTTTGGTGTCAAAAAGGAAGGCGTCTACAATTCCTTCATAGGCTTTGCATTGCTTGAAGTCACCTGGATTTTGAATCCCGAAAGCTTTCCATTTCAGTACATTCAATTTTACTTTCCGTATATCTGCAGGCGATTCTGTTCCGTGAAATTGAACGACATCCAATCCTTCTTCCTTGACTTTTTGGAGGATAAACTCCAAAGGTGCATTCACAAAAACTCCGACTTTCTTTCCTGAAATCACCGGGGTTCGTGTGACAAAGCGAGGAGAATCGGGATAAAAGATGAACCCGTAATAATCGACTCCATCCAGATCAAACAACCCGGGATAAAACTGTTCGATGCTGCATCCGCAAATTTTGATCTTCATAAGGCGATCATTTTGAAAGATTCTTCGAATTTGAATTTTCCTTTCAACAAACTTTCGCCGATTAATGCTCCGTTGAATCCAAGGGCATTCAATTCCTTCAACTCATCCGGAGTTGAAATCCCGGAAGCTGAAATGCTCACCGTATTTCTAGGTAAGTAGGATGCCAATCTGAAGGAATGTTCCAAAGTGGTTTCCTGGGTTTTCAGATTCCGGTTGTTTACCATCAGGATGTCAATTTCGTCATTGAGTTTATCCAATTCTTCAAAAGAGTGAATTTCAAAGATCACTTCCAAGCCCAGGCTTTTCGCAACAATGGTCAAATCATGGGCTTCTTCTTTTTCCAGGATTGAAGCGATCAGTAAAATAGAATCCGCACCGGCTGCTTTACTTTCGAACAATTGGTATTCGTCCACAATGAACTCTTTCCGAAGTAAGGGTAAATGGGTTTGGGAACGGATTTGTTCCAGGTCTTCAATCGAACCGCCGAAATAGGAATGATCGGTTAAAACAGATATTCCGGTAGCACCTTGACTCTCATAGATTTGAGCTTGGGAAAGAACATTCAGACCGGGATTGATCTCGCCGGCACTTGGAGATTTTCGCTTGATTTCTGCAATGATCCCAAAGTGATTTTGAATCCGTTCCCTGATAGAAAAGACCGATCGGCTAAAGTGTGGACTTTGAATATAATCAGACAACCCGATTTGTTGCTTTAATTGTTGGATTTCGTGGCGTTTGTTGGCAACGATTTTGTCTAAAACAGGTATCATAAACAGACTTTTTTGAATGTGTAAAAGGACTTTCCGCTTTGGATGTGTTCGTTTGCTTTTTCAAATGCAGAATCGAAGGGTAATTCAGGATCCATGGTTTGGAGTGCCAAAGCAACATTTCCTGCGAGTACCGTATTCTGACTTTTCGTTCCTTCTCCTCGTAAAATGGAAGTGAAAATGTGCGCAGATTCCGAAACCGAATTTCCTCCCGAAATCTCTTCGGGTCTGATCTGGAATCGATTCGGAGCATCTTGGATGAGTTCATCACTTGTTGCTTTGAGAATCCGGGTTCCGCCAATAAAAGTGAGTTCGTCATACCCGGAAAGCCCATGGAGAACCGTGAAATTTGTTCGTTTTGATTTCAGAATATGCTGGTATTGTTTTGCAAGTTCCAGGGAATGAGTTCCGGTCAATTGATGCGTAGAATCATGTGGGTTCACCAAAGGTCCGAGACTATTGAAAAGTGTTGTAATCCCCAAAGATTTCCGCAAAGGAGCCAACTGCAATAATGCATGATGGAATATGGGAGCGTGAAGGAAACAAATATTGTTCCGATCCAATTGGTTTTGTAATTCCATTGAGTCCGAGGAGAATTCGTATCCCAGGTATTCCAGGACTGTGGAAGATCCGCAGAGCGAACTGACTCCGTAATTTCCGTGCTTAATTACTTTGTATCCCATGGAAGCGAGGATAAATGAAGCCAAGGTGGAAATATTGAAGGTGTTTTTTCCGTCTCCACCGGTTCCACAACAATCAATGCTGTGCTCTGTCTCAAGAGTGACAGGTTTCGCCAATTCCAGGAGGGCATCCCGAAATCCTTCCAATTCGGGAAGTTGTAATCCGCGTAATTGAATGCTTGTTATGATCGCAACAACTTGTGTTTCGGGAATTTCATTTCTTCCGATTCGGATCATGCATGATCTTGCTTCTTCGCGGCTTAATATGTTATTATCAATTAGTTTTTTCAGGTAATTCATATGCTTGTTTTTAACCAGTTTTGAATCATTTTCCGTCCAAGTGGAGTCAGGATCGATTCGGGATGAAATTGCACTCCGATGGTCGGATGTTTTTTGTGTTGGATTGCCATGACAACCGCATCTGGAGTTGTAGCAGTAATTTCCAATTCACTTGATGGGGAAATTTCGGTTTGCCAACTGTGATATCTTCCAACTTCCAGTTCTTTTGGAAGATCCTGAAAAATACCGCATTCCCCGAAAATGGTTATCCGGGAAGATTTTCCGTGTATCGGTTCAGGACAAGGAATGAGCACATCTCCGAAATGCTCTGCAATTGCCTGGTGTCCGAGGCAAACGCCTAAAATGGGTTTTCTTCCGTGAAATTGTTGGATAATTTCTAAAAGCCTACCTGCTTCTGCAGGAATTCCCGGACCCGGAGAAAGCAAAATCGCATCAGCGGATTCCAAAATCTTAAAATCGATTTGATTATTCCGCTGAACAAAAACCTCGTGCTTTTCTTCCCTGATATAGCGGATGAGGTTAAATACAAAGGAATCAAAGTTGTCAATGACTGCAATTTTCATAGTGAATTTGGTTTTGAGGCACATTGGATCGCCGAACGGATTGCCCCGAGTTTATTTGTTACTTCCATTAGTTCGTTTTCGGGAATGGAATCCAAGACGATTCCCGCTCCGGCTTGATAGCAAAGCTTGTTGTTGGAACTCAATGCACTCCGGATTATGATTGCCAGGTTCATATTTCCATTGGTATGAATGAATCCGACAGCTCCTCCGTAAAAACCACGTTCCTTTTTCTCATACAAATTGAGAAGCTGCAAGGCTTTTGGTTTGGGGGTTCCTGAAAGAGTTCCCGCGGGGAAAGTTCCGCTGAATAATGAAAGCGGATTTTCTTCGCTTTGTGCCCTTACTTTCGAAACCAGGTGAATCACGTGTGAGAAATATTGCACTTCCTTAAAGGATTCAATCTTTACCGAATGGCAGAATTTGCTCAAATCATTTCGGGCCAGATCAACCAACATGGTATGTTCCGCATTTTCTTTTTCATCCAGGATTAATTGTTGAACAAGCTGGGCGTCAGTAGCCCGGTCACCTGTTTTCCGAACGGTTCCGGCAATCGGGTGGATTTCCGCAATTCCATTCTTCAGTTGAATCTGTGTTTCGGGTGAAGAACCGAACAAGCGGTAAGATTCCATATCCAGGTAAAAAAGATAGGGTGACGGATTGAGTCTTCTTAGCTGCCTGTAAACCTGAAAATCATCCCCGAAAAATTCTTGCTCAAAGGGCCTGGATACAACTAATTGGAATACATCGCCCAGGTAAATATGTTTTTTTGCCTGTTGAACCAATTCCAGGAAATCGACTTCGGAAACCAGGGCTTGTTCAGCATTGGATACTTCAAATGGCAATTCGGAAGCCTTGTTGAATTGAAGTAACTCCAGGAACTCGGAATCACTTTTTTTACCGGGTTTGCAAGTGTTCGACAAAATACGCCCCTGGTCGTGGAAATGATCCAGTATGATCAGGTATTCAAAAAGGGTGAAACGAGCCAAAGGAAGATTCAATTGGGATTGTGAGGTGGTGATATTCTCTTCAAAATGTGCAAATTCGAAACTGAAATAGCTCAGAAAACCATTGTCTTCAAACTCATTTTTGAATGAGTACTTGGCCAGCAATCCTTGAATTTGCCGGGTTATTTTCTGTGGATTAGCAATGGGAACCAGATGAATGGTATCCGATTCCTGTATTTGAATCGTTGTTCGAAAAACCCGGATATCAATCAACGGATTCAATCCGATATACGATTTGCTCGATGTCCGGTCGCTGTAATCGTTGCATTCCAATAAGCAGGGTGAGCGGAAACGGTTTCTGAAAGACAGATAGAGGCCTACCGGAGTAAAATTGTCAGCGTTGAAAGTGTAATCTTGTGTGTAAATATGCATGAGATGAGATTTTCGGGAATAAAAAAACGGCTTGCCAAAAGTGACAAGCCGTTCAAAAAAATAGATATAATGAATTATGCGTGAGTCACTGTTTCAGTTAACCCGCACCACCAAAATTTCATTGTTTGTTGAAAAATCATGGTACAAATTTACATGCATAAATGAAAAATCCAATAAAAATGTGAAAAAAATATTTTATTCAATTCATTAGTGTTTAATAAATAACATTAGTTTTGTCCCCGAAGATGAAAAACACAGCATTTTGTTTGAATTTTTATTGGTGTCCCGAAGCTCATTGAGTTCGAGGCAATAGATGTTAATATATCTCAATCCCGCTTCGTTTTGGAGCGGGATTTTTGTTTTAATCTGAATTAAAAAAAGTAATTTGGTTCTATCATGAGTAGCATCATTCAAAAAGGAGGAAAGAGACCCATTCTCATAGCAGGACCTTGTAGTGCTGAAACAGAAGAACAAGTGATGGAAACAGCACTTCAGATCCAGGAATTTTGTCAAATAGACATCTTACGGGCCGGAATCTGGAAACCTCGTACGAGACCGGATTCATTTGAAGGTGTCGGCGAAGTTGGATTAAGTTGGTTGGTGAACGCAGGAAAGGAATTGGGTGTTCCTACGACAACTGAGGTTGCCAATGCCAAACATGTGGAACAGGCACTGAAAGCAGGAGTGGATGTGCTTTGGATTGGAGCCCGCACAACCGTTAATCCTTTTGCAGTCCAGGAAATCGCCGATTCATTGAAAGGAATGAAAATTCCGGTTTTGGTGAAGAACCCGGTTAATCCGGATTTGGAATTGTGGATTGGTGCTTTTGAACGTTTGGAAAAATCGGGAATTACAGAATTGGGAGCCATTCATCGTGGTTTCTCAGTTTATAAACATGCGAAATACAGGAATGTTCCTAACTGGGAAATTCCAATAGCACTTCATGAACGACTTCCTGATTTGCCAATTATCAATGATCCAAGCCATATTACAGGGAATCGCAATTTATTATTAGAGGTTTCCCAGAAGGCAATGGACTTGAATTTTGATGGATTGATGATTGAAACCCATCGGAATCCGGATGCTGCCTGGTCGGATGCTGCGCAACAATTAACTCCGCAAAACCTGGGGATTTTATTGGATTCATTGGTCTTGCGCTCTCAAAATTCTGAAAAACTGGATAGTGAGCAAATTTCTGTGATCCGCGAAAAAATAGGCGATCTGGATGACCGTTTATTCGATATCCTGACCGCGCGGATGCAGTTGAGCGAGGATTTGGGGATTTTTAAAAAGGAACACAACATTACGATTCTACAACCTGAGCATTGGAAGAAAGTGATTTCAGCCAGGTTGAATAAAGCATCCGAATATAAATTGAGTGATCGCTTCGTGCGCCAGGTGATGGACGCGATTCACCAGGAATCCATTCGTCACCAGGTACGGGTCATGAATAATTCTGCAGATAAAGAAGAACAATGAAACAGGTTATCCGACCCGGTTTGATTTCCGGAACCATCCGGATTCCCGCATCCAAAAGTGATTCCCAAAGAGCGATTCTTTGTGCTGCTCTAGCTGATGGAACTTCCGTTTTGTCCGGAGTTGGAAAGAGCGATGATGAGCAAGCGATGCTGAAAGCAGTTGTTGAGCTGGGAGCGAAAGTCACACCAATATCCGATTCCAGGATCGAAATTACCGGAATTACGGATCCTCCCGGAAACCTGGAATTGTCTGCGGGTGAATCTGGTTTAGGCCTGCGTTTGCTTACCTGTGTTGCTTCCGGTTTTGATCGGAAAATCACCTTGACAGGAAGGGGGAGCCTGCTTTCGAGACCTATGAATTTTTTCGATACCATTTTACCCCGATTCGGATGTGAAATTTCAACCAATCAAGGATATTTACCGATTGAAGTCAAAGGACCGCTCGTGGGAACTGATCTGGAAGTTGACGGCTCACTGAGTTCCCAATTCATTTCGGGTTTGTTAATGGCATTGCCACGAAGCAAGAATTCCAGCTCGTTGACTGTTATCGACATGAGATCAGGACCATATATCCAAATGACAATAAGTACACTCAAGCAATTCGGTGTTCTTATTGGGAACGAAAAAAATGTCTTTGAAATTGCCGGGAATCAATCGTATAAAGCAACTGAATACGAGATCGAGTCTGATTGGAGCTCGGCAAGTTATTGGTTGGTTGCTGCAGCGATAGGTCATCCGATCTCTGTTTCAGGATTGAGTATGCGCAGCTTGCAGGCGGATAAAGCATTGTTAGAAGCCTTGATGCACGCGGGATGTAAAGTCACATTTGAAGATCAAAGGATCGGGGTAGATGGTTCGGCGATCCGGCCATTTGAATTTGATGCAACGGATTGCCCGGATCTATTTCCGGCTTTGGTCGTTTTGGCAGCCAAATGCAACGGGATTTCTAAAATACAAGGTGCGAACAGGCTTATTCACAAGGAAAGTAACAGGGGAATTGCACTTCAGGCTGAGTTTGCTAAAATGGGATTGAGAATTGACCTGGAGGCTGATTCCATGTTGGTTTATGGAACGGGAAAACTGGAAGGTGCGGAGGTTGATTCGCACTATGACCATCGCATTGCAATGTGCTTAGGAATAGCCGGAACCATTGCCGTTGGTGAAACAATTCTTACAAACGCAGAATCGGTAGCTAAAAGTTATCCCGATTTTTGGAAACAATTTGACCTTCTGTAATTAATATTGCCGTTTAGACTGAAAATTAACCACTTATCATTTAATCCATTTATTCAATAGACTAATTTTGAAAATTAAAAGTTAGTTTTTACATTCGTGAAGCTGAAACACTAAAAAACGCCCTACTACAACTTACTACTAAGTTCCATAGAGTATTATTTCATGTTACAGCAATATTTAATATTGCCACATTTACTGTGTTTGACTATACAACTCAAAACGCCGTGAGGTTTTTTGTTTTCTATTATAGAAGTTGGTTAGGTACGGTTGGTGAAGCAATAGTAATTTTTCTTCATAATCAGGTAAAAGCATCCGTCACTGACGGATGCTTTTGAATTTTATGAAAGTCTTGTTTGAATTAATTCTTTGCATCTTCTTCTCTTTGCGGTTTAAATTGTTTTTTCTTACTGCGAAGAACGAAGGTTGTTCTCACGTTGAGATTATTCTAAATAAACAGGTTCATTTTTCCCGTAGTCCACTTGGTAATCAAATTTGAATTGTTTTGTTTCCCCTTTGTTTGTAGTGAATTTCCAAGTCAGGATCCCGGTTTTTTCATCCAAAGTCGCGCCAAGGTAGCTTCCTTGTTTCACTTTGATGTCGTCATTGATAGAAATAGGGAAGTGGTCTTTTACGATAATCGGAATGGCTGCACCACCGTTGTTTCTAACGGTGAAATCCCAAGTCACTTCATATTTGTAGCGGTTTCCAAGCAAACGGGTCTTACTCATTTCCTCGCTGCGTTTCCTGTTGATTACAATCTTCTTGTCTTTTCCTAAAGAGAAGCTCAATGTGTCTTTTGAAGAATTTACATCGATGTAGCTCTTACCAATGTAAGTTCCGTCAAAATACAGGTTGGATTCACCGTTCAACAGGTTCAATTTTTCCCAACCGGATATTTGCGCCACTAAATAAACCGATTCATCCAGTTTCGGAACCGCGTGGTATTCGTAATCTGCTTTCATTTGATAAGTTGCAATTGCCACTCGGTGATCCGCATCATCCGACGGAACGGAGAACGGTGTTTCGATTTGGAATTCCATTCGTAGGTCTTTCTCTACTTGTTCGGCAATCGATACGTCATATCTTCCGGAAGCGTCCAGATCATGAGAAATTTCCGATTCTTCCAATTTATAATCTCTTGATCCTTTTAAACGGGATTTTCTGTTATTGGAATTAACACCGGGTGTTTGGGAGATAAGTCCACTTACATTTTGGGAGATGACCGCTCCATTTATTATGTAAGGTGCATACTCTGCATCATCTAATGCTTTCAGTTCATCCATTGCGATTGTTTCCGGATAAAGTTGCGTTTTGATGTAAGGAGCGGTGATGTTGACATATTGTGAGTGGTATCCTAAATAGGAAATGGTGTAACTGCGTTCTCCTCTTGGAACAGCGAATGAAAAATGTCCCGCTGCATCAGTCGTGAATGAATTCAACGGATTGTTGTTCATTGAAATCTTTGCAAAAGCAAGTGGTTCACCTGAAGTTGCATCTGTGATTTCCCCGTGAATGGTTTCGCCGTCGAAATTGTATTCCGGAACATAACGCTCGACAATCTGTTTTCTTGGCGCCGGGGTATAGTAATTCACATACCACGGATCGATTGTAGGTTCCTGGGTATTGTCGTAGGGATCATTGGTTGAAAGAATCAATTTCACATTTTTCCAGTCAATTCCGGTGCTTTGTGTCACCAATCCTTTTGCTTCCAATAAAACGGGAGCCCCAACCCCGTTGCTTCGCATATCGTAATACGGTTTCCAGGAAGCTTTGTGGGTGATGTACGTGAAATCGAAATCAACATTTCCTGACTTTAAGACATCCAATTCTACTTCCACTTCTGTGTAATTGATAACCGGAAGGCCTTTTCGCGTATTGATTTCCTGTTCAATCGTATTGATCTTGCGGACCACCGCCTCGATTTCCGAATCCAATTGTGATTTGCGCGTATTGATTTCAGACAACTTGGCGTGGAAGAAAGTAGATGCTTCTTTCAGTTCGGCGATTTTCATAGCTTGTTGCTGACTGCTCAAACTGTTATTCTTCAATAAAAGCTGTTCGTCCAATAACAATACTTTGTATTCATCCCGCAAGGTTCGTTCTTGTTTTTCCAAAGCCTTTTTGCGGTCGTTTTTTTCAGTCAGTTCCGTTTCAGCAATTGATTTATCGTCGAAGTTCTTCCTTGTACGGACGCTTAAGATCGTTGCTGATTCGGAGCATTTCAATTGAATGGAACTCGGATCGAGGAAGTCGGTCAGTTTTTGAAAAACAACGACTTGTTTCCCAGTGCCCAAAGACAATTCTTTGGAATGTTCCACTTGAGCGCCTTCCTTAAAAACGGTCACTTTTTGGATGGAAGCTTCTGCCTTTGTTTCCTTCTGACTCCATCCGAAAGCGGGTAGAAGGAGTAGGATAAATACTATTTGTTTCATAATTGATCTATTTCTTAATGTTCTGGTTACTGAATGTGTCACTCCAAATAAACAGGTTGATTTTTCCCGTAATCCACTTGGTAATCAAATTTGAATTGTTTTGTTTCCCCTTTGTTTGTGGTGAATTTCCATGTCAGGATTCCCGTTTTTTCATTCAAAGTCGCGCCAAGGTAGCTTCCTTGTTTCACTTTGATGTCATCATTGATAGAAATTGGAAAGTGATCTTTTACGATAATCGGAATCGCTGCACCACCGTTATTTCTAACAGTGAAATCCCAGGTCACTTCATATTTGTAGCGGTTCCCAAGTAAGCGTGTTTTACTCATTTCCTCGCTGCGTTTCCTGTTGATGACAATTTTCTTGTCTTTTCCTAAAGAGAAGCTCAAGGTATCTTTCGAAGAATTCACGTCGATAAAACTTTTCCCGATATAAGTTCCGTCAAAGTATAAGTTCGATTCGCCATTCAACAGGTTCAATTTTTCCCAACCGGAGATTTGTGCCACCAGGTAAACCGATTCATCCAGTTTCGGAACCGCATGGTATTCGTAATCTGCTTTCATTTGGTACGTAGCAATTGCCACTCTGTGATCCGCATCGTCCGAAGGAACGGAAAATGGTGTCTCGATCTGGAATTCCATGCGCAGATCTTTTTCGACCTGATTTGCGATTGAAACAGATGCTATCATGGAACTTTTCCTTGCAGGGAGGTGTTGAATATCTTTTTTACTCAGTTTACTACTGCTGTATGCATCGTTTCGTGATTTTTTAGCATATCCACCGCTAACGGTAACTTCTTGGATATTCTTATCGAAGTATCCCAAGTCCTTATCCAATCCATCACCATTGGCAAATGGATTTTCTATATTACCTCCATACGGATTATTCAAGGTTTCCATTGCAACTGTTTCCGGATACAATTGTGTTTTGATGTAAGGAGCTGTGATGTTGACATATTGGGAATGATATCCTAAATAAGAAATGGTATAACTGCGTTCTCCTCTTGGAACAGCGAATGAGAAATGTCCCACTGCGTCTGTTGTGAATGAAGTCAACGGATTGTTGTTCATTGAAATCTTTGCAAAAGCAAGCGGTTCACCTGAAGTTGCGTCCGTAATTTCACCATGGATGGTTTCCCCGTCGAAATTGTATTCGGGGACATAGCGATTAATGGTTTGTTTTCGTGGTGCAGGAGTGTAGTAATTCACATACCACGGATCAATCGTTGGTTCCAAGGTATTGTCGTAGGGATCATTGGTTGAAAGGATCAATTTCACATCTTTCCAGTCAATTCCTGTACTTTGTGTCACTAACCCTTTTGCTTCCAATAAAACGGGAGCACCAACACCGTTACTTCGCATATCGTAATACGGTTTCCAGGAAGCTTTGTGTGTGATGTATGTGAAATCAAAATTCACGTTTCCCGACTTTAAGACATCCAATTCCACCTCCACTTCCGTGTAATTGATCACCGGAAGGCCTTTTCTTGTATTGATTTCCTGTTCGATCGTGTTGATCTTGCGGACCACTGCCTCGATTTCCGAATCCAGTTGCGACTTGCGGGTATTGATTTCCGACAACTTCGCATGAAAGAAAGTCGAAGCTTCCTTCAGTTCGGCAATTTTCATTGCTTGCTGCTGACTGCTCAGGCTGTTATTCTTCAACAAAAGCTGTTCGTCCAGTAGTAATACTTTGTATTCATCCCGCAAGGCACGTTCCTGTTTTTCCAAGACCTTTTTGCGGTCATTCTTTTCAGTCAGTTCCGTTTCAGCAATTGATTTATCGTCGAAGTTCTTTCTTGTGCGGACGCTTAGGATCGTTGCCGATTCGGAACATTTCAATTGAATGGAACTCGGGTCTAAAAAGTCCGTCAGTTTTTGAAAAACCACGACTTGTTTCCCGGTACCCAAAGACAATTCTTTGGAATGTTCCACCTGAGCCCCTTCTTTGAAAACGGTCACTTTTTGGATGGAAGCTTCCGCCTTGGTTTCCTTCTGACTCCAACCGAAAGCGGGTAGAAGGAATAAAATTACTAGTAATTGTCTCATAAATATGCAGTAAAAAAAAACGTACCCATTCAGGTACGTTTAAGTGTTCAATTCGTTCAATTTGCGATTAAAGTTTTACCGGTAAAACCAATTTACTTAAATCCATTTCAAAAATATCGATGCTACTTTTCTTTTCGTTTACCGTAAGTCCGCTTATGTAAGCTTTCCCAAGTTCTTTGTAGATAACAAAGTGCGTGTCGTCATTTACTGAATTCACAAGTGGCCCCAGGTTTTTCGCTTTTGTCCAGCCTGTACCCGTATTTTCAGAAACAAAGACATCCAAACCGCCCATTCCAAGATGACCTTCCGAACTGAAGAACAGGAATCGTCCATCCGGTGAAATGTATGGAGTCGTTTCACGCATCAATGTATTGACACTATCGCTTAGGATTTTTGCTTCTCCCCATGTTTTTCCGGTGCGTTGAACCACATAGATATCCGTTGAGCGTTTGTCGCCCTTTCTGTCCGAGACGAAATACATCGTATTTCCATCTGCAGTTAAGGTCGCCGAACCTTCAAAAAAGCTTGTATTGATCGATTTGTTTGAGATCATCTTAGGAACATTCCATTTTCCTTTTTTAGTGAATTCAACTTCAGCAATATCAGAAGAACCGGTTACTTTTTTTGAGTTCGTTGCTGTATTGTTAATTGTTACAATTGCATGCAAACCATCATTGGAAAGCCACGACATGGATTCGAATCCCGGCCCGTTGATCCGCTCAACTTTATTGTTAATACTGTCGTATTTCAGCATTTTCTGGTCCCAAACCCCGGTATAAACATCCTCAAAATATTCCTGGTCATCCGGATTCATCATTCCTCCGGTTGTATTTGCTCTCCTGGAAGTGAAATAGATGCGTTTTCCATCAGCAGTAAAGACAGGAGCATAATCGTTGTATCCGGAATTCACATCGCCCATTAAAGGCATTCTTAGGTTTGCAGTTCCCGAATTCGCTTTCGCAAACTGAACGGACGCTAATTTTCCTTCCGTATTTAATTCTTTTGCTCTGGCTTTGGAAAGATGCTTCAATGCCTGTTTGAAATAACTCTCGGAACTATCCAATTCATTCATATTGTGACTTGCTACTCCCAAAATGTCATACACTTCAGCATCCACATCATCCGGTCCTTTTGCAATTGCTTCCAAACCGTATTGTTTGGCATATCCAAAGTTTTTCAGACGGTAGTGACAGTAAGAAATCCAATAGGAAGCTTTCCATGAGTTCGGATCTTTAATAGCTGCCTCACGAAATACCAATAATGCTTCGCGAATTTTATTCTCTGCAACCAATTGTTTCCCTTGATCGATCTTGATCAAAGCAGCCGATTTGTCAATAATTCCGGTAACACTGTCTTTTGATTCTGTGTTAAACGCAAATGATTTAGTTGCACAAAGTAGCAGTAACAAAGTTCCAAATAGGATTTTCATATGTAGATGTTGTATAATTCGAAGACAAAGTAATACAAAAAATTCAAAATGAAGAATTCAAAATGCAAAAGTGTGATCTAAATGAAAGGCAAAGACGGGCTTGTCGTGTTTTGCATTTTGCAATTTTAATTACCTGATGATATTTTCTGAAAATTCATCTTTGTATCTGCTCTTCAGATCCAAAAGATCGTGCATTGCAATAGTCGATGCTACAATGGCCCAGATAGGAGCAAAGGAAGCGCAAATCCAAAGACCGAGGTTTGTAAGAAAAGTGAGCATGAACTGCCCCGGATCTGCACTGAAACCCGACCAGTCAAATAATGTATTCAAATCGATGAAATTCCAGATGAGTATGGAGTAAACAGAGCCGATAGAAAGTGCAATTCCACGGTTTTCACGGGCCAATTGAGTACTTTCCTGAACATTCATTTGAAGGCGTTCGTGAATATAGTCCATGAAGGAAAAACCGTAGTAATAAAAACTGATGAAAAATAAGACATGTCGGATGGGACTGATACTGAAATCTCCCCAACCAATGATTCCAATGAGAAAAATAATGGTGAAGAAAAAGACTTCCCACATGATGTTCCGGACACCGATCTTAAGCCCGCGTTTGATATCATTCACCAACTGGGTGAAATTGAACCGGTAGCGATTCCCGGTTAAAATGAATTCCACTTTTTGGGAAATTTTCGAAAACAAAGGAGCCAAAAGAATTACCACCAGGTATTTTGCAAAACGCATCAAAGTGGTAGCGACCAATATCTCAAACATCAATTTGATCAGGTACCAGATAATGCCATTCATACTGCTAACCGTAGCTTTTGGCTCGTGGAGATGAATCATGAAACCGACCTTGTAAATTCCCAACATCAGGATCGCAGGGACAATGATATAGAAATACAATTTATAATCGATGATTAAGCGAAATGCCTTGACGTAAGCTTTGTAACCGATAAAGAGGTTCTTGATAAATCGCATAGTCAAAATTACGAATTCCAAATTACGAATTCCGAATTATGGGGTTTGAGTTGATCAACAATACCTTATTTTAATTAAGAGCAACTTCTTTCCACAGTTGTATGTAGTGCAAATAGGTAAAATCATATCACTGCGACCGTCATTTTACAGAGTGGGCGACGAATTCGTAATTCGGCATTCGTAATTCGTAATTAACGCCTATCTTTGCACCTTCAAAAAATGATCCTATGAGTAATTCAATGTCTCTCACATCGTTAACAGCAATTAGTCCGGTTGATGGACGTTATCGCTCAAAAGTCAGCGAGTTGGCTCCTTATTTTTCCGAATTCGGATTGATAAAATACAGGGTTCATGTGGAAGTTGAATACTTCATTGCCTTGGTTGAAGCAGGAATCGGTCCTTTGGAAGAAGTTTCGCCTTCAATCTTCCCGAAATTGAGAGAAATCGTTACTGCTTTTTCTGAAGCGGATGCTTTGGCAATCAAGGATATCGAGAAGACGACCAACCACGATGTAAAAGCGGTTGAATACTTCTTGAAAGACAAAATGCAAAACCTGGGATTGGAGAACTACCTGGAATTTATCCATTTCGGTTTGACATCTCAGGATATCAATAACACGTCGATTCCACTTAGTCTGAAAGAGGCAGTGAATGAAGTATATATTCCTTCATTGAATGAACTGATCGGGGTTTTGAAGGGATATACAAAAGATTGGTCCGGGATTGCTTTATTGGCAAGAACGCACGGTCAACCGGCTTCTCCAACCATATTAGGGAAAGAAGTAGGTGTTTTCGTATACCGTTTGGAAACGCAATTGGAGATTTTGAAAACGATTCCCTATGCAGCCAAATTTGGCGGAGCAACCGGGAATTTCAACGCACATCAGGTGGCATTTCCCGATACGGACTGGGTTGCATTTTCGAATAAATTTGTGAACGGGCAATTGGGTTTGACTAGAAGTCAATTGACAACCCAAATTGAGAATTACGACCAACTGGCTAATTTATTTGATTGCCTGAAAAGGATCAACACGATCATTTTGGACTTGGATCGCGACATGTGGACGTATATCTCCATGGAATATTTCAAACAGAAATTGAAAGAAGGAGAGGTTGGTTCTTCAGCAATGCCTCATAAAGTGAACCCGATCGATTTTGAAAATTCAGAAGGAAATATCGGAATAGCCAATGCATTGTATGAACACCTTGCGGCAAAATTACCTGTTTCAAGGCTGCAACGCGATTTGACGGATTCAACCGTTTTGAGAGCAATCGGAATGCCTTTGGCTCATTCCCTGATCTCGTTCAAAGCGACTATTGCCGGATTAAGTAAGTTATTGTTGAACGAGAAGGCTATTCAGCAGGACCTGGTAGACAATTGGGCAGTTGTAGCGGAAGCGATACAAACCATTCTCAGAAGTATCGGTTTCCCTAAACCTTACGAAGCATTGAAAGGATTGACACGCAAGAATGAGAAGGTAACACAACAAACAGTTCACGATTTTATCGATACGCTGGCAGTGGAAGATTCGATGAAAGAAAGACTTAAAAAAATAACACCTTCAAATTATACAGGGGTGAAGTTGGTGTAAGAAATCTTTTGGTTATATTACAGAAAAAAAGCATTGCGATTTATTCCATTTATTTTTTTTCTATTACTAAGTAATTTCTTGTGCGGGCAATTACCTCCACAAATTGATTGGGGTCCGGATAATCTTTCCAGACCGAACACCCTTGCTATTTTGCCCAAAGACAGTAGTGTGTTTTTCACCTTTCATTATGGAAATGCTTCCCTGATGCCATCTGCCAAAGTTTCGCGATTTGAGAATGGAAAGGAGATTCTTTCCAAACGGATCGAGCCTAGAATCGGACAGAAAATGGTGACTTTGGAAGATATCTTTATGTTTTCGAATCGCCTGTTCGGCCTTTTCTCGGATAAGGTCGGAGCTTCGGTAACCTTGTACATGCAGGAATACGATGATGATGTGGATCCTGTTTCCGAACCATTGATTGTAGCATCTTATGTCATTCCAAAAGGTTGGAGCAGAAATGTGTTGGTAACAACAAAAGTTTCTCCCAAAAACAATTTTTTGGTTGTCGACTACCTCATTCCTGCGAAGAAGGAAACCTACGACCGATTCGGATACAATATCCTGAACGAAAAAATGATTTCTGTCCGGGAGGGTGAATATGAAATTCCTTATGATTCTAAACTTTCTGCTGTTGAAGCACGGCACCTGACGAACGCAGGCGATTACTTTTTAGGGGTATCTGTTTTTTCCAAAGCTTATTACAGTATTTGGAAAGATTTCGGGTTGGTTGATAAATCCGTTCTGATCCACATGAGTCCGCAGGATTCGACGAAAATGTATGAACTGGATATCGAGCAGCGGAAAGTATATAACTTTTCCATTGATTCGAATGATTCAACGGCTGTAGTGACCGGGACCTGGGGGGATGAAGATTCGAAAGGAGCCAAAGGGATTTTTTATTCCACATTTTCACTGGTATCGAATAAAATTGAATTGCCTAAATTTTTAGAATTCCCCAAAGAGATCCTGGAGCAGGAAAATCCGCAATCGGATGACATTTACAGTTATCAGAATATAAATGGTGAATTGCTTAATTATGCCTTCCGTGATATTCTTCTGCTTCCTGATGGATCGATTAATGTACTGGCAGAACAGTATTATATCTATGAAGTGAATTCCACTGATTCGAGAGGAATGAGCCAGATAACAAATTATTATAATTACAATGATTGCATTGTTTATTCCATTTCGAATATGGGAGAACTCAATTGGTTCCGGAAAATTCCAAAGAAACAAGAATCGGTGAATGACTTCGGGCAATATTCTTCCTTGATAAGTTATTTCAGTAAGGGGAATTTGGTGTTGTTTTTCAATGACAATATTCAAAATTATGATCCGATCGGAACTTATCTGGGTACACGGATCCCCTTTTCAAATTCATTGAGGTATAAGGATTATTGCCTTGCAAAAGCAACAGTTAACCTGGGAAACGGAGAAACGAATCGCGCCATGTTCTCACCTTACGACGCCATTGAAGCTTTTGTTTGTCTGAAGCTCTCCTGCGTGAATTACAAATCGCACAAAGTGATCTTTGCGGCATCGAACAAACGGGATAAATACGGTTTTCTGGCTTTCGAATAGGTTGGTCATTGTTTGCTTCGTCTGAAAATCCGAAGAATTCTTAAGACAACAAACATTCCGAATCCAACCAATGCAAAATAACCGATATAGTCACCCAGAATTTGATAGAGTGTCTGCTTGGAGTTCAATTGGATGGTATAGTTGAATTCGGTCTTTACCCACCAGTTTGTTTCCTTGAGGATATCTCCGCGATTTGAAATAATTCCGGATTTTCCTGTGTTTGCAGATCGGACTACGTATTTGTTGTTCTCAATTGCTCTTAATCGGGCGAATTGGAAATGTTGTTTATATCCGGGAGTATCTCTCCACCAACCGTCGTTAGTGATGATCGCGATGAATTGAGATCCTTTTTTTGTTTGTTTTGCAATAAATCCGCCGTAAATGGACTCGTAACAAACTGCCGGAGAGAATTTCACGCGGTTCTTTTCGAAAATTTGGGGTTCATTTTCAATTCCGAGCGTTCCGGAGCCACCTTCCATGTCCAAAGCGAGTTCTTCCAGGAATGGGAACATGTTTACAAATGGAATCTTTTCCACTCCCAGCACCAATTTTGATTTGTGGATAATTTTAGGGTAAGGAGTATTGTCGAATAAAACAGAGGAATTGTAATCCTCTACAAAAGAATTGAGGGGTTGGTAAAATTTACTCGCTGATGAGTTTTTGTGATCAAACAATTGATAGGTCGATGCACCGATGAGTAAACCTGCATTTGCCCAACGTGCGCGGTGTTCGTTGATCAGGTGAAAGAATGTTTCTTTGCGCAGGCCGTCTTCATAAATTTTGGAAGTGGGATAAAGAGCCGTTTCAGGTGCCACTACTAATTGCGTTTCTTTGCAAATGGCTTTGTCTGCCTGGTTCAATAACTCCTGCAATTGTGCTTCATTGCCCAAAACAAATTTTTCCCCGTAAGGGTCCAGGTTTGGTTGAAGAACTGCAACATTGTAGGGAATTCCTTTGGTATCTTTTGCAGTGTATAAAATCAGGGAAACAATGATCGGTAACGCAAGGATGATAGCAGCTAAGACGGAATAACTGCTCTTAAACCATTTCTTGGGTTGGATAATCATTTTGAAGAATAATAAATTGAGAATCAGGATCCAAAGCGATCCTCCCAATACTCCCGTCATTGAATACCATTGTACCAAAACAGGTTCTGAAGCGAATACATTTCCCAATGTTAACCATGGCCAGGATAATTCCCAATGAAAATGCAAAAACTCAAAACTTAGCCAGACACAGATAAGAATGGGGCCATTCCATTTTGATCCCAATTTCCGTTTCAATAAATGATAAACCAAGAATGTAAGAGCCATCAACAGGCTATTGGCAAAGAAAGCCATGTATGCGCCTTCCGGACTTGCGTAATAGATCCACCAGGTAGTGCCGATATTGTAAATGAAAAACACCAAATATGCCTGGAGAAAGAGGCTAAATGCTTTACGTTGTGTGTGAAAATAGGACTCTACCAGGAGCAAGGGAACCCAAGCAATGAAAGTTAAAGGAGTCAAACCTCCTGTTTCTGGAAACGAAATAGTTAAAAGGATTCCGGATAAGACACTTAGTAACCAACGATTTAGTCTTTTTTGAATGATTTTTTCTATCATGATACGAAATTACAATTTGTTTGTTGAAGGTGATTTTATTTCGACGAAACCCTTGAAAACAGGGACGAATATCTAATTAATAAAGTGAATTATCACACATAAATTTGAAAATAAACTGTTAAAAAAAAGGTTTTATTTAAAAAAAAGACAACCAGCCCCATTTTTTTTCGTCACATTTGTCAAGAACTAAAATACTCATTTAATGAAAAATCGTTTCATTAACTGTTTGTACATTACTACTACGCTCTCTCTCATTTCCGCGTTGAATAGTTATGGCCAACAGGTTGAAAGACACGAAGATAGTGTCTACGCGAATTCGCACGTTTCCGGAGTGGGATCTCCTACGGTAGTATACCATCTCGCTTCCTCATTGGAAACTACAATTTTAGATGAACTGGAAAATTATCTCGAATCCATGAATGCGATTACCCAGGTCGATATAAACGGTTTGGATATTTCGATTCATTTCAAAGAGTCCACAACAAATGAAATGATTTATCTCTTTATTCAACGAATAGAGATGTTATACATCAATAAAAATCCAAAAATCAGATAGACTACTAAATACTACTCTCTCCAGTATGAAAAAAACTATTTTTTGGGGTTATTTACTATTTCCCCTCTTTACCATGTTAGGTTTTCTAACCTTTTCGCAAGGTTCAGACACACAGGCAGGCGCTTTTGCATCGCCAATTATCGTGCCTTTTAGTGCGGCAGGATCAACAACTTCTGCTGCAAATAATTACAATGCCGCCGGATATACTTTCGATGATGGTCCGGATTGGTATTATTATTACTGTGCTCCAACAACTGCTACTCTTTGGGTGACGATCACATTTACTCCCGGGGGGCTGCCCAATCCGGTTATGCCCTCCATATCTGTTTTAGATGGAACAGGGACTTTGCTCGCACAAACTCAAATTTTTGGAGACCTTTCAGGAACTTACGGTATTCCGTTTACGCCTTTAGCCGGACAGTGCTATTATTTTGTCGTTGATAATGATGGCGTAAGTGGTCCTTCCGGATTTAATTACAACATCCAGATTTCAAATACGGTTCCGGTGCATCCAGCCAATCCGACACAGCCGGCTTGCACGAATATTGGTTTTGATGCAGGTTCAACTTCAGGTTGGTTAGGTTCCTGGGGGCATTCCATGCAAACGGGCGTTTCCCCGCAACAAACCCCAACATATACTCCTGTTTTTTACAATACAACGGGCGGACACCACACGATTACAACTCCAGGGATGGATTTGCAAGTGCCAATTCAAACAGTTTGTCCTCAAATACCCGGAAATGTGAATTCACTCTTGCTTGGTGATGGACCTAATGGAGCATTTGGCGGGGCATCTATTGAACAAAAATTCTCGGTTACTGCTTCCAACGCCCTATTCACTTATTATTATGCAGCAGTTCTTCAGAATGCATATTCAATTGATACGAATGGTGATACAATTTTACATACTCCTCAAGAACAGCCTTATTTTCAGATTGAAGCATTGAATTGTGCAGGTGTTCCTATTGTTTGTGGTAATCTTTTGGTTACAGGAGGACCGGGAATTCCGGGATTTACCCAAGTTGGCAGTTCTGGAATTTTCTGGAAAGATTGGACACCGGTAATGCTTGATCTAACCCCGTATATCGGTTCTTGTGTCACTATTCGGTTCACTGTCGGGGATTGTTCTGTCGGTGCCCATTATTCCTATGCCTACCTGGATGCAACCTGTGCCCCGATGGCTATTGTCGCACCTCCGAACATTTGCCAGTTCCAGACTTCTACTTTAACTGCTCCAACCGGTGCGGCAACTTATTCCTGGGTGGAAACTTCTGCTCCCGGAACTGTCTTGGGAACATCAAATGTATTATCACTTACACCAAGTACAACAGGGACTTTCAATTATCAATGTACGATGACCTCCGTTACGGGTTGTAATTCTACATTGACCTCCTCTGTCACCGTTCTTCCTACACCGCAGATTACAGTAACCAATCCACCGGCAGTTTGTTCTCCCGGAACGATTGATTTGACCAGCGCCAGTGTTGTAACAATTAATTCCGGTTCAGGAACGATCGGGTATTTTTCAGACGCGGCATGTACGATTCCGATAGCTTCGCCAAGCGCAATTACGGTCAGTGGCACTTATTACATCCGAATCCTGAATGCAAACGGGTGTTCTGAAGTTGAGCCGGTGACTGTAGTGGTTAACGCAAGCCCGTCGACGAATGTGACGACAGCCGATCAGGCAATTTGCCTGGGAGCAAGTGTGAATCTGAATGCAACGCTTTCACCTGCAGGAGTCAATAATCCGGTTACATTTACGAATACGACCGATTTTGCAATTCCCGATGGAAGTATTACTCCGGCAACATCACCGATAACTGTTTCAGGAATTACGCCGCAAACAGCAGGTGTTCTTCCGATTGTCTCGGTGAATTTGGATATTACACATACCTATGATGAGGATTTAACTGTTTGGCTTATATGTCCGAATGGTAGTACTATAGAACTTACTTCTGATAATGGTGGTGCCGGTGATAATTATACCAATACAACTTTTGTTCCCACCGGTTCTACTGCCGTTACTTCAGGAACAGCGCCCTTTACAGGTAGTTTTACTCCCGAACAGGCATTTTCATTGTTGAATTCATGTGCTGTCAACGGAACCTGGAACTTGCAGGTTTATGATTTGGCATCTGGAGATGTTGGAACATTAACCGATTGGTCAATTACATTTAACAATTATGTTCCAACGACATTTGCATGGTCACCGACAAGTAATATGACCAATTCAACTACCCTGACACCGACAGTATCGCCAACAACAACAACTGCTTATACGATTACTGCAACAAATCCTGTTGGGGGATGTACTTCATCAGATGTAGTGAATATCACTGTAAACCCGTTACCGATTGCCACCATTTCCGGAACAGCAACAGTTTGTCAGAATGCTACCGGACCGACAATCACCTTCACGGGAGCAAATGGAACTGCACCTTACACCTTTACTTATAAGCTCAATGGCGGTGCAAACCAAACGATAAGCAGTGGTGCAGGGACTACAGCAACTCTCACCGCACCAACCGGAACGACCGGAACGTTTACATATAGCTTAGTTAGTGTAACAAGTGCAATGGGTTGCTCTCAAAACCAAACAGGTTCGGCTATTGTAACAGTAAATCCATTACCGACAGCAACGATTTCGGGAACCACTTCTGTATGTCAGAACGGGACAGCTCCAACAGTCACTTTCACAGGAGCAAATGGAACTGCACCTTATACGTTTACCTACAATATCAACGGAGGAGCGAATCAGACGGTGAGTAGCGGAGCAGGAACAACAGCAACTGTTACAGCACCAACTCCGGCTTCAGGAACGTTTACTTACAATTTAGTGAGCGTAAGCAGTGCTATGGGATGCTCCCAAAGCCAAACGGGTTCTGCCATTATTACTGTTAATCCGTTGCCAACAGCAACAATTTCTGGAACTGCTACGGTTTGTCAGAATGCGACAGCACCAATCATTACTTTTACCGGAACGAATGCAACTGCACCGTATACTTTCACTTATAACATCAATGGAGGAGCAAACCAGACTGTGAGCAGCGGGGCCGGGTCAACGGCAACTGTTACAGCACCAACCGGAGCTACCGGAACATTTACATACAACTTGATAAGTGTTGCCAGTTCAACAACTTGTTCCCAAAGCCAAACAGGTTCTGCTATTGTCACCGTAAATCCGTTGCCAACAGCAACGATTTCAGGAACAGCAACAGTTTGTCAGAATGCTACAGCACCAACGATTACATTTACGGGCGCGAATGGAACAGCTCCTTACAGCTTTACTTATAACATCAATGGCGGAGCAAATCAAACAGTAAGTAGTGGGGCTGGTGCAACTGCAACAGTTACTGCTCCAACCGGAATAGCGGGAACTTTTACCTATAACTTGGTGAGTGTGAGCAGTGCAATGGCTTGTTCGCAAAACCAAACAGGGTCGGCAATAGTTACTGTAAAGACCTTACCAACGGCGACAATTTCAGGAACAACAACGGTTTGTCAGAACGCTGTTGCACCAACAATAACATTTACCGGGGCAAATGGAACTGCACCATATACTTTTACTTATACACTCAATGGAGGCGCAAATCAGACGGTAAGTAGTGGTGCAGGAACGACAGCAACCGTGACAGTTCCAACCGGAACCACCGGGACATTTACTTATAATCTGGTTAGTGTTTTAAGTGCTACAACATGTTCTCAGAATCAGGCTGGAAGTGCCGTTGTTACAGTTAATCCAACTCCAGCGATCGGTGGCATATTTACTGTTTGTGCAGGTTCCACAACCCAACTGACAGGAAGCGGAACTCCTGCGGCAGCGAGTCCATGGACATCGTCCAATACGGCTGTTGCAACTATTTCATCAACAGGTTTGGTAAGCGGACTTACACCTGGAACAAGTACAATCACTTATACCAATTCCAATGGATGCTCTATAACACAAGCCGTTACCATAACTTCCGGGGCGACAATTTCCGGAAACTTGACTGTCTGTATCGGAGCTACAACTCAATTAAACGGATCAGGAACTGCGAATGCAACCAATCCATGGGTTTCTTCCAATACTGCTGTTGCTACGGTTTCAAGTACCGGGTTGGTTACATCACTTACCGCTGGAACTACCACAATTACTTATACCAATTCGAACGGATGTTTGGATAATCAGGTAGTTACTGTGAATCCATTGCCAACAGTATCCGGATCGGATGTGTGTATTGGTGGAACTAGTCAATTGACAGGATCCGGAACTGCGAATGCAACCAATCCGTGGGTTTCTTCCAATACAGCAGTAGCAACAATTAATGCGACAGGATTGGCTACGGGTATTTCTGCCGGTTCAACAACCATTACTTACACGAACTCCAATGGATGTTCAAATACGCTGACGTTAAATGTGGTTGGGAATCCGGCAATCAGTGGAACGTTGAGTGCTTGCATCGGTGCCACCACGCAATTGTCTGCAACCGGGACACCAAATGCTACGAATCCTTGGATATCATCCAATACAGCAGTAGCCACGGTATCAAATACGGGACTTGTTACCGGAATTTCAGCTGGAACAGCAACTATTACATTCACGAATTCATCTTCCTGTCAAAGTACAGCAGTTGTTACGATTAATCCACTTCCAACTATTACCGGAACCTTAAGTGTATGTGTGGGATCAACAACACAATTGACAGGTTCGCCAACGGCAAATGCAACGACTCCATGGGTATCTTCCAATACTGCTGTAGCAACCGTTTCAAATACCGGTTTGGTAACAGGAGTTTCTGCCGGTACATCAACGATTACTTATGTCAATAGCAATGGCTGTTCCCAGACGGCTACTATTACTGTTAACCCTTTACCTACAGCAACTATTTCCGGAGCTGCCACAATTTGTGCGGGTAATTCAACAACCTTCACAATTTCAGGTACACCGAATGCAACAATAGTTTATTCGAACGGAGCAAGTAATTCGAATGTAATTCTGAATTCTGCTGGAAATGCAACGGTTAATACCGGTGTTTTGAATACTTCAACTACTTATACTTTGGTCTCTGCTCAATCTGCTGCTCCTGCATCATGCAGTAATACGCTTACCGGATCGATTACGGTTACTGTCAATCCGATTCCGGTGATGGGGGCAGTTGCTGATATGCTTGTATGTCCGGGAGATAATGTGACTGTACCATCATTTACATCAACTCCGACAGGAGCAACTTATACGTGGACAAATACGAATACAACAATCGGCCTTGGAGCTAGCGGAAGTGGTGACATTCCTACTTTCGTTGCTGTGAATGCCGGAATTGCACCGATTAGCGGTTCTGTAACAGTTATTCCAACTTTGAACGGTTGTACAGGTTCCAGTGTGACCTTTACGATTGGGGTCAGCAATAATCCGTCAGCAAACGCGGGTGCCGATATCAGTTTGTGTATCAATTCATTGACCGGGAATCAAATTGGATTAGCTTCCGTTATTGGAAATACCTATTCCTGGAATCCGGCTACCAACTTAAGCGATGCAACACTTTCAAACCCAACTGTAAGCGCAACGACAGCTGGAACAACTCAGTACACGGTCACCGTTACAAATGCATTGGGTTGTCAGTCAA
Organism: uncultured Fluviicola sp.; assembly: GCA_965650135.1. GTDB lineage: Bacteria > Bacteroidota > Bacteroidia > Flavobacteriales_D > Crocinitomicaceae > Fluviicola. Next base: position 122,467 of record CBFGNC010000008.1, read on the forward strand.
CAGATGTGGTTTCAGTAACAATCAATCCGCTACCAATTGTGTCATTCACAAGTAATGCAACTGACGGATGTGCACCTGCTTCCATCACATTTACAAATACGAGTGCAAACTCGGTAAATTGCATTTGGACTTTTGAAGGAGGAGGAAGCCAGGTTGGTTGCGGATCAGTTACGCAACAATATAATTCTGCCGGGGTATACGATGTTACCTTGACAATCACGGACGGAAACGGTTGTATAAACTCATTGACAAATAATGACATGATCACTATCTATCCGGAGGTGAATGCTTCTTTTAGAGTCAACGTTTATGAGCAATCGGTCTTGTATCCTGTATTTGATTTTACAAATACTTCAACCAATGCCACTTCTTATACGTGGGAATTCGGAGATGGAGCAACTTCAACCCAAACAAGTCCGACACATACCTATGCTGAAACACCGGGAGTGTATCATATCATCTTGTATGCATCCAATGCTGCAGGTTGCAATGATAGTGCAGTTGCAGTTGTTTCTGTGATTGATGAATTGATTTTCTACGTACCAAATACATTTACTCCTGATGGAGACGAACACAACAATGTATTCTTTCCGGTATTCAGTTCCGGATTCGACGGACAGAATTATACTTTGCTGATCTTCGATCGCTGGGGAGAAGTCATTTTTGAATCACATAATGTGGATTTCGGTTGGGATGGGACCTACATCGGGCAATTATGTAAAGAAGGTACCTATACCTGGAAGATCATAATTAAAGAACGCAACAAGGACAAGCATCACGAGTACGTTGGCCATGTAAATTTATTGAAGTAGTAATTCGATTTAGTAGTTTGAACAGGCAGTACATGAATGTTAAAAAAGGATTAATTTAAGGAAAGGAGACAACCGAAGAGTATTTTTTTCGTCAACTTTGCACTGAAACTAAATTAATCATTTAATGAATAAATATTTCATTAACTGTTTGTACTTTACTGCTGCGTTTTTCTTTTTTTCTGCGAATACAGCTTATAGTCAACAGGTTGAAAAACACGAAGACCATGTAAATGTTAATCCTAATATTTCGGGATTAGGAACTTCTACGGTTGTTTATCACTTAAGTTCACCTCTTGAAACGGAGGTTTTAGTCGATTTGAAAAACTACATGGAATCCTTTAAGGCGATTACCCAGGTTGATATTAACGGGCAGGATATTTCTATCCAATTCAAGGAAGCTGTTACATATCAAACGATCCATCTATTTATTGAACGGATGGAAATGTTGTATATCTATAAAAATTCAAAAACAAATTAAATCGAATACCACCTCTCTCTCATGAAAAATAATTTTCTTAGGTGTTTCATCCTATTACCCCTATTTTCCTTGTTTAGCCTTTCTGTTTTTTCACAGGGTGGCGATGACGACATATCAGCAGTACTTTCTCCTATTTCATTACCATTTAATTCTTTCGGCTCAACAGTGTTTGCAACGAATGATTACGATGATCCGGGTTCTGCTTTTGATGACGGACCGGATTGGCTTTATTATTACTGTGCCACTTCCAATGCTACCATCTGGACAACCGTTTCATTTACTCCTGGAGGGACGAGTAATCCGGTAGCTCCACAGATTACTGTATATAATGCATCAACCGGTTTAGCCGAAGGAATTGCACAAGTTTTGGGTGATGATTCAGGAACTTTTGGACTTCCATTTGATCCGGTAGCAGGTGAATGTTACTATTTTATGATCGATAATGGTGGTTTGACCGGCTTCGATTATGTTATCCAGATGACTAACATTGTTCCGACTCAGCCTGCCATACCGACACAACCTGCATGTAGTAATATTGGTTTTGATTCGGGTTCTGCAAATGGTTGGACCGGTTCTTGGGGCCATTCGATGCAGATTGGTGCCGTGGGGGATCTGACTCCGATTTATACCCCGATGTTCTTTACCATGAACTCCGGACAGCATGATATTACAACAGGAGGTTTAGATATTCAGGCTCCAATTAGTCAAGTGTGCCCGCTGATTCCCGGAAACTCGAATTCAATTCGTTTAGGAGATGGTCCGAACGGTGCGTATGGAGGATCGAGAATCGAGCAGAAATTCCAGGTAACATCATCCAATGCATTGTTTACCTATTATTATGCGGCGGTATTGCAAAATGCTTATACTATTGATGCGACAACAGGCGATACCATACCGCATTTGGATGTGGAGCAGCCTTATTTTCAAATCGATGCGCAGGATTGTTTCGGGAACCCGATTGCCTGCGGTAATCTATTGGTTACAGGTGGTCCCGGAATTCCCGGGTTTACTCAAATTGGTAATTCAGGGGTGTTTTGGAAGAATTGGACACCGGTTATGCTCGACTTGACACCTTATATCGGTTCTTGTATTACCATTCGATTTACGGTAGGTGATTGTTCGCAGGGTGCGCATTATGCTTATGCTTACTTGGATGCGACTTGTGCACCGTTGGATATTATTTCCCCGCCGGACGTTTGTCAATTCCAAACTTCTGTGCTTACAGCTCCGGTAGGAGCGGCAGGTTACTCTTGGGTAGAAACTTCTAATCCTGGAACGGTAATCGGAACCTCTAATACCTTATCCATTACGCCAACTACAACAGGAACATTTACTTATCAGTGTACACTAACATCGTTGGTAGGTTGTAATTCCACTGTAACAACTACCGTAACGGTTGTACCGGGTCCGCAGATTACCGTCACTAATCCAACGGCAAATTGTTCTGCAACGGTTGACTTAACAGCTCCCGGTATTGTTACAATTAATTCGGGAACAGGAACACTCGAGTATTTTACGGATGCAGCTTGTACTGTACCGCTTGCATCTCCGAATGCTGTTACTACGGCGGGAACATATTATATTCGTCTCAGAAATGCAGCCGGATGTTCCGATGTTAAGCCGGTTTCTGTAGCATACACTGGTTTGCCTGTTGATTTTACCAGCAATGTATCCGGAGGATGTGCCCCGGCTTCTATTACGTTCACACATAACAGTCCAACTTCGGTCAATTGTGTCTGGACGTTCGAAGGAGGGGGAACACAAGTCGGTTGTGGATCTGTTACTCAACAGTATAATTCAGAGGGAAGTTATGATGTAACCTTGACAGTTACCGACGTAAACGGCTGTACCGGATCGATGACGCACAGCGATATGATTACGATTTCTCCGCAAGTGAACGCTTCTTTCGGAGTTGATGTCTACGAGCAAACGATTTTGTATCCGGTATTTAATTTTACCAACACCTCGACAAATGCGACATCCTATATGTGGGAATTCGGAGACGGGACATTTTCGTCCCAAACAAGCCTGACACATACCTATGCTGAAACACCGGGAGTTTATCATATCATCTTGTATGCATCGAATGCAGCAGGTTGTAACGACAGTGCAGTTGCGGTTGTTTCTGTGGTTGATGACTTGATTTTCTATGTACCCAACACATTCACTCCTGATGGAGATGAGCACAATAATATCTTCTTTCCGGTATTCAGTTCCGGTTTCGACGGACAGAATTATACTTTGCTGATCTTCGATCGCTGGGGAGAAGTGATCTTTGAATCCCACAATGTGGAAATCGGTTGGGATGGAACGTATATGGGGCAGTTATGTAAAGAAGGTACTTATACCTGGAAGATTATTATTAAAATAAGGGATAGGGACGATCACCGGGAGTATGTGGGGCACGTGAACTTTTTGAAGTAATTGCGAATTTTTATTCAGTTAATCAAAAGAATACCTTGATGGTATGAAAGCATATAGTGAAAGGTTCTTCGTAAACTAACGAAGAACCTTTTTAGTTTCATTTCGATTGAATCGGTACAATTCTAAATCTCCCGTAAGCAACAAAAACCGCAATCGCACCAAAGACGATGTTGAATCCGATTTGTGAAACCTCTCCACGACAAATATGAAAGATACTTGCGCTGATCATCAATAGTACAATCCCGATTGCAGCAATCGATGCCAATACCGGCTTGAACCGGAATAAGGGAGGAAGAAGAACTCCCAAACCGCCAAGCAAGTCAAAAACTCCGGTTAATTTTACAAATCCGGGTGAAACCTCACCTGTCCATGACCACATCAGCTTCAATTGTTCCATAGGTTGAAAGAGTTTGGCGAACGCGGCCCAAATTAAAGTTGCTGAAAGCAGAACCTGCAAAATCCACAATAACACGTTGATTGTCTTTTTCATATTTTCTTCTGGTTTTAATTGTTGGTAAAAGTATCTAGCTTTGCTATCCAAACGAAAGCACTATCCATTTGGATAGCACTATCCGATTTGGAAGTAATGGATTAAACAAGGAATTATGCTAAGTACAGGAGGTTGCCCGAAGAATATTTTATCGATAAAGGATGCATTGGAAGCAGTGGAAGGGAGATGGAAGTTGCTGATTTTATTTGCTTTGTCTGCTGGGTCGAAACGGTTCAAGGAATTAAGTAGGGAAGTTTCGGGAATTACGGATAAGACTTTATCACGTGAGCTGAAATTACTCGAGTCGAATAAATTGGTGACACGAGAAGTGTTTGACACCTTTCCGCCAACAGTCCAGTATACCATTACCGAACATGGGAAATCATTGGAAAAGGTGATTGAAGAATTGCATTACTGGGGATTGGCTCATCGGAAGGAAGTATTGGGGAAGTAATAAAACAAAAAAGGGGCGCAATGTATTGCGCCCCTCTTGTTTCATAGTTATTGATTCTTATTCAAAAAGAACATTCATTTCAACACGTCTGTTTTTCTGACGACCTTCCGGTGTTGCATTTGTTGCAATCGGTTTAGTCTGACCATACCATTCAGGTTTCAATCGAGTTGCATCAACACCTTTGCTGGCTAAGTATTTCTTAACTGCTTCAGCACGGTTTTTAGAAAGTGTCATGTTTTTCTTAGCATCACCTTTGTTATCCGTGTGACCAGCGATCTGTAATTTCCACTCTGGTTTTTTGATTAGCAATGCTGCCAAGTCATCCAATGATTTAAACGAAGTCGCAAGAATAATTGCCTTACCTGATTGGAACTCCAAGTTCTCAAACGCAGTATTCAAAATTTCCTGCTCTTCCTGTGCAATCTTAGGACAACCACGGTTTTCAACCGGACCAGGAACTGTTGGACAAGCATCATCTTTATCATACAATCCGTCACCATCCGTATCCGGCCAAGGACAACCGTCATTTTCTTTCGAACCGTAAACAGTAGGACACTTATCTACATTATCAAATAATCCGTCGTTATCTGTATCCGGACATCCTTGATTTGCCAATGGACCAGGTAGATCCGGACAATCATCTTCCGAATCCTGAACTCCGTCACCGTCTCTGTCAGGACAACCGTTGAATGCAGGCAATCCTTTTACTGTAGGACAACTATCGTTCGGATCGATGATTCCATCTTCATCCGTATCAGGACAGCCTCTGTATGCAGCAAGACCAGCTAAGTCCGGACAAGCATCATCTTTATCAGGGATTTTATCTCCATCACGGTCAGGACAACCTTGGAATTCAGCTAAACCAGGTGTTTCAGGACATAAATCTTCCACATCCTTAATTCCATCACCATCCGTATCAGGACAACCTTTGAATGCCCAAACTCCAGGAGTTTCAACACACTCATCTTTTTTATCGGAAACTTTATCACCATCTCTGTCATCCGGTTTCGTATAAAGAATCGGAAGACGAAGTCCGACATAAAACTCGGTACCACGTACTTTTCCTCTTGCAAAAAGAGAATTGAAATCAACTACCCCCACAGTAATAGGTCCTAATCTGGAAGCAATACCTGCTTTCCATCCGGAGTAATTATTTACTGAGATAGGAACGTATAATCCAAACCATGCATAATCGAAACTAGGTGTAATTGCGAATTGATTCGGTGCTTTCACACGAGAAGGGTTTTTCTTACTGATCATATTGATATTCCCGGTTGCATTGACATAGAACCATTTCCAAATATGGTAATCCAATTGAATGTTCAATGCGGTCGGAGTGTTCATATAATAGGTTGAACCAATTCCTTGATTGGAATTCCATCCGGCGTCGTTAGTAACCAAACTATCGATAATTGAATCGAAAGAAGCGAATGAGTGCGCTTTATCAAAAACGCGTAAATCAAGTGTAGTTGTGTTTACAGAGAAATCGCGGCTATGGCCGCCTTTTGTAAACTTCATTCCACCGATATCTAAAACAGAAACTCCCGCACGCAATTCATATTTGTTTTCATTACGCATCCAAAGATCCGTTTCACCATCCATATCGTATTTGAATTGTTTGTATTTCGGACGCCATTCGTAAACAACACCCAGATCCAAACCGAATCCAAGTTTTGATGCTGACTTGAAAAAGTCTTGTGCATGGAAGTTTTTTAAATCGTTATCGAAGTTAGAGGAATAACCATACTTGAAGTTTCCTTTTAAAGAGGTTGCTGTGTCTTTGTTTAAAAGCTCATAATCCAATTGATCGGTGTACGCATAGGCAGATGCAATTCCTTGAAGTAATTTTACGCGTCCACCGACTTTTAAGAAATGTTGGCCCTGATCCAAAACTACTTGACCATAATTCACACCATATTCATTCCATGCCATCATATTCATGGTCACCAATTTGTCTTTTAATTGGAGATTCCAAAGTGATGCGAAATCCAAACCTTCCTGAGCTAATTTTGCCAATTTCGGATCGATATCGTCCACATTTGTGATCATTCTGCTTTTGGCAGCAAAACCGATCGCGATTTTTGGATTGATGTGAAACGCAAAATTTAATATGTCTATTTGATAATTTAAATAGATTCCACGGGGTTTTACTCCGGTCTGATTATAGTTGTATAAATCAAAAATGGAGCGATCATACAACGTACTGTCCGGCTTCATCCACATGGTGTCTTTTTTGAACGATTTCAGCCACCATTTGGGCATCACATCGGTCTTGAAGTACTTGGCATTTTGCCATGCACCCACGTTGGCACTTGCAAGGTTAATGTCGACAATGAATCTTCCGTCGACGAAACTGGCAGGTTGCACATCCAATCCCATTACTCCGGCATAATTACTACTTTGAACCCCCAGATAATTTTGAGAGAATGCGGTGATAGTAGTAAAACATGAAAAAGCAATGAAAGTTAATTTGCGTAACTGTCTCTTCATAAAGTAGTCTTTTAATAGTTTAATGGGTAACGAATCAAATAACCGTTAGCCTGCGAAACTAATAAAATCGTCCCATCTGTTTGTTTTTGGAATACGATTTTATTCGAACCTTCGTAGCTTTCTTTATTTAGTTCATTTCCACGTGTGGAATAAATATAACAATTATTGGCAATCCCATCGATAATTCCAACAAGAGTTTTATTATTAGGTAATCTGATAATGGTAGCATCATCAATATTTCCAATCGTAGAGTTGAATTGACTTAAGATAGTTCCGGAGCTTGTGATGACATAAATAATGCCCTGTTGATTTAAAAAGAACAATTTTTCTTCTCCGTAATTCTGGGTATTCAAAATGGTGGATACGTTCCCAACTAACATCGTTTTGTTACCATTTTCGTTCATCCGGATGAACTGTTTTTTCACTAATCCCAAAAGACTGATGGTACTGTTTACTTTCACTAAATGCCATTCTCCTTCATTCAAGTTGTTAGATTTGATCAGGCGTTTTCGTTTGATGGAGATACTTGACCAATTGGAATTCGTACACACGTGAGCGATCAATTCTCCTTTTTTTCCTTGAATAACAAGTTGGGACTCTTTTTGTAAAGGTCCGTTCACACCGATCCTGAAACCTTGTTTTCCATTGGTTCCGTAAGACTGGATTTGTCCATCGGCAATAAAAGAAATGAAATCCTTTCCATTCCAATAATATGAAAACAGGTTGCTGGTAACTTCATTGCAGACAATCGGGAAACCGGCGAGGTTATTTCCATTCCGATCAAAGCCCTGAACACCACTTTTTGTCGTTAGAAATAGTCCGTTACCAATAAAAACCGGGTTCCCGATCGGTTCGGATTCCAGATTTTTACTCCATATAATTTGTTTGCTTCCGATGAAATAAAGTGTGTTGGATAGGGTGATTGCGACCAGGTTATTTGAACCCGGAATAGGACTTAGGCTACGTAAATTGTCATCCAAACGTAAAGGATTCAATTTTGGCAGCTCTTTGGAATCCGATTTGGAATCCGACTCCTCTTCATTTAGAAGTTGAATCGTACCATGATTTGCACCGGTAAGTCGGCTCAAGGTAATCTGTTGGTTTCGATCAAAATGACGGTAAGATACTTTTTGCGGACTGTTGCTGAATAGCTTGAATTTCAGTGTGGTGGATTGCTCCAAAGTTGCCCCCGTTTCGTAAGCTCCGATAATGCGATTGATGCTTTGTTGTGAGTTTGAAATAAGTACACTATTATTAAATAGTTCCAGGTAAATCTTTTTATCTGACCGGAGAAATGGAAAAAAATGTCCTTTTAAAGTGGCTTGTTTTTCTTTGTCTGATAAGTCGACGTTATCCAAATCACTCAATATGGCCAACGGATCCTGCCCCGGTTTATAATCGGTTATCAGGCAACTGTCTTTCTGATTGACTACAAGTGTCAATCCAAAATCCATCCAATCGTAAACGAGTGATTTTTTCGGGAATTTTGAAAGGAGGTAATTCTTTTCGTAAAAAGTGTAGGCATCAAAATCGCCGGGAATAAGCTCCTGGAACAATTCCTGGTCGTTTATCAATGGTAAGGCCTCAGTCCCCGTGTGGGTGATGGATTTTGTTGTATTGTAATCGGAAATGAAGTAAGAGTCCTCGATTTCATAGGTGTTATCGGTGGTTCGATAGACCAACGATAGACTGCTTTTTCGATCCAGGTACTTCCATGAAACAATGCTTGTTGAAGCCGGTTTCCATTCTCCCAGGTAGAGAAGCAAGTATTTTCCATGAAACTCACCTTTCCAGTTATTGGATAGGGAGATGTGCTTCTGAGTTGAAATGGTGGAAGACAATGCCAGCTTTTCCACATAATTTTTCACGATTTCACTTGTCCATGGTTTACTTCGTTCCAATAACACCAGATCCTGGCTTGTAGAAAAATAGAAATGCTGAATGCGCTCGGGTTGATTTAATAATATGGTAAAGAAACTGTTTTTTTGAAGGGAGGAAACGATTGAACTAGTGTAATCGATCTCTGAAGGATTGTGAACCACAATAATCGTGTCATCTCTTTGAGAAAAGGCGTTTTCCGGAGTTGGTGGCGCGCTGGAACCTTCAACAAGTGTGAAACCAACATAGCTGATCCAACTCAAAGAGCAGATTACCAGAAAAATAATTAATGAGCGATTGAACATACGACCTGACTATTCATCAAAAATAATGTTTCGCTCGGCGCGGTTTGCATCTTTCTGATGAAGTAGTTAACAGTAGAGTGTTTACTCCATGAATAACGATAATTGTCCTTTCCCAAGAAGATTGAACCCGGGACGATGATGAATGCAAGCTCCATGAATTTCAATTGCTTTCCGATGCGCTTGGGTTGGATAGCCTTTATTCTCTTTCCAATCATAGTGTGGGAATTCGTGATGCAATTGTTCCATGTATTCATCCCGGTATGTTTTTGCAAGAATGGAAGCCGCTGCAATGTTTTTATATTTTCCGTCTCCTTTAATGATCGCAACAGAAGGGATTTCGTTTGAGAGGAGCGTCTTATTTCCATCAATAAGAAGTAACTCAGGTCGAATGGATAAAGCCATTGCTGCGCGATACATTCCGGTTAACGAAGCCTTGAGAATATTCAGCTCTGCAATTTCATCGGGTTGCAGAAACTGAACTGAATAAGCAAGTGCTTCTTGTTCGATTATGGGGCGTAAGATATTCCTGCTTTTTTCAGAAAGTTGTTTAGAATCATTCAATAAATCGTGCGAGAAACCCTTTGGTAGGATCACTGAAGCACAAACTACCGGACCAGCAAGACAGCCTCTTCCAGCTTCATCACATCCGGCTTCCAGTTTATTTTTATCAAAATGGTCTAATAATTGCATACTGCAAATGTTATTAAAATAATTGTATATTTAACTCGTACAACCTTTAGGTTTTTTTAACGTCTACTTATAAACTGTTATAGAATTATGAAAAAGTTAGTTATGATATTTGTTTTGTCTTTAGCAAGTTCTTTTGCTTTTAGCCAAAATTCTGCTTCGATTAGCGAGGCTCAATTGAAAACTGGAAAATCAAATGGCATATATGAGTTCTCGGTTCCTGAATCAATCACTTCCGAGAAGGTTGATGCTGTAAAAGGTTATTATAAAGATTATTTCGCAGTTGCTTTCAATGAATCAACGGATGTTTTAAAAGTGACTTTATTGAAGAATGAAGAATCAAATCTGAATGTGGTGAACCGTTTATTGGTTGCCTTGGATTTACGTACAATTTCTGTGGGAGGTGAAAGCATGACTTTCCAAGACATGAAAGACAAGTACTTGAAGTAAAGTAAAAATTGAATGATAGTAAAAATCCCCTGACGATTCCGTCAGGGGATTTTTTATGACCTATTTTTCAAGTTATTTAACTAGTTGAACTTCGAAAGTCTGATTCCCTGTTTGCAAAATCAGTTGGTAATTTCCTTTTGCTAAATGAGTTGTCTCAATCGTCCCGACCTTACCATTAATGGAGCTTTCTAATACCAGGCGACCCGAATTGTCAATTAATTGTGCGCTTTCAATGGTATACTTTGTGGATTCTACTTTAATAAAATCAGTCATTGGATTGGGATAAACCGTTAGCCCGAATTGTTGCAACTCATCCATTCCAAGAGTGGAGAAATTGATGGTGACCGAAGCCGTTATTTCACAGCCGTTCGCATCCGTAATGCTTACGTTATAGGTTCCCGGAAGGGCATTTGAAAGAGAACCGGTTGTTGATCCGTCGCTCCATAGATATGAATAGGGAGCAGTTCCATCGGTTGGCGAGACACTTGCACTTCCATCAGGGCATGTTGAGCAGGTGCTGTTTGTCGAAGATGAATTTGCCACTATCGGAGCGGGATTATTCAATGTTCCTGAAATGGAGGTCGTACACCCACCGGCATCAGTAATTGTTGCAGTATATGTTCCTGCCGGGGCAACCAGTATGGTCGAATCACCCGCAATATTCCAGCTGATCATATAAGGCGCCTGACCGTTTTGAATCCCGATTTCAATTTGTCCGGAATCACCGAAACAAAGTGGATTTGTAGAAGAAACCAATGAAGCATCGGGAACTTGAGTGGTAGTGATTTCAACAGAATCAATAAACGAACAGTTTGCATTCGAGATGGTGTAGGTGTAATATCCGGAATTTAAACCTGTAACAGTAACATTGGTAGTTGAATCTTCCCATTCTACAGAATAACCTGGTTCCAAAGTCACCGTAGCATTTCCATTTGCGAGTTCACAGGTTGAATTCGTTGAATTTGAAAGAACACCACCGATTTCCCCGAAACAAATATCAAATTGAGGTCTTATATAAAAAGCCTTTGCAAAATTTGTCCCAAAAGTCTCAATAGAAGTGAAGTTCGGACCATTTGCCGGCCATTGTACAAAAACCGTATTGTTTTGGAAAACAGCAGAAGTTTGCGCAAGGGCTAAAGTGGAATCAAATTCGATTTGGATGAAACCGTATTTTCCGGGTGCAAGAGTCAATGGGCCTCCATGGATCGGAAGCGTGTACATTCTTGCACTGTCATCAATATACAGAAGGGTATCTGTGGAAGTCAATAATGTGATCGGAACTCCACTACCGTTGGTATTGAAGATAGCTGTTGCAAGTCTTTTTCCGGTATATCCTCTGTTGAAATAAACATTCACAGAGGTCAGTGAGGTTGTGTTTTCAATATTGAATACTTGACCAAGGTATCCTCCAGTTCCTGTTCCAATTCCAAGTTGACCGACAATAATTCCATTATCCCTTGCCATTTCCGTATCCGTAACACTAATCGGAAATGCTGATTGAATGGTGTCGTTTACTGTGTTATCGTCTGATTCCGTAGCAACCGGGAAATATTTAAAAGTATAGACACCATTTGAAGTTGGGGTATAACTTGCAGTCATAGCTGCAGAAGTAGCTCCAGATGCCAGTGATGGAATGGAACTACTCATAACCGTAGTTTCCAGGATGCCGTCTTTGATAACCTGACAACCAAGTGCAACATTGGTCATGGTTTGTAATCCTTGATTACGGATAACTGCTTCCAGTTTAAAATTTTGTGGAGTCGTTAATTGATTTGCAGGAGCAATCGTATACGGATTTTGGGTTGGGGTAATTGTTTCCAGGTCATAATTGTTGATCACACGTAATTCAATATCATCAATGACCAAAATGAACTTATCATTGGAAATATTCCTGAACCCGATATAAACCGTCTGACCGGTATAAGCACTTAAAGGAACAGAGCGGTTTGTCCACGATGCATTTTCAGCAGCAGTTGAAAAGAGAACCGTAGAAGAAGTCAGTTGGTTTCCAATAACTCCGGAGCCCCCGGTTGGTACAACGGTCATTATTCGGACTTCATATCCATCCTGGTAAGCCGGATCATATGCCTTGGCATTCCAAAAAAGTGTGGTATTTGCAAGAATTGTTTGAGCGGGTGTCCACATGAAATCATTTGCCGCACCGGCCGGGGAGTAGTAAGAAGTACTGAATGCAACTGAATCAACCACATTTCCACCGAAGTCTTCTCTTCGTTCCCAGGCTTCGTTTACGTATGATACCGTGGCGTTAGGAACCAGGTTGTCGACATTTCTAAGGGAAAATCCGGGAGCAAAGGTGTAAGTTCCCGCTCCACCAGCAGTTGGACCTCCAACACCGTCGAAATCTTCGAGGTAATAAGTTTGCGAAAAACCGTAAAAACTCCATAAGGAGACAATGAATAGGATGTATTTTTTCATAATAATAAGTAATCGAGTCGCAAAGATATTCAATATTAGCGGACTATAAAGGTTTCAAGATGTTTGATGTTATTCATGATAGATGAAACTATGTCTGAATAAGTATCCGGTATTCATTTAAACAAAAAAAGCCACTTATCAAAGATAAATGGCTTTTCCTGCTGTAATACTGGGATCCCGATAGCTATCGGGAAAGAGACTACAAAGTATATGCGTTTTTGTCAATTAAATATTGAGCAATTAATTGTCTTTCGTTTTTCGGATTGATCGGATCGATTTTAGTAAAACGCTTCACTCCGGTAACCATCATTCGGGATTCATCACCTTCAGCAAAACTATAGATTGCATCTTTAGCCGCTTTGTCAATCAGTTCAGCAACATCATAGAAGTAAGTTTTAACAATCGAAATCGGAACTGCAGCTGCGGCTTCACCTTGTTTTTCAATCAACTTCTCTACACGTAACAAAACAGATTCAGCCTGGTAAACCCAAATCGCGATGTCTGCAATATTCATCAGGATTTCTTGTTCCTTGGACATGGTCTGCATGAGTTTCTGAACAGCTGAACCTGCAACCATCAAAATCGTTTTCTTGAATCCGGATAATGCGTGCCGTTGGGATGCCAATGGATGGGAATCTAATTCGGTCGTTTCCGGGATACTCATTAACTCGGAAGCGACTTTCATTGCAGGTCCCATCAAATCCAATTCACCTTTCATTGCACGACGTAATACCATGTCAACGATCAGTAAGCGATTGATCTCATTCGTTCCTTCAAAAATGCGGTTGATCCGTGAATCACGATAAGCTCTTTCAACAGAAGATTCAGCAGAATACCCCATTCCTCCGAAAATTTGTACACCTTCATCTGCCACGTAATCCAGGCATTCTGAACCTGCCACCTTTAAAATGGCACATTCAGGTGCAAATTGTTCAATTCCTTTAAGCGTTGCCGGACCTTTTTCCATCCCACCGGCTACATATGCCTGGATAGCATCATCAATATTCTGGCCTGCGCGATAAATCGCAGATTCAGCAACATACGCTTTAATTGCCTGTTCCGCAATTTTGAAACGGATTGCTCCATATTTTGAAATGTTTCTTCCGAATTGTTCGCGCTCGTTTGCGTAGCGAATTGAATCAGTAATGGTTTGTTTGGCTCCGCCGAGTACGCCGGCTGCCAATTTGATCCGACCGATATTTAAAATATTCAAAGCGATCTTAAACCCATTTTCCCGTTCTGAAAGCATGTTTTCGACAGGTACTTTCACGTTATTAAAGAATACCTGACGAGTAGATGAACCCTTGATCCCCATTTTCTTTTCTTCCGGATTCAAGCTGATTCCCTCCGAATTCGCTTCTACCAGGAATGCGGAAAGATTTTTATCATCATCGATTTTTGCAAAAACAGTGAACATATTGGCAAATCCACCATTGGTGATCCACATTTTTTGACCGTTCAAAACATAATGTTTTCCGTCGGTCGAAAGAACTGCTTTTGTTTTTCCCGAGTTTGCATCCGATCCGGCACTAGGTTCGGTTAGACAGTAAGCTGCTTTCCATTCACCACTTGCCAGTTTTGGAATATACTTTGCTTTTTGTTCTGCATTGCCGTAATACAATAAAGGTAAGGTACCGATACCGGTATGTGCTCCATATGCGACTGAGAATGAATGTCCTTTTCCAAGGTGTTCAGTGGCAAGAAGCGATGTTTTGAAATCCACACCCATTCCACCCAGATCCTCCGGAACGGATAAGCCAAGCATCCCCAAGTCACCCGCTTTCTGAATCAGCGAAGGCATTAAACCTTCTTCCATTTTATCGATTCTATCCAAAAGGGGAGTAATTTCCTGTTCAATAAAATCATCACAGGTTTGAGCAATCATACGCTGCTCCTCAGACCATTCTTCCGGTGTAAAGATTTCTTGATGGGTAACATCGCGGATGATGAATTCTCCGCCTTTGATAGCTTGTGACATAATTTTATGTTGTTTTAAGTTCGTTTCTTTCGCTAAAAATAAAAAATAAATTAATACTATGCAAGCATAATAATAGTTATTTTGAATAGAATCAACCCTGATAACTGAGTGTAGAGGAAATTGCTAAATCATAGATATATCAATTAAAAAGTTCCCTGAGTGGAGTAGTGGTGAATTTACCCATAAAAACCGCAGTTTGCTCATTGTAGTATATCGTACGATAAATTTAGTAAAAACTTAGTTCCGATTGTCACCTGGGTAATAAAAATTCGACTACATTTGACCACTGTAAACTGCTATGGTACAACAAGATATTCTTTCTACACTTCGAAAACTAATCTCCGGGATGGATGAGAGCCTGGTGATCTTTGACCAGGACGGCAAGATTTTACATGCATCTTTTGAGTTGGAAAAACTGGTTGGTAAAGAGTCTTTGACGGGAACAACCATTTTTAATCATTTGACCTATGAACATGAACGGATAGAACATTTTCTCCGGGATTTGAATACCTCGCGTTATGTGGATTTGCAAGTGATGCTTAAAAAAGCGGATGGAGGTGTTTTCACTGCCCGAATGCGCATGGCAGCCTGGAAGGTGAGTGCGAATGAATACCTGGTTCTTGGAAGTTTGGTGGATGCAACTCATATTGAACGGAAAAGGAGGGATCTGCTCCGTAAAACATTGACCATTGAGCTGCTTTCCAAGTCGAAAAAGATCCGAAACGGGAAGTTGCACGATGCGATTTACGAGATATTGGAAATGTCGTCCAAAGCTACGGGGGTAACTCGCGTAAATGCCTGGCTTTTTGATGATTCACATGAACATATTGAATGCGTTGGGAATTACGATACGCGTGTTGGTAAGATGATTCCTCAAGAATCGTTACCGGTGATTGAAATGCCCACTTATTTTATGCTTTTTGAAACCGAGAAAATTATTTTAGCCACCAACGCCCAAACTTCACCGTATACGTCTGAATTGAATGATGCGTACCTGGTTCCAAATGGAATTGTTTCATTGATGGATATTCCATTGCGTTCAGAAGGAAATATCATAGGTGTTATTTGCTTCGAACAGATAAAACAAACAAGAAACTGGTCTTTGAATGATCAGAAGTTTGGATTGATTGCTGCGCAGATGGTGTCTTTGGCCGTTGAAACCCATAAGCGGAAATTGGCGCAACAAGAATTGGAGGCAGCATTGCGTCAGCAAAAACGCTTGCTGGTCGAGACTAATCACCGCATTGTAAACAACTTGAAAATAACGACGAGTTTATTGAATATCCAGGTGAGCAAAGCCAAGGATTCCTATCATAAAAACCTGATGTTGGATTCCGTGGATCGGGTTCAGAGCATTTTGAATTTGCACGAAATGCTGACCGAGAATTCGAGGAACCTACGTATTTCGCTCAATCAGTATGTAAACAGGCTGGTTCAAAGTTTGCGTGAGAGTCTTTCTTTTCCTCAGAAACAATTGCAGTTATTGACAAGTATCGATAGCTGTGAGGTCAAAAGTTCTTTGGCCATGTCCATTGGGATTATCATCAATGAAGCAGTTCTGAATTCGTACAAACACGCTTTTGGAGAAAATGAGATCGGTGTTATCCGGATCGATTTTCAAATGCAAGGTCCAAAAGGAGTTTTGGAGATTTCAGATAATGGGAGAGGTGTAAAGGAAAATCGTGAATTAACCGGAAGTGGCGTTGAAATCATCCGCGGCATGGTGGAACACCTGAATGGGAATCTGGACATTGATGGTACAAATGGAATGAAGATCTGCGTTTCATTCTCTTTGCGTTAATAGCTTGAACATTTCGAAATGTTGTAAGACATCAAATAACTTATAAGAAGGTCCGACCAGCGTATACCCCAATTTTTCATAGAAAGGAAGGGCATAGTCTCTTGCGTGAAGGATCATTTTAGAGTAGCCGAGTCTGTCCGCCTTATTTTCCAGGGAACTCATGATTTCCCTTCCATATCCTTTTCCTTGCAAACCGGATTCAACGGCAACAAAACGAGCTTGACAGACTGCTTGGTCCACCTGGTCCAAGCGTGCAACTGCAATTAACTTCTTATCGTCATATAACGCAAAATGGATTCCATTCTCATCTCCGTCATTGCGCTCGGAACCTCTTTCTTTTCCAAGTGGTTCCCTTAATATCCGGTAACGGAGATCGTAATACGAATCCCACTCTTCCTGGGTTTTTGGAATCTTTACTTCTATCATGATTTCAGTTGAAATGCGATTTGTGATACACGTTTTGTCTGGGTATTTTCAATTGATTCCGTTCGAATCAGGTTTCTACTTGCAGGATCTTCAAAAACCTCTTCCAAATTCTTTACGAGGCCTGCTGGAACAAAATGGTCATGCATAAACTCCATGATATCATCTGCATAGAAGCGCGAAATTATTTCCTGGATCATTTCCTGGAGTTCTCGCCTGTTTTTAACCCGCTCCACATTTTCAGAAAAGCGTTTGTCGGAGGGAAGTTCCGGAAGTTCCAGGAAGTCACATAGAATTTGAAAATGCTTATTGCTCCCGATAGCAAATGTGATGAGTTTTCCGTCATTGGTAATGAAAATTTCCCCATAAGGAGCAATATTGGGATGCAGACTACCTATTCTTTGGGGAATATATCCTTCCATCAGATAATTAGAGGCCTGATTCGCCAGTGAAGAAATGGCAGCATCATATAGGGAAACGGAAACAATTGATCCTTGATTTGTTTTTGTACGTTGCAATAAAGCAGTCAGAATTCCTTCTTTCAATTGGTGAGCAGCCAGTACATCAATCAAAGCAACGGGCATTTTCACAGGTCCGGATTCGGGAGTTCCATTCATGGACATAAAACCGGTTTCTGCCTGAAGGATCAAATCGTAAGCCACGCGATCACTTTCGGATCCAAAACCGGATATTTTCGCGATAATCAAGCGTGGATTGATTGAAAGCAGAGCCGAATCTGTTAAGCCGAATTTCTCCGCGTCACCTTTTTTGAAATTACTGATGAATATATCCGCGGTTTTGACCAGATCAACCAATTCGTTTAAATCCGATTTGTTCCTGAAGTCAAGTTGTAAATAGTGTTTGTGATAATTCACAGATGAAAAATAGGCGGAAACGGAAGTGTCTTTATCTTCAGAGGCCAATTTCCACGTTCGTGTTACATCCGGAATAGCTGGGTTTTCGATTTTTGTTACGGAAGCACCCAGTTCGGCGAAAAATGTCCCAACGGATGGACCCGCGAGTACGGTAGAGCAATCAATGACCTTCAAATCTTCAAACATGAAGTAAAAGTAGGAAAAATCTTAATCTGCTTTTGTTACCGGATTTTGAATAACTTCCTCCACTTTCACTTTTGTGATTCCATTTCGGACAAAATTCAATTTTTGAGCTCCTGCCATACTCAGATCGATAATATGCGGAGAGGATTTCCCCATACGATCCACAACCTTTACAATGATAATGGAATCGTTTTTCAGGTTGGTAACTTTGAGTACCGTTCCGTATTTTAAGGATTTGTGCGCGCAATACATGCTGTCTTTGTGATATGTTGCACCTGAAGCAGTTCTTCTACCCTGAAATTTGTTCGAGTAATAACTTGCGTTACCCGTTTGTGTAAAAGGGTTCTGGAGTTGAAAACTCACCAGAAAACCACATGCAATTATTCCAAAAATCCAATATCTCAAACCGTCTAAAATTAAAAGTTGGATAGCTAAGATAGGGAAACCGGATGGGCTGAACCAAGGATTTACAATAAGTTAACACGAAAAAGCCCGATTTCGGTGAAGAAATCGGACCTGAAAAACGGGTGCTTTTTATCTATTTTTTAATAATCAATTTTTTATTTGAGATGCTGTCGTTTATTTTCAGAACAACTTGGTATATACCGGATTGAAGACCATTCAACGAGATTTCATCGTCGTAAATATCAGTAGATTCCAGTACTAGTTTTCCCGAAGTATCATACAGGTAGATTTCAGTGATATTTCCGCTAAAGTAAAGTTTGTCCTGAGCTGGATTCGGGAACATGGAAATGTTTTCAGCATTTACTTCTTCCAATAACAGCGGGGCCTGATTCATATTGTGAGTAGTATTGGTAACAATCGGCGGGTAATAATTTGGATAGATGTAAACTGTGTTGTTAATGGCGGCTCCGCCGGATAGTCCAGCTTTCTCTGAAACAGAATAGATGATTTCCAGCTCGTCCCAATCCATTCCAGCACCATAAATACTGGATACGACATCTGCCTGGTGAAAGGTAAATGTTACAACACGTGTTGACAGATCAACGGTGGTATTCACCCCATGGGAGGATGAAATTACTTTAAAGGTTCCGGGATCCAGGTTTTCTGAAAGCGTATCGATCATTTTCAGGTGAATGACATTCAGATGATCAGTAGCGTTGTTTTGAAAATTGATTTTGTAAGTCAGTGTTTCAACACGCTGCGAATCGATGACCGGATTTAAGTTTACTAACTTGTTAATGGGATTAATTGTGTTTGAAACCATGGAACAAACAGTCGCGGAATTATCGTCCAGGCTGGTTTCATTGGGAGTACTGATTGTGATGTCAAAACACAATTGCGTGGTGAGAGGAATACTTGCTGTAAAATTGAAAGGAATGGTCCGGCTGGCAGAGTCGGAATAAGAACGGACATTGTTTACGTCAAAAGTAAGTGTGTGACCATTTATCACTGCATTGGTTAATCCGGTTGTAAGGGGCAAACATCCTATCGGGAAATCAATAGAGACTGTTGCAACTACTGGGTCCGAACAACGTAAATTCCGGAGATCAAAATGTAAAAAGCCTTTTTGATCAGTATGATTGAAGTAGTAAGCCATCGGATTTTCCAAACGGATATTCGGAGCCGTGCCGGTATCTGCTGCACAACTTGTCAGGAATTGATAAGCATGTGGGTATGCAAAACCGGTTACTCCTTCAAATGCGTTAATAATCAGAGGCGGAGTTGTTTGTGTTAAACCATGTTCTTGCAGCCAGACCGGATTTAAATTTACAGTATAGGGGCATTTGTAAGGATGCAATCCCTTGTAATTGTAGTAGATTGGTTGTCCCTGGAAATGCGGAATAACGGTCGTGATTTTCCCATCAACGTCTTTAAAATCAACCGGAGCGTTTTCGTATTTGTAGTCAGGAACCGAACCACCCGTTTTTTTAGTAGTGATGTGTATCGCTCCACAAGCTACAGGGTCAGCTAACAGGTAGTTGTAAACCGTGGTGTCCAGCCATTGTTGATGGTATCCGCTGTATATTCGGGTAATGGTTTTGAATATTCCGGCGCTATTGTAAACGTGTGTTGCGTTTTGCCCGTATGATCCGGTTCCACCTAGCGGAAATGGATACAAGTTGCTCGTTCCGTCACCCCAGTCAATTGAAATAGTTGCGTTGTCATACATAAAATCGGCATTTGCATGGATCATTAACATGTGCTGACAAGCACAAGCGGTATCGACGACATTGTAGTTGATTATCTGGGCATGGATTTGTTGGATCCCTCCAAAAAATATAAGAATCGATAAGGTGATTGTTTTGATCATGATTTGTAGTTTTTAATGAACAATCGTTTAGATTTTCGAACCTATAACGCTTTAACAACTTTTTTATTGGATACATTGGAATATTCTGTTCTTTTTCAACAGGTATGAGTACGTGTTTTCGGAACTTTTATATTTGCACTTATGCAAAAAAATGAATTCGTACTAAATGCCTCAGGATTAAAAGAAAAGGCAATTCAAAATACTATCGGATTATTGGAAGGGGGAGCAACTGTTCCTTTTATTTCAAGATACCGAAAAGAAATGACTGGTGGTTTGGATGAGGTTCAAATTGCTCAGATCAGGGATTTGGCTAAAAAATTCGAAGAGTTGATTGCGCGTCAACAAACAATTGTTGCTTCCATCGAGGAACAGGGAAAATTGACAGAAGAGCTGAAAACAAAGGTATTGACTTGTTTTGATTCCATTGTATTGGAAGATATTTATTTGCCTTATAAACAGAAACGTCAGACAAAAGGAGATAAAGCAAAGAAATTGGGCTTGGAACCATTGGCACGAATGATTATGTCTCAGCGCGGAGGAGATCCTGAACAGATGGCCGAACGTTTTTTGAAAGGCGATGTGGTAGATGAAGACATGGCGATTCAGGGTGCTGTTGATATCATGGCTGAATGGATTAATGAGAATGCAATTGCCCGTGGACGTGTAAGAACCTTATTTCAACGAAAAGCTGTTCTGGCTTCAAAATTGGTGAAGGGAAAAGAGGAGGAAGGAGCTAAATACCGAGATTATTTTGATTTTTCAGAACCACTCTATAAAACTGCATCTCATCGATTTTTGGCAATTATTCGTGCAGAAAGAGAAGGGATTTTGTCTTTGAAAGCGCAGCCGGAAAAAGACGATGCATTGGAATCCCTGGAGCGCTTTTTTGTGAAAACAGATGACGAATGTGGTGACTTGGTAGCAAAAGCTTGCAAAGAATCCTATTCCCGACTGATGTGTTCATCGTTGGAAAATGAATTGTTGGCCCAGGCAAAAGAAAAGGCGGATAAAGAAGCAATTTCTGTTTTTTCAACCAACCTGAAACAGTTATTACTCGCTCCGCCTGTTGGAAATAAACGCACGTTGGCGATCGATCCGGGTTTCAGAACAGGCTGTAAAGTGGTTTGTTTGGATGAACATGGGACTTTGCTAACCAATGCGACAATTTATCCGCATGCGCCACAAAACGAGAAGGATAAGGCTTCCTCAAAGATTTTCCAGCTAGTTCAGGCTTATAAGATAGAAACGATTGCTATTGGAGACGGAACAGCAGGTCGGGAGACGGAATCATTCATCAAGCATATTCGCTTCGACCGGGATCTGGAAGTATATGCGGTTCGGGAAGATGGTGCTTCAATCTATTCTGCAAGCCCAATAGCGCGTAAGGAATTTCCGGATTACGATGTTACGGTTCGCGGAGCAGTTTCCATTGGTCGTCGTCTGATGGATCCTTTGGCTGAGCTGGTGAAAATTGATCCGAAATCGGTTGGTGTTGGTCAATACCAGCATGAAGTGAACCAGACATCCTTGAAAGATGCTTTGGATGACGTAGTTGTTTCTGCTGTAAATGCAGTTGGAGTTGATTTGAATACAGCTTCGCCTTACTTACTGAGTTATGTTTCCGGTTTGGGAATTGGTTTGGCTGAAAATATTGTTGCTTACCGTACAGAAAACGGCGGGATCAGGTCGCGCGAAGAACTGAAGAAGGTGAAACGTTTAGGTGAAAAGGCTTATGAACAGGCTGCTGGATTTTTGCGTGTCCGTGAGGGGGAAAATCCATTGGATAATTCATCCGTTCATCCTGAAAGCTACAAATTCGTCAATAAAATGGCTAAAAAGCTGGGGGTTGAATTGAAAGACCTGATTGGAAATGAAGTTAAATTGAATGAAATCAAACATGCAGATTTTTCGGAGGTTGATTCGTTTACATTTACAGATATTATCAAGGAGTTGAAGAAACCGGGCCGAGATCCGAGAAAGCAAGCCAAAGTCCTGGAGTTTGATACGCGTATTCGCACAATCGCAGATTTGAAAGAAGGAATGATTTTAACCGGAATAGTCACCAATGTCACTAATTTCGGAGCTTTTGTCAATATCGGGATCAAAGAAAACGGATTGATTCATAAATCCAATTTGGCAGATCATTACGTGGAAGACCCGACTCAGGTCATTTCCTTGCATGAACATGTGGAAGTGCGTGTATTGGAAATTGACGAGGCGCGAAAAAGAGTCGGGTTACAACGCTTGACTTAATGGGAAAATGTGTATACTTACTTAAAACAACTAGATAATTATGAAGAAGACTATTTTTTTAGCAGTGATGCTGGTTTCAGGAATCGCTTTAGGCCAGGATTACAGATCCGGTGACACGGAATTGGACGCTAGTCTGAAAATCGTTAATACTGATGGAAATAAAGACTTGCCGACTTTCAAGTTGAATCTGACAAAAACATTCAATGTTTCTATGCCTAAAGTTGAATCTGCTTTCAAAGTTGGAATGACTCCGGGTGATGCGTTTATGGCGTTTCAAATTTCGAATATTTCGAAAAGACCAATTGAGGATGTTATCAAGGTTTACAAAACAAGTAAATCCAAAGGTTGGGGAGCAATGGCAAAAGAACTGGGTATTAAACCAGGTTCGGCAGAATTCCATGCTTTGAAAGGAAAGGTGAAAGAAAAGGGGAAAGGAAATTCCAAATCTGCAGATAAGACAACCGGAAATGATAAAAAGGACAACTCCGGAGATAAGGGGAATGGTAAATCCAATGGAAATTCAGGAGGTTCTAAAGGGAACTCAGGAAAGTCTACCGGAAATGGGAACGGAAAAGGAAAAAAATAGCTGAAAATAATACACTTAAGCCCTGGTTTGTATAAATGAATCAGGGCTTTTTTATGTTTTAGGGATAAGTGGAAGGATATCCTCCATTTACCCTGGTAAATTTCAATATTTCGAAAAAATTGCTCCTTTGAACGGGGTCCAGACACATGCTTTCTGCCCTGCACGCTTCAATGCATTATTTGTCCAGGTATTACAAGTATAAGTCATATTATACTCAATACTTGAATCATAGAAAAAATCATATGTCCCATACGGGTGATTTTTAATGACACTCGCTTTCCCTTCATTAAATTGAAAACTGCATTTGATGAAAGCACACAGTTTTTGGTATTGTTGTTTAGTCAGATGAAGTTCAATCATGCTTTTTTTGTCCAAATCTTTCGGAGTACACAAAATTAAATGCATAGCACCTGGTCCTCTTCCAAATACCGTGTTTACAACGGTTCCCACTTTCATATCGCTCCATTCTTTGGTTCTCAGGAAGAAGTTCTTATCTCCCCAGCCGAACTTTAGATGTGTTTGAAAAGTATCGATTGCCAATGCTTTTTCCATATTGAGTGTTTTCTCCCAGTCCATTATCGGATGGTGAATAGGTAGAATCACATCCGAATGAATGCCATTGGTGGAGAGATAGATGATTTCTGTTTTCGGATCAGTTGTTTTTTCTGCTTCAAGGGTAAAAGGAGAAATGGAAAGAAAGATCAGAATATAGAGTGTAATGAACACAAAGAATAGCTCAAAGAAAATTCGAAGACTTGTGGCGAGTATATTCCAGGCTTTTTTCATGGGGTCGTTTGAACAAAAATAGGAAAAAAAGGATTGCTTGTTCGAAGTATAAATATTGGAAATGACGCTTTTTACACCTTGATAAATTGCCCTCTTTTAGTACCTTTGCAACTTAAATAAGAGAAAGCACTGCTTTCGATGACTTGGTCTGTGTTAGCAGACCTGCAACATAAAAAGAACAACATAATAAAAAACAACATGGAAATTCCAAAAACGTACGAACCCCGTTCAGCAGAAGAACGATGGTATAGCCATTGGATGGCTAAGGGTTACTTTCATTCTGAACCAGATGATCGTGAGCCTTTTACTGTCGTCATTCCACCGCCAAACGTTACGGGTGTTTTGCACATGGGACATATGTTGAACAATACCATTCAGGACGTGTTGGTTCGTAAAGCACGTATGGAAGGGAAAAATGCATGTTGGGTTCCCGGAACGGATCATGCATCAATCGCTACGGAAGCAAAAGTGGTTCACAAATTGCGCGAGGAAGGAATCAAAAAATCGGATCTTTCTCGTGATGAATTTTTGAAGCATGCTTTTGCATGGAAAGAAAAATACGGTGGGGTGATCCTGCAACAATTAAAGAAATTAGGAGCTTCTTGTGATTGGGAAAGAACAGCATTTACGATGGATCCGGAATATTCCGATTCCGTAATCAATGTGTTTATCGACTTATTCCAAAAAGGAAAAATTTACCGTGGTGTCCGGATGATCAACTGGGATCCGGAAGCTCGCACGGCGCTTTCGGATGAAGAGGTGATTCACAAAGAAGTAAATTCGAAATTATTTCATGTCCGCTACAAAATTGCAGGAACGGATGATCAGTGGCTTACGATTGCTACAACACGACCTGAAACGATTTTGGGTGACTCCGCAATCTGTATTCATCCGGATGATCCGCGATACAAACATTTGCATGGAAAACACGCGATCGTTCCTATAGCTAATCGAACCGTTCCAATTATTTGTGATGAATACGTGGAGATGGAATTCGGGACGGGATGTTTGAAAGTAACTCCGGCCCATGATGTGAATGATTATGAATTGGGTAAGAAATACGGACTGGAAACAATAGATATTTTCCACGATAACGGGATTGTAAACGAGAATGGACTGCATTATGCGGGAATGGACCGTTTCGATGTCCGTAAGGAAATCGCCAAAGAATTGGATGATAAAGGTTATTTGGTGAAAGTGGAGGATCATATCAATAAGATCGGTTATTCCGAAAGAACGAACTGTGTGATTGAACCGCGTTTGTCTTTGCAATGGTTTGTATCCATGAAAGAATTGGCACAACCTGCATTGGAAAATGTAATGAATGGAAACATTTCATTCCATCCGGATAAGTTCAAGAATACGTATCGCCATTGGATGGAGAATGTAAAGGATTGGTGTATTTCCCGTCAGCTTTGGTGGGGACATCGCATTCCTGCATTTTTCTATGGAACTGATGCGGATGATTTTGTGGTTGCCCGTACGATGGAGGAAGCTTTGGAATTGGCAAAAGTCAAATCAGGAAACAACGCGCTTTCTGCTGCAGATTTGAAACAAGATGAAGACGTTTTGGATACGTGGTTTTCTTCCTGGTTATGGCCGATTTCCGTTTTCAACGGATTGACTCAGCCCGGAAATAAAGAGATCAAGTATTATTATCCGACAAATGATTTGGTGACTGCTCCGGAGATCATGTTCTTCTGGGTTGCACGTATGATCATTGCGGGTTACGAATACATGGGGGAATTGCCATTCAGAAATGTATATTACACCGGGATTGTTCGCGATAAATTGGGACGTAAGATGTCCAAGTCATTAGGAAATTCTCCTGATCCGATTGAGTTGATTGAAAAATACGGCGCAGACGGTGTTCGCCTGGGTATTTTGATTTCTTCTCCGGCAGGAAATGATTTACCTTTTGATTCGAGTCAGTGTGAGCAAGGAAGGAACTTTACCAACAAGATCTGGAATGCTGCCCGTTTGGTAATGGGTTGGGAAGTAAAACCAATTGAACAACCAAAGGCGTCCATCAAAGCAATTGAGTGGTTTCATGCGCGATTCAATCAGGAATTGGAGAACATCAATGAACTGATGAATAAATTCAAAATTTCCGAGGCGCTGATGGCAATCTACAAATTGGTTTGGGATGATTTCTGTGCGTGGTATTTGGAAATGATCAAACCTGGATATGAACAACCTATCGATCAGGCAACTTTGGATCAAACCATTGTTTTCTTTGAGAAATTGTTGTGTTTGTTGCAACCTTTCACCCCGTTTGTTGCGGAAGAATTGTGGCATTTGCTGAGAGAGCGTAAAGAAGGAGAAGATATTATCATTGCAAAATGGCCGACAGTTGAATCCTTCGATAGTTCTGTTTTGAAGCAGTTCACGCTTGCCGAAGACGTTGTCACCAATATTCGCAATATCCGCAAGAAAAACAATATCGCAAATAAGGTTCGCATTGAATTGTTTGTAAAAAAGAACACTGAGATTGATCCCTCTTTTGATTCAGTGATTCTGAAAATGGGAAATCTTTCCTTGATGGAATATACCAGTGAAAAAGTGGCAAATGCAAACTCATTCATGGTTCATTCAAATGAATACTTCATTCCTTTCGGTGACGCAATTGATGTGTCTGCTGAAAAGGAAAAAATGGAAGAGGAATTGAATTATACTAAAGGCTTTTTGAAAAGTGTTCAAGGCAAATTGAGTAACGAAAAATTTGTTAACGGTGCACCGGAACAAGTTTTAGCCAGCGAGCGTAAAAAAGAAGCGGATGCTTTACAGAAAATTGCCATTTTGGAAGAAAAATTGGCAGGTTTGAATTAAGGACTCAAATAACAAAATAGGATGAGGTATTCGTTGAAACGAGTACCTCTTTTTTTGTGATATTTTTCAAGAAAAAAATCGATTTAGTTAGATTAAAATGATTGTAAATGAAGAAAAAATATGTTTAAGTAGCTCATATCAAGATAATTGAGTAGTTTTGCCTTAGATTAAACTACAACTTATTATGAAGACGCTACTACTCATGTTGCTGTCTGTTTGTTCTTTGAGAGCAACAGCACAAACAAGCAAGGAACAGGTTCCTTTAGTGTATCCCGTTCAACAGTTATTGGGTGTTGAATATGAAATCAAAGATGTATCACAACCCGATAACAATCGACTATTACTTATTCCATATGTTGAGCTTACTGCTCACCGTGCACGTGAAACTGATGTAGAGATTTTTGATCCTGCAAGTAACTATACCATTGTGCTTTATTCGGATGTCAAGTGTCAACAAAACAAGCATTGATCATGAGAATTTTATTTATCCTTTTGATGCTGACACCAGGTATGTTGTCTGCTCAAACGTATACTCAACCTACAACAGGGATTTCAAGTACTTATGCCGGTGCATGTATGGTGAATACCTGTTCCGGTACATATTATGATAATGGTGGTTCAGGAGGAAATTACTCGGCGAATATTAATGCCATTTATCGCACGTTTTGTCCAAATACTGCAGGAATGTGTGTGCGAGCAACTTTTACTGCATTCAGTATGAACGATACGTATTTTCTTTGTTCCGGGCCAAATAGTTGTTGTGATTACTTGCAGATCTTGAATGGGCCTGCTCAAAACTCACCGGCATTATATAATAATTGTACAACATCTCCGGGAACCATTACTTCTACTTCGTCAAGTGGTTGTTTGACTTTTCGTCATACTACAGATGGAAGTGTCCAATTGGGCGGATGGGCAGCAACGCTTTCTTGCGTAGCCTGTGGGGGAGGTCCATCAGGAACGTCGAACCAGGATTGTTCGAATGCAGTTCTGATTTGCGCTGACGCACCATTTTCTTCAACGGTATCAGGACCGGGATTGGCATCTGAATCTTGTGTAGGATGTACAGGAGCCGGAGGAGAAGTGTATTCCAGCTGGTATAAATTTCAGGTTGCAAGTACCGGAACCCTTGGTTTGATAATAGATCCTACGACCAATAGTGATGATTATGATTTTGCGCTTTATGGTCCAGGTGCCACATGTGGAGCGTTAGGTAGCCCGATTCGCTGTTCATATGCCGCAAATTCGGGCAATACCGGACTTGGAAATGGTGCTGGCGATGCATCCGAGGATGTGACCGGAGATGCATGGGTAAGTACATTGGCTGTTACAGCCGGAGAAAACTATTACCTGATGGTAAACCAGTGGTCGCCGACAGCAGCAGGATTTACGCTGGATTGGACCTTGACAGGTGGAGCGTCACTGAACTGTACACCTTTGTCGGTAGAATTAAAAGATTTTTCTTGCAAACAAGATGAACGCTCATTGGCAGTTGCCTGGACAACGCTTACAGAGAAAAACAGTGATTATTTTATTCTGGAAAAGAGCGAGGATGGTTCGAACTTTTTTCCGTTGATCCAATCGAAAGCACAAGGAGAAAGCAACACGGCAACAGATTACTTTTTCTATGACAATCAACCGGTGGTTGGAGCAAACTATTATCGTTTGACTGAAGTGGATATCAATGGTGAAAAAACAACTTTTGATATAACTAGTTGCAACTTTAGCCTGGATGCACTGAGAATTAAAACGATTCGTGTTTATAGCCAAAGCGGAAGTTTGATTAAGGAAGCGAACGGCGAAGATCTGGATGTCAAAGCGGCGTTTTCGAGCATGGTTCTGCCTGATGGTGTTTACATTTTGGAAACTGTTGGTTTTGATGGAGGTATAGAGCGTATTAAGTTGGTTCAGTTGATGCAACAGTAATTGAATCTGAAAATATGATGGAAGAGCCCGCCTCGGCGGACTCTTCTTTTTCACTGGTTTTAACGGATCAGTTACTAAACACCATCAATTATATTTGGAATAACCGGAAGAAGCATGGTTTACCTAACAATCCTGCGCTACAAAATCGGATAGGTAAAAACCAATTAATTGCTTCTCCGAATGTGATTGTATACTTGATATAATTCGCTATTCTTTTGCTTTAAGTAGTCAAAATAACGATCAAAATGAACTTTCAGAATTTGTTCGATTTCTTTGATCAATTTTTCTAAATGCGGACTCAATGAAGAACCGACATTTTCAGAAAGCAGATCCAGTTGCGCCACCTTTAATGCAAATCGTGAAAATGCACCACGAAATTCTTTAACATGAGTCCAACTTGAATGGTTTTCTACACAAACAGCTTCGATAGCTTTGTAAGTTTCCAATTGATTGATTGTTGCAGCGTTCATGAGTGACAAAGTTTTGTGTGTTGTTTCTTATTCAATTAACGCAACAAAAAGAGGATAGTTGTAATGAAAATCCTTAAAAAACCTTAACTGTATCTTTCATGGATTAAACAGTCGTTTTGGGCGGATAAGAATTAAAGTACTTCAAACAATTCTGCCAATAAGACCCCTGTTTCATCTACAACGGTTACTTTGTGTTTGCCCTTTTCGGGTTGAACGGAAATTTGATGAATATCGGATGTAGTTCCCACAAATTCATCATCAATGTGCCAATAAAGCGTACTGTTTTGTCTTGTATGGGCAACTTCGAAAATAACTTTACCTCTCAAACCATTCAATTCTCTTGGGATGTAAATCTTCGTCTGCCGTTTCGGATAAAGAAAACTCATAATGTTTTCCGGTTTGTTTGAAACACATTTCGGATCAAACGGTGGAACGGTATGATAATTCGGATTCTGCTGCACGTAGTATTTTTCCATACTTGGAGGCAAAATGAACCAGGACTTATGAATCATCGTATTGGTGCTTTCACAATCGGCGTTTACACGGAAAGTTTCCTTTTGATTCAAATGAACCAATTGATGATAGCTGCAACTCTTGCTGATAAGACAATTTTTCGGAATGGATTCATAATGGGTGTGTTCACAATACCGATTCGAAATCTGGCCACTTTCATTGCAGATCTCGGTCCGGACTAATTGGTTAACCGGTTTCTGAAACCATCTTTGAGGAGATTCCAGGTTTCTAAAAATAGAGAAGAGTAAAGGTGCGGCAGCTTTAACACCGGTTAAACCAGGTCTTCCTTCTCCATCGGCATTTCCAACCCA
The DNA here is from genome assembly GCA_965650135.1 of uncultured Fluviicola sp. Taxonomy (GTDB): domain Bacteria; phylum Bacteroidota; class Bacteroidia; order Flavobacteriales_D; family Crocinitomicaceae; genus Fluviicola. Next base: position 152,580 of record CBFGNC010000008.1, read on the forward strand.
AACTGAAACGACGTATTTTGGAGTAACTCCAACCGCCCAAGCATCTCTGAATCCAAAGCTGGTACCTGTTTTCCAGGAAATTTTCTGTGAAGACTCGAAAGCGCGCCAATTGTTCTCTTCATCCGGTCTGTTTACATCGATCAATGCGTCAAAAGTTGAATAGACACACGCTTTGTTCAGATTTAATTTCGGTACCTTTTCTGTTGTTCCGACATAGTGGATTTTTACCGGATCTGAATTCTGATCGCGTGGCGCCTTTAGCTTTGGAGATGGCACAAGCTGTTGAGCCATGGAGTTGTAACAAGCGTTGATCTCCCAAACAGATGCTTCTGCACCACCTAAGATCAAGGATAATCCATAATGACTTGCATGTTTGTTCATATGTCGAAAACCAAATTGTTTCAGATCATTGTGGAATTTTGCCTGACCATATTCGCGTAAAAGAAAAACCATCGGAATATTCAAACTTTTCGACAAAGCTTTATTGGCAGGAATTGCTCCGGAAAACTGCCGATTGAAATTATTAGGTGCAAATGTCCCGAATCGGGAGGGAAAATCACAGAGCAGTTGCTTCGGAGTGATTAATCCCGCTTCCAATGACTTGGCATAAAGTAGAGGTTTTAAGATACTTCCCGTGCTTCGTGGTGATTGGATACAATCCACATCATAAGCATGATTGTCATCTGTATGATTTAAATTCCCTTTATAGGCGACCACTTCTCCGGTTTCCACGGATGTAATCAGAACTGCAGCATTGTAAACACCGTATTCGCTCATCCGCAAAGCATATTGCTCGGTTTCATTGTTCACCATTGTTTGAATTTCTTCATCCAATGTGGATCGGATCAGTTGCTCTTTTTGTCCGTGTTGAATGCAGCGTTGCAGTAAATGCGGAGCTTCTTGCGGAAGCGGAAGTGGTTTGTCCGGAAGTGGTTCCTCCAAAGCCAGGTAATAATTCAATTTGTCAATTTCTCTTTGTTCGTAAAGCATCTTCAACAATCGGTTTCGTTTTTTGAGCAAACTTTGATGATTTTTACCCGGATAGATTAATCCAGGAGCATTCGGAAGAACAGCTAAGGTTGCACTTTCCGCCCAACTTAAATTTTCCGGTGCCCGGCCAAAATACCTCCAGGAGGCAGCATCGATCCCAACTACATTATTCCCAAAAGGGGCATTTGCGCTATAGAGGTTGAGAATTTCCTCTTTCGAATAACTGAATTCCAATCGGGTTGCAAGAATGATTTCGTGTATCTTTTCGGAATAAGTTCTCGAAGGGTTTTTTCGCATCAAACGGATTACTTGCTGGGTAATGGTACTTCCTCCACTTACAATTTTTCCCTGTGTCATATTTTGATAAAATGCCCGACAAATTCCTTTTACACTTGCTCCGGGATGATAATAGAAGTTTTTGTCTTCAAATGTGACCAGACAAATGGCAATTTTATGAGGTGTTTTATTTGTGGGAGGGAAGCGCCACTGACCATCTTTTGCAATGTGTGCGCCCAATAACTTTCCGTTTTTACCAACTAAAACGGTAGAATAAGGATCATCGAATAAGACAGATGGCAATGCCTGGATGTACCAGATCAGGAAAGAATAAAAGAAAATACGTTTGATGAGTCGCTTTTTCCAGCGCCATTGCTCTCTCCACCAAAAAAGTTTCTCCCTCATCGTTTTTTTACTGAAAGTAATGGGGCAAAATGGATCTCTAAATGCTGCTTTATTATTCGCAGCAATTGGAGTGAAAAGTGCGAGTTCTTTTTGATTATTTAAACGGTGTATGTTTACAGACTTTTGCTAATTTCAGGCAAACAAGATTTAAACGAATCGATGCATAAAAAATACCGCTTAATATTCTTCTTTTTACTGCTTTTGGTGAATCATGGATTTTCCCAATTGGCGAGTTTTCGAAATTTTTCGGTGGAAAATGGATTGGGCCAGTCGCAGGTTTATAGTGTGATCCAGGACCATAAGGGATATTTGTGGTTCGGAACGCGTGGTGGCGGTTTGTCGCGCTTTGATGGACAAAATTTTGAATCGTTTACCGATAGGCAAGGATTGGTAAACAATTATATCTATTCCTTAAAAGAAGACCGGAAGCACATTTTATGGATAGGAACCAATGATGGACTTTCTTCTTATAATGGAAAGAGAATCAAAACCTATAAGCATCCCAAATATGCGAATCATTTTGCAGTTTTCAGTTTGGCTTTGGATGCGGATGAAAAATTGTGGATTGCCACCAATCACGGAGTTTTTAATGTGAAAGGTGATTCTTTGGTTTCCATGAATCGGATATTGGGAATAGATGATGGAACAATCAATGCGATTTTTGTGGATTCAAAAGGAATTATCTGGATGGGAACAGGAACAGGTCTTCTTTCTTCCGAGCAGAAAGGAAGCGAGCGCGTTTTAACCTATCATGGGAAGAAAGTGCGGGTAATGCGAAATGCAATTACATGTCTGAGCGAGGATCAAAACGGAAAAATCTGGATTGGAACTTATGGTGACGGAGCCTATGTGTACAATCGAAAAGACTATTATCGTGTTGATTTGAATCATCAACTGTATAAACAAACAGTATTCGATATTTTCGTTGATGAAGCAAATGTTTGTTGGATTGCAACGTTGAATGCAGGTTTGGTTCAATACGACCAAAAAACGAAAGAATTCACGAATTATAGTGAGAAAAATGGATTGGGAAATAACCATGTCCGTTCCATTATCAAAGACAATTGGGGTGATCTCTGGATTGGAACTTCCGGAGGTGGCGTATCACAATTTGCAGGAAAGCTCTTTTCTCATTATTCTGTTTCGGCCGGTTTGGGAGGAAATTTCATTTATTCCATCTACAGGGATCGAAGCGATAAATTGTGGTTCGGGACTTCTCAAAATGGAGTAAGCGTCTATGGAAATGGAACTTTTAATCAGCTGAATGTCCAAAACGGATTTGAAGCGATCAAGGTGAAAGCAATCATTGAGGACGACGATAGTTTGATGTATTTCGGTACAGAAGGCCAGGGAATCGGAATGCTTTCTGCGGGTGGATTTTCCTGGTTGGATGAAACCCGGAAATATTACGTTCGACAAATGGCTAAAGACAAACAAGGCAGGATTTGGGTGGCAACTTCCGGCTCGGGCCTGATTTGTATTTCGGAACAAGGACAGAAAATTGAGCGTGTTTCATTTGATGAAGGTCTTTTACACATGCGATTGACATCTGTTTTTGTGGATTCGAGAGGCTTGATTTGGTATGGAGCTGAATCAGCTGGTTTGGCATGTTACAATCCGCAGACACGGAGCACCAAAATTCTAACCAAAGATTCCGGATTGAGTGCAGATGCAGTTCGGACAATTATTGAAGATTCGAAAGGCAGGATTTGGGTTGGAACTGCCGGTGCGGGAATTAACTGCATCGAATATGGCCCGAAATTGAAAGTCCTCAAGAAAATCAGCATTGAATCGGGAATGCATTCTTCCAATGTTTACTTGATGGTTTTTGATGCCAATCAGAATCTGATTGTCGGTTCCGAATCGGGATTGGATATTTTGGATTTGAATGAAACGAATCAAATCAAGAGCATCAAACATTACGGAAAAAGTGATGGTTTTTTGGGTGTTGAAACCTGTCAGAATAGTGTTTGGAAGGACGTTGACGGCAAAATTTGGTTCGGAACAATTAATGGGGCAAGCTGCTATAATTTATCCAATTTACAGGTCAATCGGATGGCGCCCATTCTCAGTATTCTGGACGTACAATTGTTTTATGAATCGCTTTCAAAGACCAACTATAGCGATGTGATTTTACCTTGGAGCAGTTATAAGACGCTTCATTTACCATCTGATCAGAATCATTTGAGTTTCCTGTTTAAAGGAATTAACCTGAAAAATCCGGAAGGTGTGGAATATTCCTGGAAAATGAGCGGTTTTGAAAATAAGTGGTCGCCTTGGACGAAAGAACAGCGAATCGTTTATTCCAACATGTCGCCCGGGAAGTATACGTTCTTATTGCGTTCCCGGAATGAAGACGGATTCATTAATCCGCATCCCGAACGGTTCTCATTTACGATTGCAACTCCTTTTTGGCTTACGACTTGGTTTATTTTAATCGAATGTATTTTGGGAGCTGGACTTATTTGGTTCATCATTTGGATCCAAACTTCCCGCATTCGAAGAAAGGCAAAACAAGCTCAAAAAGAAGCGGAATTTTCCCGGAATCTTTTGGAATTGGAACAGAAAGCATTGCGCTTGCAAATGAATCCACATTTTATTTTCAATGCATTGAATTCCATTCAAGGGTTAATCGGAACCGAAAATGAAACAAAAGCACGCTACTATTTGGCTAAATTTTCCAGGTTGATGCGTCAAATTTTAGATAATTCGAGAAATACCACCATTTCTTTGGAAGAAGAAATATCCACTTTGGAAAATTACCTTCTGATCGAGCAATTTTGCAATGGGAATCGCTTCGAATACGAAATTATAGTGGATTTGGAAACGGAATTGAGCTTTATCCAAATTCCACCGATGCTCATTCAACCTTTTGTTGAAAATGCCATCAAGCATGGATTCAAATACGACGTAACTGATTCACGGACCGGGAAGATTACGTGCTGGTTTCGCGAGGAAAATGATGGAATTACCTGCATTATCCGCGATAACGGAATCGGGAGGGAAGCTGCAGGAAAAATTCAGCAGGCGAGTAATGAACCGCAACATGTTTCGCGCGGTTTCAATGTGACGAAAGAAAGATTGGATTTGTTGAGTACCAATTCGAACGGACATAAAGTAAGAATTGTAGATTTGTATGACGATGATGGAAATGTGATCGGAATGGAAGTTCAACTTTTTATACCCTTATAAATGATTAAAGCTGTAATAATTGACGATATAGAACAAGCGCGAATCACATTCAAAAAGGATTTGGAGGTTTATGCGCCGGATATTGAAGTTGTCGGTGAAGCTTCCGGAGTTGTGGAAGGAGCTAAATTGTTGAAGAAGACCCCGATTGATATTTTATTCCTGGACATTCAAATGCAGGACGGTTCCGGTTTTGACCTATTGGATATCTTACCTGAAATTCCCTTCAAGATCATTTTCATTACTGCCAGTGATGCACATGCAATCAAGGCTTTTCGTTATGCTGCGATTGATTATTTGTTGAAACCGGTCGATCCGGACGAATTAATTGAAGCGTTGAAGAAATTCCGGAATCACAATCACAATGAGCAAGACAATTACCGCTTGTTGAATGAATCCTTGAAACAAAGTCATAAAGTACAGGAGCGTTTGGCCTTGCATGCCCAGGACAAGATTCACATTGTACAAATTGCAGATATTATCCGTTGTGAAAGCAATGTCAATTATACGGAATTCTTTTTCACCAATTCGAAACGAATAGTGGTATCGAGGACCTTAAAAGATTTCGAGGATATTTTGGGGGAATTGGGTTTCTTCCGCGTGCATCAATCCCATTTGGTGAACACCAAAATGATCCAGGAATTTGTAAAGGTGGAAGGAGGCCATTTGATTATGTCCGATGGAAAAATGATTCCGGTTTCGACCAGGAAGCGTGCGGATGTGGTGAAGATGTTGGAACAGCTATAGAAAGTTCAAAAGTTTAAAGAGTTAAAAAGTTCAAAGGAATTGGTTATTTTGAACCATTTGAACCATTTGAACCATTTGAACCATTTGAACTTTGTATATTAAACCACTTATCTAAAATCCAGGCTGGTCCAATCAGTAAAAACTGAATATCCTTGAGAAAAGAGGGTTTCTTTCCTTCAATTTGATGTCCGTAGAATTGCCCGGTCCAAGCCAAGGTGAAAATAACCAGGGAAATAAACCATAATGGACCGATTTTCGCCAGGTAAAAATTTCCAATAACACAGATGGTTGAGAATACCAAGATGTAAAAAGTCATTCTGAGTGATAAACGCAGGTAAAAGTAAAGAACCAGAATCAGCGCAACTACCGCCCAATTGACATAAAGAAAGTTGTCCGAATGAACCAAGCTGATTAATCCCCGGTTGGGAATACTCATTAACAATCCGACAACCGAAAAGAAAATTGCCGGAACGCAGATGTAATGAATTTTCTTGTTGGTCGCGTTTTGATGACTAACTGAATATTCTGCAAACCATTCGTCGAGCGTTTTCATAGATGTGTTTTGAAAACAAGTTACGAAATGAGAATTTCTTTTGCAATAGAATATCCGGTAGTCAGATTAAGATTCTATATCACGCAACAATTTCTCTTTGTTCTCCTACTTACCTTACAGCTTTCGCACTAACGTTTGTCGCTGTTTCGTCTTCGCCCGCTATGCGGCCTCTTTCCAAGGCCCAAAAAGTAGGCAAAAACGCCTTTGCCCAATTACTGCTTTCAGCCGACCAACCGCTGCAGACCAATCCACGGAAAGAAGGAATCAGGATTCAAAATGCTATCCCGCAGTGTTTGAAAAAAACTACTGCCGGGATAGCACTTTCCGGGATTGGTAACTGCATCGGCTGATTAGCACTCCTGCAAATGTTCGGAAGTACGGGTAATGATTTTTTGTTTTCCCGAAGATATTCCGGTCGTGTAATTGGGCAGAAGTCCGCTGTTTCGATCTCTCAAACCAGGAAACTTAGAAGTTCCGAATTTTAGATCCCGATAGCTATCGGGACGCTTGTTCGGCTAACTTGTCTGCCGTCTGCATACAGGCAGGGTTGCGAACAGATTCAGGATTGATATAATGTTGTTGACTAATCGATTAACTTTAAATCACCACACATTTCTTTTACAAAATCGCTTATGTCAACTCGTAATGCCAAAGCGATCAAGTAGGCTTCGCTCAACAGCAGTTTACTTTTGTCGTTGTTTGATAACTTATCAATCCGTTGTTTTGCGCTCCAATCTTTCGAGTAAGATTGAATTTATTAATTGAACACTAGTGAGATGTGAATTCTAACTTCACAAATGTCTTATTTAAAATGACAAATCGGGGTAAAAACATGGTTTTAGAATGATAATTTGCACATTTGATCGTTACAAAACTTGATTAGTAAAGTGGGCAAAAGAAAACAAATCATGACCTTAATAGAGAATGAGATTACAAACTCTAAACTGATATTCACTCTTCAGAATATTGGAATTGAGGCGAGTGATTATTTTACAGATACTTCACAAGTCATCTTTGTCCTTATTGGAATCCGGAAAGAAAACCGAACGGAGGAACTTTACAAAAAGTATTTTGAGTTAATCAAACAGGTTCAGTACTTAGATCTTCAGATAAAAGGCGAAAAGAGCAGATTGGCTTTAAAAATTTACGGGCTGTTGATAGCAAATCTTTAGTTCTGATAAAATTACAGTTGAGACCCAATCCCCCCCATTCGGAACCAAAATTATTGCTTGTTTGAAGTATTTCAAGCTGCGGTCGCCATCCCGATTACACGACACTAAAATCTCAATTTTGGTGGAATATTGTCACCCGTCCTTCAAGCCGTTCGGTCGAAGAAAAAAGCCTTCCGTTTCGGCTGTCGATACCGGAAAGTGCTTGTCATTTGGGATCCTGATCCCTTCTTTCCGTGAATCGACCTGAAACGGAAGGCTGCTTGAATGCTGTAATCGGGTAAAAGGCAGTTTTGCCTACTTTTTCTGCCTTGGCAAAAAGTAGGAGAAAGAGATTTAACTAAAAGGCTGTCCAATTCTGGACAGCCTTCCATTAACTATTAGGATGATTTAGGTTGTTTCACAATTTTAGTCACTTCGACCCATCTGCCTTTTTCCTGCGCATTCACCGAATGATCATACATGGCTTCTGAAAAAACCGCCGGTAAGTAAAATCTTCCCAGATAAGATGCATTCAGTTGAATCTTGAAGATCTTGGTTTCATTCGGAGCGAGTTTGAAATAACTGTAAACCCGGTCGTCTCTGTAATCCTGGTAATCAATGTTCGGAGTGCTTTCTTCATCATACAAGCGTGCATTATGGATTTCCCAGCCACTCGGCATAATCTGGTTCAAAGCCATTTCGCGATAGAATTGATCCTTGGTCGGATTCTTCAGCTTCACTTCCATAATGAAATCAGTTCCTTGTACTATTTTCGAAGGGTCGATTGAAACACCGGATAAATTCGTGTAGTCAATAGTCATTTCCAGGTTGCTTCGAATTTTTTTCTCTTTCCCTATCTGAGGAACTTTTTTGGTGCAGAAAGTCACGTACAATTTCTTGGAAGAAGTGTTTTTAACGGACAATCGTTTCAATTTGGAGCCATCAGCCTCCGTATAATTCTTGGTCATCAAGTATTTGGTAGCAGTTACTTTTTCAGAATTGATTTCAAATTGCAATGCACCGCTATTCTTGATTTTTCCACTGGTTAAAGCCAAAATGCAGTAGCCAGCTTCCTGTGTGCTCAACCATTGATTTGATTTCAGTACGTCCGCAATTTCTTTTTCTATCGGATCGGTTGACTTCGAATCGATCATGAGCCCTGCCTCGAGGTTCATCGCTTTATCTCGTAATGTGGATCCGTAAGAATAAGCGTATTCGCGGTAAGTAGCAGGAACGAAACTTAAATTACGTGTCATCTGTTTCGCCAAATCTTTCTGACCGGCTAAGTAATAGGCAGCAGCCAATCTCCATTTAGCGGTGACTCCCAGTTTGGAATTTTCTTTCAAACGGTTCATCGCACCGAGTTCGGGTTTTCCGGCTAGTGCCAAGGTATATAAACGATAGGCCTGAATTAATTGATCAGATTCTTCTGCATGACTGGAATAATTAGAATAAGAATCCGGAGTCCAGTTGTTTGCTTGATTTTTCTGGTATTCGATCCAGCGCGATTTGAGATTCACGGGTAAAGTGAATCCGTGTTGCTCTGCTTCGATCATAAAATGTCCAGCATAGTTCGATCCCCAATCGCTTGCTTCGCGATTTCCCGGCCAGTAGGCAAAACCACCTTCGTATTGTTGAAAGCTCTGATACCTGATCAGTGCGGCTTTGATATTGGAAGTCATTTCCTTTTTTTCCTTTTCACTGAATTGCATGACATCCATCGCAAAGAGCTGTGGAAATACGGCTGAAGTGGTTTGTTCGATACATCCATGCGGATAATTGATCAACTCACTCATACGGCCACTCAAATTGATGGAGCTAAAGACACTTGTTTCCAAAGAGTAGGAGTGAGAACCGCTGATTCCATCTCGTTCCATGGTGAAATTAGCCGTAGAACCCGGATCAATCACCTTCGTTTCACTTTCGAGCACCAATGGATTCGGACTGCGAACATCGACTTCAAATTCCTGGGTAGCTGTTTCTACTCCTGATTTCGCGAAGATTTTGATTTTCGCGATTCCCAGTTTGTTGGCAACCTTCAGTTCGAAATTCACCATCTGATCTCCTTCCGCTGCAAATTTCAATCCTTGATTTTTTGCACCATTTACAACCAAAAGATCATTACAAGTCACTTGAACGTCCACATTTTTGATATTATCTTTCATGGCAAATACGTCAACCGGTAATTGAATGGTTTCCATTGGCCCGATTACACGAGGTAAAGTTCCCAATACCATCAATGGTTTTTTGATCGTCACGGTTTCTTCTGCATTTCCAAATGCTGTTGTGGAATGTGCTACAACCATGACGCGGACCGAGCCGATATAAGTGGGCAATTCTATCTGATGTGTTTTGGAAGCACCTGCTGGTAGAACAAATGGACCTAAGAAATAAACCATCGGTTTGAATCGGTTTGCTTTCGGACCGGCACCATCATCCGCCGAAGCATCACCGCCAATACTTAATAATCGATTCAATTTCCCGGAATACGCTCCAATTACCGCATCGTACATGTCCCAGGTTTTAATTCCGAGTGCTTCTTTTGCATAGAATGTATTCCATGGATTTGGCGTATTAAAACGTGTCAGATCGAGTAGTCCTTCATCCACAATCGCCAAAGTATAAGTCATTCCTTTTCCGAATTCTTCTTTTACGGTCACTTTAGCAGTTGATTCGGGTCTCCATTCTTTTGCAACACTAATTTCCGGATGAAGATGCGTTGCCGGATCATCCACTGTGATTGGAACGATTCCATACATGCGAATGGGTAAATCATTGGTTGTTGCGCTGTGTGGCTGAATCAGACTGACGTGCACGTAAGCATTCGGAGCCATATCTTCTGTTGTTTCAAATGAACAAGTTGTTTCGCCCTTAGTGGTATTCACCCAAAATTTCTTCACAATTTTCGTTCGTGTTTCAACTGAAATCAATGCTTTTCCGGAAGCAGGTGATGGAATACTTAATTTCACTATTTCACCTTTCACGTAGCTTTTCTTATCGGTGGAAAAGTTCAGCATGGAAGCATATTCATTATTCTTCTGGTTTCCTCGACTCCAATATGGAACATCGATTGAAATGATTTTACCTGATTGATGAAAACCTTCTTCATCCGTTACAGTAACTAGGAATCGACCGTAATCTGTTGCGCCCAAACCGAATTTGAAAGCGGTTTTTCCTTCAGAAGAATTTAGCAAGGAATCGTAGACCAACATATTTCCGTTTCGAGCCATGAAATTTCCTAAATCGTCGTCACCGCTTTCGTACCACCATCTCCATTCCATGCGGTAAATTTTCACACGGATTTTGGATGGTTTTTTCAAAATCGTACCGGCTGCATTTACCATTACGACATCGAACGTGTGTTTCTTTCCGGAAATCAACGAGTTGTCTGCTTCTAGGTCGGGAGTTCTAAATCCGATGTATTGCTTGTATGGCGAGTAGATTTGTGAGAATCTGTCGATAGAGAAATTTCCGCCTTGCTCGAATACGCGCATGGTATAAATGGCATTCAACATTCCGGAAGCTTGAGATAAAGAGGAAACTTCCTGTTTGAATGAAGCCTTTCCGTTTGCGTCCAAATCGTCATCAAACAAGGTGTTTTTGTCCGAATTGATCTTACGGATAGGAGAATCGAATTCGAATTTTGGGAAGCCCGGAATCACTGTTTTAGTAGATTGATATTCGACATCAACCGTCGCACGCAGGTTTTTTGCCGGAGCGCCATGGAGCCAATAAGATTCCAATTGCAATAAGCTATCCGAACTCTTAGGAACGGTCAATTTCAATTTCAAACGATTCGGTTTAACCGTTTCCACTTTCAAATACTTGGTGAATTCGCGTGATCCGACCATCACTTTTGCGGTATAGATTCCGGTCTTGGCATCAAAACGGGTGGAAGTCCTGAAATCATAATGACCGTTAATTCCTTGCGATCTGGTGATTTTGCTCGATTCATAGCCGGAAGGATCGGTTAAGGTGAATATTACCGGGTGATTCAAGGGAAGTTTGTTTTCGTAATCGCGCAATACAAAGTTGACATAAATGGAATCTCCCGGTCTCCAAACTCCGCGTTCCGTATAAATGTAGCCTTTCAGGCCATTTTGGACTTCTTCGCCTTCCACGTCAAATTCAGACAGAGAGTTCGAATGTCCGTCGCTCACTTTCAGATATCCGCGTTGTTTTCCATTTTTCGCGATCAATAAGAATGGTTTTTCGGAAAGTTTCTTGGTGTACATTCCTTCCGAATTGGTTGTTCCGGAAGCGATGACTTGTTTTGCAAAATCATAAAATGTCACGGACGCATTTGGAATGGGTTGGGTTGTAATCATGTCAGTCAGGAAAACATGCGCTTCTTTCTTAGCATCCAATTTGTAAATCACCCCAATGTTTGAAGCAAGAATGTTTCGGGAAACTGCTTTTCCATAATAGTAATTGGAACTGCATGGAGATTCGGAACTGTAACCGCCCCAATCTTCGTAGCCATCGTCCCAATCATCCAAATGCCAAGGTCGTTCGGTCCAGGATTCTTCAGTAGATTCTTCGGCCGTTGCAGCTTCTGAATTCTCTTCCGTGGAAACGGCTTCACAATCACAATAAGCATCTTTTTTTCCGAATTTAATGGAGATCCGGTAAATTGCTCCCGGTTCAGGTCGAATCCATTTTTCCAAATCCAAGACATGAGAAGCCCAATCGCTTTTGTCTTCCTTTTTTACTCCCAAGGAGATGTTCTTTTCTGCAATTTTCTTCCCGAATCTGAAAATGGCTTCGGAATCATTCAATTCATTCACTTGCAAGAAATGATGCACATTTTCCTCATAAATTTTGATGATTCGGACAGTTACGGATTTCAAACCGATTGTTTCGAATGGGAAAATCAATCCTTTTGAGTCTGGGAGAATGGAACCGCTTCCAACGATTCTGACTTTAGGTTTGGAAGCTGAAAACTGCATACTACGTTCCGTACCTTTCAACATCGGATAGTTTTTGATATTCTTGATTCCCGGGTTGACTTTCAGTTTGTAATTTCCTTCAATGCGGTTTGGAATGAAAACAGTGACTTCATTGTAGTAGATTGAAAAAGTTTCATCTGTCACACCTTCCAAATCAATGAGGCCATTCAGATCCTGGTTGGTCGATAAGGGCTCGGAGAATGTGAGACGAATACTTTGATCATCATCGTCGCTTACATCATAAGAACTTAAATCGAAATCACCCAATGCGGGAACTTTGATGCTGGTGGATCCGTTTGAGAAAGAGGAAATGGCATCCCCGCTCCACTCGACGGTCACCGTATTTTCTTTCGTTGAGCGCTTGATGCTGTCAACAATATAAATGTATTCATTGTCGCCGTAGTTTTGTTCGAAATGAATTTTTTGCTTTTCACCTCCAAGTTTCACCGAAATCAGTTCTTTCAGCTTGGTTGTGTCAAAATGGTCGGTCATGACGATATTTCCACGTAAGGAATACCATTCCAGGTTATACGAATCATATTCGACTAAACTGGGTTCACTCACATCAATTTTTTGTGGTTTGGTTGCAAATTGAAAATTGAATTCCTCGTATCCGTTTTCAACTTCCATGATTTCATCAAGGTCCAGACTCACCGTATAAATCTGGTTGGAGTTTAGTGGTTTTTTAGGAACAATTTGGATTGTTCTGAAATCCACCCATTGGATATCTGCATCGATTTCGGGGCTGATCTCGATGATTTCCTTCAGGATTTTTTCATCCATACGGGTTTTCATTCCCAATTCGATAAGTTTGGTCGAATCCAATTGATTCCGAAGCTCGATCTCGATGTTATCTGAATTGGAAATAATTCCTGAAGTGTATCCGGAAACCCATTTCCTGAATTTGGGATCTACGGAAATGATCTTATTGCCGGAGCAAGCGAATAGGGTAGCCAGAACACTTGTAGCAATCGTTAAAAGAATAATGAAGCGTGACATAACTGTTGTTGTTTGTTGTTATGTCAAAGATGAATGCATCTGAAAGAAGAAAAGAGGTCGTTTTAGGAGATGAAGGGAGGTTTTGATTATTCGTGGTTGAACAAAGATTATTTGATTTGATGTAATTCCGCATCTGCAACGGCAGGTTACGTGGGGACGAATAATCGTAAAAAACAAGTAGGCACGCGATGCGTCGCGTGCCTACTTGTTTTTATCTGTTGATTAATATTAAGGTTTATATCCTAACAAATCGTCCAATGTAGCAATCGAAACGGGATGATAATTGTTTCTGACCCGTTTGTAGACAGTCATTCCCCAATCTTTGCTTTTCGGATTGTTTTTCAAAGCAGTATAAATAGGTAACAGGAATTTTCTTCGACCTACTTTTGAAATAAAACGGTCGATGTCCGGACGGATTTCCGTATAATTTGAATTGATCCCCAAAACATACCATTCTGTCGCAACTTCTGCATTCCCCCAAGTGTTGAAATGTAATTTCTCATCGATAATTGCCATTCGTTTCGGATCCATTTTTTTAGGTAAGGCACGAATAAAGGCTTGCCATTCCTGGGGAACATACTGATCTCGACTCAAAGCAGGAAGTTGTTTTTTTCCTTTTTTCTTGGCAGGTTTTTTAAAGATATCCTTTCCTTTTGCAAATTCACGTGCCATTTCCTGGATTTTCTCAAATCTTGGAGAGCTTACTGCGTAGCAGTTTTTCGGTAATCCCGGTTTGTACAACCATTCGTCCACGTTGAATTTGATATCTGTCTTATCGATCAGGTTATCTTCCAGATATTTTTTGAATTGCTCCGTAGTCAATGTCTGGAAAGCGTGATCTTTGAAATAGGCCTTCAGGAAGGTGTCGAAACGTTGTCTTCCATAATCGCGTTCCAATGTTTTCAATAGGAAAGCACCTTTTACATAGGCGATGGAAGTCATCCCATCATCCGGATTTCTTTTGGAAAGTTTTAATTTCAAATGGGTATCTTCTTCATCTAATTCCTCCATTTCTGTTTGAAGTTCCTGGAATTCGATTAAAGCAAGCATATCAGCAACCTCTTTTCCATAAAGTTCCTCCATGATGCGATTTTCAAAATAAACCGTAAAACCTTCATTCAGCCAGAAGTCATTCCAACTTGCATTGGTAACCAGGTTTCCTGACCAGGAATGAGCCAATTCGTGGGCAATAACGGATACAGCACTTCTATCACCTGCAATCAGAGTTGGGTTCGCAAAAGTCAAACGCGGATTTTCCATTCCTCCGAAAGGGAAAGAATAAGGTAAGACAATCACATCGTATCGTTCCCACTGATAAGGTCCGTATAAGCTTTCTGCAGCACCGATCATTTTTGGAAGATCTGCAAATTCCCAAATAGCTTTGTCAATCATTTCGGGTTCGGTGTAAATCCCGCAGTTTTTACCCAAACTTTTAAATTCCAGGTTTCCGACTGCCAATGCAATCAGGTAAACAGGAATCGGTTGTTTCATCTCGAAATGGTATTTCCCTTCCGGGTTCTTCACCTGGGGATTGGAAGCACTCATCACTGCCATTAACTCGGATGGAACAGTTACATCAGCACTGTAAGTGATCCGGTTTGCCGGTGTTCCCTGTACAGGAATCCAGGTACGTGTGAGAATCGCCTGACCCTGAGTGTATAAGTAAGGATGTTCTTTTCCTTCTGTCAATTCCGGATCCATCCAATCCAAAGCACCTGCATTTTCAGTTGTTTTGTAGTAAATATTGATGTATTCCGTATTCTTATCGATCTTGATACTTAATGGCTGACCAATAAATTCCTCCATTGATCCGATAATGAAATCCGTCTCTTTTTCCTGACCTTTTTTTCCTAAAGTCACCTTTTGAATTTCTGGTCCGTTGATGTCAAAAACAGCAGTATCCGTATCTTTTAATCGCTCCATTCGGTGACGAGCAACACCATAGATCGTTTTCTTATCGAAGTCAACATCAATTTCCAAATCCAAGTGTTTCGTCCGGATTTCATTCGTATTGGAATAGGAATGTGCATCCCGGCTAGCAACCACTCCATTGATGGATTGATCCTTGTCCAATGGATCAGGATTGTTGCCACAACTGGATATAAAGAGAGTAATTACAGCAATGCTGAACAGGTATTTTAATTTCATTTTTTCAGTTTGAGGTTTGCGAATATACTTTTTCTTTGTATTTCATCCTAGTTTGAATTTTCATCTTTTTTTGTCAGGTAGCGAATAACTTCAGCAGCTCCCAATAATCCGAACAATGCAGGCATATAGCTTACTGTCCCGTAAAACGAGCGTTTGTAGTTGGTTCCATCAGTCATTTTCAGGGAATCTTTTTGCTGTAATTCGGAAGAATAGACACATTTGATTTTTTCAAAACCAACGTTCTTTTTCTTGAGCCTTTTTTTGATATGTGCTCCTAATTTGCAATTATGGCTGTCCGGAAGTTTCGCGACATGAACCCGGCTCGGATCAATTTTCCCCCCGGCTCCCAAGTGTGTGATTACTTTGATTTTTCTGCTTTTGCATGCGATGATCCATTCCAGTTTTGGAGTGACACTGTCGATACAGTCCATGACGTAATTGGGTTTGTATTGGTCCAATAACTCCCAGGCACGTTCAGGAAGTACAAATTCTTCCACAATATTTAATTGAATATCGGGATTGATATCCTTGATCCGTTCTCCCAATACAACCGCTTTATTTTTTCCGATTGTGGAATCCAAAGCTGTCAATTGTCGATTTTTGTTGGTGATATCGAATACATCACCATCTACAATAGTCATTGTTCCAACTCCTGCCCGGGCAATAAATTCACCTGCAAAGGATCCAATTCCTCCGAGTCCAACAATGAGTACATGAGCAGATTTCAAACGATCCATTTCTTTTGGTCCAAGAATCAACTCTGTACGCTCCAACCACTTACTCATACTTAAAAATTCGTTTTGCGTTTTGATTTAGTTGTTCGATTAGGGGTTGCAAAGATAGGCTTTTTATCTCAGCGATCATGCGATAGGTGTCAATCAATTCACCTATACCGGTATCCGTTTCAAGTAACAGGCGATCTAACGGAATTTGTTTAACCGCTGTTTGAAGTTGTTGATTGGATAAGATCGATTCTCCGATACTGATGATACTTTTCGGATAATTCAACACCTGTTCTGTAATGGATGCTTTATTGAATCCATGATAGATCAGCGTTGTTTCAGGAGCGTTCTTTTCATGCAGAAAACGACATCTATCCCAGGAATTTACGCAATGAAGAATGACCGGTTTATTGAATTCGGCTGCAAGTTTCAGCTGAAAGATATAACGTTCTTCTTGCTCCGGAAAAGTATCATACCGATTGTCCAAACCGATTTCTCCAATTGCCAAAAATCCGGCTTTAAGACTCAATTCTTGACAAATTTTCTGGATTTCGGTCAAATCAATAGTGGTTTCTTTCGGGTGAATCCCGAATGAGAAAAAGTCAGGTAATTGATTCAGGGAAGATTTGGATAATTGCACAATTCCACGATTTTTTGTACCAAAATTGTGTGTATGCGAATCGAAAAGGTTCTCTAAATCAGACATTAAGCTTGTATCGATGCGTTAAATTTAAGACAATCTGAATCAATCAACCTTTTTTTACCTATTTTCACCCACTTCAAAAAAGGATTTAAAATGGAAAATAATATTGATTTGGTAGAAGGTACGCAAGCTAAAAAGGGACATCCAAAAGGTTTATGGGTATTATTTGGAACTGAAATGTGGGAACGTTTCAATTTCTATGGTATGCGTGCAATTCTGACTTTGTTTCTTGTAAACTCGTTAATGATGAAGGAAGAAGATGCTTCCTTGCTTTATGGAGGATTCCTTGGACTTTGTTATTTAACTCCTATGTTGGGAGGTTTTATAGCGGATCGTTTTTTAGGAAACAGGAATTGTATCATGATCGGAGGATTTATGATGGCTGCCGGACAGGCTTTGTTGTTCTTTAGTGCTACTGTATTCCCTTCGAACCTTGGTTTTGCAAATACGTTAATGTGGACTGCTTTGGGAGTAATCGTTTTCGGAAATGGATTCTTTAAGCCGAACATTTCCAGTATGGTTGGAAGTTTGTATCCGAAACAGGAGAAAAGCAAATTGGATACGGCATTCACGATTTTCTACATGGGTATCAACCTTGGAGCATTTTTAGGACAAACAATTTGTCCGATTGTTGGGGATGTGAAAGTTGGAGGTGTACAAAATGTATTCGCATTCAAATGGGGATTCCTTGCTGCTTCAATCGCAATGTTGGTCGGAACAATGGTATTCTACTTCTTGAAAAACAAATATGTTGTTACTCCGGAAGGGAAACCATTAGGAGGATTGCCATCCAAAAATGATGATTCTGATTACGAAGAAGGGGAAGCACAAAAAGCTGTCTTCTCAAAAATGAATTTATTGCTTTCGGTAGTTGTATTTGTTGCTTTGTTCTTTACTTTCCGCTATTTATTAGATGGAGACAATTTTATTAAAACACTCATCTATCCGATTATCTATTCAGCAGGTATCACACTTGCGTTATTGATTATTTCTGATAAATCCCTTACGAAGGTTGAGCTACAACGAATCCTTGTAATCTATATCGTTGCATTCTTTATCATATTCTTCTGGGCAGCATTTGAGCAAGCCGGTTCATCACTGACATTTATTGCAAGTAACCAAACAGACCGCCATATCTTCGGATGGGAAATGCCGGCATCTATGGTTCAGGTGTTTAATGGTGTATTCGTCTTTGCATTTGCATTGCCATTCAGTATTCTTTGGGATAAATTGAGAGCGAAAGGAAGAGAACCGATTTCTCCGGCTAAACAAGCCATCGGATTGTTATTGATTGCGGTCAGTTACTTTATCATTGCACATAATGTGAAGGATTTAGGTAATTCAGGATTGTTGGGAGTTAAATGGTTGATCTTATTGTACCTGATCCAAACATTTGCTGAGTTGTGTTTGTCACCGATCGGATTGTCATTGGTAGGTAAATTGTCTCCAAAACGTTTTTCATCTTTATTGTTCGGAGTATTCTTCTTGTCGAATGCGGCTGGTTATGCATTGTCCGGTTCGTTAGGTTCCATTTTACCTCCAACAGGAGATAAGTACGAAGCTGCAAAACAAGTAAAAGTGGACTTAGGTGCGATCTTGGACAAAAAGAAAGTGGCGAACGGAGAAGAGTTATTCGCCCTTGCCAAATTGAATATTGCAAGCGTGGATGCTAAGAAAGCAAAAGCAAATCATATTGACATTGCTAAGAAACTAAAAACGGCTGCGGAGATCAAAACGGAAAGAGAGCTTGCTGCTAAAAAGAAATTGCCATTTGTGGACAAGCACCAGGTTTCGGATACGACCTTTACAGCTGCAGAATATAATACCATTAAGGAAAAGGAATTGATTACGGTAAGTTACCCGAAATTCGTAGGGTTCACGATTCATGGACTTTTTGAATTCTTCATGGTTTTCGTAGTTTTGACGGGAGTGGCTTCATTGATCCTGTTCTTGTTGATCCCTACATTGAAAAAAATGATGCACGGCGTTCGATAGTCTTGCACCCGGAATAAATAATTGAAAATCCCTTACAAAATAATGTGAGGGATTTTTTTTGTCCGTTTAATTTCATCAATCATCCGATTTAATTTATCATTTTTACGATTCGTTAACAAAGCATATTTATGAGTTTGGTAGAAAAAGATCTAAATCCAGCAGATGCAGCAGCATTAGAAAACATCCGGAATTTCAAAGGCAAATACCCGAAACAGCTCTGGTATCTTTTCTTGGTTGAAATGTGGGAACGTTTCACATTCTATGGGATGAGAGCGCTTTTGGCACTGTATATTTCGCATCTGATTTTAACCAGTAATTATAATCCGATTCCAAAGGATAAACTGGAGGCTAAGAAAGTAGAATTTTTAGAAAAGAATAAAGAAGAATTAACCGTAGATCATCCACGCTACTATATTGAGACTTCCCAGCAAAAAAACAGGGATATGGCTGAAAAGTCCTCTAACAAACAATACGGATTGATCCAGGCCTTCATTTATGCAATGGCTTTTGTGGGTGGGATGTTTGCCGATAAAATTTTCGGTTTTAGAAAATCGGTCTTTTGGGGTGGGATTCTAATGGCGTTGGGAACTTTTCTGATGGCCGTGCCTGGAGCATTCACCTTTTATCTCGGGGTAAGTATTCTCATTGTGGGAAATGGATTTTTCAAACCAAATATTTCCACGATGGTCGGAGATCTTTATAAGGATAATGATCCAAGAAGAGATTCCGGATTTTCCTTGTTTTATTCGGGAATCAATATCGGGGCACTTTTGAGTGGATTGACAATTGCATATATCGGAACATCCGTTAGTTGGTCGCTTGGTTTTGCTTTGGCTGGTGTATGTATGTTAATGGGACTGGCTTTGTTTCTGAAAACTCAAAAAACGTTAGGACCGATCGGTATGCCACCGTTCCCTGAAAAATTGGTGGAGAAAAACAAATTGGGATTATCTAAAAACCTAACGGTCTACCTCGCTTCACTTTTGATGATCCCATTCTTCTTTCTAATGGTTTACTATCCGTTTGATATCGACTTTACTTTCTTAATGGGTCAAGTTAAATTGGAAAGCGGAAAATTGGTTCCATACCTGGTTCAATTCAGTGATTTGTTTATGATTGTTTTGGCTGCTGTCATTTTAGGGTATTTGGCTTACATACTTACAAAAGTGAAGAAAGAGGAATTTGGAAAGTTATTGGTTGCAGTGGTACTCATTATATTTTCAGCATTATTTTGGTCTTTCTTTGAGCAAGGAGGAGGGTCACTTAATTATTTTGCAGTTGGAAATGTTTCCAGCCATGGATTGAATATGACCTCCGTGAATAATTCACTGAATTCACTGTGGGTAGTATTATTGGCTCCATTGGTTGGATTTTTATGGGTTTGGTTGAATAAAAGAAGAGCGGAACCAAATACAAGCGTGAAATTCGGTTTAGGATTCGCTATCCTGGGATTAGGATTCTTGATTTTTGCATCCAGCCGTTTTTCCGCTGATTCCAACGGATTGACTCCGCTGTGGATTTTCGTATTTGCCTATTTGGTTGTGAGTCTTGGAGAATTATGTCTTTCCCCGATTGGATTGTCGATGATTACCAAACTTTCTCCGAAGCGATTGACAGGAATGATGATGGGAACCTGGTTTTTGGCAAGTGCTTATGGTCAATACGGGGCTGGACTGATTGGTGCGGCATTGGCTTCGGGTAGTGGAACCGAAAAGAACCTGACAAATACGGAGAAATTGATGCAATACACGGAAGGATATCAAACTATCGGTATCATTTCTGTTATTTCGGGAGTGGTACTGATTTTGATTTCACCGATCTTGAAAAAACAGATGGGTGGAGTGAAATAATAGAATAGGAGAAAATTAGTCTATAAATAATATGAAACGTTTTCTTACGCTTTTAATACCAATTGTTATTCTACTGGTATCAATTCCGGTCTTACTGGATCAGGGAATGATCTTACCTGCAAAGATTGTTGGAGTTGTGTTGGTTCTTCTAACCACCATTTCACTACGCATTTGGTTGAGAAGGGCCATAAGAGAAAAACTTTCTCTGGATTCTATAAAATTCAATGTGAACCATCGTTATTATCTGGATGAAGTGAGTCCTATATATAGGTATATGTCAAAATCTGAGAAGAAGGTTTTGGAAAAGCGAATGGGGAAACTACTTGCCGATTTGAAATTTGATGATACTACCCGCCAAGAATTGAATGCCGAAGAGATGTTATCTTATGCTTTGTTTCAAATCCTGACAGTGTATAATGAACCATATAGATCCCTTAAAGGGAAGATGATTGTCTTTGATCAAACAAATAATACAGGAGAATTGAATATTTCTGAGGGGAAATATGTGTTATTGAACCCTGTTTTGCTTGAAAACATGCTAAAAGACATTCAAACAATAGAAACTTTCACCACTTCAAATACACCAATTATCGGGCAATTGAGGAATTTATATCTGAAATCTTAAAATTCTTCCATTTTTTTTCCTGACATAACCGAAGTATTATCAGTGTGTTAAGAATTTTGTTTCTGAAAAGATGAAAATTTTCTTCAAAAAGGCTTGTTAAAGTAGAATAAGTGGGTACCTTTGCCACCGCTTAGAACGAT
>CBFGNC010000009.1:0-150371 GCA_965650135.1 uncultured Fluviicola sp.
TGCGCGTTAGGTATGATCGGATTTTGATCCGTACTTGTAAATCCATTTGGCCCGGTCCATGAATAAGTCACTCCCGGAACAGTCGTGGCAGCAAGGTTGATGCTTGCATTCTGACAAACCGGCGAATTACTTGAAGCCGTTGTAGATGCCGGTGTAGGAGTTACGATCACATTGGTTGTCGAAGCAACAATGGAAGAACAACCACTTACCGTAATTTGTAAGGAATAAGTTCCAGCATGAACGCTACCCGCTGATCCGATAGACGGATTCTGAAGAGTTGAATTGAAACCATTCGGTCCGGACCAAAGATAAGTTGCTCCCGTAACAGTCGGAACAGTCAAGTTAATCGTTCCACCTCCACAAACGGGTGAATTACTGGAAACTGCCGGTACTGTCGGAGCAGGATTGACGATTAGTGAAGCACTTCCGGGAGCCGAACTACATCCGGCAATGGAAACAGTTACATTATACGTTCCGGCATTTGTTGCAGTAATATTTGGAATGGATGGGTTTTGTAAGTTACTCGCAAAACTGTTTGGTCCCGTCCAGGAATAAGTTGCACTTACCACAGTTGGTGTTGTCAGATTTAGAGTGGTTCCTTCACATAAGGGTCCGTTGGTCATTGCACTCGGTGTTGAGATCGGAGTACTTTGATTGATAACAACCTGGTCCGAAGATGAATGACATCCATCAGTATAAATGATCCAGTTGTAGGTATTGGCTCCCATATTCAAACCGGACACCGTAGCATTTGCCGCATTGATATTCGAGAAAGAACCTGCTCCCGAACCGACAGTCCAATAACCTTGACCGATAACAGGAACATTTGCGTCCATGGTATAAGTTGTTCCACATCCACTCTGGTCGTTTCCTGCAGCGGCAGTTGTCGGAACCGAATTCTGTCTCCAATCGGGAATTCCATTTCCATCCGTATCTTGTCTCGGAGCAGTTGTACCTCCATTATCAGGATCATAGGCATTATCCAATCCATCGTTATCTGTATCAATATTCAATAAATTGAAGTCCGCTACACAATTGTGATTGGCATCGTTTCCTTCCAATTGGTCTGAGAATCCATCATTATCCGAATCCAGATCAATGTAATCCGGGTTATCTGTTCCATCCGTATTGACCGGAACAATCAAGGTTCCACCGGTACTCACATCGTATGCATTATCTAATCCGTCACCATCGGAGTCCGCTCCCGTTGGAGGAATAAATCCAGCAGAAGTTTGGTATTCATACAAATCCAAGATTCCATCGTTATCTGAATCCTGATCTTTCCAATCCGGTTTTCCATCGTTGTCAAAATCCTGTGAAGATGCTAAGGGAGAACAGAATTTGATTTCACCGATTCCATATCCCTGATTTCCAAGGCCCGCATCCATATTATCGTAGATGAATCGAACCGAATCGACCAGGATGGGAAGGTTAACCGTTATTGTTCCATTCAACTCTGTATTATCCATCGCAACCAAACCCTGGAACCTGTTATTTCCGGCATACATATTGAAATTCCCGGTTCCTATGGTATAATCAGCCGCAGTAATTTGATACAATTGTCCAAAAGAATAGGCATTCACTGTAATCCGATCCTGGAATTGCCCTGCAGCAATATCAATATCCTGAAGTTTGAACGAGAGGTCACTTACCGGCTGACTGAATCTGATTACCTGAATAGACTGGTCTGCGGCAGTAGCTACATCTTGTTCGGTATAAATTTCCAAACCGGTAACTGCAGAATAGTTTTCAGATATATTAAAGTTGACCAAGCCGGCACCAGCCGTATTGCGTGTAATTACGTTTGCCGAAACACCCGAGATGGTCGGGTAATATAACGTTGGATCGGATTGTGCTGTCAACGGAAGAGTTGAAGTTGCTGTACACGGCAATAACTCTGCATTGTTTGCTACTCCGTCCCCATCCCAATCGATATCCGCCACATCCTGGATACCGTCATTGTCCGAATCACTTGATGGGACGTAATAATAAACCCGTATCCGGACTGCATCAATGTAAGATATGACCGTAGGAAGAAGTAGACCGGCAGCGCGCGATTCGATGGCAATCGCCACCCCGAAACCATTGCTGCTTACATCCATTCCATTCAGGGTTGTTCCCCATAAGTCGGCATTCGTACCATAAGTGAAAGCCGTTTCAGTAGTTGGCCAGTTAACCCCGGTATTGGCGTGATTCGTTCCGGTTATCTGATTGTTCTTAAGCAATCGGATATCCAAATCACGCGTCCAATTGGAACTGGTGTTATCGGAACTTAACTTCCTGATTTCTACCTGGACTCCACAAATTTGCGCGTTTACCGGAATATTTAAATTCAGGTTCCTCAGAACCAGGAAATTGGAACTTCTGACAGTTCCTCCGATCAGTAAGGCCGCATTGGTCATTGTCGCATAACTGTTGTTATCAGTTAATGCATTTCCGGGGTTGTTCCAGGGATCTGTTCCGCCGGCAGCGTTGTTCAAACTCACTTGCGCATTGACGTATCCGGTGTTTGATCCAGGACATTGGGCAGTAGATGCTGCAATGAAGAAGGTGCTGAAAAGTAAGGACATAAATATCCTCGCTCGATTCGAGTAAATAATGGTCATATGATAGTTTTTTAAATACCTTCTTTTACTCGGATCTGTCTAGGTGAACGTCGAACGGTAGCTAGCACAAATAGTTGTAATTGAAAGAATAATCAACTTTATGAAAAAATTTAACACCATCCAAATTTTTAACGCTAAAATTTAATGAATCGTCGATAATTTCAATGAATTAATCGATTCTGGTTTTAATTCAAACAATTGGTTTCCAACGGTTTAACTATTAGTATAGTTGAATGAAAAAAAAGTGTTTATTTGTGAATTTCCCAACAAGAAAATGCTTATAAACTATGCGAAGTTCATAATTAATGTACCTGTCTATCTGACCGGTGGGTCAAGAACTTTATTTTTACCAAAATAGCATTTCCGCTACTTAAAACATTCGAATGAACGCAATACGCAAGGATTGGAACGAGATAAAAACAAACGATAGTTGGGCAATTTTCAAAATCATGTCAGAGTTTGTAGAAGGGTATGAACGTATGGCTAAAATTGGCCCCTGTATTTCCATTTTCGGATCGGCAAGAACCAAAGATGAAAACAAATACTATCAGTTGAGTGTTGAAATCGGAGAAAAACTTGCCCGATCCGGTTACGGAATCATTACGGGTGGTGGACCCGGTATCATGGAAGCCGGAAACAAAGGTGCACATCAGGGCGGTGGAAAATCTGTCGGATTGAATATTGATTTGCCTTTTGAACAATTCCACAATAAATACGTCGACCGGGGAAGTCTTGTCAATTTCGATTACTTCTTTGTCCGCAAGGTGATTTTCGTGAAATATTCCCAAGGTTTTGTTGTTCTACCCGGCGGGTTTGGAACAATGGACGAACTATTCGAAGCAATTACTTTGATCCAGACGAAGAAAATTACCAAACGACCGGTTGTTCTTGTAGGAAGGGACTATTGGACTGGGTTGGTCGAATGGGTTCAAAAGGTGATGCTTGAAAAGGAAAACAACATTTCTGCGGAGGATATGCGCTTTTTAACGATTGTCGACACCGCCGATGAAGCCGTGAAATATGTAGAGGACTTCTACAAAACACACGATTTAAGTCCGAACTTCTAGACTACCATCCGGAAACACAATCACTTCAACACAAAAACTGAGGCGCGAAGGTTAAATTATATTCTTCGCGTTCTTACGACCCTTGCGGTTAAAAAGTGATTCTTTAATTAACTCAGCGAGCCAATGATTTTTTTGGCTGCACCTTGGTTTCTAGCGAAGATTTCAGCAAGTCTTTCGTTGATCTGGGCTCTTTTTGCAAGTGCTTCTTCCACCGCTTTCTCAAAACTGAAACTGTCTTCAATTGTAAAAGCCACTTCATGATCCAGGAATAATTGCGCTTCCGGAAAACGCGCGTGTTTCGGACCGAAAAATATAGGAATTCCAAAAGCGCCTGGCTCCAGAATATTGTGCAGTTTCCCTGTAAATCCACCTCCGACATATGCCAGATCCGCATATTGATAAGCATTGGTCAATTGACCTATCGTATCCAGAATAAGGATATCCAGGCCTAAATTCCGAAAATCAGTGTAGCGTTCCACTTCATCATCAAATTCTGCAGAAATTTGTTCAACATGTTTATCCGAGATGTCATGTGGTGCTATGATAATTTTAAACTTTGTACGTAATTCGGATAATGCCGGAACCAGGATCTCTTCGTCCATTGTCCAGGAACTCCCCAGGATCAGAACAGGTTTTTCCTCTACAAAAGTACGGATGATCTCATTTTCCTGGCTCTTTGCTTTTACTGCAAGCATCCTGTCGTAGCGCGTATCTCCGGTAACAGTGACCCGGTCGATCCCGATCGAGTTCAACAACTCTTTTGAACGTTCGTCCTGCGTATAAAAATGATCAAACAAACGCAAAGCTTTCCGAAAGAACCCTCCATACCATTGAAAGAACCGGTGGCTGGGCCTGAACAGGCTACTTACGCCATAGATTTTTGCTCCTTTCCTTCGGGCACATTTCAGGTGATTATACCAAAATTCATACTTTACGAAGAATACAATCTGAGGATTGAAATGATCCACAAATTTCCGGGCTTTGGTTTTGGTGTCAAGCGGTAAATACAATGCCAAATCAACCTGGTGGTCGCGTTTGTCGAAAAACTCCATTCCAGAAGGGCTGAAAAAAGTGACCATCAGAAAAGAATCGGGAAAAGCTTCCTTGTAGGCGTTCATTACCGGAAGTCCCTGATCAAACTCGCCTAATGAGGCACAATGGAACCAAACTACTTTTTTGTCTTTTGGAACCTGGAATGATTCAATCGGGACTTGTCTTCCTACAATCCATTTTTTTGCCTTGGCATGAAACCAGGAAGCAAGCCACATCACTGCATAAAAACCGCGAATACCAAATCCGTAGAATCCTCTCATTTACTCAAAATAATAGTCTTTCGGTTTACGTTTGTAAACAGGAATAAACCATCCAACTTTAAATCCGTATTGCAAATCCAATCGTTGTGCTTTCGAAACAGGCACATCCGGCTGATCAAAAAACACTTGTCTTCTATTGTATGTTAATCCCTCCTGGATATAAAATCCTCCATAGAAATTTACAAACCCCTGATTTGCCATAAAAGCATATCCAACAAATTGATGGAAATTCAACCCGGTTGTGTAGCGGTCATATCCTTTTCTATATTTCAACTCCAGTGTCGGAACTACCTGGTCTTGTGTCTCGACACGTGCTTTGTATTGCACGTATCCTACTCCTCCATGAACATAAATACCTGAGTTCTTATTCGGGCTCAATACCGGAAATACTTTTCCGACCATCGTATTCACATTGAAACCACGCATATTTACCACCACGATCGCAACATCTCCATTCACATCGTTGATTAATCCGTGGGAATCTGTCAGATTGGCAAACATTCCCGGAATCTTCACTTTGTTTCCAAACATGAAATTTCCATCTAAACCGTACACCCAGTTTTTGGAAGTTTTATAGCCTGCCATCGCTCCCAAATGATTGATTGCACCAAACCGTTCTTTTAAATCACCACCGGGTGAATTCAATCCGTAATGGAGAGCAATCCATGGTGTAGCAACCGCACTGTCACGGACATTTCTTTGAGCAATCCCTTGAAAATGGGAAAAAATCAGAAAAGCGAGTATAATAGAATTTCTCATGTTTTTAAAGTCTCTCAAAAATAAGGAATTATCGCTGCTTAAAGTTCTAAATTATCGGGAAATGGGTAAATTATCGATTAAACGGACTATTTGAACCGGATGGATCTGGCAGGATTTATTCTGCTGATCAATAAGGATGGGATGAAAAGAACCAACAAGCAGACACCTAGGGTAATGATATTCAACAAAGCAATTTTCCATATGCTGAATTCAATTGGTACCGTATTCAAATAATAAACCTTTGCATCCAACGGAATAATATGGAATTGATATTGAAGCCAGCAAAGTCCGATTCCGATGACATTTCCCCAAATCATTCCCTTCAGAATCAACTGTCCGGTGTGAACCAAAAACACTTTTCGTATGAATAGGTTATTTGCCCCCATTGCTTTCAGGATCCCGATAAAATTGGTTCTGACCAGGATCAGGACAAGTAAGGCGGAACCCATATTGACGATTCCGATAATCAGCATGAGAGTCAATACAATGGCCAAATTCACATCCAGGAAACTTAACCAGACAAACAGATCCGCTTGGTTATCCTTGATGCTGTTCACCTTCACTTGTTGTCTGAAATCAGGATTAAATTCCACCGCTTTCCTGATCTTATACTTCTGATTTTCAATATCCGAAAAGTCCGCCACGCTCAATTCATACGACCCGATATATTCCCTGTACGAACCATGTCCGGGAAAGAATTCCAATTCGATTGTTTTTGCACCTGCATTCAGTTCATAGTGGAGACCATCCTTACTCAGGAATTTCTTCTTCAAATTCGCATCCGAATCAAGTTTAAACAAACAAGGAGCCTGTTTGTTTCCATGCACTTTGATTTGCAAATAAGCAGTGTCCGGGATGGCTGTTTCACTCTTTGCATCATCCAAACTTCCACTTGGTTCGTCTAAAAATGTCCAATAATCAGATGCTACCAATTTGATGACTGTATCTTTCGTTGGGCAGATGGTAAATCCGGCATACCGTTCATACCCTTTTCCCCAATCGTAGCGATAATTCCCATTTCCTCCGGAAACCTGTGCCCTTATGATCAACTCTCCGTATGAAAGTGTATCGTCAACAACGATCTCCGCAGTAATTCCCCAATCATTCAATTGCTGAACCTGCGGCAAATAACAGAATACCAATTCCTTATCAAAATCTTCCAAACCTGTTTCGTAAATTCCAACCACCTGAAATTGCCGCTGGATCGGTTTCTGTTTCACGAAATAAGCATTGACTGTATCTCCCAATTTATAATGCAAATCACTTGCAATGCGTTTGGAAATCAGGATTTCAGTGGAAGAAGGTTCCTTGAAGGTCGGTAGCTCTCCTTCTTTCAGGTACGATTTGAAAAAAGACCAATCATAATTTTTATCAACACCTTTTAAGACAACTCCAAGAATCTCTTTTTGAGTTACATCTCCCCGCGACTGAAGCAAGGCAGGTTTGTAAGCAACTGACTGGACATGAGTTACCCCTTCTGTTTTACCAAGTGTCTGTTCGAATTTTTCGCTCTTCATAAGTGGAGCAGATTCCATTAAAGAAATTTCTCCCGACTTCTGGATGGAAATATGTGAACCAAAACCTATAACTTTACGGCTCACTTCTTGTTGGAATCCTTCAACCACTGCAATTGTGACGATGTTTACAACCATTGCAAGCGAAATACTCAAAACAGCAATTCTCGTAATTGGTTTTGCTGCTTTTTTATTGCCTTGCAATGAGTCATCCGTAACAGCTTGTTTACGTTGAAGTTTTTTAGCGATGAAATAGATATAATTCCAATTATTACTCATGCGAATACGAAAGTACATAAAGCTTTTGGCGTTGAAAAGTATTATTTTGCTTTTCCTGGCTTCATGTGCCACGAACAAAAAGAATCCAAATCCTCCTGTAAATACTCCGAATCAGGATAAAACAAAGGAATATCCTGTCATTCAGCCTATTGATGACGAGATTAAGTACGATTCATACGGAGTGGAGAAACTACCACGTCTGCAACTCGGAAATGGCCGAATGGATCTGTACCTGGATTCGTTAAGAGGGAAACGAGTGGCTATCGTAGCCAATCAATCTTCCACTTTGGGAGAGGATCATTTGGTCGACACTTTACTCGCTCTTGGAATTCAGATACAAAAGGTTTTTGCTCCTGAACACGGATTTCGCGGAACAGCAGATGCCGGTGAAAAAGTATGGAGTCACAAAGACCCGGTAACCGGTTTACCAATTGTTTCCCTTTACGGAAGTAACAAAAAACCGCGGGCAGATCAGTTGTGGGATGTGGATATCGTACTGTTTGATATACAAGACGTCGGAGTGCGGTTTTATACCTATATCTCTACCTTGCATTACGTGATGGAAGCTTGTGCAGAGAACAACAAACCTTTGATTGTATTGGATCGCCCGAACCCGAATGCACATTATGTAGACGGACCCTTATTGGAAAAAGACCAAACCTCCTTTATCGGAATGCATCCTGTTCCCATCGTTTACGGAATGACCATTGGTGAATATGCCTTGATGATCAATGGAGAATTCTGGCTGCACAATGATGTAACTTGCCAGATGTACATCGTTCCATGCCGCAATTACACGCACAAAACGAAGTTTGAAATCGCAATCCCACCTTCCCCGAATCTTCGGACGGACCTGGCGATCAATTTGTATCCGAGCTTGTGTTTCTTCGAAGCAACGACAGTTAGTATCGGAAGAGGAACCGAACGCCCGTTCGAATTATACGGACATCCCAGTTTCCGCACGACAGGATTCACTTTTGTACCCATGCCGACTACCGGAGCAAAGGATCCCTTATGGCAAAACCGTACATGTAACGGTTATGATTTGCGGGCCGGTCAAAACAAACGGATGTACGAGATCAACCTGAATTGGTTGATCACTGCGCGGGACCAACTGGGAGACAGTGTCGATTTCATCAATCAACGAAATTTCTTTGATCGCCTGGCGGGAACTTCCCAACTCCGGGCGCAACTGAAAGCCGGAATGGGCGCAAAAGAAATCAAGGAAACCTGGAAAACCGGGATCCAGGAGTTTTTGAAAATTCGTCAAAAGTATTTGATTTACAAGTAATTATAGCTGAAAGTTTATTTGGAACACTTCGGGAAACAAATGTCTAGCGGGAAACAGGAACTGCATTTTTTCAGGACACTACCTGATCAACTGAATGAACCCTGTTACAATCTCTTGCCTATTGCAATAATCAGCATAAATTAATTTGTAAAAATACACACCATCCGGACATAGTTCATTAGCACTGTTGCACCCGTTCCATCTAAAAGCTGTATTGGAATCAACCTCGTAAACGGTATTGCCCCACCGATTAAAAATAGCTATGTGTAAATTTGAGATTCTCACTAAGATCCTTGGTTCAAAATAATCATTAACTCCATCATTGTTTGGGGTAAAGATATTGGGTACTTCTATCCTACTATCAGGGAATTGCGTTTGAGTTTCAACCAAAGAAGCGGCTCCCGATGCACCCAGATTACTAGTCGCAGGACATATTGTCGAACAGTTTGCATTTGCAGGATTTACCCTGTAAACAGTCGTCCCCTCAAAAGCGATCATTTGCAAATCATCCTTTTCACAAGTAACCTCTCCCATTGTAACAATCCCATATACGGCATTGTCCACTGTGTTCATTGTTCCTGCAATCTCAATATCCGAGATAATACTGTTCGGGAAGTCTAATTTGAAACGGATCAACCGGTTCATAATGTCAGCCATGTAATAGCTTCCTTTATAGTAGGTGATATCTCCAGCAGGATAATATCCCAATAAGCCAATTAATGTAGTATCTCCGGTAGAAGTGTGAATCTTGTATAAACCACTTGTATTTTTTACTGCTAAGACATAATCCTCATTAAACCCAACCAAAGAATTAAATCCGGTGCTAAATGCATTAATCGATGAAATGAATGTCAAAGCTCCATTTGTGGTATCCACTTTGTAGAAATTATAAAAATCAATTCCATACAGATTGCCGGACGGTGTCAATGCTATGTCGGTTAAAGCACTAGTTGTGGTGCCGACAAGTTCCGCACTGCATGCGTTTATATCAAGTTTAAGAACCTCATTACCTCTAGCTATGTAACACAATTGCTGCGAAAACAGGGTATTACTGCAAAGCAGGTGTAAAAGCAATATGTACCGGATTTTTTTCAGAAAGGAGCGTTTGCTTTGTTTAGATGAACCCATTCTTGTGCTCTTTGCACTCAGTAGATGGCTTCTTTACAAAAAGGTTGGATTCATCCCGAGAAGAACACATTTATTTCTCCACCAGGTTTCAATCAATAAGATTCGGAAAAGTATCTACTTTACAGATAATTCGTAATTCGTAATTCGTAATTATTTCCCTGATTGCTCCACCTTCTTAGCGCCTTCCAATACGGTTTCTTTCATCGTTTCCATGTAAGCGCTCAGTTTTTTCTGCAGATCCATGTTTGTGGCTCCAAGGATCTTCGCAGCCAGGATTCCCGCATTTTTTGCACCGTTGATAGCTACCGTTGCAACCGGAATTCCATTCGGCATCTGAACGATCGACAACAAACTGTCCCAACCGTCAATCGAATTGCTTGATTTGATCGGAACACCAATTACCGGAAGCGGTGTCAGACTTGCTGTCATTCCCGGCAGATGAGCTGCTCCACCTGCTCCTGCAATGATCACCTGGACTCCTCTTTCGGAAGCGGTTTTTGCATATTCGAACATGCGTTCAGGAGTTCTGTGAGCAGAAACGATGGTTAACTCATAAGCTATTCCAAATTCTTTTAAAATATCTGCAGCATCTTGCATAATTGGCAGATCTGAAGTGCTGCCCATGATAATCCCAACCATTTCCGTCTAATTTGTTTGCAAATCTAACGATTATTAGACTTCGTTGAAAACTATTCCCTCATTGTGGAGTATTTTCGCTCCTTTTATTGATTTTTCTGTTAGTTTTGATTCTTCGTCCAACTTAAATTATGAATAAATTTATACTCCTATTTGTGTGCACCATTTTCCTTCATTGGAGTTCACAACTACAAGCGCAAACTACTTTTGTAACTGATAATTTCGAAGGTGCATTTGCATGGAATACCGTCAGTACTTCCGGACCGAATCAATGGGTCCAGGGAAATTGTACGAGCAATGGCGGGAATTCAGCCTTGTACATTACTTCCGGGGGAGTTACAAACGATTGTACACCCACTGGAATTCAACATTACGGATATACCAATGCCAGTTCCGGAACAGAAACCGCTATCGTTTACCGGTCTGTAAATGCTACGTGCTTCACGGCCTTAAACGTACTTGCTGAAATTCAGGTAGAAGGCGAAAGCGGATTGGATTACCTGGAACTGGTTTGCAGTACCAATTCGGGGGCAACCTGGACACCTGTTTCGACCCAATTGGTTGCAAATGCAACTTATTCCGGATTCAGTCAATTACTTCCGGGAAGTTTCGATAACACCATTTTCTGGATTGGTTTCCGTTTCACTTACAATAATTCGAATATCGGGAACAAAGCTCCTGCAATAGACAATTTCAGAATCCAGGGAATTTCCAGCGATGTAACTCCACCAACTATTACGTGTCCATCACCAGGTGCTGTTTATTCGGACCAGTTTTGCGACTTTACACTGATTGATTATGCGGCTTTGGCAACTGTGAATGATGCTTGTGGAATCGTTTCAACTGTTCAATCACCTGCTATTGGAACAACTGTAGGTTCAAATACACTGATTACCCTGCAAGCTTCGGATCCATCCGGAAATATGGCAAGTTGTAACTTTACATTGACAGTAATCGATACTGTTGCGCCAAAAGCTACTTGTCTGGCTTTGGATTCGGTTTACGCTTCCGCTTCTTGTACGGCAATTGTTCCCAATATTGTCCCGACGGTTACAGTGGATGAATTTTGTACTCCGGCAACTTCTTTGATCTTTAACCAGACTCCGGCAGCCGGAAGTGTTATGACAGCAACCCAAAATGTCTTTGTTACCGTTACTGATTTGGCTGGAAATGTAGGTGGTTGTTTCACTCACGTGTTGCTGTTTGACACCATTTCACCGGCGATCACATGTCCGGCTAACCAAACGGTATCAACAAATAACGGTTGTACCTATGATATTGCAAGCTTTACCTCTCAGGCAACCGTTACGGATAATTGTTCAACCGTATTCTTATTGAACCAGAGCCCGGCTGTCGGAAACTCTCTGCCAACCGGAGTTCATCCCATTACAATTCAAGCAATTGACCAGGATGGAAATGCACAAGTTTGTCAATTCAACCTGACAGTGCAGGATGGAACATTGCCAATCATCAATTGTCCGGCAACAATCACAGTTCCGGTAAATAATCAATGTTTGGCAGTACTTGGAAATCTGGTTCCCCTGGTATCTGCAACTGATAACTGTACTGCAAGCGGTCAATTGGTATTTGCACAAAATAAACCGGTCAACCTGATCTTTGCAGATTCGATTACAGTTCTGATGACTGCGGTCGATTTAAACGGAAACATTGGAAGTTGTTCCATTTTTGTTGTCGCCATTGACACACTTGCACCTGTTGTTACCTGTCTAAGTGACACCAGTCTTGCTGTTTCAGGAACTTGTTCCATGACGGTTCCAAACCTACTGGGAACGCACAGCGCTGTCGACAATTGCACTCCTTCCAACCTGCTTACTTTTTCCCAAAATCCACTTCCAGGAACCGTAATTACAAATCCTGTTGGAATTGTGATTTCTTATACGGACACTTCAGGAAATATCGGAACATGTCTGACACAAGCGGTTCCAATCGAGTCTATTAATCCGACGATTACCTGTCCTTCCGGACAAACATTGAATAATGGTGTTGCTTGTTATGCACTTATTCCCAACTTGACTTCGCTTGCAACCGTAACCGATAACTGCACTGGATACTCTTTAACACAACAACCCGCTCCCGGAACAAACCTGATTTCAGGGACTCATATTGTAACTATTACGGTAACGGATCTGGCCGGAAATACATCATCTTGCAATACGACTTTCACCATTATTGAAAACCAAGCCCCAAATATTACATGCCCCGGGAATATTTCAACTTGTAACCCACTTGTGACTTATTCCAATCCGACCGGATCAGACAACTGTTATTTCACGATTTCCCAAACCGATTTATCAGGTCTTTCATCAGGAGATATCTTCCCGATCGGAACAACTACTCAAACTTACCAGATCGAAGATTCTTCCGGGAACACCAATTCCTGTTCGTTCACGGTTCAGGTCCTTCTTTATCCGGACACCGCATTTATCCCGAACAGCCAGATTTATCTTTGCGACACTTATACGACAAATATCCAGGCACAGGCAATCCAATCAGGAACCGGCTCCTGGAATGTCCTGACGGGAACAGGAACACTTACAAATGCAAATGCACTTCAGACAACCGTCCAAAATCTTTCTCCGGGCTCAAACACCATTGAATGGGTTGTCACTTCCCCAACATGCGGTTCAAGAAGAGATACCGTACAAATTGTAGTGAACATGCCACCTTCCCAGGCGGTTTTGCAGGATTCCATGTATGCTTGTGCAACCACCAGCTTTATCATTCAAGCAAATACGCCGCTAATCGGTCAGGGAACCTGGACAAGTGACGCCGGAATCACTTTCAATAACATTCATGCTCCGGTAGCAACTGTCCTTTCCATTCCGGACGGATATCACACCTTGTATTGGACCATTTCTATAAATGGCTGCCCAAGTACGGTAGACAGCAGTATCATTTATGCTCCGGTAACAGCTCATGTTCTTACGAATGATACGACACTTTGTTTGGACCAACTTCCGATCTCCTTACATGGAAATCAACCGGGTAACGATCAGGCAACCTATTGGATCGAACTTTCAGGTTCCGGTACCTTAACAAATAAATACAATCCGAACACGGAGTTGACCGGTGCAGCACTTGGCGATCTGGTTCTTCTTTACATGCATACGCACGATTTCTGTGGACCTACCAGGGATACCTTACGTATTCACTTGGATGCATGTGGCGAAAATACCTTCGACGTACCAACGGTGTTTACGCCTAATCACGACGGGGATAACGACCAGTTTATCATTCCGAATCTTCATGAAACCTCTCCGGATTGTAAGGTCATGATCATTAATCGCTGGGGTTCCAGGGTTTTTGAATCTACGGGATATGCCGAACCTTGGGACGGAACATTCAAAGGAGGTGATCTCCCAACGGGAACTTATTTCTATGAAATTGTTTCACCTAATGGTGATTTCAAGACAATCAAAGGATCAATCAGTATTATTCGTTAATCTCCAACAATCATGAAAAAATTATTAGTCATCGCATTTATTTCAGTTGTAGGATTAGCATTCGGTCAACAAGATATCCAATTTACGCAAACTGCTTCTTCCCCTTTTTTAGTGAATCCTGCTGCAGGCGGCATGATGAATGTTGCTGAAGTTGTTCTCGGAAATCGCTTACAGTATGCGGGCGTCGACGGAAGACCAATGACCACTTTTGCAGGTATACAAAGTATGGTTCGATTTAAGAAGCGCAAATCAAAAGCATTGTTGAATGAACTGTCTTCACTCGGACAAACTTTTTACAGTACACCTCAAAGGACAGTTTCATACAAACAAGTAGCAGGTTTGACATTTATCAATGACATCATCGGACCGTTTACACGAACAAGTGTGAAAGCAAATCTCGGAGTGCACATTCCTTTGTCCCAAAAACTGAATGCCGGTATCGGACTCGGTGTGGGTTGGTCGAATTTTGGGATTGACAATTCAAAAGTTACCCTTGGAACAGCCAATGACAAAGCTTATGCGAATTACATCGGGATTTCAGCTTCCCAAAACTACCTGGATGCGCAGGCGGGTTTGGTTGTTTATAACGACCGTTTACTGGTCAGTGTCAGCGGAAGCCAGGTGTTTAACAACAAAATGCGTTTGAGTGATGTAACGACAGCAAGTACCTTCCAACCGCATCTTTTCGCCTTGGCAAGTTACCGCTTTGACCTAGGGAAAAACTACGGTTTGGAACCGATCGTTCAGTTCAGATCAGTGAAGCATGCTCCCATCAGTTACGACATAGCCATGCGTTTACATTACATGCGAATGGGCTGGGTGAGCCTTTCTTATAGAAGACAATCTTCCATCGGAGTAGGTTTCGGGATCAACTTGCTTGCACACTTCAACGTTTCCTATTCATTCGAATTCGGAACCGGAGTCACCCAAAAATTTGGAAATACTTCCCATGAAGTGCGATTGGGCTTCATTTTCGGTCATAAAAGAAATATGAATAAGGAATTTAAGCAGGATGAAAAGGTAGAACCAACACCGGAAGAAACGAAACCTGAAGAAACAAAACCCGAAGAATAAATGCTAATTTTCAAGTATTGCTAATTTTGTAAAAAAGTACACATACTATGCGTCCGTTTTATTTATTGCTCAAGCTATCTTTAAATATTTCATTCAGACTCTTTTACAAACGATTTCTTGTATTAAACAAACACAAAGAACTATTTGGAAGCACGATTTACGTAAGTAATCATCCGAATTCTTTCATGGATCCGATCCTGATCGGTTCATTGAACCGACCGATCGTGCACTTTATGACGCGTTCGGATGTATTTGTCTGGTGGTTAAAACCCATTCTTTGGTCAGCTCATATGTTGCCGATCTTTCGCCAACAGGACGGAACAGATACCAAAGGAAAAAATACCGATGTCTTCAACAAAGTCAACTCCTCTCTTAGAAAAGGAAGGAACATTTTGATATTTGGTGAAGGATTCACGGATGATAAACCTATCAGGGGATTAAAATCGGTTAAGAAAGGACCTATCCGAATGGGATTCGGAGCCCTGGAATCTATCAACTGGAGCAAGAATATCTACATTTCCGGAATTGGAATCAGTTACACAGATCGAAATGCGATGGGATCCGAATTCGTTTTGGACAATGGGCCGAAAATCTGTCTGAACGATTACAAGGAAACTTATCTCCAAAATCCGAGTAAGGTTATTAATGAAGTTACCCGAATCATTGAAAAAAACATGCAGGATTGCATTATTTATGTAGCGAAACCTGCACGTTATTCTTTGTTGGAAGGAATCATGCAGATCACCAGAAAAGGGTATAATAATTTAAACCACGACGATCACATTCCCTTGTTGAAACGTTGGAATTATTCGAAAGAACTGGCTACCTGGATCAATCAGAATGTGACGGATGAAAGCACGGAAATCCTGGCACTTCAAAAGGATTTGGATGCGTATTTCAACTTGGAAAAACGAATGAAAATTCAGGATCGTTTTGTAATTGCCAAGAAAGAACCGGAATTAGTGAGTACTTTGAACAACTGGCTTTACCTGATCCTGATGTGGCCGTTTGCAATTGCCGGATTCATTCATGGTTTCATTCCTTATATCATCTCCAAAAAAGTAACTGAAACAATCATGAAACGCACCGTTTTTTGGGGTTCTGTGAAAATGATGATGGCCAAGATCATTGGTTCGATCTATAATATTCCAATTATTATCCTGGTCACCAAATGGTACCTTCCTCATTGGTCTTTGGGTATTTTATATTATTTCATCGTTCCCGTCTTATGGCGCCTAAGCTATGAATATGCAAATCAATTCAAGGAAATCCGGATCAAACGAAAAATGAGATCTGTGGACTTGTCGAAATTTGTAGAGAAACGCGCCGAATTGGAGGAACGCATCAAGAGATTGATTCCTATTGCATAATTGGATAGAAATGCTATCTTTACTTAAGATCGAATTTGAATGACTTGAGACTATTATCACTTGGAATACTAATTATTTGGGTCAGCGGAACCGGTTTTTCACAATCTTCGGATTACCAGGATTTACTTGGGAAAATCAAACAAACTCCAACAGACACAAACCTGGTAAATTCCTATCTGAAAAAACTCAAATCGGATCCCGACCAGGCAGATTCACTGATCTCCAAAGCAGAAAGACTTTATGTCCTTATCGCTCCGACCGACAACCACGAAAAAGTTGCTGAAACTGCTATTTTTATTGGCAACAAATTCAATGGGATAGGCAGATATTCGCCGGCATTGAAGTATGAGATCATTGCTGAAAAACGGCTCAGACACATTCCTCTTAATCATTTATTAGGCAGTACTTACAGTTTGATGGGAAATACCTACCTCGGTTTAAAAGTTTCAAAAAAGCAAGAGGAAAGTTTCCGGAAATGTTACGAGATCGGAGTCAAGATTAAGAACCCCATGACCACGGCAGTCGGTGCTACCGGACTAGGCAACTATTATACCAGTGTTTTCGATTACCGGGCTTCCAACAAATGGAATTTTAAGGCTCTAAAACAATTTGACTCCATCAATAACAATCTTGCCAGCGGGATTATACGTGTAAACATCGCAACCAATTACCGTAAATTAAAACAATATGACAAGGCCGAAAAAATGCTCGGAGAGGCTCAAAAGAATATACAGCTGAGTAATAATAATTACGCTAAACTGGGATACCACATGGAAGTTGGGGATCAGTTAATGGAAAGGAAAAAATACAGCGAAGCTATTTTGGCCTATAAGACTGCTCTTGATCTTGCAATGCTGGATAAAGCAGATCACAACATTTCGGATCTTTGTAAATTGCTATCCAAAGCCTATGAGAAAAACCAGCAATATGAAGAATCACTAGGTGCTTTGAAAATGCATTTGCGTTACAAAGATCGGGTTTTCAATGAGGCCAGCAATCAGCAATTAGTAGCGATTGAAGAGGAATACAAAACGGAAAAAAAAGATGCTGAAATTCAACTGTTAAGCAAAACAAATGCTCTTAACGAAAGCGAACTTCAACGAAAACAATCTTTGATCTGGGCGTTTGCATTTTCAGGAATTCTATTCATTGCAATTGGTATCGTGTTGTGGAGATCAAACAGAAGAAAACACAAAACTTATCAATTACTGACTTTAAAAAACAGGATCATTGAAGAAAAACAGCAAGAAATTCTGAGCAGTATCAATTACGCAAAACGCATTCAATATACACTCCTGGCAAATGACCATTTATTGCAGACCAATCTGAATAAATACTTTGTTCTCTTTCTACCGAAAGATATCGTTTCAGGTGATTTTTACTGGGCAATAAGA
Source organism: uncultured Fluviicola sp. (assembly GCA_965650135.1). Classification (GTDB taxonomy): domain Bacteria; phylum Bacteroidota; class Bacteroidia; order Flavobacteriales_D; family Crocinitomicaceae; genus Fluviicola. The sequence continues at coordinate 17,896 of CBFGNC010000009.1, forward strand.
ACTAAATCACATTTCTTCCTTGCAGTTTGTGATTGCACAGGCCATGGGGTTCCGGGAGCGTTCATGAGCTTGTTGAATATCAATTTTCTAACGGAGGCTATTGCGGAAAAACAGCTTACAGAACCTGGGAAAATCCTTGATTTTGTACGGAACCGCCTGATTGAGAACCTTGATCAGGATAAGCATTTCGATGGAATGGATGGGATTATTCTTTCCATGAATCTGGTAAGCCGGGAAATTCGTTATGCAGGAGCAAACAACGGTCCTGTGATTGTCCGGGATGAAGAAGTAATCGAACTGACTTATGACAAAATGCCCGTTGGAAATGGGATCAGGACCAATACATTTCAAACTCACGAATTACCTTACCAGACCGGTGATTGGCTTTACCTGTTTACGGATGGCTATGCGGATCAGTTTGGAGGAGAAAAAGGTAAAAAATTCAAATACCGAAAACTCAAGGAATTACTTTTGAGCACAAGTAAGAAATCGGAAAAAGAGCAAGCTGTCCTTTTGAGAGAAACATTTACCAAATGGAAATTGAATCTGGAACAGGTGGATGATATTTGTGTGTTCGGGATCGAATTGTAGCTTTCTGTAGAAGAAAGAAGTACCGAACGATTCTTTTCCAAAGATAAAAGAGATCCCAAAATTTGAGAATTCGCGAATTCGCTTGTTCGCAAAGATGCGAACAGATTGGCAACTAATTATATGATTAACAGATTAGTAAAAAATATTAGCCAACTAATTTTCTCCCCAGATAAACCATCCCGACACAAAAACTTACCGAGATCAGGATGTTCAAAATCGCAATCAATACATGTCCACGTTCCATCAGTTCCAGGTTCTCTCTGGCAAAAGTGGAAAACGTACTGAATCCACCACAAATCCCGACGATCCAAAAAGCCTGGAAGGATTCCGCATTGGCAGGTTTCATTTTCATCATCAAGATAAGAAAGATCCCAACCAACAAAGAAGCGATAAGATTGGATGCCAGGGTTGCAACCGGAAAAACAGACTTTGGGAATTGTTGAATGAGGCGAGTCAATCCGAAACGTAAGATTGCGCCAATTCCTCCTCCCAAGAAAACATAGACTACGTTCATTCTGAGGCCAGTTTATTTGAACTTAACCGTTGATACAGCTTCCAAAATACAAAAGCCCATAGAATTCCCCAAACAATCCCGCACAGTACATCCGATAAATAATGCATCGTCAGATAGATCCTGCTCAGCCCGATCAACGCCACACAGAAAATCAGGATCCATTTCAGGTTCGGGTAGAATTTATACAGAAAAAACCAAGCCAACAAAGCAACAGCGGCATTGTTGGAAGCGTGAGAGGAGAAGAAACCGTATTTACCTCCAAGGTAGGTATGTCCGTCTTCCATGTAATAATGCAGGTGTTTTTCCAGCAACAAATTGTGAGAAGGACGGTAACGCATGACCGTATCTTTGAAAAAGAATTTGGTCGAACTGTCAACGATTGCAACCATCAGCAAAGCCATGCCCAGGAATAGAAGGGTTGTTTTTGTTCCGTAATTTTTCCAGATAAAATAAATAAGGAGCAAGTAAAGTGGAATCCATGTTGCCGTCTGCGTGACGTACCAGAAAAATTGATCAAGGAAAGGTGTATTCCAACCGTTCACTGCGAGAACAATGCTTCTATCAATGGATTCCAGGTACTCAAACATGGTTCAGATGCTTCCAGATCATGTCTTTCAATTCCGTTAAGCCCTGTTGAGCTACGGATGATATGAAGACATAAGGTATTTTGGGTAAATCCTTACTGATTGCTTCCCGTAATTCATCGTCCAGCATATCCGATTTGGTAATTGCCAACAAGCGTTCCTTGTGCAATAATTCCGGATTGTATTGCTTTAATTCATTCAGAAGCAATTTGTATTCTGCATGAATATCGTCCGCATCTGCCGGGATCATAAAGAGCAAGCAGGAATTGCGTTCGATGTGACGTAAAAACCGCAAGCCCAAACCTTTTCCTTCATGTGCTCCTTCGATGATTCCGGGAATATCCGCCATTACGAATGACCGATAATCGCGGTATTTCACAATTCCTAAATTCGGACGGAGTGTTGTAAACGGATAATCACCGATTTCCGGCTTTGCCGACGACAGTACAGAAAGCAGGGTGCTTTTTCCCGCATTCGGTTTTCCAACCAAACCGATATCCGCCAGGATTTTCATTTCCAGGACCATCCAGCTTTCTATTCCGGGTTCGCCAGGTTGTGCAAAGCGAGGTGTCTGATAAGTGGATGATTTGAAATGATCGTTCCCTAAACCACCGCGACCTCCGGGAACCAGGATTTTCTCTTCCCCGTCTTCCGTGATTTCGAAAAGTACCTCTCCTGTCTCGGCATCTTTCGCCAAGGTTCCAAGAGGAACTTCGATGTATTTATCCTGACCCTGGGATCCTTTTTGCAACTGACCCGAACCATGTTCACCATGTCCGGCCTTCATGTGTTTCTGAAATTTCAAATGAAGTAAAGTCCACAATTGCTTGTTCCCGCGAAGAATAATATGACCACCGCGTCCTCCATCTCCACCATCCGGTCCTCCCTGCGGAATATACTTTTCACGTCGAAAATGCGCAGACCCACCGCCTCCATTTCCTGAAGTACAGTGAATTTTTACATAATCGACAAAGTTATCTGATGCCATACTTTTTCCTTTAATTGAATGCTCAAAAGGGTTAAAAAGGTTCAAAGCGTTCAACTGTTGAACATTTTTGAAAACTTAAACTTTTGAACTTATTTGAAACCTTATTAGACTTGAAAACCGCACTCTATTCGAATGCGGTTAACGTCCAAGCCAATTTCTAACTTAATTATTGTCTATTGCAGCATAGAGTCTATCCGAAATATCATCGATACTTCCAATACCATCAACTGCAATGTATTTACCTTGTTTTTCGTAATAATCTTTTACCGGAGCTGTTTCATTCTTGTAAACATTGATCCGGTTTTGGATTACTTCCGGGTTTGCATCATCCGGTCTTCCACTCACTTCAGCACGTTTCTTCAAACGGTCACGCAACTCATCTTCCGCTACTTCCAAACCGATCATCATGGTGATTTCGGTATTGATCGAGTTTAAGAAAGAATCCAAAGCTTGTGCCTGTGCATTGGTTCTGGGGAAGCCGTCAAAGATAAAACCTTTAGCATTTTCATGCTTCAGCACTTCACTTTTCAGCATGTTAATGGTTACCTCATCAGGCACCAGGTTTCCTTGGTCCATATAACTTTTGGCCAATAAACCCAATTCTGTTTCGCCTTTAATGTTTGCACGGAAAATATCTCCCGTTGACAAATGTGCCAGGTTATATCTTCCGATTAATCTTTCCGATTGCGTTCCTTTCCCTGCTCCGGGAGGGCCAAATAGTACGATGTTCAACATACGTTTTTCTTTTAATGGGATTCACCCTTTAGTTGATAAATGTGTTCGGTATTTCTTCCTAACTCATTGTAATCAAGGCCGTAACCTACTACAAATTTGTCCGGAATCGAAAAACCGATATATGTTGGGGTATGTGTTCCTTTAAATGCTTCGGGTTTGAACAACAAAGTTGCTATCTCCAGACTCGCCGGTTTTTCAACCGATAATAAGGTGAACAATTTTTCCATGGTTATTCCCGTATCGACAATGTCTTCAAGAATAACAACGTGTTTGTCCCTGATATTTGCAGTCAAACCTATTACTTCATCCACCCGACCTGAAGAATGCATTCCTTGATAGCTACTCACTTTTACAAATGTGATCTCGCAAGGAGCCCGGAAGCATTTCATTAAATCAGCAGCAAACATAAATGCTCCATTCAAAACAGCAATGAATACGATTTCTTTTCCAGCGTAATCCCGCTCCAGCTTTGCAGCTAAAGAGGCTATCTCTGCCTGAATTTTTTCTTTTTGGATAAAAATCTCGAATGTTTTATCGTTCAGCTGAAGCACTTTGTTGTCTAATTTTAAGGGCAAAAGTAGGGTTTTTAAGGGAATTATTGGCTTAAATCACAAAGAAATAGCTTCAAATGGATTATTTCGTTGAATCTTACACAAAAATCCCCTATTCCATTTCTCTCCGAATTCCATATATATTCAAAAGCAACTATCTTTGCATCATGAAAAAACAATGGAACGGAAACACTTATAAAGTCGGAATGCTTGGTGGTGGTCAATTGGGCCGCATGTTTATCCAGGAAGCACTTAATTATGATGTTCATGTACATTGTTTGGACCCGGATTCGGATGCACCCTGTAAACACTTGGCAACTTCTTTCCAACATGGTTCTTTGCAGGATTACGAAACGGTCGTTCAGTTCGGCAGTGACAAGGATGTCGTTACAGTGGAAATTGAGCACGTCAATGTTGATGCTTTGCACACATTGGAAAAAAAGGGAGTCAAGGTATTTCCGCAACCGGCTGTTTTGGCAATTGTACAAGATAAAGGACTTCAAAAAGAGTTCTACCGAAAAAATAACCTGCCTACCGCTGACTTTACTTTAGTTAGTGGAAAAGAGGAACTGATTTCCAAAAATATTCCTTTCCCTTATGTACTCAAGTGGCGTAAAGGAGGATACGATGGAAAAGGTGTCCAGATTATGAAATCTGCAGCTGATTTGGATCAGTTAACCGACACACCGTTTGTTATTGAACACCTGGTTCCTTTTACCAAAGAGCTGGCTGTCATTGTTGCACGAAATGAACAGGGAGAAAGCGCAGTGTACCCAACGGTGGAATGCGAATTCAGTCCAACCGTGAACCTGGTTGAGTTCTTGTTCTCACCGGCTGACATTTCGGAAGAAGTGGAGAAAAAAGCCCGTGAAATTGCCCTTCAGGTAATTGATTCCTTGCAAATGGTAGGAATTTTGGCTGTTGAGCTTTTCCTTACCGCAGATAATGAAATCCTGATCAACGAAATAGCACCCCGTCCGCACAACAGCGGACATCATACCATTGAATGCTGTTATACTTCCCAGTTTGAACAACATTTGAGGAGTATCGTAAATGCTCCTTTAGGATCCACCAAACTGATTACTCCCGGAGTGATGATTAATTTGCTTGGTGAACAGGGTTTTGAAGGAACTGCCAAATACGAAAACCTGGAAAAAGTCATTTCCCGGGAAGGTGTCAGTGTCCATCTCTATGGAAAACAACAAACCAAACCTTTCCGGAAAATGGGACACGTCACTATCTACGGACCACATTTGGAGGAACTGAAAACAACCGGAAGAATCGTAGCTAAAGAATTAAAAATCAAAGCTTAAATTCATTTGTTTCTCTATAATTGCTACCTTTATCCCCCATTTAAGAACTTTTGAAACTACGTATACTTACTTTTGTATTCTCATTTCTTGCATTGAGTCAACAACTTAATGCTCAGTTGTATACATTTCAGGAGTTCAATCACCAGGACGGACTAAAGATAACTGCCACACTGACAACCACTCAAGATGAATTGGGTCATCTCCTCATCGGAACAGATGGAAATGGGATTGTCCGGTTCAACGGAACTTCTTTTGAATCCATTCACACTGCAAAAGGCCTTGACCGTCCTTATCACGTAACCGGGATCTCTATTGTCAACGGAGAGATCTATTTCTCCACACTTTATGCCGGAGTATTGAATTATTACAACAATGGGATTCACTCGTTCCTTAAGATAAACCCGGTTATCGATGGCTCTGCCTTACGTATCGGCAAATGTCAAAACGATCTGTCAATCATTGCGAATAATTCCATCATGGTGGTGGATCTGAACGGTAAACTCATTTTAAAGAAACAATACGTATCCAAACACATCAAAAAATGCGTTCAATTATTGGAAACTCCGTATGGAAACATCCTGATTACGGATAAAGAATCCTATTTCATCAGCTCGACTGAAATAACACCGCTTAACAAATGGCTGAATTCTAAAGTGAATTTTAAAGTGGCTTCCTATTATCAGAAGAAATTGGTTCTATATGATGAAAGCGGAAAAAACAGGTACACCTATTACTTCTCCAACAATGGAAGTATTTTCAGACAAACCAAGGAAGAAACCCATTTTGAGTTTCAGGACACTCCAATAGAAAATATCGCGTCAAAAAACAACCAGATCTTATTCAGTGATTCGGATGATCAACTCTTTTCAATTGTAGACAATAACCTCAAACGGATAGCTCCGAATTACTCAAAGGAATTAGGATCCGTTTATCACCTTTTCATTGATAATTCCGGGGACTATTGGGCGAATACTTCTCAGGGAATCACCAAAATAAGCATTGAACCTTTCACGAAAGTGAAACTTTCCCCCATTTTTGAAGACAATTTGATCCTCCAGATTTTCCGTACAAAAAACAATGACTTGTTGCTTGGAAACGGAAAGAATGAAGTGTATTACGGACCGCTTTACTCCTCTAATTTTAAAGTGAAAAGGGGATTTCGAATCAATCACATCCTGGAATGTCCGCTTGGAACACTTATTTGTTCCGAAACCGGGATTTATGAATTGAAAGACGGGGAAATAAAGGAAACAACTATTCCGAGGCAAAAGGGGGAACGAATCAAATTTGCTATTTGGGATGGAGAAAAACTGTGGTTTGCACCCGCTGAAAAAGGCCTTTATTACTACGATCCAAGATTAGGGACAACAACAAAACTAAAAATCAAAAACCCGCCGGATTACTTCTATTGCGGTCAAAAGTCTGTTGATGGTAAGTTCCTTTATCTCGGCACAAATGAAGGAATCAAAAGAGTCAATCTTGTTACAAAAAAAGTCACCCATCTAAAACAATTCAATGTCATTGGAGCCTACGCAGGAAATTCAACCAGCGATATATTTGGGAACTTGTGGTTTACTTTTGATCGGGGAATAGCCGGAATTGATAGGAATCACAAATTAATAACTATCACAGACCAAAAAATCCTTCCTTCTTACCTGTTCTATACACTTTCGTCAGATAAATTGGGGAACCTGATTTTGGGAACCAACCTGGGCATTCATATTCTTAAAATGAATCAGAACGGTGAGGTCGTCCACCACAAAAATTACAATGAAAAGAATGGTTTCCGAGGTTATGAAACCAATATGCGTGCCGTTTTCCAGGATGAAAACAAATGTTTTGTCGGGACTTCCGAGGGCTTGTTTTTGATCAATACCGAAATTCTAAAGAATTATCCCGTCCCTCCAAAACCAATTATCATTAAAGGCCGATTGTTTCAAAATGGCATGATCCGGGATGTCGATCAGGGAAAGTACCTCACATTCAAAACAATCCTGTCTAAAAACAGCGGGCTGGAATATTACTATAAAATCTCGGGGTTCCACAAATTTTGGATCAAACTCAATAGTTCCGGTGAAATGAAAATGCCCGAACTTGAAAATGGTTCGTATCGTTTAGAGGTCAAATCGACTTTCGACGGAATCAATTTCTCCGAGATTTCAACTTATCCTATTCTTATCCATAATCCGATATGGCAATCCAAATGGTTTATCGTGATTGTGATCTTATTCCTGGGGTTATTGAACATCGGGTACCTGGAGTGGACCCGAACCGGGATGAGGGTGAACCTTTACGAAATCAGTTACAATTCACTGGATCCGAGATTTGTTCCCAAATTGCTGTTGTTCGGAGCACTCAGCAATACACTTACCGGATTAATCATTCATTATTTCGTAGACAAGGGTCTTGGAAACATGATGGTCAATTTCATTGCCAGCTCGGTACTCGTGGTTGGTTTTGTCACTCATAAATTTTCGGGTCGCAGAAATCGCCTGGACAGAATCAACAACCTCAGTTTATACATCTCGCTTCTGGTGTTATTTGTGCAATTCTTTTACTTATTGTTCATCACAAATATCCATCCCTATCCGCTTATTGCAATCTTGCTTATTTCAAGCGTTCTACCTTACATGCTGAACAATATCCGATCGATCATCATCATTTGTCTCTTTCAGATCTTTGTTTCCGTTTTGATGTTGATTTGGATTGAAAACCCGGTATACAATAGCGTGCTTTTCATCCTCTCGGTTGGCGTTTCATCAGCACTTACCATTATGGTGACATATTTAAGAAATGACTCACTGGAGAAATTATTCTTCGTGAGCAACATCTTGAACAAAGGAAATATGATGGTTATTTCATTTGATCAGAAAGGGATCATTACCTACTGCAGCAAAAACCTGTCAACCTTATTACATATCGATTCGAATATGATTGTTGGGAAATCCCTTTCCACGCTCAATCCGATTGTTGTTTCCGCTGAAATGCGCGAATTCTCTTTGGGAGATGAATTCTCCGACGGAAAGATTTTCCTTGTTCCCATGTATAACAAAAAAGGGGAAGTGATCTGGATAGAATGGTCCTGTAAATATTTTTCCGATTCTGTTCGCGTAATTATGGGTCAGGATGTTACTGAAAAACTAACTCTTACCACCAACTATCAATCGCTGGTCGAAAACGCACACGATATGATTTTCAATACCGATATCGATGGTAATTTCACCTATCTGAATGAGATGAGTAGCCGGACATTCGGATACAAGAATGAAAATCTTGTCGGGAAAGATTCTGTATCTATTGTCCATCCGGAGTACCGGGAGATTGTCAAGGATTTCTTTAGAAATCAAATCCTGAACCGGATCCAGAACACCTATTTGGAATTCCCGATCCGGACCAAGGAAGGACGGATTATCTGGCTCGGACAAAATGCATCTGTTGTATTTGAACCGGGTTCCAGGAAACGAATTATCGGGTTTACCGCTTTGGCACGGGATATTACGGAGAAACGCGCCAATGAATTACTGATCGAACAACAAAACAAGGACATTACCTCGAGTATCAATTCAGCAAAACGAATCCAGTACAGCCTTTTACCGAAGGCTTCTGAAGTGGGGGATCATTTTGAGGATTATTTTGTGATTTTCAAACCGAAAGACATTGTCAGTGGCGATTTCTATTGGATGCATCAGATCGGTGACAAACTGATCCTTGTTCTGGCAGATTGTACCGGACATGGTGTTCCCGGAGCATTTATGACAATTCTTGGAATCAACCTGTTGAACCAGTTAGTCATCGAACGAAAAATTGACGATCCCGCGGAAATTCTGAATGGATTGAACAGTGAATTGCATAAACTGCTTCATCACGGAACCAATACATTGACAACTGAAGGAATGGATGCTTTGGTTGCCGTATTTGAGGGAGATTCAGTAGAATTTGCAACAAGCGGAGTAGCACTCATTCACATCCATGAAGATGAATTCCTATTGCACAGATCCACTAAGAAAGAAAATGATACGGAAGTGCTGATCTATGAAAAAAAGCAACTGTCCATTACAGATGATGACAAGCTTTATCTGATTACAGATGGTTTTCAAAAGCAATTCGGTTCCATTCGGAACAAGAAATTTTCTTTCAAACGAATTCGTGAGTTGTTGGAAAAGATAAAAATCGAATCCATGCCATTACAAAAGAAATATTTTGAAAATGCTTGGTCCAATTGGTCTGAAGGTCACGAACAGACAGATGATATTACCATCATCGGATTAAAAAAATACAAACCGAAGAATTAAACATTCGTTTTTCGTACCAGGTAAGCAACCGGGAAATAAGCCGATAAAACACTCAGACCGGTGACTGTTCCCAAGATAAATAGAACATCCCTCACCCGAAGAATAACCGGAAATGCATCGTTTCCTCCTGAATTAGGCATCTGTAAGAACCCATAGTGGTTTTGAAGCAGGCAAACACTTATTCCCAATACCAATCCGATCCCGATTCCTTTAAGGGCAATCAAGATTCCTTCGAAAAAGAAGATCTGGAAAACAAACCGTTTCGTAGCACCGAAACGCTCCATCGTCTCCATGTTTTCCTTTTTCTCAATGAACAACATATTCAGGGAGGCCACCAGGTTGAATGCTGCCAAAACAAAAATGAACAGCAAGATCAGAACGACAATCTTCTTTTCACTTTCACTTGTCTTAAAAATCAATTCATTCTTTTCGGCAGCGGTCTTAATTTGAAAGGAATTTCCGAATTTGGCTACAAGGACAGCTTTGATTCGTTCTATGTCTTCCTTTTTTGCATGAAAATAGATTGCGGTGATATCTTTGTCATAATTCAACTGGATTTCCGCATAGTTTATCGGAACCAATAAATCGGACATATTCACATCCTTGTTGTAGTTCATTCTTCCAACCACCTTCAACGGAGAAACCTTGAAGGGGCTTTTCAACCTGGCTATGGAAGCATCTCTTAATGGCGTATACAAAGTCAATTCCTCATAACCGTCCAACTCAGAGATATATCCGTCGATCTTGTCCATCAAACTCGCACCTATAACCGCTGTCGGTTCTCCATTTTCTTCCAGGTACGGATATCCGTCGACTAAGTGTCTTGACAAGTTGCATGCTTCCACAAAAGAATAATCAACGCCCACCATGCGTGCGTTTACCCATTTCTTTCCATGCTTGATGATCACCGTTTCTTCAATGGCTTTGGATAGGGAGATCACTCCCGGAATCTTCCGCAACCGGTCCAGATTTACAGTGGTCGAATCAAATGTCTTTCCTTCGGACGAGCGCATTGAAATGGAAGGATCATAATCGGAATACAACTTGGAAACCATTTGCTCAATTCCATTGAAGGCAGATAGAATGATAATCAAGGCAGCTGTAATGACTGCAATCCCGGCAACGGAAATCCGTGTAATCCAACTGACCAGGTTCCGTTGCTTTCTCGTATACCGGAGGTATCTTCGCGCTATGAAAAATGAAACCTTAATCTTTCAACAATTTATTGATCGTTTCAGCATAATCCAACGAGTCATCAATAAAGAATTGAAGATCCGGAATCTTGTGCATATTCTTTAAGCGTTTTCCAACTTCACCACGGATCTTGCGCGAGTTTTGCTGAATACTATTCAAAACTTCATTCTTATCCGGACCGGCAAAAACAGATAAGTAAATGCGTGCCAAAGATAAATCAGAAGTCACCCTTACAATCGTTACACTTACCATTGCTCCAAGGCAAATTTCACTTGCATTGCGTTGAAAATAAGTGGCTAATTCCTCTTGAATTACACCCTCAATTCGGTTTTGTCTAATAGAACTCATACTGCAAAGTTAAGAATTGTAAACTCGTTCATACACAAAGGACAACAAAAACATATCTTTGTACTGCATGAAATCGATATTGGCATTCCACAAATACACATTTTCGTATAAAGCTCCGGCTATACTTACGATCTTTTACAACCTGCTTTTTGTGATCTTCAACCTGCTTTCCATGGTGTTGTTTATCCCCTTTCTGCAGTTGATTTTCCAGCCGGATAAAATTACCAACCTACCCGAGCCGGTTTATAATGGTGGTTTCTCAGCCTTTTTTATTTACTGCAAAGATCTTTACAACTACACCATGCAGGAAATGGTGAAAGAAGACCCGAAAGACGCACTTCTCTTCGTCTGTATTTCCGTTCTGGTTGCTTTTTTCCTGAAGAATCTAACCCGTTACGGAGCAATTTGGTATCAATCCCAACTCCGGATGGCGGTTGTTCGCGATATCAAGGACCAATTATTTTCTAAAGCGATGAAGCTTCCGCTTTCTTTTTACACAGAGGAGCGAAAAGGAGATTTGATGTCTCGTATGAACAGTGATGTAGGAGAAATTGAGATTGCAGTCGTAGCCATCCTGGAATTAATTTACCGGGAACCCTTTGCAATTCTTACGACAGTGGGAGTATTATTATACATCAGTCCTAAACTGACCTTGATTTCCTTCATCCTGCTTCCGGTCTCTGCTTTTGTAATTTCCCGTATCGGTAAAAGTTTGAAACGCACTGCCAAACTGGGACAGGAACAAAATGGAATCGTTTTTTCAACAATTGACGAGGCTCTGGGTGGGATTAAAGTAATCAAAGCATTCAATGCTATCCCATTCATGAAAGAGCGTTTTCGTAAGATCAACTTAAGACATCAGCAACTGATCACACGTACTTTCCGTAAAAAAGACCTTTCTCCGCCTTTGAATGAATTCTTAGGGGCAGCAGTAATGATGTGCCTGGTTTGGTTTGGTGGGTTAATGATCCTGGACAAGGAGGCAAATCTCCTCACCGGAGCTCAATTCATCACCTTTATCATCGTCTTTTCCCAATTATTGCGACCTATTCAAGGAATCGCAACCGCAGTAGGTAATCTCAACAAAGCAGAGGTCTCCCGTGATCGGATCAACGAAATTATCGATACAAATGAGAACATCTACCAAGTGGAAAATCCGAAGGAGTTAAATGGTCTCAAGAACGAGATCCGTATAGAAGGGGTCAGTTTCAAGTATAAGGATGAATGGGTCTTGAAAAACATCAATTTTGATCTGAAACGCGGAAAGACCATTGCTTTGGTCGGTGAATCCGGAAGTGGGAAATCCACAATTGCAGATTTGCTTCCGCGCTTTTATGATGTGAACGAAGGAGCAATCTACATCGACGATATCAATATCAAGGAATACGGGTTGGAAGATTTACACAAGAATATCGGGATTGTTTCACAGGAATCCATTCTTTTCAATGATACTGTTCGAAATAATATCGCTTTCGGAAGAGAAGATGTTTCCATGGAATTAATCATTAAGGCAGCCAAAATAGCACATGCTGACACATTCATCGATCAATTGGAGAACGGATACGATACCTTTATCGGTGAACGTGGAAATAAACTTTCGGGCGGTCAGAAACAACGCCTAAGTATTGCAAGAGCCGTTTTGAAAGATCCGTCGATTCTAATTCTGGACGAAGCAACTTCTGCATTGGATACCGAAAGCGAACGCATTGTTCAAGGAGCTTTGGATGAATTGATGAAGGATCGGACCTCACTGATAATTGCTCACCGGATGAGTACGATCATCAATGCAGATGAGATTTTAGTCTTGTCAAAAGGTCAGATTATTGAGCGCGGAAAACATAAGGACCTGATTGCTTTGGGAGGTACTTACGCGAATCTGTGTGGACTTCAAGGAATCTTCAATTAATTTTATGATTTTTTCGCTGATAAATCATTGATAGCTACCGTTTAATAAGTATATTTCCATTTTGGTTCGCTTTTTGTATTCCTCCAAACAACCATTCCATTTGCGGAACGTTATTTACTATATGAAGCTTATTTGGATTATAGCATTCTTTCTCCCCTTTTCTCTGATGAGTCAGTTGGTCACATCGCCACAGGGTGCTGCGTCCTTGGTTCAGAATACGCTTCTTGGACCGGGAGTTACTGTTTCGAACATCAATTTCTCAGGATCTTCAGGGGCAATCGGAAAATTTACTGCAAACGGGACAAACCTTGGAATTAACTCCGGGATTGTTATTACAACCGGAACCATTGCAAATAATGGAAATGGCCCTCAAGGGCCAAATAACTCCTCCAATTCAGGATACGACAACAATTATCCCGGTTTCTCTGCTTTAACAGCTCAGGCTGGTGCCAGTACATACAACGCTTCGATTTTAGAATTCGACTTCATTCCTTATTCAGATACCGTTCGTTTCAAATACGTATTCGGGTCGGAAGAATACCCGGAATATGTCTGCTCCCAATTCAATGATGCTTTTGCATTCTTCATTTCCGGACCTGGAATTTCAGGGGCCCAGAACATGGCAAAATTGCCGAATGGGGCAACCGTTACGATCAATAATGTGAACAATGGGAACCCTGGAGGAACCGGAAGCGGTGTGAATGCATGCGGAGCCAGTAATTCAGCATATTTTGTGAATAACGGAAATGGAAATCAAAGTCCGTACAATGGATCTTCCAATTATATTCAATACGATGGTTTCACGAAAGTATTGGAAGCAGTTTCGAGAGTCCAGTGTGGACAAACTTACCATTTGATCATTGCTATTGCAGATGCCGGTGACGGGATTTTTGACTCGGGAATTTTCCTTGAAGCCAACAGTCTGACATCAAAAGTACCTGTCGAAGTGGATTACGTAATGTCATTTGATGCTTTCAATGATGGTGTTACTATGGCAGAAGGTTGTGTGAATACGACTGTTACACTGACCAGAAACGGTTCTACTGCAGCTTCAACAACAGTGCCGATCACCGTTGGCGGAACCGCCACAGAAGGTGTGGATTATTCCAATATTCCCAATTCAGTTACGTTTGCTCCTGGTCAATCGACCGTTCAATTCAACTTCAACGCATTAGCTGACGGGATAACTGAAGGGGTTGAAACGGTGAATTTGATCTTCGCGGTTCCTGATCCATGCGGTGGTTCCAATCCATTGGAACTTCATTTGAAGATAAACGATATCCAACCAGTTCAGGTTTCCGTAAATTCGGTCGACAAGCTTTGTCCGCAAGATCAAGCAGAATTGACTGCCGTCCCTAGCGGAGGATCCGGTCCGTATGCTATTTTATGGAGTACCGGTGAAACGACGGCTTCAATTACTGTTAATCCACCGGCAACACAAAATTATACTGTTTCCGTTACGGATGCCTGCTTACATCAAACTGCAAATGCGGTAGCAACCGTAACTGTTCCTGTCTATCAACCGATTGGTTTGGTGACAACACCCGACATCACTGAAATCTGTCCGTATGTTCCGAAAGAATTGACTGTTCAGGTAAGCGGTGGCGCAGGAAATTTCACCTATTCCTGGCATCTTGCAAGTGGAACTGTACTGGGAACGAATGACACGCTCAATGTGATACCAAGTACAAGTACGATGTATTATGTTGAAGTGACGGATCAGTGTGGAGTTTCATCCATTGATAGTGTCTTATACATCATCACCAGTCCTCCATTGGTTCTGACCATGTCTCCGAATCAACTTATTTGTCCCGGAGATACCGTTCCGATCAGCGTAACAGCAACAGGAGGTTATGGGCAATATTTTTACAATTGGTTACATAGTGGTGAAACTACATCTCAGGTTTTTGTACATCCTTACACAACGACATCTTATACCGTTTCGGTCTCAGACGAATGCCAGACATTCACAGTAGAAGGTACAACGACCGTCAATGTAACAGAACCAATTGCTGATTTTGCGATTTCAAGTCATACTTTATTCGAGGACCTGCCGATTACATTCCAGAATCTCACCATAGGCGGAAATACTTATTTATGGGAGTTTGGTGATGGCCAGACCTCAACTATGGTTCACCCGAACAATACTTATGATGTTCCCGGAACTTACTATGTAACATTAATCGCAACGAATAGCATCGGATGTAAAGACACAATAGTGAAACCGATTACTATCCAGGAAGAATATTGGATCTATGTTCCAAATACTTTCACACCTGACGGCGATCAGTTTAATAATACCTTTAAAGCTTCCATGATCAACATCAAGGAAACTGAAGTGACTATTTATGACCGTTGGGGACTCGAAGTATTTCACTCAACCAGCATTCGCTGGGAATGGGATGGAACGTACAATGACTTATTGGTTCCGGATGGAACATATACGTATAAAATCAAGTATATCAGCAGATCAAATATCGAGGATGTGCTAATCGGTCACGTCAATGTTTTAAAGTGATTTCGTTCTTCCTCCGTCCACCGGAATGTTTATCCCATTGATATAACTTGCAGAAGGTGAGGCCAAAAACGCCACTGCTGCCGCGATTTCTTCCGGTTTGGCAATTCGTTTCATCGGAGATTCCTCAGCCATTTCATCAAATATTGCATCCACAGAGTCACCCGTCTTAGCGGATTTATTGGAAGCAATTTCCTGTAACCTGGTGGTATTTGTCGCTCCGGGCAACACATTATTTACTGTAATATTAAACTGACCCAATTCATTTGCCAAAGTCTTACTCCAATTCCCTACAGCGCCCCGGATGGTATTTGAAACACCTAATCCCGGAAGAGGTTGTTTCACACTTGTGGAAATGATATTCACAATTCTTCCTCCACCCGATTGCTTCATCCCCGGAACTACTGCCTGAACCAAAATGTGGTTGCAGATCAGATGCTGATTAAATGCTGATAAGAACTCACTGATATCCGCATCAATTACCGGTCCCGCTTTCGGCCCGCCTGTATTATTGATTAAAATATCTATCGACTTCCCATTTGACAGGTAATCACTTATTTTTTGTTTCAATTCCATGGGTTGCGTAAAATCAACCACCAAATAGTCGTGAGTTTGACCTCCTTCCCGGTGAAGTTCAGCCTTAACGAGTTTGAGTTTCTCCTCGTTGCGCGCCAATAATAGGATATCCGCACCCATTTCCGCCAATTTCATGGCAACTGCTTTTCCGATACCCTGTGTGCTTCCAGCAACAAGAGCAACCTTACCGATCAATTCTTTCATCGAACAAAATTAATCATTCTGTGCTTCTAATGGCATTTTTTAAACACTCAAATTCCCGATTCATCAAACAATCCGATCAAGTCATTTTATAAAAAACAAACCGAAAAATATTAATTGTGAATGTTATTAATTGATAAATCAAGTCATTATTTGTTAAATAATTAAACTTGTTCATAAAAAATAATTCGCGGTTAATTTCTCAATTGTTAAATGGAACCATCCAAATATTCATTCAGAGCATGAGAACACAAGACGGACCAGTTTTAGCAAGTGTTCGAACCCGTTGATTCACCGAAGCTTAAACTACACTTTAAGTTTATTTAAAGTCTGTTTTCCATACTTTTACAACAAACTATTAGATTATGAATAAAAAATTACTCTGGTTAGGGTTATTTACGTTGTTTAGTTGCTTTATATACGGCCAAACAACCATTAATACCAACCATCCGAACAACAACGGAAATGGTTCCGTTACCTTCAATGTTCAAAACACCAATGCATTTGATATCATTATAACCGATATACAATGTCATTTGGGTTCAACAGCAACGAACAACATTGAACTGCTTTACAACACAAGCCCTTACGTTGACAACGCAGCTCCATGGAGTTTCGGAACTGTAGGAGCTGGACAGAACGGTTGGATCTCAGCCGGAACAGGAGTTGTTTCCAATTCCAATACCGCAAATGGAATCGTAACTGCACTTTCATCTGTGTCATTAACAATTCCCGCCGGAGCGACTTATCAGCTTGGTTTATCGGCGACTACAATGCAGTATTCTACCTTAACCAATGGTGGTGGTGTCAATACCTTCAGTGGCGGCGGAGTTAACTTGTTAACCGGTGATGGAATTTCTTGGGGAGGAACGGTTTACCCGTCAACTCCTGGGAATTATCCACGTGGTTTGATTGGTGGAATCACCTTCATTCCTGCTGTACCTTGTACTTCTCCTCCAACTGCAGGTACTGTATCTGCAGCAAACAATCCGATTTGTCCTTCTATAAACAATACACTTTCATTATTAGGTGGAACAGGTGGAACAGGACAAACTTATCAATGGCAAAGTTCTTCAACAGGAGCTTTGGGAACCTTTTCAAATATCGGTGGTGCAACAAACAGCACATACATCGCAAACCAGACTTCCGATACCTATTATCGTTGTTATATGACTTGCGGAGGAATGTCCGATACAACTGCTGCATTATTGGTGAATACCAGCAACTTTATCAATTGTTATTGTAATAGTAATGCTACAAGTACTGGGGATGAGGAAATCCTGAATGTCAGTATCGGAACGCTTAACAACTCCTCTACTTGTGGATCAACAGGAGGTGCCGGATCAATACAGAATCAATATTCCAATTACACAGCGTTGCCTGCAACGAACCTTGCAAGAGGAGTTAACTACGGAACAAACGTTCAGGTAGGAACTTGTGGAGGAAGTTTTAGCAATATGACTAAAATATTCATTGACTATAACCAAAACGGATTATTCTCAGATCCTGGAGAAGAAGTTTATGCTTCAACAACCTCAGTTGCCGGGCCTCATAATGAAATCGGATCGATCATTATTCCTATGACAGCAACTCTTGGAAATACACGTATGCGTGTGATCACCGTTGAAACTACTGTTATTGGGAACATCACTCCATGTGGAACTTATAGCTGGGGTGAAACAGAAGATTACTTCGTTAATATCGCTCCTGCACCAACATGCCCTCAACCAACTGTTTTGACAAATCTGGGTGCTACAAACACAGATATTGAGCTTTCATGGACAGCTGGTGGATCAGAAACTTCTTGGCAGGTGCAATACGGTCCTCCGGGATTTGCTCTTGGAACCGGTGATTCGGTTGTAGCATCAACAAATCCATTTACATTGACCGGTTTGACACCAAATTCATTCTACCAGGTTTATGTACTGGCAATCTGTTCATCTACTGATTCATCTTATTATACAGGTCCTCTTTCATTCAACACTTACAACCAGGGAACTTATATGGATTGGTCAAGTGATTGTCCTGCTGCAGGATTTATCAATATCGCGACTACAGGAACTGATTTAGTATTGACTGATGACTCTGAAGTCGGAATGGCACTTCCTTTCCCGATCTTATATCAGGGAACTTTAGTTACTGACTGCACGATTGGAAACAATGGTGGTATGGCTCTTGGTACAACAACTGCTCAAATTGGGTACGGTGGTAACATGACAACTCAGCCGGGAACATTTATTTTCCCTTGGGGAGATGACTTGGATGATGAAACAGGAAATGTATATTATCAAACAAATGGTACAGCACCAAACAGAACTTTCATTGTTCAATGGGATAACATCTGTAATTTCTCAGGATCAGTTGGTGCTCCGACTGTCACTTTCCAAGTTCAATTTGATGAGGCAACAGGAAATATCTGGTTCGTTTATGACGATGTAGTTTTTGGTGCTCCAAATGCAAGTGATGATTATGCTGCAAATGCAGATATCGGTGTTTCCGGTCCAAACCAGGATTTAAACGTGTCAAATGACAATGCCGCTTATTTGCAAAACAATTCATGTGTTGAATTCTATTACACGGATTGTCCGAAACCTAAAAACTTCGTAACAACATTCTTAGGGCCTGATGAAATTCAGTTTGGATGGACAGCAGGATTCTCAAATGAAACGAATTGGATTATCGAATACGGTCCTCAAGGATTCACTCCGGGAACGGGAACTTTCCTGGATGAAACAAATACCTTCTCAAGTATTTCTTCTTTAGCACAATTGACAGATTATACGATTTACATCTATGCAAATTGTGCGAACGGAGATACTTCATTGGCTTTGGCTCATGATTTCACAACGTTGCCATACTGTTCCAATCCGGCTTCAATTGGTGGAACGGCTGATCCTGATTCTTTAGAGTTGACTTGGAACTGGACTGCATCAAGTGTAGCTTTCCCTGTTGATACTTTCAACATCCAATACGGAATGACCGGATTCCAATTGGGAACCGGAGCAATTGTTGTTGCAGATGGAATCGACTTTGCTGATACGGTATACAATTCGAACCTAATGGGATCGGGTGTTTATCAGGTATACATACAAGCTCATTGTTCTACCGGTGATACTTCCGGCTGGTCTGGGCCTTTCACTGTCATCATGCCGATTACCAATGATATCGTGTGTTCGCAAGAAGCATTGACACTGGGTACAACGTATACGTTCAACAACAACGGTGCTGCTGTTTCCTTAAATGAAACAAACATTGCTCCTCCTGCTACCGGTTCTCAAACAACTACCGGCTGGGTGAACTCAACATTGAACGGTACACTTTGGTATTCATTTGTTGCCCCTGCATCCGGCTCTGTAAGAATCAACTCAACTGCAATCAACTATAATGGTCAGGCGGCAGTTTATTCTGCAGTTAACTGCGCCGATTTCAACACATTCACAATGTTGGCTGCAAATGATGATGCGATTGGAGGAACAAGTGTCGCTCCGAACTTCACAGTTTGTGGTTTGACACCGGGTACTACTTACTACGTAATGTATGACAAGTTTGATGCTACTTCAGGTAACTTTAGCTTGAATGCTTCTGCAATCGTTCTGGAAGGTGGATCAGCTAATCCATTGACTGAGATTTGTACCGGAACCGTTCTTGATCTGTTCACTACAATTTCAGGTAACAATACCGGTGGAGTTTGGTCTTCTTCAATTGCCTCTGTCAATGCAAGTATCCAGGATTCGATGTTCAATTCAGCAGGACTTGCTTACCAGACATTCAACATCCAGTACCGTGTAACTGATGGATGTGCTTACGATTCAATCGTATCACAAGTTAAAATCTATCAATTGTCAAATGCCGGTCAGGACGGTGTAATCACCGCTTGCAAAAACGAACCGATCAATCTGATTTCCGGTTTGAATGGAAATACGGATTTGAACGGTGACTGGTATGACCCATCAAATGTATTGATGCCTGACGCATCGATAACTACATCTGGCTTCCCTGGTCAGTACAACTATGATTACATCTCAGGAAACGATATTTGTCCTGATGATACTGCAAATGTGGTAGTTACTGTATTAGGAAACTGCGACTGGTTATCAGTTGATGAGAATGCATTGGAAGAGGTGACAGTTTACCCGAACCCTTCTACAGGTGTTATCTTCATCGAATCAGGATTCACAGGTAATTTCAACCTGGTAATTACAGATATCAATGGTCGTACGGTACAAACCGGTCAGAACACAATTTCTACCGGAACAAACACTGTAAACTTGAAAGAAGTTGAAAGAGGTACTTACTTCTTCAAACTTTCAAGTGACAACGCTGAAAAAGTATTCCGAGTTGTGATTCAATAATTTAGTTTATCATTCAATAAGCAAAACCCTTCCTTTTTAAGGAGGGGTTTTTGTTTTAAAAAAGGTTCAAAATTTCATAAGTTGTTTTTTTTTTAAAAATTAGGATTTTTTAAGTTTTAGAAAGGAATCGGTTTTATTCGACGAAAAGAAATCTTTAGTCAATGAAGCTCATTTTTTATACGTTAAATCATCAATATATGATTAATCAATAATTGATTTAGGAGTTCCCGCAAGAACGTAATGATTTATGAGGTTAACGAATCGTTATCTTTGCTGAAACTAATGATTATGAAGAAAAATTACAAACAGCCCTTATTGGGGGTACTGTTTGCGTTAGGTATTTTCTCTGTTTCCAATGTCCACTCCCAAGTGGATTTGACAGCAACAGGCGGGACGACCAATGCAACGTACACCACAGTAAGTGCAGCATTTACTGCCGTAAATGCCGGTACTCACACAGGTACCATTTCAATCAGTATTACTGGAAACACCACTGAACCTGCAGCACCGGTTGCATTATCAGCGAATGGTGTCGGTACTACCTCCTTTACCTCTTTGGTAATTAAACCCACGGTCACAGCAATTATCTCCGGAGCACCGGGTGCTGGAAGCGGGGTTCTTAATTTCAGTGGTTCCGATAACGTAACTATCGACGGTTCCATTGCTCCAAGCGGTACAACAAGAGATCTTACGATTCAAAACACGAATGCGAGCACTGTTTCAAATACAGCTGCAATTCGTTTGATTGGACAGACTACTGCAGGTACCGGATTAGATGTAAACAACTTTACGATCAAGAACAACATCATTATCGGTAGTACTCCCGGAAATAATGGAACTTCCGGAAGTACTGTTACATCAGCTTATGGTATCTACGCAGGATCAAGTGCAGCAGCAACCATGTCTTCAACTACAGCAGGTGCGGATTACGATAACGTACTGGTTGAAAACAATGAGGTAAAAAAAGCCTACATCGGGATTCATTTCTACGGTGCAGCTGCGAATCAAAACAACAACCTGACAATCAGTAAGAACATTATCGGTTCTACAACCCTTGCGGATCAAGTCGGATTTAAAGGTGTGAATGCTTACAACACCTTAATCGGTTTGATTTCACAAAACACCATCTCGAACATCCAGGCAACCAATTCAATCAATGTAGCGGGTGTCGAATGTGGAGGAACGACAGACGGTGTCAAGATTTCATCCAATATGATTTCAACCATTTACAGTCAAAGTACCGGAGGTTGGGGATCTTACGGAATTAACATCGTAGCAGGAAATAACTACATCATTGATAACAACAGCATTGCTGACATTCAAACTATCAATTATTCGAATACTTCAACTACCTACAATGCATTCGGTATTCGCATAACTGCCGGTACAGGCCATAAAGTTTATTACAACTCTGTTCATTTATCAGGAAACTACACTATCGGTACATCCTCTACTGCTGGATCTGCCGCATTTTTAGTTACTTCAACTTCTGTAACCGGGTTGGATATTCGCAACAATATCTTCTCAAACACCATGACTGCAAGTGCTACGACAGGTGAATTTGAAACAATGTGGTTCCCGTCGGGATATAATTTCCTGAATGCTACTTTGGAGCGTAACTATTACAGTATTCCGAATAATGCAAACCACTTTGTAGCAAAAATCGGTACAACAACAGGTGCTGGAAATTATCCTACGTTGGCTTCATGGCAAGCAATTTCTCAAGTAAACAATGCTACCAATGATGTTAACTCTAAACCAATTGTCAATTCAGTAGCATTATTCACTTCGAATACCAACTTACTGCCTTTGACAGGAACTCCAACAGCAATCGAAAGCGGAGCTTTGGCAATCGCAAGCTTAGGAACTCCTAACCTTGACATTCTTGGGAACAACCGTCCGTTGACAGGAACGAACCCGGATATGGGAGCATATGAATTCGCAGGAACGCCAATTTCATGTCCTCAGCCATTAAACGTTTCAATGCTTGAATCAGATAACACAACTGCACAATTCACTTGGGCAATCGGAGGTTCTGAAACAACATGGCAAATCCAATATGGTACACAAGGATTCACTTTAGGAAGTGGAACTTCATATGTTACTACGGATCATCCTGATACACTTACAGGTTTGACTTCAAACTCATTCTACCAAATTTATGTTCGTGCAATCTGTGGTGCAGGTGATACCTCACTTTGGACCGGACCTGTAACATTCAACACATACAACCAAGGTCAATACATTGATTGGTCAACTGATTGCCCTACTTCAGGATTTGTGAATATTGCTACAACGGGAACAAACACCAACTCAACCGATGATTCGGAATTCGGTATGGCCTTGCCTTTCCCGTTATTGTATCAAGGAAGTTTAATCAGTGACATTACTATCGGTAATAACGGTGGTGTTGTGTTAGGTACTCAATCAGCTCAGGTTGCATATACAATGGCTGCCGGTAATGGTTTGTATCCTTACATTCAGGACATGAACACTCCATACGGAGGTGTTTTTTACCAAACATTGGGAGTTGCTCCAAACCGTAAGTTTGTAGTGATGTGGTCGGATGTTGCTCATTACTTCTCTAGTTTAGGAACTGACGGTGTTACTTTTGAATTGATTATAGATGAAGCGACAAACGAAATTTATTACGTATACGATGACGTGATCCATGACAACGCTTCTTATGATTATGGTGCTGATGCTGAAATCGGTGTTCGCGGAAATCAGAATGTGGACGTATCCATGAATAACGCATCTTACCTGCAGGATAATTCTTGTGTTCATTTCTATTATACGAATTGTCCTAAACCACAAAATTTCGTAACAACATTCTTGGGTGCAGACGAAATTCAATTCGGATGGACTGCTGGAGCGTCTGCAGAAACTGATTGGATTATCGAATATGGTCCTCAAGGATTCACTCCGGGAACGGGATCTTTCCTGAATGAAACAAACAGCTTCTCTTCAATCTCCGGATTAATTCAATTAACAGATTATACAATTTACATCTATGCAAATTGTGCGAATGGAGATACTTCATTGGCTTTGGCTCATAACTTTACTACATTGCCGTATTGTTCCAATCCGGCTTCCATTGGTGGAACTTCTGATTCTGATTCTTTAGAGTTGACTTGGAACTGGACTGCATCAAGTGTGGCTTTCCCTGTTGATACTTTCAACATCCAATACGGAATGACTGGTTTCCAATTAGGAACCGGAGCAATTGTTGTTGCAGATGGAATCAATTTTGCTGATACGGTATACAATTCGAACCTAATGGGATCTGGTGTTTATCAGGTATATATACAAGCTCATTGTTCTACCGGTGACACTTCCAGCTGGTCTGGGCCTTTCACTATCATCATGCCAGTTACCAATGACGTAGTTTGTTCGCAAGAAGCATTGACATTGGGTACAACATATACATTCAATAACAATGGGGCTGCTGTTTCTTTAAATGAAACAAACATTGCTCCTCCTGCTACCGGTTCTCAAACAACAACAGGTTGGATTAATTCAACATTGAATGGTACACTTTGGTACACATTCGTTGCTCCCGCATCCGGTTCTGTACGTGTGAATTCTACCGCTATCAATTACGATGGCCAGGCAGCAGTTTATTCTGCAGTTAACTGTGCCGATTTCAATACATTTGATTTAAAAGGAGCAAATGATAACGAAATTGGCGGAACAAGTGTAGCTCCGAACTTCACAGTTTGTGGTTTGACACCAGGTACAACTTATTACCTGATGTATGACAAATTCAATGGTACTTCAGGTAACTTTAGCTTGAACGTTTCCGCAATCGTTCTGGAAGGTGGATCAGCTAATCCATTGACTGAGATCTGTACCGGAACCGTTCTTGATCTGTTCACTACAATTTCAGGTAACAATACCGGTGGAGTTTGGTCTTCTTCAATTGCCTCTGTCAATGCAAGTATCCAGGATTCGATGTTCAATTCAGCAGGACTTGCTTACCAGACATTCAACATCCAGTACCGTGTAACTGATGGATGTGCTTACGATTCAATCGTATCACAAGTTAAAATCTATCAATTGTCAAATGCCGGTCAGGACGGTGTAATCACCGCTTGCAAAAACGAACCGATCAATCTGATTTCCGGTTTGAATGGAAATACGGATTTGAACGGTGACTGGTATGACCCATCAAATGTATTGATGCCTGACGCATCGATAACTACATCTGGCTTCCCTGGTCAGTACAACTATGATTACATCTCAGGAAACGATATTTGTCCTGATGATACTGCAAATGTGGTAGTTACTGTATTAGGAAACTGCGACTGGTTATCAGTTGATGAGAATGCATTGGAAGAGGTGACAGTTTACCCGAACCCTTCTACAGGTGTTATCTTCATCGAATCAGGATTCACAGGTAATTTCAACCTGGTAATTACAGATATCAATGGTCGTACGGTACAAACCGGTCAGAACACAATTTCTACCGGAACAAACACTGTAAACTTAAAAGAAGTTGAAAGAGGTACTTACTTCTTGAAACTTTCAAGTGACAATGCTGAAAAAGTATTCCGAATTGTGATCCAATAATCACAAAACTGAACAATTTTGAACCCTCTTACTTAGTTGTAAGGGGGTTTTTTGTTGATTAATCAATTATTGAAACAATAGTTGATATGAAAATTAACAGCGATATTACTCAACCAATCACAAATTATATTCAAATAAAATAAAAAGAAGCCCAATAAAACTGGAGGCTACAGGATATTTACGCAAACAATTTACCAATTCCAACACATAAGGAATTCAGACTGTTACCCGAATAAAAGAATTAAAAAAAGTCTGTTATTAAACCGTTAATTCTTTACATTTGTTTGAACGTAAATAAATTACAACTTATGAAGAAAAAATTGCTACAAAACCTCTACCGGGGCATGGCGTTATTTTCTATGGTGACGTTAGTCTTAGGGCTAAGTCAACAGGAAACCTTAGCGCAATGTACCAACAGTTCCAGTTATGGAAGTGCAACTGCACCTACATCCGGAACCACAACTATCTCCACCTGTTCCTATCAGGAGGAATATTCCACCCTTAATTCAGTTGCGGCAAGTACCGTCTATTCGTGTGCTATCGCATCAGGCGGATATGTGACCATCCACCAAGGAACATCAGCTGGTCCTGTTATTGCTTACGGGCCTTCTCCGTTAACTTGGACATCTACAGTTAGTGGAACCTATTATGCTCACTGGAGTGTGAATGCTGCTTGTGCAACAACTACAGGTTGTGTAACAACGAGTATCACCTTTATTGCAACGCTTCCTGCAACACCTCCAACACCAACTCAAGATCCTACAGCTCCGACATGTACAGGAGGTTCAGCATTGTCTGTTTCCGGTACACCAGGAACAAACGAGGCTTGGTATTGGCAGACAACTCCGACCGGAACAAGTATGGCGACACCTTATTCAGGTCCATACACTGTTTTTGCTAATGGTACTTATTACCTTAGAACTTACAATTCAGTAAATACTTATTGGTCTGCGAACTCATCGTCTGTAACAGTAAGCAATTTCCCTACTGCTCCAACACCTGCAGCTCCAACGGCTGGGCAAAACCCGGCTTGTAACAGTACAGCACTGACGGCAGGAACACCACCAGTAGGAACAACTTATTACTGGCAAACAGTACCCAACGGATCCAGCAATGCTTCCGATGCCAGTACTCCACTTACCGCATCTGCAACCGGAACGTATTATCTTGCGGCATACGAAACTGCCACTCAATGTTGGTCTGCAACATCAAGTACAATGGTTACTATCCAAACGGTAGTTCCTCCGGCAGCTCTTTCGGATCCTACTTATTACAATTACTGTACGTCGGCGCCATCTATGCCGGTTTCTGCTCAATTACCTCCTCCAACAACCAATACCGGTAGTTGTTCTGCAACAGCAACAGCTTCAGGAAATGACGGATCTGCTGTAACAGCAACGGTAAATAACTTCTCTTGTGCACCAACTACCATTGTTGCTGCATCAATGAATGCTACAATCGGTCAATATTGTGCTTTATACGGATGGTACTCATACAACGTAATTGTAAATGGAACAACTGTACTAACAGGTTTGTGTGATCAAAATAACATTGATCTGACACCTTATTTACCTTTAACATCTGTATCAATTGTATCTAATGATGACGATGGTTATCCTTTTGATTTTGTAAACATGAGTTTGACTGTAACTGTTTCTTACATTACAGATCCATATACGATTTCTTGGTTTGCAGCTCCAACCGGAGGTTCTTCTTTGGGAACAGGTACAACTCTAGAAGCTCTTGGAACATCTGTTCTTCCAACGGCTGTGAATGGTCCGTACCAATTCTATGCTGCAAACAATCAGGGCGCATGTGCCAGTGCAACCCGCACATTGGTTACAGTAAACGTTACCGATGTATTGGCAACTTTAACACCTGTAAATATCCTTTGTAATGGAATGAACAATGGTTCTTTCACTCTAGGAACAGTTACTTGTGGTACAGCTCCGTTTACCTATTCAATTGATGGTGGTACATTTGGTCCAATTCCAACAAACTTGACACCAGGGGTTCATTCAATTGTAATGAAGGATGCAGCTACTTTGACAAGTGCTCCAATTTCAATCACAATTACAGAACCTGGTGCTCCAACAGCATTGAATGCTTACAACGTTACATTCTTCAACGGAATGTTGACCTGGACTGCGCAAGGAAACGAAACTACATGGAACTATGAATATGGTCCTGCAGGATTTACTCCTGGAACTGGAATTATGGTGGCATCGAATGATACCGTTGCTATTTCAGGACTTACTGAAGATACAGATTATGATTTCTATGTTCAGGCAGGATGTACAACTTCTTCTGCTTGGGCAGGACCTTTCTCTTTCTCAACAGACGTACCTTTCTCAGCTTGGGATAGCCAATGTGGACCTGGATTCACTCCAATTCACACCAGCGGAACTGCTTTAAACCTTGCGGATGACGCATCCATTGGAATTACAACAGTAAACCCTGTTTCTTTCCAAGGAATTACTTCAAATAACATTACAGTTAGCAATAATGGATGGGTTCAGTTTGGTGCTGTAACCTTAAATGCATGGCAAGTTGACTTGGATGACGAAGAAGGAAATGTTTATTGGCAAGAAACTACAATCGGTGGTGATAATTACCTGATTGTAGAATGGTACAACAGACCAAAATTCTCTACTGTTTCTGGTCAAGATGTAACATTTGAAATCGCGTTCAATCAAACTACAGGTGAAATTTTCTACTTGTATGATGACAAAGTATTCGGAGGTTCCCAAAGTGCATATGACTACGCCGGAAACTTTGCTACGATTTCTGCTTCAGGTCCAATGTCTACATTGAATATCTCTTACAATAGCCAGACATACCTGCAAAATAACTCATGTGTAAGATTGTATACCGCGCTTTGTCCGAATGTTCAAAACATGGTTACTTTAACGTACACGGACGATGCTCAATTGAATTGGGATGCGGGTCTATATGGTGAGACAAACTGGACTGTGGTTTATGGTTTGGACGGATTTGACCCAACTATTCCTGGTCAGGAAATTGGAACATTAAGCGTAAATACTTCCGACGTAAACTTCGCTGGTAACTTAAATCAGTTGACTTGTTATGACGCTTACATCTACTCTGAATGTCAGGCAGATAACTTAACATCTGACGGTTTCTTGGTAAACTTCTGTACAAAACCGAATTGTTCTGATATTACCTTGTTAAATGGAACTTCAGATCCTGATTCATTGGAATTAACTTGGAACTGGATCGAATCAACTCCTGTATATCCTGTAACAGGGTTCAATATCCAATACGGTATGACAGGGTTTACTCTGGGCACAGGAATAATTGATTCTACAGCAGGAATCAACTTTTCTGACACAATTTATAATACTACATTGATGGGTTCAGGAGTATATCAAGTTTATGTTCAAGCTGAATGTAACGGTACAAATGATACTTCCAATTGGGTAGGTCCGATTTCAATCGTGATGCCTGTTACAAACGACATCGTTTGTGCTCAGGAAGGACTTCAGTTGAATACAACGTATACATTCAACAACAACGGTGCTGCTGTTTCTTTAAATGAAACAAACATTGCCCCTCCTGCGACCGGTGCTCAAACAACAACGGGTTGGATCAATTCAACATTGAATGGTACACTTTGGTACACATTTGTTGCTCCTCCATCCGGTTCTGTGCGTGTGAATTCTACAGCAATCAATTATAACGGTCAAGCAGCAGTGTATTCTGCCGTTAACTGTGCTGATTTCAATACATTTACATTCAGAGCAGCAAATGACAACGAGATCGGTGGAACGAGCCTTGCTCCGAACTTCACAGTTTGTGGTTTGACTCCTGGTTCTACTTATTATATCATGTACGACAAGTTTGATGGTACTTCAGGTAACTTCAGCTTAAAAGTTACAGAAATTGTTTTAGAAGGTGGAAATGCTCAACCGTTGACAAACCTTTGTTACGGAGACACTGTTAACTTGTTCTCAACAATTACAGGAAATAACCCTGGTGGAACTTGGTCATCTGCAATTCCGTCAGTAAACGCAAGTATTACTGGTGCGACATTTGAATCAAACGGATTGGCATACAGCACATTCGATTTCCAATATCGTGTAGTTGACGGATGTGCTTACGACTCCATCATGTCTCAAGTGAAAGTTTTCGGTCCTTCAAATGCTGGTCAGGATGGTGTCATCACAGCTTGTAAAAACGAACCGATCGATTTATTGGCTGGTTTGAATGGAAATGCAGATTTGAATGGTGATTGGTATGATCCATCCAATGTGTTGTTGCCAAATTCACAAGTGACAACTGGAATTTTCCCTGGTCAGTACAACTATGATTACATTTCAGGAAACGGTGTTTGTCCGGATGATACCGCGAATGTGGTGGTTACTGTACTTGGAAACTGTAACTGGTTATCAGTAGATGAGAATGCATTGGAAGAAGTGACGGTTTACCCGAACCCTTCTACAGGTGTATTATTCATTGAATCAGGATTCACAGGTAATTTCAACCTGGTAATTACAGATATCAATGGCCGTACGATACAAACCGGTCAGAACACAATTTCTACAGGAACAAACACTGTAAACTTGAAAGAAGTTGAAAGAGGTACTTACTTCTTCAAACTTTCAAGCGACAATGCTGAAAAAGTATTCCGAGTTGTGATTCAATAAGTTTAAATTAAACTCTGGAGCCCCTTGTAAGATTTACAAGGGGCTTTCTTTTTTATGGAACTACCTATTGCAAATGGACCATTCATTTGGTACTTTTGATAAAAACACACGGGATATGTTAATGCCATTTAATTTACATCAGTGGATCGAGGAAAACAGGGAGTTATTGAAACCACCTGTCGGAAACAAAAATCTTTATAAGGAGGCTGGTGATTTCATCGTCATGATCGTTGGAGGACCCAATGCAAGAAAGGATTATCATTTCAATGAAAGCGAGGAACTTTTTTACCAGATCGAGGGTGACATTACTGTTGGCATCCAGCATGAAGGAAAAGCAAAGGATATTGTCATCAAGGAAGGTGAAATGTTCTTACTTCCAGCGCGTATTCCACATAGTCCCCGTCGTGGAGAAAATACAGTAGGCCTGGTTATTGAACGCGTACGCAAAAACACAGAAATGCAGGATGGTTTATTCTGGTTTTGTGAAAAGTGCAATCACGAACTGAAACATTATCGCTTCAAATTAGATAATATTGAAAAGGATTTCTTACCCCGATTCAAAGAATTCTACAGTTCGGAAGAAATGAGAACATGTTCTGTCTGCGGACACCAAATGGAAGCGGATCCGAAATTCATTTAATTGTTACTTTTACCAAAAAACGAATTCACTTAGAAAAACAACCCATATGCAACTATTTGTTGGAATTATCTTTCCTATCCTAATTTCTATCATCTCCGGAGGAGGAGTATTATTAATGGCTTATCTTTTTCTAAAGAAAACGGGGGATCGTGAAATCAGGGCCGTTCAAATTGAATTAAAAAAAGAACGTCAAAAGCACTTTCTTCCAATGAGAGTGGAGGCTTATCAACGTGCTGCACTTTTGATGGAACGCATTCATCCCGGTAGTTTGGTCATGCGTCTTCACAATCCGGGTCTTCCGGCCAGAAAACTTCAAACTGATTTGTTACAGGCTATCCGTGAGGAATACGATCACAATGTGTCTCAACAGATGTTCGTTTCTCCACAATCATGGGATATGGTGAGAAATTCAAAGGAAGAAACCATCAAGATTATCAATTTAGCGGGGAATCAAATGGATGCAACGGCTCTTTCTACCGATTTGGCTGCAAAAATTTTTGAAATTGTAGCTGAAGTAGGAAAATTACCTACGGAGATTACAGTTGAATACCTGCGAAAAGAATTACAAGAATTGTTCTAATATAAATCCCGGTTTTTAGAATCGGGATTTTTTTTGTCATCCTGATTCGATACAATAAGTAAGTAATTTTGCTAAATTACACTACTACATTTCAATATCACTTAGGATTTCGTGGAGACAACAAATAATTACTTCAAAACAATCCGAACCTCATCGCCCACCTCAATAATATCTCCGGATACTAATTTTGCACGCTTTCTGGTTTCTAATTCTCCATTACGGAATACTTCTTCATCTTCAACGATCATTTTTGCATGACCGCCGGTTTGAGCTATTCCCGTCGCTTTTAAAAGTCCCAGTAACTCGATATACTCACCATTGATCGTAAATTCAATCTTCTCCATGAATGCAAAGTTAATGCAAAATTGAAAAGCAGTATCGATACGTATGGAACCAAAAAATCAAAACGCACTTTTTTGTAAAGGACAGGAAAGGATTTACTGATTACCAATTCTATAGAGCCTATATATCTCTTCGGCAGCTTCAAAAGCGGAAATACTTCCATTCTCCACTTCCAATTCTTTAACTCCGATATAGGTTCTTATTTTTTCCTCATGCCATAAACCTTGAATCAATAAGTCTTTCAGTGCTTCATGCATCCAATTCAAATCCTGGTGCTTCCGTTTGGAATCGAAAGTGCCGTTCAGTTTTGTCTGTCTTTCAAAACGCTCGATCATTTCCCAGACGGTATCAATATCCGTATTTTCCAGAGAACTACAGGTTTTAACCTCCGGAATCCAGCCATTCGAAGTCGGTGGAAATAAATGGATAGCGTTCTTCAATTCACGTGAAGCCAATTTCGCTTTGTTCACATTGTCCCCATCTGCCTTGGTAACCGCTAAACCATCCGCCATTTCCATGATTCCTCTTTTGATTCCTTGAAGTTCATCTCCGGCACCGGCCAGGAGAAGTAACATGAAAAAATCAACCATCGAATGAACCATGGTTTCTGATTGTCCAACACCGACAGTCTCAATCAATAACACATCAAAACCGGAAGCTTCACAAAGAATGATTGTTTCACGGGTTTTGCGCGCCACTCCACCCAATGTGTTTCCGGCTGCAGAAGGTCTGATGAATACGTTTTCGTTTTGGGACAGGATTTCCATTCGGGTCTTGTCCCCAAGAATGCTGCCACCTGTTCGTTCACTGCTCGGATCTATCGCTAAAACAGCAATTTTTTTACGGTTTTTTAAAATGGTTTGTCCGAATTTTTCAATAAACGTACTTTTTCCCACCCCCGGAACACCTGTAATTCCTATGCGTAAAGAATTTCCTGAAAACGGAAGGCACTGACGGATCAAATCCTTTGCGGTTTGCTGATCTGCTTCAAGTGTACTTTCAAGCAGGGTGATTGCTCCACTCAAAGCTGTCCGGTCTCCCAAACGGATTGCATCAAACAACCTATTCGCTGTCCGATTTTCCCGCATTTTCTTTCGGGAAGAAAACCATTCCTCTAAGCGTTTCTCGTTCATATGTTACTTTACTCCAAATGGAAACACTAAAATATCCTTTATACTGTCAAAAATCCAGGTTTTGCCATCCTGCGCAACCAAAATTATCCGAATGGCTTCTTTCTGACGTGCTTCCGATTCTGCAATAACTTGTCTGCATGAACCGCACGGTGAAACACATTCATCCACTGCAACCAAATCTCCCTGTGCCAATACAACGATGGTTTTAACCGTTGTATTCGGGTAGTTTGCACCTGCATAAAACAAGGCAACCCGTTCCGCACACAATCCACTTGGATACGCAATGTTTTCTTGATTATTTCCCTTCACGATGGTTCCATCAGCTAATAAAACCGCCGCACCAACTTTGAAATTGCTATAAGGAGCATAAGCATCTTTCGAAGCTTCATACGCCTTTTCTATTAAAATCATTTCAGAGTCAGGAAGTTCCTTCCAATGATTCAACCACTCGTAATCAATCTTCAATTGCTTTTTCATATCACAGTATACACTAACAAATATAACGAATACTTGCACCGGTATTTTTGTCTCGACCTGAAATTGTCTATCTTTGTGCCGTCGCTGAAGCTTTAGCCCAAGCGTTGTGCCCTCAATTCTGCAAAAAAAATGCAACAGTTCAAAAAAGTCGCTTTTTATACTTTGGGATGTAAACTGAATTTCTCAGAGACATCTACTATTTCCCGACTTTTTGAAAATGCAGGTTTTGCGAAGGTGGATTTTGAAGAGATACCTGATATTTTGGTGATCAATACCTGTTCTGTCACCGAAAATGCGGATAAAAAATGTAAGCAATTGGTCAGACGCGCGAAAAAGATAAACCCAGAAGTTTACGTCGCGATCATTGGTTGTTATGCCCAATTGAAACCAACTGAAATTGCTCAAATCCCAGGAGTGTCCCTTGTTTTGGGTGCGAATGAAAAATTCAATATTGTAGAGCATCTGGAAGCATTGGATAATCTGAATCAGAATGAGGATGAAATGCCGGAAGCCGTTGTGAAATTTGAACACATCAAACAAACTACGAGTTTTATTCCTTCCCACTCCATGGGAGATCGCACCAGGTCATTTTTGAAAGTACAGGACGGTTGTGATTACTTCTGTACTTTCTGCACGATTCCTTTGGCTCGCGGTAAAAGCAGGAATGCAAGTATTGCAGAAACGGTTCTGGAAGCACAAAAAATTGCCGATACGAAAATCAAGGAAGTGGTTCTTACCGGAGTGAACATTGGAGATTTTGGTCAGGGAGAAGGTGAAAATTTCTTCGAATTGGTAAAGGCATTGGATCAAATCAATGGGATAGACCGTTACCGGATTTCTTCCATTGAACCCAATCTGTTAAGTGATGAGATCATTCAATTCACCCTGGAGGATTCGAAACGTTTTGTCCCACATTTCCATATTCCGCTTCAATCCGGAAGCAACCGCCTGTTGAAAGCGATGCGACGGAAATATTTGCGTGAATTATACGTGGAACGTGTTCAGCATATCAAAAAATTACGTCCGGATTGTGCAATCGGTGTGGATGTAATTGTAGGTTTCCCTGGAGAAACAGATGAAGAGTTTTTAGAAACAGTCGATTTCCTAAAAGACCTGGATGTTTCTTATTTGCATGTTTTCACTTACTCCGAACGCGCAAATACAACTGCTGTCAAGCTAGGTGAACCTGTCCCGAATCAGATCAGGGCACAACGAAGTAAACAATTGCACATTCTTTCGGATAAGAAAAAACGTGCTTTTTATGAATCACAAGTCGGTTCCCAAAGAACAGTTCTATTCGAAGCAGAAGAAGACGAAGGGATCATGTATGGATTTACTGAAAACTATGTAAAGGTGAAAACGGCTTTCAATCCGGATTTGGTGAACCAGATGCAAACGGTTCAACTAACAGAAATTGACCGGGATGGAGTTGTAAAATGTGAATTCATCTAAGATGAACCAAATCACCCGAATCAGCTACTACCTCGTTCTTATTTTTGCATTCAGCTATGTTCTTATTCGCGGATTTACCCTTGGAATAACACATGATGAAGCCCTTACTTACAAAATCGTCCAGGGAGACGAAGCGCTAAGGGGAACGGCAAATCATCACTGGTTGAATACGCAATTGAGTTCCTTTTGTACTTATCTGTTCGGAGCGAAAGAATTTATACTTCGTCTTCCAAACATACTGTCTTTTGCTGTTTTTTGGCTCTTCCTTTTCCGTATTTCACTTACCTTCCTGAAATCTTCTTTCACTCAGATTACTTTACTTCTGCTTCTTTGCGGAAATCCCTTTATTCTCGATTTCTTTTCTTTGTGCCGCGGATACGGACTTTCTCTCGCATTTGTGACCGCTTCCTTATTTTACCTTTTTAGAATTGTTGACCTAAAAACCGATTCACAACCTATCCATTATTATTTGTCCGCAATTTTTTCCGTTCTGGCATTAAGTGCGAATCTGAATACTCTCAATTATTTCTTGATTGCTGTTGCGCTGATCCTCTTAAGTGCCTTCGTTTTCAAACCGAAAAACCGAATAATCTTACTTTCCATTTTACTCATCCTGATCGGTACCAGTTTGTATTTTTCATTGGACCGTTTATTCTTCCTGAGAGATCAAAAGCAATTGTACTTTGGTACAGGAAATCTGAATTCAACAATCGACAACCTCATCTATTCCAGTTTTTATATCAAAGATGGTTTCAAGGAAGCTATTGTTCTTCGGTACTTGCTTTATGTTTTACTCCTGCTAGCCGGGTTTTTAGCCATCCGACGGAAACAATTGTTTAATCCAGGTGCGTATGCTTTAATCATCCTGGCTTCTATCCTGATTGCATTGGTAGCAGAAAACCTGCTTTTCGAGGCACTTTATCCGATCAATCGCTCTTCCTTGTATTTGTTTCCCATTATCCTGTTAGCATTCCTGCTAAATATTGACGGATTGAAATTCAAACTGGTTCGGACCCTTATCATTCTCAGTTCCATTTCGTTCGTGGTAGTTAATATCCCTTTCTATAATTTCAAAAAAACCATGACTTGGCCTGAAGATCAGGACATCAAAAAAGGGATGTTATCAATAAAAAACGATGTCACGAATAAATCAATTCATACCGCAGAATGTTTTTGGATTTATGAACCTATGATTAATTATTATCGAGTGGAATACCAGGTTCCAATTCAGGAGGTTTTCAGAGAAGATGTTAAAATGGAAGCTGAGTACGTACTATTTCAAAGCGCATCGTCGGTTGATATTAAAGGATATCAAATTTTAAAAGATTATTCCATGGAAAGTGGTTTAATTCTCTACAAAAGAGAATCTATCTCAGAAGATTAACGTGTCCGACCAATTGATGTCTTAAATCCGAAAGCATCTCACTGTATTCTATTTTCCAAGTGTAAACTCCATCCGGGGAAGGCAAACCGGCGTACATTCCATCCCACATTTGAGAAAGGGCATCTCCGGTATAGATCAATTCTCCCCATCTGTTGAAAATCTCCAGCTGGAAGTCACGGATATTCACTCCAAGAGCAAAAAATGTCTCGTTCGTGCCATTGTGATTCGGTGTAAACGTGTTCGGAACATAGATGATTGCATCATAATAAATATGAACCTGGTCTGTTGCGGAACATCCATTGATATCATATATGGTAACTGTATAAGTGATCGGTTTATCAGGCTGTGTAACCGGGTTTTGGCAAACGTTGCAGGATAAATACTCTGCCGGACTCCAAACATAGCTCACAGCAGTATTCGAAACAGCATTCAACTGGACCGTTTCACCAAAAACGGCATAGACATCCGGATTTGTTTGAACAAATGGTGAAGGAAACAGGTTTACACGCACTGATGCTGTATCGGAACAACCATATTGATCCACTCCGACCACCACATAAGTTGTCGACGTAGCAGGTTTCACTAAAACCACCGAACCATCTGTTTCCAGCCAACCATACGGACTCGGTGACCAGTTATAGGAAACTCCACCTGAGGCATGAATCGGAGTAATTTCTCCCGGACAAATCGTGGTATCATTTCCAGCTAAAACAGTTGCCTGATGAATCTCCACAAAGATGCTGTCCCTGACGGTTCCACATGCATTTGAAAAATCACAGTAATAATACCGATTGGTTTGTGTGCTAATTGTCACTTGGGACCCATTAGCAGGTGCAATATCCGTTTGTGGTGACCAGCTATAGGAAGTAGCCCCCGAAACATTTACTATTCCGGAACTTCCCAAACAATAAATCAGAGAATCGGGTATAACTGGTAATGGAACAGTTGTATCAACATGAATATGTACATCTGCGGTCAGTTGACAACCATCGGAAGTTGTTCCCGTTGCCGTATAAGTAATGGATTGCAACGGTGTTGACACTGGGGTCAAGCTGTTTGGATTATCCAGATAAGTTGATGGGCTCCAGGTAATTTGCGAGACTCCATTTACAAATAAATTGACCGAGTTCCCGACACAAATCGCTGTATCATTTGAAATACTGAGCGTACCATTCAGGATGGTTACTTGAGCATAAACGGTGTCAATCCCGCAACTATCGGAAATAATACAATAAATATCAATATTCTGAGCCGTTGTGACCAAGGGGTCTGAAATATTCGGGTTATTAAAATACTGGACAGGTTCCCAATGGTAAACAGATCCTCCAAAAGCTTCCATCTGCACAGGGACGTTTGCACAAGTCTGAGCTATCGGGTTTACTATTCCTCCATTGAAGTCTCCGATATTGACAATAAACTGAACCGTATCAGGAGTGAAACACTGAGTCGTATCACTGACAATCAAAGTGACTGTATATTGACCCGGACCACTGTAAACATGTGACGGATTGACAAGTGAGGATGTAGTTCCATCTCCAAAATGCCATTCAAACTCATTTCCATTTGCGCTATTATTGTTAAATACGATAGGGTCCGGTAAACAGACCAACGGATCGGGAGCAGCTACAACTGCCTCAATCGTGCTCAATTCAAATTTAAATGCGGCAAGATTACAGTTCGGACTTGGATTACTCGGTCCCCATACACCCGGAGTAGTTGTAAATCCATTATTTACGCTTCCACAGGCTGCACAGACTGCATGATAGATGTTTCCGTTTTTGTCGAACCGGCTTGTTCCTCCATCCACATGATTACTGGATGAATTACCCGTACCTCCGATAAATGTTGCATAATTCAATCCTGCAGCTTCCTCTTCCAATACCGCTATCCAAAAATTACTACCCGTGGTGGTTGCCTGATAAGCGTCCGATGTAACCGGCAAACCCGATGTTGTACTATGAACCGCGCCAGGTGCATTATTTACATTCACCTGTCCGCCCCAACCTGCAAGATAAATTTCACTGCAGTTGGATACCAAAAAAGCAGTTGGCGAAATTTCAATGTGACCGGAACCGGAACCGATTGGGGTTGCCCACAATAAAGTCGAAAGGTTCGGTGAAAATTTAGCAACATACTGACCGGAATTTGCTGTTCCGTATTTTCCCGGAGAGATTGGAATTGAACCTTCCGATTGTGCGTAGATATATACATTATCGCTTAGATCCAATTGCACAAAAAATGCCTGGTCATATTCATTTGTACCTGAATAAGTTCCTGATAAAACTGCTCCTGCACTATTTGATAAACGCATCAGGTAGGAATCTGCAACACCTCCATTGTAGGTCAAATTATTTCCGGAAGTAAAAGGCATATTGGATGAAGTCGTTCCTCCGGCAACGAAAACTTCACCGGTACTTGAGAGTTG
Organism: uncultured Fluviicola sp.; assembly: GCA_965650135.1. GTDB lineage: Bacteria > Bacteroidota > Bacteroidia > Flavobacteriales_D > Crocinitomicaceae > Fluviicola. Next base: position 56,228 of record CBFGNC010000009.1, read on the forward strand.
GATTCCATTTCCTGAGTCATAACCGGAACCACCAACATAGGTAGACCAAATTAGAGAAGTCAATCCGTTATTCATTTTAAGTACAACTGCATCCTGGGCGCCATTTAAAGTGCTTTGAAATGCATTGACAACCGGGAAATCAGATGACGAGCTGGAGCTGGCTACATACACTTCTCCCGATTTAACCACAATTTCACCCCTGAACGGGTCCCCATAATTGAAATACAGACTTCCCGAATTAATTCCATCCGTTCCCGCGCCACCCAAATAAGTCGATCCGATTAAAGCAGATCCGTTTGCATCAAAATGACACACATACATATCTGCTCCCTGGAAGCCCAATTCATTTGTGATAATGGTAGGTCCGCCATTGAATGTCTGATCAATACAACCTGTAACTGTCGGGAAATTGGGGGAACTGGTCACACCAAGCACATATAAATGTCCTTGTGGATCAGTGACCAAACTATGTACCGATTCATTTCCCGAACCGCCTAAATATGTCGAATAAACCAAGGCAGTCCCTGTCGGATTGAACTTCGTGATTGCTACATCAAAACCTTGAATGGTTCCTGCACCAAGCGCATATGAATTCCCTCCGTTAAAACTTAAGTCAAACGAACCGGTGACAGTAGGATACGTTCCTCCACCTGAGAAAACAATTCCTCCGGCATATAAATCACCTGCCTGGTCAGGAGTTGCTGTCATCCCCCAGTTGTCAAGTGTCGAACCTGTAAAGGTCGAAAAAACGATATCCGGGTCAATAATGAGTGTATCCGTTCCTGAAAAGCCTTTGGGAAAGCCGTAAGTGACAATATTGTCTTTCAATAAAAAGGTAACAGCAACTTTGACTTTTTTTCCGTTTTTGAGACTCCATGCAATGGGAGCTCGCTCAATAATTTCTCCAAATTCCGTGCGGGTAACTAAATCACCTTCCCGAAGAAAAACGTCCTTACTTCCACTTATTTGGGTTGCAATCTTCTGAACATCGGCTCCGGGAGCCACAATAAATGAATACTTCAGGTAATCCGATTTACCTTCAACCTTCAAATCTATCCCATCATAAATATCACTATATGAAACCTTGTTCGTACTGTAAACTTTCGATTTCCATTTACCCGGATCTTTTCCCTGATAATAATTCCGGTAAGCCTTACTCGGGGCGCCCTTTGTCTTGATTCCCTTCCAGGTTGTATTTAAAAGTTCTGATTTGATAACCTGGCAATGAATCTTCCGATCATCTCCGGAAGTAGATTCCCCTGCATGTTTTTCGTGATGATGCGCCATTGCATCGTTCAAAAAGTAAGTAAATCCTGTCTGGTTGATCAAAATACTTCCTTGCTTCAAATCCACGCTAAAATGAATTTGCGAATCCCATTGTCCTTCGTTCGGATGTAATAACACGTTTTCAGCCTGCCCAAAAGCAACTGAATACAAGCACATTACCGCAAGAAAAACACGACAGAACATTAAACGAATTTACGAATACTAATCAAAATAAAAAAACACAAAGAATGTTATTTATTCTGCTGTATTTATAAGACTATGAATTCAATAAAAAGTTGTTTTTTGATGAAATATTTCTCTCCTGAATCGATTTAGATTCCGTAACTTTGCACCACATTTTTGATGCCCATGAGCGATGCAATTAAACATGAATGCGGAATCGCACTCATTCGATTAAAAAAGCCCTTACAGTATTATGTTGATAAATACGGAACGGCTTTTTATGGTTTAAACAAGCTTCATCTTTTAATGGAAAAGCAACATAACCGTGGACAAGACGGTGCAGGTGTTGCAAACATTAAGTTAGACATGGAACCCGGAGAGCGTTATATTTCGCGCTACCGAAGCATCGATCCGAAGCCCATCCAGGATATTTTCGATCACATCAACAAACGCTTCTATGAAATCGGGGAAGAAAACCCGCACTTATTGAAAGACGTTAACTACCTGAAGAAAAACGCGGGATTTACAGGAGAATTATTTTTAGGACATTTAAGATACGGAACCTTCGGTAGGAATTCAATCGAGAGCTGCCATCCGTTCTTGAGACAAAATAACTGGATCACCAGAAACTTGGTTGTTGCAGGAAATTTCAACCTGACAAATGTGGACGAATTGTTCGAGGTATTACTCGAAATCGGTCAGCATCCGAAGGAAAAATCAGATACGGTTACCGTATTGGAAAAGATCGGTCACTTCCTGGATGTCGAAAACGACGAAATGGTGAGTAAATACCAGTCTCTCGGTTACAACAGCCACCAGATTTATAACAAGATTGCCGACAATATCAATATTGAACAAATCCTGAAAAGAGCTTCTGAAGTTTGGGATGGCGGATATGCAATGGCCGGTTTGTTCGGTCATGGTGATGCTTTCGTTTTAAGAGATCCGAATGGTATCAGGCCCGCATTCTATTATGAAGATGAAGAAGTATGTGTCGTGGCCTCGGAAAGACCGGTTATTCAAACTGCTTTCAACCTGAAATACAATGAGATCAAGGAATTGACTCCGGGACACGCTTTAATCATCAAGAAAAACGGTTCTGTTTCGGAAGTTGAAATAAATACTCCGAAAGCCCCTGCGAAATGCTCGTTTGAGCGCATTTATTTCTCTCGTGGAAATGATTTCGACATCTACGAAGAGCGCAAGAATTTAGGCCGTTATGTCGTTCCGAACGTATTGAAGACCATTGATTACGATTTGGATAATTCTGTTTTCTCTTTTATCCCAAATACAGCTGAAGGCAGTTTTTATGGGATGATCAAAGGATTGGAGGATTATCTGAACGAACAAAAATATGAACAGTTGTTGGCGATTGACGGGAAACCGAGTCCCGAACAATTGAAAGAAATTCTGAATCGCCGGGCACGCATTGAAAAAATTGCCATCAAGGATGCAAAAGCACGCACATTCATCACACAGGATGATGCTCGTGACGACATGGTTGCCCAGGTTTACGACATTACTTACGGGTCGGTGGTTCGTGGGAAAGACAACTTGGTAGTTATTGATGACAGTATCGTTCGCGGTACGACTTTAAAGCAATCCATCTTACGTATCCTGGACCGATTGGAGCCAAAACGTATTCTGGTCGTTTCATCCGCTCCACAGATCCGATATCCTGATTGTTACGGGATTGATATGGCAAAAATGGGCGATTTCATTGCTTTTGATGCTGCAATCACCTTATTGAAAGAAAGCGGCAGACAGCACATCATCGACGAGTGTTACCGGAAATCAAAAGAGCAGGAAGCTTTACCAAAAGAGCAGATTGTAAACTACGTGAAAGAAATTTACGCACCATTCACTGCCGAAGAAATTTCAGCCCAGATTGCGAAAATGCTTACACCTGAGAATATCAAAGCGGAAGTTCACATCGTTTATCAGACTGTGGAAGATTTGCATAAAGCATGTCCGGGAAACACCGGAGACTGGTATTTTACTGGAAATTACCCGACTCCCGGAGGAAATAAAGTCGTGAATAAAGCTTTTATTAATTATATTGAAGGAAAAAACGAACGAGCTTACTAAGAAAAATGCTTAAAAAACCCACAACTGTTTTCGTATACTTGTTGGGTGCTTATGTACTGATTCAATTCCTTTGGTGGGGTTATCACCTTATTGACTTAACCCGTGCATCTCATCATACTGATCAGACAATTACCAAACGGATTGTAATGATAATCGGGGAAGGCTCTGTCTTTCTTGTATTGTTGCTCTTCGGATTATGGAAAATTAAACGCTCCATTAAAAAAGAAATTCAGATTGCACGCCAACAGAATAATTTCATGTTGTCAGTAACTCATGAATTGAAAACTCCACTCGCGGCGACCAAATTGTATCTTCAAACGATTCAAAAACACAAACTGAGTGAAGAAAAACAAATTGAACTCATCCAAAAAGCATTGGATGAATCCAGCCGACTGGAAACCCTTGTAGAACAAATCCTGACTGCTTCCCGACTGGAGCAGCAAGCAATGCCAAGACTCACGACCGCTTTCTCGTTGAAAGATTTCCTAAACAAATTAATCTCCATCCAGGAAAAAAGATTCAATATTTCTATCCACCTGAATGACTTCGAAGATATCCAATTAGAAACTGATCCGCTTATTTTTACCAATATCCTGAATAACCTGATAGAGAATGGGTACAAATACGGATATACCGATCGTGGACTTGATCTGGTAATTTCCAAAGACGATCAATATGTTTCCATTGAAGTCAGAGATTATGGAAAGGGGATCCCACCGGAACAACAAGATCTTTTGTTTAAAAAATTCAATCGTTTAGAAAATGAGGAAACAAGAAGCACAAAAGGAACAGGACTTGGCCTGTTTATAGCCAAAGAATGTGCCCGGACTTTAGGAGGAAATTTAAGACTCTTGAAAGTGGAAGGCCCAGGTGCATGTTTCCAAATACAAATGCCTTATGATGGATAATCAAAAAGTTGGTTTAATAATTTTGGATGGCTGGGGACTGGGAGACCGCTCGAAAGCCGATGCCATTTTTAATTCAAAAACACCGGTGATGGATTCATTGCTGGAAAAATACCCGCACAGCACATTAACTGCAAGTGGCGAAGCTGTTGGATTGCCGGAAGGACAGATGGGGAACTCGGAAGTGGGACATCTGAATATCGGGGCCGGAAGGATCGTTTACCAGGAACTTACCCGGATCAATAAAGCCATTCGTGAAGGTCAGTTTTTCAAGAATCCGGTTTTAGTTGACTGTTTTGAGAAAGCGAAAAAAAATGGAACAAAGGTTCATTTCATCGGGTTGGTCTCAAATGGGGGAGTTCATAGTTCACAAGAACATTTGCATGCATTACTCGATATGGCTAAAAGCTACGATCTGAAAAATGTGTGGGTACATGCATTTACGGATGGAAGAGATTGTGATCCGAAGAGTGGTTTAGGTTTCATTCAAAAACTGGAAGATCACATGAAGCAATCCACCGGCAAGCTCGCTACTATTGTAGGTCGGTATTATGCTATGGATCGCGATAATCGCTGGGAACGTATCCAGCTAGCTTATGACGCAATGGTAAAAGGACTCGGAACTCCGTTTTCAAATGCCGTAAAAGCCATCGAATCAAGTTATGAAGAAGAAATAACGGATGAATTCATCAAACCCTTGGTTACAAGTTCGGGTGATGGAATGATCCAGGAAGGTGATACTGTTATCTGTTTCAATTTCAGAACCGATCGTCCGAGAGAAATCAGCCAGGCTTTGACCCAGCAGGCTTTTCCCGAGTTTGGAATGAAACCTTTGCACTTGAACTATTATACGATGACAAGGTACGATGCCAAGTTCAAAAATGTACACGTAATTTTCGAAAAGGATAACTTGCAGAATACATTGGGGGAAATTTTAAGTAAAATGGACCGGACACAGGTTCGCATAGCTGAAACTGAAAAATATCCGCATGTCACTTTCTTTTTTAATGGCGGAAGAGAAAAAGAGTTTAAAGGAGAATCCCGTATTTTGGTGAAATCACCGAAAGTTGCAACCTATGACTTACAGCCTGAAATGAGCGCTATTGAAGTGAAAGAACGCATCTTGGAAGAATTAAGAACCGACATGCCTGATTTCTTTTGTTTGAATTTTGCCAATCCGGATATGGTAGGTCATACGGGAGTTTACGATGCAATTGTGAAAGCTGTTGAAACTGTTGACACCTGCCTGGGAGAAATTGTCAGCTTATGTAATAAGTTGGACTATGAATTAGTGATCATTGCCGATCATGGGAATGCAGATGTTGCCTTTAACGCAGATGGTTCACCGAACACAGCTCACTCATTAAATCCTGTTCCGATTATTTTGGTAACAAAGGAAAAACATTTGCAATTAAATTCCGGTGGAATTCTAGCGGACGTGGCTCCTACCATTTTAGATCGTATGCGCATCGCAGCCCCTTTGGAAATGGATGGTAAGACACTGGTTGCATTAAATTAATTTTAATTAAATAAAAAAGGGACGTTCCGCATTTGCAGGACGTCCCTTCTTCTTTGTTTTATATCAATCTGTTATTATCTGATCAACTGCAAGAATCCTTGACCGGTAATTTCTTTACCCATCAATCCTTTTACAGTGTATTGTACGAAGTAAACCCCATCAGGAGCAATTGTCCCGTTGATTTTTCCATCCCAATAAGGATCCAATCCGGAACCCACATATACATTATTCCCCCAACGGTTGTTGATTTTGATAATCACATCTGTCGCGTTCGTTGTGGTCAATTTAAATACGTCATTATTTGCATCCCCATTTGGTGTGAAGATATTCGGAACAATAACTGTCGGCTCAGGGAAAATACAAGAACCGTCGTTTTGAACCGCAGTTGGATCATAGTTTGTCGCTAATGGATCCGTACAACCACATTCTACAATCAGTACGGAAGCAAATGCCGTATCTCTACAAGGCCCGTTAATGGCAATCAGTGATATCTCATCAGCAGAAACTGTATATGTTTGTGATTGAGAGCTCAAATCGTTCACAGTTGCAAAAGTTCCATTCCCAAAATTCCATTCAAAAGTGGTTGCATTCTGACTGTTGTTCGTTAATGTCACAGTCAGTGGGTTACAGCCTGAAATTGAACTTAAGGTTATATCTGCAATCGGACCCGGTTCACTTGTCAAAAGGATGGAATCGGTCACCGAACAAACATTATCCGTAATAGTAAATACATACCATCCCGGAGAAAGGTTCTGCATGACAGTTGCATCAATCTGACTCGGTCCTCCTGTGTTCGGTCCTTCCCAATGATAATGAGGCTGGCCTGTAATTCCCTGTCCCATTCCACTCACGGCACCATCAGGTGTACAAGCGGAAGCAGGGAACATCATCATGGTATCAATTGCCAAAGTCTGGTTCATGGTTACAGTTACCGTATCCGTTCCGGTATTTCCACATTGGTCGGTAGCCGTTACATAATAATCGATGGATCCGTTCTGCATGATCGGTACATAAGCCGTACCACCGGTTTGTCCTGCATACGACCAAGTATACGTATATGGCGGGAACCCTGTACTGGCAACAGCAGTTACTTGTACCGAGTCATTTGCACAAAATACAGTCGGATTGGATTCATTGATCGGTAAAGTCGGTCCATCAATGATGTAAAGTGTTCCTGTTGTAACAATGGTGTCACCACACTCTGTAATGGTTGTAGCCGTAATGATCACCGTCTCAGGAGACTCTGTGATTCCGTCTCCCGTTGGGAATAAGGTAACTACAATTGTATCCACACCCGGAAGGAATGTGATCGGATTCGACAGGAAGTTATAATCCGTTCCCATGACTGCAGTACCGGTAATATCATAATTCACTAACAATGTATCACCCAATTGTGTTTGAGGACGGGAGAAGATAAATTGAGCACTTGTACAGTTTTCAATAACTGTCGTATCTCCGGTAACCGTTGCCACTGCGATATCAACCGCCTCGGAGCTGAATGAATCCGCTTCCAAGAATACTCCTGAATCCCAACCGGTATCCGAGATATTACAGATCGCTAATTTAATATGGTAGGTTTGTCCACATTGTACACTTGCGTTAGCAGTTAATACAACTGTCGTTCCGTCATATTGAATCGAAACTCCATAAGCCAGTCCGTTCAGGTTATTGACATAATACGCAGAGTTTGTTGACGGGCTGACATTATCGATTGTAACAGGAGTAGCTGTTCCCGGTACCAAAGCAATATTCATTGAACCATTGGAATAAGGCCCTGTAATTCCTGGTCCTGATAGGAAAAAGCCAAATGCATCGTTAAAACCTGCGTTTACAAATTCAGGATATTCTTCCGATGCGAATATATATCTAAAGCTGATCGTATCTCCCGAAGGAATAAAGTCAAACTCCAAAATAGCCCCATTTGTAGGGTTTGCACTTGAAATCGCATTCAAATCCGGATCTCCTGAAACACTTGGTGTAGCCGGAACGTTATTGGAAAATGAACCCGAGTTATTCGGACCAACTGCAGCACTTCCGTTACCGGATGTCAACAATACCCCCGTTGAAATAGGGAACGCTCCGCTGTTATTATTAAAAAAGGTGACATTTCCCTGAGGCATCTGTGCATTCACAGCAGAACCATTGTAAGTAATATTGGAAGCGACAACACCTGTTCCCATCAATACATTCTGAACCAGTGAGGCCGGAGATTGTGTATTTTGAACAGAGATTTGCGCATTGGAATTGTTACCCAAAAAAAGTAACACACCAAAACTAAGTATCGTAGTAATTTTTTTCATAAGATAATCCAGTTATACCCTTTAGACTCAAATAAGTGTTAAAGGTTGCATTTATGTGTCAATAATATTAATTTTTGTTTAATTGTTAAATTTTAATCACAATTATCCGATTAAAAACGCTACGATTTAACCAAATTTGCCTTACAAATATAAATTTTATGCAAAACACTCAGAAATATATACAAGAATCCAAGGATAAATTCGTCCAGGAATTAATTGATTTATTGAAAATCCCAACCGTTTCCGCTGATAGTGCATACGCAAAAGATGTAATCAAAGGTGCTGAGAAAGTAGCTGAATTCCTTCGGGAAGCTGGTGCTGAGAAGGTTGAGATCTGTAAAACTGCAGGACATCCGATCGTTTACGGCGAAAAAATCATCAACCCTGCATCACCAACAGTTTTGGTATACGGTCATTACGACGTTCAACCGGCAGATCCAATTGACTTATGGACTTCACCTCCATTCGAGCCGGTTGTGAAAAAGACAGAAATCCATCCTGAAGGAGCTATTTTTGCTCGCGGTGCTTGTGATGATAAAGGCCAGTTTTTCATGCATGTGAAAGCTTTTGAGGCGATGATGAAGGCAAATGAACTTCCATGTAATGTAAAATTCATGATCGAAGGCGAAGAAGAAGTCGGATCGGTGAACCTGGGTGTTTTCATCAAAGAGAATAAAGAGCGTTTAAAAGCAGATATCATCCTAGTATCGGATACAGGTATGTTGAGTAATGACACTCCGTCCATTACAACTGGCTTAAGAGGTTTGAGCTATGTAGAAGTGGAAGTGACAGGACCAAACAGAGATCTGCATTCCGGCCTTTATGGTGGTTGCGTTGCAAATCCAATCAATGTCCTCACAAAAATGATCGCTTCCTTGCATGATGAAGACAATCACATTACCATTCCGGGGTTTTACGCTGATGTAGTTGAATTAAGTTTGGAAGAACGCGCTGAAATGGCAAAAGCACCTTACAGTGAAGCAGATTATAAAAAAGCATTGAATATCGATGCTGTTTATGGAGAAAAAGGATATACCACTCCTGAAAGAGGCTCTATCCGTCCGACTTTGGATGTAAATGGAATTTGGGGCGGATATACGGGTGAAGGAGCTAAAACTGTCATCGCATCGAAAGCATATGCTAAGATATCCATGCGCCTGGTTCCAAACCAGGAACCTGAAAAAATTACCGAGTTGTTTTCGAAACACTTTAAATCAATTGCTCCTGCTGGAGTGACCGTTGTTGTGAATCCACATCATGGTGGAGAACCGGTTGTGACACCCATTGATTCCATCGCATATAAAAGTGCTGCAAAAGCTTACGAGGAGACATTCGGAAAAACACCTATCCCTGTAAGAAGTGGTGGAAGTATTCCAATAATTGCCCTGTTCGAAAAGGAATTGGGTTTGAAAACGGTCATGATGGGCTTCGGTTTGGATTCTGATGCAATCCATTCTCCTAATGAACACTATGGATTATTCAATTTTTACAAAGGAATTGAAACCATTCCGTATTTCTTCCATTATTTCAATGAAGCAATGAAGTAATTATGAAGAAGATTCTTTTTTTATGCGCACTGGTAATAGTAGTATCAAGCTGTGAATTTTTAGAACCTGAAGTTTCCGGGTATTCCAATTTTAAATTCGGAAAACTGGAAGGGAAAACATTGAATGTGAGTTTTGATGCAACTGTAGACAACGAAAATGGCTATGGATTTAAAATCAAGAAAGGAAAATTGAATGTTTCGGTAAATAACCTGGAGATCGGAGTGATTGATCTGGATAAGAAAATCAAGGTCAAAAGGAAATCTGAAAATGTCTATACTGTTCCACTTCAACTCAGTTTGAGCGACGGAGCTTTGTTCCGAATTGCAAAACTGATTGATGACGACAAATTTGAATTGAGATTGGATGGGAAAGTTCGCGGAAGTATCATGGGATTCGGAAAGAATTTCGATGTGCATGAAACACGCAATTTATCTAGTGGAGATATCAAGTTTGACGGGTTGTTGCAAGGGATTATGAAAGGTGCAAATCGCAATTAAATTCAATCGAATTCGCTTATAAATAAAAAACCGATTCCCAGCTTAGAGAATCGGTTTTTTTGTATGCTTTTAAAATATACCCGGGTAACAGAAGTGTATTCTTGCGCTTATCCCAAAGGTTAACTGATATTACTTCGCAAGTAAGTTTCTCCAACTCACTTTTTCTTCGATTTTCGCTCTCAATTCAGAAATTGCAATACGTTCCTGTTCCATCGTATCCCGATCACGGATTGTCACCGTATTATCTTCCAACGTCTGATGGTCCACCATTACACAATAAGGTGTTCCGATCGCATCTTGTCTACGGTAGCGTTTTCCCGGAGTATCTTTTTCGTCGTATTGGCAATTGAAATCAAAACGCAAATCTTCGAAAATTGCTCTTGCAATTTCCGGCAGACCGTCTCTCTTTATCAAGGGCATAATCGCAACTTTGTAAGGAGCCAATTGAGCAGGCAAACTTAAAACTGCGCGCTCGGAACCATCTTCCAATTTTTCATTCTTATAAGAAGCACTCATCACCGCCAGGAACATCCGATCTAAACCAACTGAAGTTTCAACTACATAAGGAACATAGTTCTGGTTCAATTCCGGGTCGAAATACTGCAATTTCTTTCCTGAAAATTGCTCGTGTTGTTTCAAGTCAAAATCCGTTCTGGAGTGAATTCCTTCTAATTCCTTGAATCCCATCGGGAAATCAAATTCGATGTCACTTGCAGCGTTGGCATAATGTGCCAATTTGATATGATCGTGTTCGCGATAATATTTATCACCCAAACCTAATGCCTTATGCCAAGCCAAACGGGTAGCTTTCCAATGGTTGTACCATTTCATCTCATCACCGGGACGAACAAAAAATTGCATTTCCATCTGTTCAAACTCACGCATGCGGAAGATAAACTGGCGAGCCACGATTTCATTTCTGAAAGCTTTCCCGATCTGGGCAATTCCAAATGGAATTTTCATACGTCCACTTTTCTGAACATTCAGGAAGTTTACGAAGATTCCCTGTGCCGTTTCCGGTCGCAAATAAATCGTAGAAGCGTCTCCGGCAACAGAACCCAATTCTGTTGAAAACATCAGGTTGAACTGACGCACTTCTGTCCAGTTACGGGAACCACTGATCGGACAAACAATTTCCAAATCCTCGATGAGCTTTTTAACCCCTTCCAAATCATTATTTTCCAAAGTGGTGCGCATACGGTCTTCGATCTCTTTGATCTTTTCCTCGTTGCGCAATACATTCGGGTTCGTAGCCCTGAATTGAGCTTCATCGAAAGCCTCTGCAAATTTCTTTGCAGCTTTTTCGACTTCCTTATTAATCTTTTGGCGAATTTTCTCGATATGTTCTTCGATCAATACATCCGCACGGTATCTCTTTTTTGAATCTTTGTTATCAATCAATGGATCATTGAAAGCATCCACGTGACCTGAAGCTTTCCAAGTTGTCGGATGCATGAAGATAGCAGCGTCAATTCCCACAATATTGTCATTCATCTGAACCATGGATTTCCACCAGTACTGTTTGATATTGTTTTTCAATTCAGAACCGAGCTGGCCATAATCGTATGTTGCAGCCAAACCATCATAAATTTCAGATGAAGGGAAAACGAATCCGTATTCCTTCGCGTGGGAAATTACTTCTTTTAATAAATCTTCTTTCTGTTCCATGGCGCAAATTTAACTAAATAAGGGAAAATGTAATGACGAATCTATACCTAATTCTTAAACCCTAAAAACAATAGGGGCGCGATTAATCGCGCCCCTATTGTTCATTAATTCATTCTATTCTTTTTACTTCTTTGAACTGCAAACAAAGTCGGTTGTCGGGATTCCTGCTTTTTTGATCGCACCGAATCCACCGGCGATGTCAACCAGGTTTTTGAATCCTTTTCGTTTCAACAAGGAAATTGCAATTACACTTCGGTAGCCACCTGCACAATGCACATAATACGGATTATTCGGTTTCAAATCTCCCAAATCATCCAGCATGAAATCCAAGGCAACGTGTTCTGCATTCTCCAGGTGTTCCGCTTCGTATTCTCCCGGTTTGCGCACATCCAAAATCGGAAGTGACCCAATGGTGTCGGCGATGCTTTCAGCAGTTACCGATTCAATGGTTTCTACCGGCTCTCCAGCTTCACTCCAGGCTTTCATTCCACCTTTCAGGTAGCCGACACAATTGTCATAACCCACACGTGCCAAACGCATGACAGTTTCCTCTTCTTTTCCTTCCGGAACGACCAACACGATCGGTTGATTGATATTTTCAATCAAAGCTCCAACCCACATGGCAAATGTTCCATTCAAACCGATAAACAAACTGTTTGGAACCGCTCCCCGGATGTATTCATCCTGGTTGCGTACATCCAAAACCAATACGCCATCCTCAATCAATCTTTTCACTTCTGAAACTTCGAGAGGAGTGTTCCCTTTCGAAATCACTTCATCGATTGACTCATAACCATTTTTGTTCATCATGGCGTTCTTAGGAAAATATTGCGGCGGAGGCAAGATTCCTTCCGTCACTTCCTTGATGAATTCCTCACGGGTCATATCAGCCCGCAAAGCATAATTGGTTTGTTTTTGCTCTCCCAGCGTTCCGACAGTTTCAGAACTCATGCTTTTCCCACATGAACTTCCGGCTCCGTGACCCGGGTAAACTGTCAATGAATCCGGTAAAATCATGATCCTGTTTCGCAAGGAATCGAATAACATTCCAGCCAGATCGTATTGTGTCAAATCTCCCTTAATCGCCAGATCCGGTCTCCCGACATCTCCAAGGAACAAAGTGTCCCCGGTGAAAATCGCTGTTTCCTTTCCATTTTCATCCAATAACAGGTACGTTACGGATTCAGGAGTATGTCCCGGTGTGTGTAATACTTTAATCGTGATTTTTCCAACTTTGAATTCCTGGTTGTCTTCCGCAATAATGCTTTCAAAATTCGTTTTTGCCGTTGGACCGTATACAATCTTTCCCCCGGTTTCTTTTGCCAGGTCAATATGACCCGAAACAAAGTCTGCATGGAAATGTGTTTCAAAAATGTATTTGATCTCTCCGTTCCATTCTTTAGCCAGGTCCAGGTATGGCTGAACTTCTCTCAACGGATCGATTACTGCAATTTCTCCTTCGCTTTCAATGAAATATGCCGCTTCAGCTAAACATTTGGTGTATAATTGTTCTATTCGCATGTCTGTATTTTTGTAGAACAAATTTCGTGTTTTTTTCGACGCAAAAAATGACTTTTCTCATAAGATGAGTTAATTCCAATTTCAATGTTGAATTCCCATATTCTATTTTAGCCGCAGAGACCACAGCGTTTTTATATATTGTGTCTTTGCGCTCTTACATTCTTTGCGTTTAAATCATCTTTTGGACTGATTTTTGATTTTTCCCATGCAGTTCGCAAAATTGCACTATTTTTAAACCCAAATAATTGAATATGAAAAAAGGACTTAAGTACATTTCAGCGTTGATGCTTTTATGTATCACTACCACTTCACTTTTTGCACAAAAAGTTGAATTACCTAAAGACGCCGAGCCTGGTATTTACGCAGCTTTTGTTACTACGAAAGGAAATATCATCGTGAAACTGGAAGCGGATAAAACACCTATGACAGTTGCCAATTTCGTTGGTTTGGCAGAAGGAAACCTGACACTTTTTGATTCTATCAAAATTACCAAACCATTCTACGACGGATTGAAATTCCACCGGGTAATCAAGGATTTCATGATTCAAGGTGGAGACCCGCAAGGAACAGGAATGGGAGGTCCCGGATATAAATTCCCTGATGAAACAAGACCCGACCTGACACATAGCGGTCCCGGCATTCTTTCTATGGCAAATAGCGGTCCTGGCACAAACGGAAGTCAATTCTTTATCACACACAAAGAAACTCCATGGTTAAATGGAAAACATACTGTTTTCGGACATGTCGTTCAAGGACAGGATGTGGTGAATAAGATCGAAGCAAATGATGTGATGACGAAAGTGATGATCATTCGCAATGGAAAAGCATACAAAACCTGGAATGCAACTGAAAATTTCAAAACGGCCTATGCGAAAGTACAAGCTGAACAAGAGGTGAAAAAAGCAGAGCAAGCAAAATTGGATGCTATTGAAAAAGAGCGTATCGCGAAAGCTTCAGCTATGACGGAAGCAGAATACCGTGTTTACTTATTGAGTGAAATCCGTAAAAAATACCCGAATGCACAGCAAACGGAATCCGGTTTGGTTTATGTTATCCAAACTGAAGGAAACGGTACGAAAGCAAACAAAGGCGACAATGTTTCAACTCATTATACAGGAACATTCCTGAACGGAACAAAATTCGATTCTTCCCGCGATCGCAACCAACCGTTGGATTTTACACACAATGTAGGTCAAATGATTGCAGGTTATGACGAAGCAATTTCCATTTTGAGTAAAGGTGGACGTGGTATTTTCGTGATTCCTTATTTCAAAGCGTACGGTGCTGCCGGAAGACCGGGTGGAATTCCTCCTTATTCAGACCTGGTATTTGATATTGAGTTATTGAATGTGACTCCTGCGGTAAGCACACCAACTCCTCCTATGGAAAAACAAGGTGGATCTGAAAGATAAGAAAACACTACTTCGACAACTGACAAGTATTCGACAAGTATAAAAACACGAAAGCCTTCCCAATATGCGGAAGGCTTTTTCTTTTTACCTCACTTTTGGTTTCAAGTGAATTCCTGCACAGAAACGCACATACATATACAGGTAATCAAAATCATTTTTTGCAGGGTTAACCGGACCGTAATAATTATTCTTGTGAGAAAAAGGGTTATTAGCTCCCAGGTTGTTTTTTACGACAGCGAATTCAGGCTTTAAAAAGAAGTCTATGCGCTCTGAAAGCGGAAATCTCACTCCAAAACTAGCTGCAGGTGTAATGGATAAACCGGTTCTGTATGATTCTGTATTCTCTTGCGTTGATGACATATTCGGCGACGGACCGTAAGAAATCCTGGTGTATTGAACATTTCCTCCCAAACAAATTCCAACGTAAGCCCCGGCTTCCAAAAACCATTTAAACCGGTCTCCAAAAGTCAATCGTGCAAAAGCCGGAACAGACAATACCACATACTGATAATGTAAATCCCTTCGATATGACATCTTACCATCATAAGCACTCTCGTCCCAAGTATGGAAGTAATTCACTTCCGTTCCCGTTCTAAAGTTGAACACCTTGGTATCGCGGAAAACAACAGATGCACCGATACCTCCCCCAAAAAATGTCCTGTCTTCTTTACTGCTCAAAGGATGATTCACAGAGTAATAAAATTCAAAACCGGGACCCTGTGTTCTTGCTCCGAAAGGAATAAGGACAAGTAAGATTAAAAAGTGATTTTTCATGATTTGAGGTGATTTTATTCTTTTTTCCATTGATCCTCTCAGACAGAAATGGTTGGAAAATTCCCGGCCTTCACTTGTTATTCCCTTTTTTCTTTAAATGAATTCCGACACAAAAACGTGCATAGAAATAATGTCTGTTGAAACTCTCGCTATTCTCTTGATTTAATATAAATGCGAATTCAGGTTTCAAGACCAGGTCAACTCGTTCTGAAAGCGGTAATCTCGTTCCAAAACCGAGCATGGGTGTAAAAGACAAACCGGGAGAATAATTCTCGCGTTTAAATCCGTTAAAAGAGTAATTGCTCAACGGGTCATAAGTGGAATAAGTGGATCTCATTTCACCTCCCAATGAAATTCCAAGATAAGCTCCGAATTCCAGAAATAGTTTGAATTCATCTCCCCTGTTGAACCTTACAATTGCCGGGATCGATAAATTAGCATATTGATAATGAATATTCGTTTGATTGGAAAAATGTCCGGAATAAAGCCATGAATCCCATGTATGGAAATAATTGAACTCGACCCCGGTTTTAAAACACACACGACTGGTATCCTTAAAGATTACGTTTACTCCAACTCCTCCTCCATAGAAGGTTCTTACTCCGGGCTTATTACTTATCGGATGATTCACCGAAGCATGAAATTCCCATCCCCGAATGTCTCTTAGCCGATCTTGAGCCTGAATTTTCAGGGAAATAAATACAAGCAATAAAATTAACAACAACGATTTCATAATCAATAGTTTTGAAGTAAAATGCCCAAAGTCAATTTGGCGTAAGCATTACCCATAGTTAAAGCATCTCCTTTGAAACCGGAAACATAAGCTTGTACTCCGACACTTGGTTTTACTAACAAGCTGATCGCATCATTGAATGGTATCCGGACGCCAGCTCCCAAATTAAATCCCAAAAATGCTCCCAGATTCATTGTTGAATTGACATGCTCATTTACTTCAGTAGCACTGAAACTGGAATGGATATCAGCTGAATACCTGGTAGTTGTATTCACTCCCAACTCGGCTCCCATTTCGAATAAGTATCGAACTGAATAACCGAAATTGACCTGCAGGCCAAACGGAACACTGATATTCAACGCATTAAAATGCTGATTATACCTGCTTTCGTATTTATTAAATTCTGGTCCTGAAACTCCCGCATTCCAAAAATGATAAAAATCAGCCTGCAATCCGATACGCGCTCCCAGTGACTGATCGGCTCTAAAAACATGATTTACACCCAAACCTGTCCCGAAAAAATTGCGTTCAGCTCCTATTCCGCGGTTTACGGAAACATGGAATTCATTGACTAAATTCCGAAGAGACTGTTCGTTCGATTGAGAAAATCCGAATCCCGATATCAGGAGAAGGAGGAATAAGATTCGGTTTTTCATTTCCAGCTTGATTTTAGGTGTTGTTCAATCTTTTAGTTGGCTCCTTTTTTATAAAAACGAAAATAATCTATTTCCATTGCATTTGGATACGTGTCGTTTGAATTCGGATCATTGTCGTTACCATGTTGGATTCCCAGGTTGAATCGTACTTGCATTTGCGTGGTAAATGGCCAGGACTCATTGACCTTATATTCGCCTCCTTCCACGATATTGTCGCAATCCGTAGGTGTTCCATTTTTCGAATTAAAACGATACAGGGAATGAACCACTTCCCCATCGATTGTCCAAATGATCTTGTAATAATCCCATTCCAAAGTATAGACATGGAAATCATCACTGAAATCGGTTTTTGAATTACCCCAATTTCCATAGCATGGATACATGTCATCGGCACATTGGGAACTGGTTCGATTAATACTGTCGCCATGAATGGTGAAATGCGGATTCTTCGATAACCTGTTTTTCTTATATCGGCCTACACAATTGTACTCGTTCCAGAATTCAAAAATATCGATCTCGTAATTGTGCTTTCCATTCTCTCCATTGAACAGCCAAAATGCCGGCCACAATCCCTTGCCCTTCGGGATCTTGATCCGCGCTTCGTATTTTCCGTAACCAAACATCCGTTTGGATTCAATCCAGGCAGAAGAATAGAGAAATGAAGAAGAATCTTTCCCGGGAGGATTCGTAGACCAATTCACCACGTATTTCCCGGTAATAGGCGTGCTCTCTTTCCTGGCAGTCATCTTCAGGATACCATTTTCAGATGTGATGTTGTGCGAAAGCGGAAGTGCAGGAGTCGATCCCGTATTGGCGTACCACGTTTTGGAACCGTCATGCTCAAAATTAAACCCGGCCAAAACTCCCTGGTAAGGAAGTGTCCATTCTTTGGATTTCAATTCCTTGCCATCAAAATTATCTTCGAATTCCAATACCCACTGCTGATTGTTGCAAGAAACAAGGTCTTTTTTTGAAATCTTGGTATACGTATCATCGAAGCATTGGGCAAAAGTTTCGTTCCAGAGCATCAATGCCCCGAAAGCAACTAGATTGATTGGTTTCAACAGTTTAATCATCATTCTGGTTTCAATATTCGATGAAGATAAAACGAATTATCGGATCACTTATCCAGTGAATGCACAAAACAAAAAAAGGTTGGGAAATTTCCCAACCTTTCAATGATTATTATTCAATTTTACTTCAAATGAATCCCAACACTCAAACGCCCATACAAGTCCATACCACCGTAAATCTGCCAATTCAATTGTACATCCGGCCTTATCAATAAATCCAATCTTTCATTCAATGGAATTAAGGTTCCGATTCCAAACGCCGGTCCAAGCCAAAATCCGGAACCTGTCCTAGACTTTTGTACAGTCATAACAGTTTGTCCGGTTGAGGAGCTATAAGTAGTTTCCTGTTTTCGACCTCCAACTCCAACCCCAACATTACCTCCCAATTCAACGAAAAAATGACTGATGTTTATTCTCATTATTACCGGCACGGATAAATCCACGAAATAAGAATGAATATTGCTTCCATTAGTGAAATGCGATGGGTCGTTTGCTTGCCAGCAATGAAAGAGTTGTAGTTCCAACCCTGATCGAAAAGCGACAATCTTTTCAGCACGAAAAACTTTGCCAGCTCCCAAACCGGTTCCAAAAAAGGTTCGGTCTTCAGTATAAAGCGGGATTCCGTGATTCACCGAA
This sequence comes from uncultured Fluviicola sp., assembly GCA_965650135.1. Lineage (GTDB taxonomy): Bacteria > Bacteroidota > Bacteroidia > Flavobacteriales_D > Crocinitomicaceae > Fluviicola. The sequence continues at coordinate 75,006 of CBFGNC010000009.1, forward strand.
GCATGAAATTCATTGAAAAGGTGTTTCAAATCAGGTTTCTTTTCTTGGGCAAAAGAATTTAAATACCAAAATAAAGAAGTGAAAAGGATAAATTGAACTCGTATCATAGTCTTTATAAAAAAGCGAAATCAAAAAAGGCTGGAGTATTTCCTATTTCAAATGAATCCCTACACACAAACGACCATACAGATTCAAAAATTCTTGCCCGAAATATAATGAACATCTTTCACAGAAGAATAATAGGAATGAGAATCTTCTGAATCGCTCCATGCATGAAAAAATTGGAAATCCAATCCGGTTCTAAAGGCAACAACTTTATCCGGACGAAAAACATGATTTACACCTAAACCTCCTCCAAAAAAACCATTGCCCATTTCGTGGTTTACGGAAGCATGGAACTCATTGAAGAGATTCTTTAATGGTTGTTTTTCTTCTTGTGCAAAGGCAAACGAAAGGCAAAAATACGGGATGCAAAAAATGGTCAATCTCATAAACAAGTTTATTATCTTATTTCAACGCTACTTTGTAAATTTTATTCCCAAACTAATCCGAAAAAACAAATAGGTGGGATCGTAAGACTCCAGATAATTGCCCGGACCCAAACCGGCTTTGGTAGCCGCTTTCATTCTTTGATGGCAGAGACTTGCCTTTACGTAAAGGTTTTGTTTTTTGATGGCAAAATTATAGCCCAAGCCATAAGCGGCATAAAAACTTCCCGTCTCCCTATCTCCAAAGTAATTGCTTTTCCGGATTCCGAATTGATGTCCCATATCCGCATGCAGAAAAAAAGCACTCTTCCACAAATCAAGCGAAACGTTTACAAATACCGGAAAAGTAAGATCAGTTCCCCACGCACGCACGCCCAATCCAATACCGACAAACCACGGATTGTAACGAATGCCGTTCGTGCTCGTCAATTCAACTGCCCACTCAGGATTCCTCACCAAATAGTCATTTGGATTCTTGATATGACCTATTCCGATCAAACCACCCAGCTCATTTTTGGAGCAGAATTGGATTTTTGATCTGCAAACAGAATCTTTTGTTTGGGCAAAAGAATTTAAATGCCAAAATAAAGAAGTGAAAAGGATAAACAGGTTGCGTGTCATGGTTTTTATAGAATGTTAAAAACAAAAAAGGTTGTCCGAACCGAACAACCTTTTCATACTCCATGTATCTTAATTAACGGATAATTCCAGCATCCAATAATGCTCTGTTATCCATTACATTCAATTTTTTCTGCAATGCCTGGCGGGATGAATTTGCAATGCTTGCCTTGATCTGGCTCAACATCTGCATTTTCTCTGCATCGTAATTTTTCGCTGCAGGAGCTTTCACCGTTTTGTTTACACGGAATACATACACTCCGGATTGACCAACTGTTGCTTTGGAAGACATTTTGTCCTTGATCTTACCGGAGAACAATGCTCCGACAACTTCCGGCTCATAACCACCACCTTGAATACTTGGTGAAGCAAACGTCATTTCAGCTTGTTTCACATCTGTTTTCAATTTCTTAGCTAATGCTTCCAAGTTTGTTACAGATCCCATTTTCTTCAGGATGGAATTTGCTTTTTTCTCGTTCAACGCATCTGTTCTCATTCGCTCGTAAGTGTCAACCAATGCAGGTGCACCTTTTTCACGGATAGAAGAAACGATAGCAATAATCAAACGGTTATCATCCTGGATCGGAGAAGAACATAAATCCCCAACTGCAGCTTCATCGTTGTATGCCAATTCCAAAATTGACTGAGCGGCCATTTTAGTTGTGAATCCTTGTACTTTCGGAGACTCGTCGAACATACGTGCCGGTCTGGAATAGAATCCTTCTCTGCGGGCGATTGTATCAAACAAAATGATCTTGTCTGTAATATCTTCTTTCTTACCTAACTCTCTATCCAATTGGGAAAGCAAATTGTAAGCCTTATCCTTCAATTTCATTTTTGTATCCTCAGATGCAAGCAATGTTTTTTGAACCACAGCCAAAACCGGGAATCTCACAGTACTTTTTCTGTCCAATACTTCCATGATATGGAATCCGAAATCAGTTTGTACAACCCCGATAGTTCCTACCGGTTTGTCTTTTGCAAAATCAGAGAACGGTTGAACCATTTCGTAATCCATGAAGTCTTCGTAAACACCTCCTTTATCTTTCGATCCCGGATCTTCCGAATATTTCGTAACAAATTCTTCGAAGTTTGTCGAATTGACAACTTTCACCAAACTGTCAGCCAATTTCTTAGCAGAAGCAATTTTCTTCGTATCTCCTTTTTGAGCACTGATCAAAATGTGACGCACTTTCATCACAGTCGAGTTGAAGTCAACCACTTTTGCAATGCGTGTCGTTCCTTTATCGTCGTATGGGCCTACCAATTGACCGATTGTTGCAGTTTTGAAAACTGTATCCATTGCTGCAGGATAAGTCAACTCAGGACGTGCTTTCGGATCTCCTTCCGGACGGAAAGTCATCATGTGACCGGAAGCATACATTCTTGGCAATTCAGAGTTTTGTAAAATGAACAAGGAATCATTTGTTGATGCAGCGAATGATTTTTTCAAAGTCGCCAATTCCTTATTGAATGTGATTGAATCTCTTTTTGAAGGAACAATCGTCACATCAAAATACTTCACATCACGACCCGCCATCACCTGGTATTTCGGCTTGTCTTTGTTTTTTTCATAGAATGCACGAACTTCCTTATCGGAAATTTTCATTTGGTCATCAGAGATATCGCGGTAAGCACCCATCACGAATGAAATCGATTTGGATTCGTTCTTAGCCAAATATTCGTTCTTCGCTTCCAATTTTGTTACATAAGCACCTTGACCCAAGTATTGGAAATATTTCTCCTGCATACGTTGCATGCGGATTGCTTCTTTGGTTTTTTTCCAACCTTCTTTCGCAGCTACATCCGTAGATTTTTCCTGGTCCTGAACGTATTTCTCCAATTGGGCAGCATCAAATTGCTTTGTTTGCGGATTTGTAAATGCTTGTTGGATTTCGGGTAACAAAGTAAATCCTTCCTCTCCATAAAGGAAAGAAGTGAACTCTTTTTCAGAAACCGCCAAACCAAGTGCATCGTATTCACCCTTCAGGATAATTTCATCTACAGAAGCTGACCATGCTTTATCAGCAGATTGCTCTTGATCCTTATCCGTGTATTCACGTTGTTGTTGCTGAAATTGTTGTTTATCAGAATATATAAACTGATTCAATTTTGCATTGTAAATAGCAGTATCCACTTCGTTTCCATCAATTGTACCAAGTGTGCCTCTATCAACTGAAGACCCGATTTTATCAAATAATCCTGTAAGAATAAAAGTCAAAAGAGCCAATCCCGTAATACCTACAAGTAGGTAACGCATGTTTCTTATTTTCCCAATAATTGCCATTCTATAATTTCTTTTAAGGGTGCGAATATAATCAGTTGTACCGACTTTTTAAACCTTTCTCTTTTTTTTTGTTGCTTTAATCTCGTGAAACTAACCTTGTAAACAACTTTTTATCCTTAACAAAGGTTAAAAATGCCCTGTTTCGAATCCGGATTCCCATCCGTGTCGTAACTTGAAAAAAATTTATCATGAAACACGTCGTTTTCTTTTTAGTCGTTACGCTCTTATCTTTAAGTGCATGTGGTCAGAAAAACAAACCCTCTGAAAAATCACAATTGAAAGCCGATAAAACTCCGGCAGAATTAACCAACTACCAGGTTGCTTATTTCGGAAGTGGTTGCTTCTGGTGTGTCGAAGCAATTTACGAATCTGTAAAGGGGGTTGCTGAAGTTGAAAGTGGTTATTCCGGTGGACATGTCGAAAATCCAACTTATGAAGAAGTTTGTACCCGGACTACCGGACATGCGGAAACAGTAAAGATCTATTACGATTCGACCGTTATTTCCTACGATGACCTGTTGAAAGTGTTTTACGATTCTCATGATCCTACGACTGCCAATAGACAAGGACCGGATGCCGGAACCCAATACCGGTCAGCCATTTTTTACCAAACCAACTACGAGCGTGATCATGCGAAAGCTTATATCCGGAAGTTGCTACTGGAAAAGAAATTCCCTTCGATTACAACCGAAGTGGTGAAGTTCACCGCTTTCTATAAAGCAGAAGAATACCATCAGAACTTTGAGTGTAAAAATCCGCACAACGGATATATAGAAGCAGTTTCGGACCCGCGATTGGAGCGTTTTAAAATCAAGGCTCCGGAGATGTTGAAGGAAGAGAAGAAATAATTAAAATCGCAAAATATGTAGGGCCGCGATGTGTTAAGTCCCTACATATTTTAATTCAAATTTTCCAAATAATCTTGCACTTCCCGAACATGAATCATCGGAATAGAGCACAATCCGGCTGCGCATACAGTTGCTTCCTTGTCATCAGAATAACGCACCAATAAAAACGGTGAACCCTGCTTTCTGAAGATATTCCAGTCATTGGTTTTTGGAATGGTCAGTAATCGCACCTCTTTTTGGAAACGCAATAGCAACAAAGCCCAATTGGAATACCCGGAACCGTATTGTTCCATTCCTTCAATCACATTCTGGAGCATCTGTTTCGCTTTTGCTTCGTACTCCAGATTATCATCCAACAATGAAAGTGTCAACAGGTTGTTTGCCATGATGCTGTTAGTGGATGGAATCACATTGTCGTTGATTTCCATTTTTCGTGCAATCAGATCGTGGTCATCCGGTGTAAAAAAGAACATCCCTGACTTTTCATCGTAAAAATGTGTAAGCGTATACTTACATAATTCCTTGGCAAAATTCAACTCTTCTTCATCCCCTGTGATCTGGTAAAGCGAAAGGAATGCCTGAATGGTCGTTGCGTAATCATCCAAAAATCCGGTGATAAATGACCGTTGATTTTGTCGGGTGTGGAATAATTGAAAGTCACTTGAAACCTGATATTTACGAAGCCATTTCGCAACCTGCAAAGCCATTTTCAGAAACGCATGATCTTCCGTTGCCTTGAAAGCTTCAACCAAGCCGGTTATCGTAAGCGCATTCCAGGCTGTCAGGCATTTGGTATCAGTACCGGGAGCAATTCGTTTTTTGCGAATATGTAATAAAGTGTCTAATTGATCCCGGATTTTTTCAGGAGTAACAGAAGGATTCGTTTTACAGAACTCCTCCCAGGTCTCATTTCTCAACAGAACCCATTGCTTGTCTTCCCAATAACCTTTGTTCCCGGGATTATAAAATTTCCAGAACCAGGATGCATTTTCACCCAAGGCAGATTCGATCTCTTCTTTTGTCCAAACGTAATATTTCCCTTCCACTCCTTCCGAATCGGCATCCTGCGCTGCAAACAGACCACCTTCATCGCTTTGCATTTCGCGTTCCAGCCACCCGAGTGTCTGATCCAATACACGTTTGTATTCGGGAGTTTTTGTTTGTTCATACGCTTGCGCATAAACGCTTAATAGTTGCCCGTTATCATAAAGCATTTTCTCAAAATGAGGGATTTTCCACAAGATATCAACCGAATATCGCGAAAAACCTCCACCAACCTGGTCATAAATTCCACCCAATGCCATTTTATGAAGCGTCAGATCGACATACTTTTGAATCTGTTCATTTTTTTCTAAAAGTCCATAGTGGAGTAAAAACTCGAGGTTACTCGGAAGCGGAAATTTCGGAGCCGAAGTTGGCCCACCTTCCACCATATCCATTCGCGATTGCCATCTTCGAACAAGCTCCCATAATTTATCTGTTGGAAAAGATGAGACCGGTTCTGCTACTGTGATCAGATCCGATTGCTGCACACCGTCAGAAAGTTCTTTCGCGTATTCCAACACCTTTTCCGGTTCGGATGCGTACGTCTGATTCAAGGATTTCAAGACATGCATCCATTGCTCCTTTGGAAAATAGGTTCCGCCGTAAATGGGTTGTCCGTTCGGAATGGTAAAACAATTCAACGGCCATCCTCCTCTCTGTGTCATTAACTGAACTGCTGTCATGTAAACCTGATCCACATCCGGTCGCTCTTCCCGATCCACTTTGATACAGATAAAATGTTTGTTCATCAATGTGGCTACTTCTTCATCTTCAAAACACTCGTGTTCCATTACGTGACACCAATGGCAAGCCGAATAGCCAATAGAAACAAGCACTAATTTCCGTTCTTTTTCGGCTCGTTCAAAAGCTTCTTTCGACCAGGAAACCCAATTTACCGGATTGTGTGCATGTTGCTGCAAGTATAGACTACTCTCGTGAATGAGTTCGTTTGTGTATTGTTCCATGATCTAAAGTTACGAATAGTCCATATAAAACCAGCATCACTACTAGCCAAATAGACACATGTCTATCCGTATTTCTAAACTGCGTAACCATCAAATAATCCCTAAATCCTTGCAGATAATAAACAATGATTTGTCTTTTGCTTAATTGGATTAATTTTGTAGCTCAATTTAAATGTAAGTGAAGCAGCTACAACCATTTCATGTTCTTATTTACCTCGCCGGAATTCTGGCTTTATTGACCGGTATCAGCTTTTTAGTCAAAGGAGACAAGATCGACCTTTTTGGCACAGATGTCCGGTTTCTTTCACTCAATGATGCGTTAACTCCGCCAAAACCGGTTGAAAAAAAAGACATTAGCAATATTGTTAAGGTGGACACCTTGAACATAGAAGGAATTTCAGCGGACACCACTATCAAGAATACCTTCGAATCGGATGGTAAAATGGGGGCACCTGCGGGCGGAACTTTATCTGCAGAAGCAGCTACGAGTATCCAGTTCAATGAGAAAGGACAAGAAGCACTTCATACCTTCTTCGAAAAATTGGATGGTGCGGCAAAAGGAAAAACAGTACGTGTACTACATTATGGGGATTCACAAATTGAAGGAGATCGCATGACTTCTTACATCCGTCAGCGTTTACAAACACAATTCGGTGGATTTGGCCCTGGAACAATTCCTGCTAAAAACGAATACAATACCATCACTTTCAAACAAACCTGCTCGCCCAATTTCACTCGCTATACTGCGTTTGGAGGTGCCAGTCTGAAATCCCGCAAATACGGTTCAATGAACACCGCTGCCCGGTTCACTTCGGAAATGGACAGTTCACAAATGGCAGCTTCCACTTCGATCAAAGAAGCCTTTATTGAGATCGAACCGACCAAGACAGCTTATTCCAGAGCAAGAACATACAACAATGCAAAAATGTTCTATACCAGTTGTTTCAAACCTTGCAAGATCAAAGTTTACAACGGAACCACCCTGGTACATGAAGACAGTTTGGAAAATGACGGGAAATACCATGTGCTTTCCCTGGAATTCCCTTCCACACCAAGCAAATTGCGTTACGAGTTTTCTGCATCCGTAAGTCCTACAATTATCGGATTCTCTTTGGAAAGTGATTACGGTGTTTTGGTCGATAATATAGGAATGCGTGGATCAAGCGGTACTTTCTTCGGGAAAATAGATCACAATTCCGCTGCTAAAATGTACGATGACCTGAATGTGGAAATGGTTATCATGCAATTTGGAGGAAACGGGGTTCCATATATGAATGATTCCTCATCCGTCAGACATTATGCAAAACAATTCAAAGGCCAGTTGTACACCGTGAAAAAATTGCGCCCATCAGCTTCCATTATTGTGATTGGCCCAAGTGATATGTCGATGCAGGCAGCAACAGGTCGCGTGACCTATAAGATGCTTCCTTTCCTGGTTCAGGAAATGACACGTGTTTCAAAAGAGGTCGGTGCTTGCTATTGGGATCTTTTTAGTGCAATGGGAGGAGAAAACTCCATGCCTAGCTGGGTTGAAAAAGGTTTAGCAGGAAACGATTACATACACTTCACAAATCGGGGAGCAAGTATTGCATCACAACTCTTCTTTGATGCATTTGCAGCAGAGTATGTTAAATGGAAACAAGGAGCTCAATAAAAGCAGCATGCTCGTTGCTCAAATGAAATATTGGATGAAGTTTAGTTTTTATATTGCATTATTAATTACCACACTTATTGCTTGTAACAGTCAGTCGCAAGTGGAGATTATACGCAATAAAACACCGCTCGACAGTTACACATATCCCAATTTTCACCATCTCGACACAAATTTAAAACACCAATATCCATTTATCAATTTCGGGAACAATTGCTTTCGGTTTTACAGTCCGCAAAGTACCAATTGGGAACATCTTTTTCAAGATTTCAATAACATGGTCACGGAAAAGAATTGCAAGTTGAATTTTTACCATATCGGTGGATCTCACCTTCAAGCGGACGTGTACACACACGATATCCGAACTTACCTGCAAACCCATTGGTTGGATATCCCCGGAGAACGCGGATTGATTTTTCCATTTGATCTGGCGAAAACGAATAATCCCTGGAATTATGAATTCAAGTCGAAAAACCATTGGGATACATACAGAAGTGTAAACTTCAACCGGCCTGTAGGAATTGATTTCGGATTGCTAGGTGCTGTCGTGGAAACACCGGATTCAATCGTGGAAATCACTTTTAAATACGATAAAACGGATGTGAGACCCGGATTCACAAGGCTTCGGGTGTATCACAACAAGGGCCCTTTTCCGTACGAATTGAATTTCGGACCCGATGAAATCCTGATCGTCAATAAATTCCGAAATGAAACATTGGGTTACACCGAAACCATTTTTACGGATGCTGTCGACACATTCAATCTTCAGTTTACGCGACTGATCGCCGGTCCTTATAATCTTCAGCTGCATGCCTTCCAATTGAGCAATGCTTCTCCCGGAGTTTCATATACTGCAATAGGAATCAACGGTGCCGGATTATACACTTACATTGCCAACAAGAATTTTGAAGAACAGCTCAAAGAATCCCCTCCCGACTTTTTTGCCTTTTCAGTAGGAACAAATGATGCGAATGTACCTTACGGCTCCTTCAATCCGGAAGTTTATAAGAAGAACCTGGAAACCATGATGCTGAAAGTTTTGGCAGCCAACCCTGACTGTGCGATTCTGCTCACTGTTCCGAACGATGCCGGGTACAAGAAGAAATACCTCAATAAGAATGTGGCTCGTGAACGCGATGTAATCATTGAATTAGCCAAAAAATATGAATGTCCCGTATGGGACTTTTATGGAATCATGGGTGAACTGGGCTCGTCACGTACCTGGAAAGCGGTTGGATTAATGCGATCTGACCTGGTTCACTTCACGGCTCCCGGTTATCACTTCAAAGCAGATCTGTTTATCGATGCTTTTGAGAAGTGGCTCCAACAAATGGAAAAAAGAAAATACATCAATTAAAAAATAGTTTAACCCCTTTTATGGAATCGTTGCACCGCATTTTTAGTTTCACACACATGTCAGCAGATGATCTGGCGTTTAACCGACTGGACTTCTGGATTTTCTTCCTGATATTCATGGTGCTCTTCAGTGTTCTTCATAAAAACCAATTGGTGCGAAGTATGTTCATTACAGTGACCAGTTTGTTCCTGTATTTCAAAACTTCCGGTTTCTTCGTTACCTTACTTGCACTCTCGGTGGTCGTCAATTTCTTCCTGGGAAAATGGATCTTTAGGACTGAAAGCAAATTGGGACGAAAATGGATTATTGCCTTTTCCGCAATTTTCAATCTATTCTTTCTTGGTTTCTTCAAATACGCACACTTTTTCACGGACTCCTTCAACAAGATGTTCCATACCAAATATGAGGTCTTCAACACCTTTGCACAATGGGGAAATGGCTTTTTTGGAGATGGAACTTTTGAAACGATGATTTTGATGCCTGCGGGTGTCAGCTTCTTTACCTTCCAATCTATCAGTTATGTGGTGGACATTTACCGCAAGGAAATCGAACCTGTAAAGAACTTTTGGGATTATTCGTTTTATGTGACTTATTTCCCACACGTGTTGATGGGACCGATCGTACGAGCCCGGGATTTCATTCCCCAGATCTATCAGAAATTCAAACTCTCTCAAAAGGAATTCAGTGAAGCGGTTTTCTTGATCATGAAAGGTCTTTTCAAAAAGATCGTATTGGCTGATTTCATTGCCACGCACTTCATCAATACCATTGTAGACAACCCGGGTGATTATCCGGGATATTGGAGCGTGATCGCCATGTGGGGATATTCCTTACAGATCTATGGGGATTTTTCAGGGTACACCGATATCGCAATCGGAATCTCCAAATTGATGGGCTTCGAATTATTACCCAATTTCAATTCTCCATATAAAGCGAACAGTGTGGCCGATTTCTGGCGCAGATGGCACAAATCCCTGGGTTCATGGCTAAGAGACTACTTATACATTCCACTGGGAGGAAACAAGAAAGGAACAGTAGGAACCTTTATCGCAATCATTGTCATTTTTGTTTTCCTGATCTTTATCACAGGTTGGTTCGAATTGATCTTTGTCTACGTCGGGCTGATGAGTTTGTACGGAATCGCTATTCTAATTAGTCCGAAAGTGAAAACATTCATGTACCGCGATCTGAACTTGCTGATCACTATGATTCTGGGGGGATTGTGGCATGGTGCTTCCCAAAACTTCGTAATCTGGGGCGCAATGAACGGTTTGGCACTCGTTATTTACAATCACTGGAAAAAGGTTTCTCCTTATGAAAAGAGTTCTTGGTGGATTGTACATTTCTGGAAAATACTGCTGACATTCAATTTCATTACGTTTACACGAATCTGGTTCCGATTGAAAACAGAAGGAGCACCTTCCGAAATGCTGGACCGCATCTTCAACAATTTCAATTTCAAGTGGGAAACTTTCCAGGTAATGATGGATAAATACTATCCTGCACTTTTGATTATGCTATTAGGATTTTTCATTCATTGGATGCCCCAAAAGTGGAAGGATTTCATGGTCGGAAGCTTCGTGAAAACGCACATGGTCCTACAGATGTTAATAATTGCTGTATTTATTGTAATCCTCTACCAGGCAGCTTCTGATTCCTTCCAACCTTTCGTATATTTGGAGTTCTAAAAACAAAAGGAGGTTCAAAGAGTTGAAAGTGTTCAAAAAGTTCAATTTCATTAAACTCAAATTTTGAACATTTGAGCATTTGAACTATTTAAACTAACGTAAAATCATGTTACCAAAGGTTCACTATCAAGACTTGGGGCTCATGGATTACCAAGAAGCCTGGGATTATCAAGAAAAACTCTTTGGAGCAAGTATTGCCCTGAAAATCGAACGCCGAAACGGAACGTCTCAAGAAGAAACACAGAATCACCTGTTGTTTTGTGAGCATCCGCATGTCTTCACTCTTGGAAAAAGCGGTACGGAAGAGCATTTGCTTTTGAATGAAACCGGACTGGAAGAACACGAAGCCAAATTCTACAAAATCAATCGCGGTGGGGACATTACCTATCATGGACCGGGACAACTGGTAGTTTATCCACTTTTTGATCTGGATTATTTCTTTACGGACATCCACAAATACATGCGTTACCTGGAAGAAGCCGTTATTCAGGTTTTGGCACATTACGGAATCAAGGGAGAACGCTCTTCCGGATTCACCGGTGTGTGGCTTGACGTGGAAACTCCACAAGCCCGAAAGATCTGTGCAATGGGCGTAAAAGCTTCACGCTGGATAACGATGCATGGGATCGGTTTCAACATAAATTCGGATCTTTCTTATTTTTCTCATATTGTACCTTGCGGAATTGAAGATAAATCTGTAACTTCCTTGCAACAGGAACTTGGCAGAGCGGTTGATATGCAGGAAGTAAAAGACCTCTTGAAAGAAAAACTAGCCTCCCAATTCGGATTCACTTACGCACAATAGTCATGAAACGCACCCTACTAAAATGGTTAAAACGAACCGGATGGTTTGTTCTGATCCTGTTTTTATCTGTCAATATTTTAATCCTCCTAAGCGGTCGTTTCTACCTCTACAAAGGAATTTATTACACTTATCTGCAAGGAGAAACCTCTCCTACCATTTACGATTTGAATAAATTCTACAATGCGACTGTTCAAGCCCCCAAGAAGAGTGAACCCTGGAATTTCAAACTGAACAAGAACGAATTGCTCGGTAAGGACGATCTGAAATACATGGATACCTGGAAGACTTCTTCTTTTTTAATCGTGAAAAATAACCAGGTTGTTTACGAACGCTATTGGGATGAGCATCATCCGGAGACGGTTTCCAATTCCTTTTCCGCTGCAAAAACAGTTGTGAGCATTCTCATTGGAATAGCATTGGAGGAAGGAAAAATCAAAAGTTTGGACGAACCGGTTTGCAAGTATATTCCTGAATTTTCAGGGAAAGGAAAAGAGAAAATAACGATTCGCCATTTATTGATGATGGCTTCCGGGCTAGACTGGGGTGAAAGTGGTAAAAATCCATTGTCAGAAAATGCGGAATCTTATTATGGATGGGATCTAAGAGGTTTGGTTACGCGCCAACACGTAGAACGCGCACCCGGGAAGGAATTCATCTATCAAAGTGGAAACTCCCAATTACTGGGTTTCATTCTTGAAAAAGCAACCGGGAAAGACCTCTCTCAATACGCTTCGGAAAAACTATGGAAACCGATTGGTGCTGAATCGGATGCTTTTTGGAGCCTGGACAAGGAAAACGGAGCGGAGAAAGCATTCTGTTGTTTGTACAGTACTACACGTGATTTTGCCCGGATCGGGAAAGTCTTGGTGAATCATGGAAAATGGAAGGACAAACAAGTCATTCCAGCTAATTACTTTGATGAAATGGTCAAAAATCCGGTGATGTCTACAGAAGAAGGTGTACCGAATACCCGGTATGGTCTGCATATCTGGACTTATGTCAGCAACGGACATCCTGTTTACTATTGTCGTGGAATCAAAGGCCAATACATCATCGCGATACCCGATGAGGATCTGATTATCGTTCGTACCGGTCACAAACGAGCTCCGGATACGGATCCGAAAATTCTGAAAACTGCAAACACCAAGGCGAACCAGGAAAAAATCGGGCACCCGTCAGATTTGTTTGAATACATCCGAATGGGAAGAACAATAGCAGCTTCCGGTAAATGATTATTTTCACGTCCAAAACCGGATGAGCAGTAATGATAAACCGCAGTAATTATACGAACTATTATCTTCCAATCTTTTTTATTCTCCTGGGCTTTGTAGTCAAGGGGCTTTTCCTGGGCTTCAACTCGCTTGGTGGGGACGAACCATTCAGTGTGTATCATTCGCAGTTATCGTTGGACCATATATTCGGCATTTTCCAAAGTGAGAATAATCCGCCGCTGCATTTTCTACTATTGCACTACTGGATCAAATTTTTCGGTATTTCCGAGTTTTCGGTACGGATGCCGTCCCTTATTTTCAGCGCTTTCACAGTGCTTTTCATTTACCGGATCGGATTGCGGTTCTTTAACCTGCGAGTAGCTGTTATAGCTTCTATCCTATTCACTTTTTCGACTTACCAGGTTCTATACGCACACGAAGCAAGGGCTTACGCGCTTATGGGATTCCTGACAGCAGTTTCCATGTTTTACTACCTGGAGATTGTTCACTCAAAGAACAGGAACAACTGGAAAATCTTCTGGTTTTTGCTTGCAAATGCCTTGTTGATCTATACACACTTCTTCGGATTTTTCATCTTGTTCATACAATTCTTCTTCATCCTGTTCCAGCGAAAACTATTGAAAGCATACTATCGCTTCCTGATCCTTTTTGTAGGTGTTATGCTGATTACCTATTCGCCCTATCTGTGGCTGATCCTGAACAGGTTTTCAAGTGCTTCAGGAGGAACCTGGGTATCACCTCCAAGCGGGATCAATGCACTTTATGAAATGCTTCGCGCTTTCAGTAATACACCTGTAACAGCAGTATTCACATTGACCGGAATGCTTGTCGGCTTGGTTATTTTGATTATCAAACGCAGGCAAAATCCCAATCGCATTGCAACCAGGCTCGTTCTTTGCTGGTTCTACATTCCGTTCCTATTCATGTTTGTGATCTCGTTTTGGATTCCCATGTTCCTGGATCGTTACCTAATGTTCATTTCGATCGGTTTTCCATTAATGGTTGCTATTTCCACCAATTTCATCATTCAAAACCCGAAATTCCGGATTATTATTCCGGCTTTGATCTGCATGTTGTTTATAGTGACCATAAAACCCAATAAGACCAACAAACGGGAAGTCAGAGAAACGGTTCAATTGGTCAAACAATTGGAAAACGACCAAACTTTAGTCCTGGTGGCTCCGGTCCATTTTTCGCTCAACTTCATCTATTATTACGATCAGGAGCTATTCAAATATTCAGATATTGAACTTGCTAAAAAGAAATTGAACGAACGCAGGCTTTACTGCATTAACAGTTTGGAAGGAATCGATTACAAATCGGCAAAACGCATTGTTTTAGTAGATGCTGCCAGCAATTTTTCCGCACCGAACAATAACATTCTGAATACGCTGAACGCGGAGTTCAACCAGGTAAACAAGCACCATATCGAAGAAATTTTTGATATCTACGAGTTCACCTCCAAATAAACAATCGTACTCACACGTTGAAGAAGAAAATAACTCGTAAATGATTAACTTTGCAATCCAAAATCGATTGAAGCAATGCGCGAAGAATTAAAAGGTCCGGTAGTTGAAAATGTAAAAGTAGTGGTCGTTCCTGAAATCAATGAAGAAGGCGGAACACAACATTATGTTTACCTGTTGAACTTACGTGATGACATCATGGAAGGAATCATTATTACGAGTCGTGGTTATGGCGAAGATGTAAACACAGGCGAGAAGATCAAAACATCTACTTTACGTCATTCCCTGGAAGTGCTTTTGCCCAATGAGGCGGCGAAAATTGAGCCTATTATGGATGACGTGTTTGGTCTTACGAACGAATACTTCGTTTCATTTTGGGCAGACGATGTGATGTACGACAAGCGTTTCATTTTCCTTCCGGAAACAATCGATGAGAAGAATTTCATTGAGATCCCGAAATTGGGCGGTAAGGGAATTATGGTCGGATAAGAAAAGACTAATAGACTAGAGACAAAAGACTCAAGACAGATTCACTAAAATTGAAAAACCTCGACAATCCATTAAATTGGAGTCGAGGTTTTCTTTTACCTATAAATCTGTCTTACGTCTCTAGTCTTATGTCTATTAGTCTATTAAAGAGTTCCACGTTTCTCTTGTTCTCTTTCAATTGATTCGAAAAGCGCTTTGAAGTTTCCTGCTCCGAATCCGCGTGCACCCATTCGTTGAATGACCTCGAAGAAAACAGTCGGGCGATCTTCCACCGGCTTGGTGAAAATCTGAAGCAAATAACCCTCGTCATCCGCATCAATCATGATTCCCAGCTTTTGCAATTCTTTGATATCTTCCTTGAATTTGGACATGTGATCTTTCAAACGCTCGGGAATGGCATCGTAATAGGTTTGCGGCGGAGTTGATAAGAACTCGATTCCACGCGAACGCATATCGGCAACCGTGGTGATAATATCATCTGTTGCTACTGCTATGTGCTGAACACCTTCACCTTCATAAAAATCAATATATTCTTCGATTTGAGATCGTTTTTTACCTTCAGCAGGTTCATTGATCGGGAATTTGATACGACCATTTCCGTTTGACATTACTTTCGACATCAAAGCAGAATATTCTGTAGTGATCTGTTTATCATCGAACGATAGGAAATTTACAAATCCCATTACATCTTCAAACCATTTTACCGCTTCATTCATTCTATTCCACCCGGTATTTCCAACCATGTGATCAATGAACTTCAATCCAACAGGAGCCGGATTATAATCTGACTTGTATTCTACATACCCGGGCATAAAGATACCGGTGTAATTTTTGCGTTCAACGAACACAAAAACCGTCTCACCATAAGCACCATATATTCCGGAACGGACAACCTCTCCATGCTCATCGGATTCAACCATCGGCTCAAAAAAGGACTTAGCACCTCTTTTGGTCGTTTCTTCGTATGATTTTCTGGCATCTTCTACCCAAAGCGCAATCACTTTTACTCCGTCACCGTGTTTTTTCACGTGTTCCCCGATTGGCGAATCACTTTTCAATGCCGTTGTTAGTACAATTCTGATTTTGTCTTGCTTTAATACGTATGACGCGCGATCTTTCACACCCGTTTCCAGACCCGCATAAGCTAAATCCTGAAATCCGAAAGCCGTTTTGTAAAAATGTGCTGCCTGTTTTGCATTACCCACGTAAAACTCTACGTAATCTGTTCCCAATAAAGGCAAAAAGTCTTGTGCACCTTCAAAAATCTTCTCTAATCCGTATTCTACGTTCTTTATCTCGTTACTCATATTCTTTAATTATCAATGTTTTAATTATATTATCAATTGATAATGGAAAATTTAAAATTGACAAGGTCTTTTCAATTCTCAATTATCAACTTTCAATTTACTTATCCAGCCAGCTGGTCGCATAAGTGTTATCCTCCATATCAACAGCTGCCTGCGTCAATTTCAATGGTTTGAAAGTATCTACCATCACAGCCAACTCTTTTGTTTCTGTTTGCCCGATACTTCTTTCGTAAGCTCCAGGATGCGGTCCGTGTGGAATTCCACCAGGATGCAGGGAAATATATCCTTTCTCCACATGGTTTCTGCTCATGAAATCACCGTCCACATAATACAACAACTCATCCGAGTCAATATTACTGTGATTGTATGGTGCAGGAATTGAAAGTGGATGATAATCGTACATTCTTGGAACAAACGAACAAATCACGAAATTATGCGCTTCAAACGTTTGATGCACCGGTGGCGGTTGATGCACCCGACCCGTAATCGGCTCGAAATCGTGGATTGAAAATGCATACGGGAAATTGTACCCGTCCCACCCGATCACATCAAAAGGATGTGAAGCATATTCCAACTCGTGCAAGAGGTTCTCCTTTTTGATCCGAATGGTGAATGTTCCCAACTCATCGTGTGTTTCCAATTCCGCAGGACCTCTGAAATCGCGTTCACAAAAAGGTGAATGTTCCAATAACTGACCGAAATTATTCCGGTAATTTTTAGGAGTGTAAACCGGAGAGAATGATTCAACGATAAATAAACGGTTCTTTTCCGTTTCAAATTCTATTTGGTAGATCATCCCACGCGGAACCACTAAATAATCTCCATAACTGAATGGGATATTCCCCATCATTGTTCTCAATTTCCCGCTTCCTTCATGAATGAAAATCACTTCATCTGCATCTGCATTCTTATAGAAATAACTTGTCATTGATTTTTTTGGAGCTGCAAGCGCAATGTTCAGGTCATTATTGAAAAGAACAATCTCACGGGATTCTAAAAAATCATCTTTCGGAGTCACATTGAACCCTTTCAGCATGCGCGAAGTGATATTCTTATTGACTGCAGGTACCGGAGTAAGATCTTTAAATTCCTTAACGGATTTCACCATTGTCGGACGGTGTACATGATACAATAACGACGAAAAACCATGAAATCCTTCTGTTCCGAACAGCTGTTCGTAGTATAAATCTCCCGATTCCTTGCGGAATTGTATGTGTCTTTTAGAAGGGATTTTCCCCAATTTATAGTAAAAAGGCATGTTTATTTATTTAATTTTTAACAATTCGACTCTAAAAAAAACATCGAACCTATTCGGTTTTTTGAATAAGCATCTACATCAGTTTTGCCGTCAATTCCAGCCACATAGTATCTGAAAGTTACACAAAATTAGCGACAAAACAGGTACTAAAAAATGAGAATTGTCAGTTTTTAACCGAAAGTGAAAACTTTCATTGGTGCGAAAAAAAAGTATATTTGCGCTCAAATCGCACCCCATGAAAAAAATTCTGGTTTTAGGTTCTTGCGGACAAATCGGTACTGAGCTGGTACTTGCATTGAGAGAGAAATTTGGCTCTCAAAACGTTGTTGCCGCTGATTTAAAAGATGTGTGTCCTGAAAATCTTTCAAACGGACCCTATATTCAACTGGATGCTTTAAATAAGGATTTGGTTCGCTCTTATGTAATAGAGCAGAAATTCTCGGATGTTTATTTACTTGCTGCCTTACTTTCTGCAACTGCGGAAAAAAATCCGGATTTTGCCTGGAAACTGAACATGGAAAGTTTGTTCGTTATTTTGGATCTTGCAAAGGAGGGTCATATTTCGAAAGTGTTCTGGCCTTCTTCCATTGCAGTTTTCGGTCCCACAACTCCGCGATTCAATACGCCGCAATATACGGTTATGGAACCGAGCACCGTTTATGGAATTTCCAAACAGGCCGGCGAAAGATGGTGTGAATATTATTTTAACAAATTTGACGTTGACGTTCGCAGTATCCGGTATCCCGGATTGATCTCCTATAAGAGTTTGCCCGGTGGTGGTACAACGGATTACGCAGTTGACATTTACTATAAAGCAAAAGCCGGCGAACACTTCACCTGTTTCCTGAAAGAAGACACTGCACTTCCAATGATGTTCATGGACGATGCGATCCGTGCAACCATTGAGCTAATGGAAGCTCCGAAGGAAAAAGTAGTCATTCGTTCCAGTTATAACCTCTCTGCCCTGAGCTTTACCCCAAAGGAAATATTCGAAAGTATAAAGAAGGTAGTTCCTTCATTTACAATTGATTACAAGCCTGATTTCAGACAGGCAATCGCCGATTCCTGGCCTGCATCTATAGACGATTCCCAGGCACGAGAAAATTGGGGCTGGAAAGAACGTTATGATTTAGACAAAACAACCAATGAAATGTTAAATAACTTATGATTTGAGTGTAAAAAAATCAAACTATTCATTGTTAATCGAAAAAAAAAAGCACTTCAGCGAAATTTTGGTTGTATTTAGGCAACTATAACAAAATAATTCTATCTTTAGAATTGCGCTACAAAACTAATTCAAAACATGTGGAAGTATAAACAAGTCGGACTCGTTGTTTTTTTCCTGTCACTACTTATGGCTGTCAAAGCATCTCCTATTACGGATCAAGATGGTAAGCTCAATGTAACAGATGAAAAAGGAAGAAAGCAAGGCAAGTGGATTTACTACGGTAAAGACCGTCCTGATTCCGGTATTCCCGCAAACGGTAAAGTCGAGGAAGGAAAATACGTTGATGACCGTAAAGAAGGTATTTGGATTAAATATCATACTGATGGAATGACTCCGTCTCTCAAAGGTAATTACGAAAACAATCGTCCCAAAGGGCAGTTTACACGCTATTGGTCGAACGGGCAACCGAAAGAAAAAGGTAATTTCGAAAAGAATATCTATAAAGATTCTCTCATTCGTTATTACGAAAACGGTCAACCTTCTTACCAGGGGAATTACAATGAGATCGGAAAAGAGAATGGGAAAATTCGCTATTATTATCCGAATGGCCAGGTGGAATACGAATACGATTCCAATAACGGTACTATTTCCGGAAAAGCAGTGCGTTACTACGAGAATGGTGATGTGAAAGAAATTTCTTACTTTGATGGTTCCGGAAATCAGACAAAAACAGAAGTAAAGGAACCGGTTCATCCGATGGTGAAAGTCAAAGATCCTGGACAATCGAAAGAGAAAGCTCCTTCCATTTCAGGAACTCCGAAAACACAAGGTGTTAAATGGGCTCCAAACGGTTACAATAAAGTATATAATAGTGACGGAGAAATCTGGCAAGACGGAATATTCAAAAACGGAGGTCTTTGGGACGGAAAAGTTTATGTCTATGACAATGATGGAATCCTTCTGAAAGTAAAAGTCTACAAGGATGGTGTTTACCACTCTGACGGACAATTGTAAAGCCAACCAATAACTCTCAAATAATATTAAATCCCTTCTGCTTCCGGTGGAGGGGATTTTTGTTTAACCATATAGATAGTATATCCCTTAAAAAGACAGAGTTTCCAGGTTATTGAGTGATGTAACATTTCTAAATCCGTCGTTCCTATTTTTTATCTTACACTTGAATTAACTGTGGTGAAAACGAAGTATTTCAAGTTATTCAAAGGAAACTATGTGACCTATGTACCTATGTGGTTAATAGTTTAAGGTCTATCCCAGAAAGTAGGCTCGGAAAACCGGATAATCGAAATGAAGTTTGAAC
The DNA here is from genome assembly GCA_965650135.1 of uncultured Fluviicola sp. Taxonomy (GTDB): domain Bacteria; phylum Bacteroidota; class Bacteroidia; order Flavobacteriales_D; family Crocinitomicaceae; genus Fluviicola. Next base: position 94,995 of record CBFGNC010000009.1, read on the forward strand.
TTACCTCTCTCATTATTATGGAATACAAAAGACCCGTTAATCCGCTATAAATAATCTGGTACTCCGTGATGAAAACACCATCTTTATAGACAAGTTTCGACTGCAGGTTGCCAAAGGTATCGTAAGTAAAACGCGACTCGCTCATCGGGATAGTATCTGTATTTTTATAGACAGAAACCTTTTCTATCCAACCTTTATCCGAATAGGCATATTTCGTAGTAATCCTGTTTCGCGTAATGGTGAACAATTCTTCTTCACGTGCCAGGTAGCCCAAACTATCCAGGTATTTCGTGACTTCCAGGTACTGATTCCCATAACTGTTGAATACTTTCTTCTTGTATTGTCCTTCGTAAAGCTGATAATCCATGGTTTCCGTATTCCAAAGGATACTTCTTTCGATGGAAGGATTCAATAAGCTATTCATGGTATCAATATCACGATAAACTTCTTCCTTTACGATCTGGCCATTGGAATTGTATGAATAATAGGTAGAAAGGAACCCCTTTTTCTGACTGATCCGTTTTCGTACTACCCGGCCATCCTGTGTGTAGTCATAGAAACGAACGTTGGTATCCGTAACCTGATCTCCTTTTGAGGTTTGATAATGTCTCACCAGGTTTCCAAGCGTGTCAAAATCAAACACATACACATAGTTCGATTCACGCATGATGTCTCCTTGCTTCTTGAAGGTGAATTTTCCATGGATTTCTTTTAGCTTACATCCTTTTACGAAATGCGTATTAAAGAATGGAATATCCGTAAATGCAATACCTTTCGTGTTCTCCAAAAGTTGTGCAGAAGAATGTAAAGAAACAAGCAAGAGAACTAAAAAAAAACGACACTTCAAAAACATGACACAAAAATGGTGTGAATTTCGAAGCATCGTTAGTTTTTTATGAAAAATTGGAATCTGATCAAAGTAAAGGAAGGATAAAACTGAATCCAAGCATTCCCACCAATGCAATTGTCAACATAACAATTGTTAACGGAGACAACTTGATTTTCTCTTGCTCCTGTTCAGCTGGAGAGACCATCGTACCTATCACTTTCAGGTAATAATAGATACTGATCCCTGAATTGATCAATGCAATGATCACCAACCAAGAAGCGCTTTTCCATGCAGATGAGAACAAAATGTATTTCGCAAAGAACCCGGATGTAGGAGGAATCCCGGCAAGCGATAATAAGGAAACAATCCCGACAACCGCCAGGAATGGATTTCTTTTCCCCAAACCTCTTAGTCCGTCAATTCGATCTTCCGTATCATTCACTGCCACAGCAACTCCGATGATTCCAACAATGGAGAATCCATATGAAAACATATAGAACCACAAGTATTGAGCGGAGTAAATGTAATCAACCTGAGACACAAACAACAAAAGTGTGTATCCGACATGCGTAATCGAAGAATAGGCCAATAAACGCTTGAATTTTACCTGGCGCAATGCGGATAGATTCCCGACAAACAGCGTAATGATGATCATTACAACCAAAGCCCCTTTCCAAAACAGGAACAACTCACCTTGACCGAAGCAGATAGCAAACATTTTCAGGAAGGCATAGAATGCAGCGATTTTCACAACCGATGCCATGAACCCGGTCACAGCTGCCGGCGCTCCATCGTATACGTCCGGACTCCAAAAATGGAATGGCGCAGCACCCACTTTGAAAATGAACGACGCCATAATCAAGAGCACACCGATCATCAAAATAGGACTCAAGGTGTCCATTTCATTGATCTTCATTTGGATTTCCTGTAACCTGAATGTTCCTGTTGCTCCATAAACCCAAGCCAAACCAAATAAGAAGATCCCTGTAGCAAATGAACCTGTCAGGAAATATTTCAAAGATGCCTCGGAAGAACGTACGTCTTTTTTGTTACTTCCCGCCATCACATAAATAGGAATCGACAAGATTTCCAAGCCAAGGAAGAACATGAACATATCCGTGTAAGCGGTCATGGTCATAGCTCCTGTTGCCGAAAACATCAACAACCCGATATATTCTCCCGTATGTGTCGGGTTTTCTTTAAACCGCTCGTATCCGATACCAATAATCAAAAGCGACAAAACACAAATTGCCAAACTGAAGATCAATGCAAATTGGTCGAAGGCTAATCCTTCATAAGTCAGGAAATCAAAAAACGCTTTCCCTGTCTGAAGCTGACCGATAATAATGATGATAGCAGCCAAAAGACCAGCCATCGCAGAACTTACAACTAACCAAGGTTTCTTTGCAAAAGCAGCAAATAAGGAAATCAATCCACTGGCAAAAACAACTAATAATGCATCCATATTATAAACCTGAAGGTGTTGAAACTGTTTGTAATACTATTTTTAAACTTGGATTTACAAAATCCGTGATCGCAGCAGGGTAAACCCCCAAAATCACTACAGCAATGATGATAACCGCCAAAACAATCAATTCGGACCAATGCAAATCCGGGAACTGATCTCTCGTAACCGGACCAAACATACTTAACTGGTACGCACGGAAAGTGTAAACTGCTCCCAGGATCAATGTTGTTCCGGCAATGATTCCGATGATCATATCAAAACTCACAATTCCTTTGAGCATCAGGAATTCTCCGATGAAACCACTTGCCAATGGAACCGAAACAGAAGCAAATGCCAAAGCTGCAAACCAGAAAGCAAATTTTGGAGCTTGTTTTGCATAACCTCCCAAATCTGCCAAGTTACGTGTACCGGTTCTTCGTTCTATAATTTCAACTGCAAGGAATAATCCGACTGCAACCAATCCGTGATTGACGATCTGAACCATACTTCCGGATAATGCGTCAAAATCCCAAGTCATGATTGCCGCTGCAATCAATCCAACGTGAGACATGGAAGCAAATGCAAACACGCGCTTCATATCTTTTTGTTTGATCGCGATAATCGCACCGTAAACAACCCCGATCGTTGCCAAAATGATCACAGGATACTGCAAACAAGACATTGCTTCCGGGAATAATGGAATCATCCAGCGGATCATTCCATATAAAGCCATTTTCAACATGATCCCTGATAAAAGCATGGTTCCAGCCATTGGAGACTTGGTATATGTATCCGGTTGCCAGGTATGGAACGGGAAAATTGGAATTTTAATTGCAAAGGCAAGAAAGAAACCAAGTGCTAACCAACAAGCTGCTTTCGAAGTTAGAACAACCGCCTTTAAATCTTCGATCTGGAAAGAATCTGCCTTTGCTTTTAATCCGATCAAAGCTGCCAGCATGGCAAGAGAACCTACGAAGGTATAAATGAAGAACTTCATCAATGCCGCTTTTCTTTCCGGGGCACCAAACCACCAGGAAATAAGGAAGATCGGAATCAGGGTGATTTCCCAGAAAACATAGAACCACAATCCGTCCATCGAAATGAACACGCCGATCAGTCCCAGTTGCATGAAGAAAACCATGCTTGTAAACAAACGGTTCTCAGCCAATTCATTTTTGAAATTGGAAACCAATACCAAAGGTACCAGGACAGCCGTCAACAGTAACATCAACAGTGAAATTCCATCGTATCCGAAACTTAATGTGATTCCGGTTTTAGGAAGCCATTCCTTACTGCTTCCAAACAAATGCATTGTTCCATCATTGTTGTATTGCATCATACATGCTATTACAACACCTAAAACGGCAAGCGAACCGATAATTCCGTATGCACGAACGCCACTTTTAGGGACGATCAATACCGATAACGCAAAGAAAACTGGTAAAATAAATAAAAGTAGTTCCACGTCTTAGTTTTTATAATATATGTAATAAACAATCAATCCGATGATTCCAAAAACCATCCAAAGAATATAGTTGTCTGTTCTTCCTGTTTGAATCTTGCGAACCAAATCGCCCGATTTTCCAATTACTTTTGCAATACCCACCACTCCGCGGTTCAAAAATGCCCCTTCGAAATAATGCGCTCCTTTTTCTGAAATCCAAAGAACCGGTTTTACGAATAAGAAATCGTAAATCTCATCAAAGTATAATTTCATTGCAGAAGCTTTTTCCCAACCTTTCAACTGGTCATCTTCCTTCGGAATGCTGTTTTTAGTAACATAAACGGTGTAAGTAATCCCGGCAATTATAACTGCCATTGCTCCGGCAATACACATTAAGATCAATGTCATCGTTGTATCACCGTGTTCGGCTACTTTCATTCCTTCACCCGCTACATTATGCGCATAATAATGCGACAACCAATGCGTTCCGTTGTGTAAGAAAACTCCTGGTAAATTCAACAATCCCCCAAAAATGGAAAGAACTGCCAAGATGATTAACGGTAAAGTCATGGAAGCAGGACCTTCGTGTAAATGATGTTCTTGTTCATGTGTTCCTCTGAATTTCCCATAGAAAGTAACAAAGTACAAACGGAACATATAAATTGCCGTTAAAGCAGAACTGAACATCAATGCGAAGTATACAAACTTGTGTGATTCAAAGGCGTGACCGATAATTTCATCTTTCGAATAAAACCCTGAAAGCAATGGAATACCCGAAATTGCCAAGGTTCCGATTAGGAATGTGATATGTGTAATCGGAATTTTTTTGCGCAATCCACCCATTTTACGAATATCCTGCTCATCGGACATGGCGTGAATCACACTTCCGGATCCAAGGAACAGCAATCCTTTAAAGAATGCGTGAGTCGTAACGTGGAACATGGCCGCTGTGTAAGCCCCCATTCCCAATGCTACAAACAACATTCCCAATTGTGAAACTGTCGAGTATGCCAATACTTTTTTGATGTCGTTCTGACGCATTGCGATGAAGGCCGCAATAATGGAAGTTGCCAAACCTACATATAACATAATATCCTGCGTCAATTGAGCTCCATCCAGGTCGAACAAATAATTGGAACGCACCGTCAGGAAAATACCAGCTGTTACCATCGTTGCAGCGTGGATCAATGCAGAAACAGGAGTTGGACCTGCCATTGCATCCGGTAACCAGGTAAACAAAGGAATTTGAGCTGATTTTCCGGTTGCTCCGATGAATAAACAGATCGTTATTCCGAAGATCAGCATTTCAGAGATTTCAAACCCTTCTGTCATTACTGCCTTTGCAACTTCTGCGTATTCCAGTGTTCCGAATTTTCCAAGGATCAGGAACAGACCGATCAACAAACCTAAGTCACCGATACGGTTCATGATAAATGCCTTACGTGCTGCCAAGGTGTTTTTGAAATCCTGGTACCAGAATCCGATCAATAAATAAGAACAGATTCCTACACCTTCCCATCCGAAGAACAACATGAAGTAGTTGCTTCCCAAAACCAAGGTCAGCATGGCGAAGATAAAGAGATTCAAATACGTAAAGAACTTGTAATATCCTGCATCGTGCTTCATGTATCCCATGGAGAACAAATGGATCAATGTTCCGACACCTGTTACGATCAAAGTCATCCATAAGGATAAATTATCTGCAAAAAGGCGTGCATTCAACGAAAATGAGCTGGTTTTGATCATGGTGAACAAATGAACCGTTACCGGTTCACCGTGCTGAACACTCATAAATGCCATCAAAGCAAGAACAAACGAAATCGCCATGACTCCTGTTGCAATTGTCCCAACCATTACTTTGGAAAGCGATTTTCCTATTGTACCGTTGATAAAAGCTCCGATCAGAGGAAGCAAAAGAATCAAAGGCAGAATTTGTGATACCGACATGTTTTAGTTTTTTAATTTATTAAACAATCGAATATCCGTGGAACGCGTATTTCTGTAAAGAAGCACCAGGATTGATAAACCTACCGTTGCTTCAGCGGCCGCTACGACCATAATGAAGAATACGAAAAGTTGTCCGTCCGCCTGTCCAAAATAAGTTGAAAACGCTACAAGTAACAGATTCACTGCATTTAGCATTAATTCAATGCACATCAATAAGATGATTGCATTTTTTCGGTAAAGCACTCCAAAAACACCAATGACAAACAATGCCGTAGCAAGTACCATGTAGTGTTCGATCTTTACGCCAGATTCAAATAATGTCGCTAATAACATATTACTCTATAGTTTGTTTTTCTTTTTTCGCTAAAAGAACTGCTCCGACCATTGCGGCCAAAAACAATATGGAAGAAACCTCAAAAGGAAGTACGTATTTTGTAAACAGCACCTTACCCAGGTTTTCAACCAATCCCACTTGTTCGGAATTCACATCGATCATCGGAGTTGCCAGGATTGCTTCACGCATTGCTGCAACTAACACTAAGAATAGCGCTCCCCCGGCAATAGCGGCACCGATAGTCATCATAGGTGAATGCCTCGGCTCGTTCTCCTTATTGAGATTCAACAACATCAAAACGAACAGGAAAAGTACCATGATCGCTCCTGCATATACGATGATGTTTACAATCGCAATGAACTGGGCGTTCATCAATACGTAGTTTGCAGAAATCAGGAAAAATGTAAGCACCAGGTACAACACACTTCTCACCGGGTGTTTACTCAAAACAACCATCAAGGCTGTTCCGATAGTCAATCCACCAAGAATGTAAAATAGAATGTCTAAACTCATTACGCAGGTCTTTTTCCGGTTAATTGTCTTTTACTAATATCCACACGCTGATCGACCGGTTCAACCAATTTATCTTTTCCATAGATGAAGTCGTTGCGCTCGAAATAAGTCGGAACGATACGGTCTGTCAGGAAAATTGCTTCTTTCGGACATGCTTCTTCACACAAACCACAGAAAATACAACGCAACATATTGATTTCATAAGTCACTGCATATTTTTCCTCGCGGTATAAGTGCTCTTCTCCTTTTTTGCGTTCTTCAGAAGTCATGGTAATTGCTTCCGCAGGACAAGCAACCGCACACAATCCGCATGCAGTGCAATTCTCTCTACCCTCTTCGTCACGCTTCAATACATGTTGTCCGCGATAAACGGGAACATACTCGCGTTTTACCTCCGGATATTTAAGGGTATTGTGTTTCTTGAATAAATGCTTAAATGTGATCCACATACCTCCCAAAATTGCCGGGAAGTACAGTTTCTCCATGAAGGTCATCTTCTTGTTCGAAACAACTTTTTTACGATTTGATAAACTTTCCATTCGAATATTTATAAGCTATTTCCGGTTTTCGTCTTTTCAAAGGATGTATTCACACCCAAGGGCTGTTCCATTTTCGCATTGCTTGCAGATTCGTTCGCTTTGTCTTTAGAGAACCATCCTTCTGTATAAGCAATCACCACTCCTGTAATCAAGAGGTTGATCAAAGCGATCGGAATCATTTTCTTCCAACCGATATGCATTAGCTGATCGTAGCGGAAGCGTGGTAAAGTCCAACGGATCCACATGAATACAAAAACGAAGAAGAATGTTTTCGCGAAGAAAACCAATGTCCCCAATATTGCCAAGGTATTTCCGGAGAAGTTATCCATTCCCGGGAAGTTGTATCCTCCAAAGAACAATGCGGAAATAACTGCACAGGAAATGAACATATTTACATATTCCGAGAATAGGAAGAACCCCAATTTCATTGCTCCGTATTCTGTATGGTATCCACCGATCAATTCGGATTCACATTCCGCCAAATCGAAAGGAGCGCGGTTACATTCTGCCAAAGCAGTAATTAAGAATACCACGAAACAGATCGGTTGTTTGAATACGTTCCAAGAGAACCATCCGTTGTCCCAAAAACCGTGTTGTTGGTCAACAATTTCTCTGATGCTCAATGATCCGGTCATCATCACAATCGTGATTACCGAAACACCCATTGCCAATTCGTAGGAAATCATTTGAGAACTTGCACGGATTGCTCCGAACAAGGCGAACTTGTTATTGGAAGCCCAACCTCCGATCATGATTCCGTAAACTCCAATGGAAACTGCTCCCATAATGAAGAGAATTCCAATATTTACGTCTGCAACCTGCAAAGCAATGCTTTCTCCTGCAATTTTCAAATCCGGTCCCCAGGGAATTACCGCACCTGTAATGAGCGAGGTAAACATGGCGATTCCAGGTCCGATGATAAATAACCACTTATCGGCATTCGTCGGTCTGAAATCCTCTTTGAAGAACATCTTTCCACCATCTGCAAGTGGTTGCAACAAACCGAATGGCCCGGCTCTGTCCGGTCCGATACGGTCTTGCATCCAAGCTGCAACTTTTCGCTCCATTAAAGTCAGATAAGCCGCTATTCCCAGTGTTACTGCGAACAAAACAACAACTATGATTAATTTTATGATCATCTTACTTTCCTGTTAGTTTTTTAAGTTCAAGACGCTCGTCAACAAGGTATTTATTTTGAGAAATCACGGAATGACGGTTAATCACACGCGGTCCTTCAATATTCCATTTGGTCTTATCTTTCTTGTCGAAACGACATTCGTTACAGATCCAGGCAGTTTTTCCGTCGATATCTTCAATTTCACCGTATTTGTCTTTCCGACCTGTAACGCGGTAAATCTCATCTCCGAACATCCAAACAACTGCTTTCCCCGCGCATTTCGTACACTCACAAGAAGCTTCCATTGGTTTCAAGAACCAAACGCGACTTTTGAATCGGAATGTCTTATCTGTCAATGCTCCAACCGGGCATACATCGATTACATTTCCGGAAAAATCGTTATCGATTGCTTTCTCAATGTAAGTTGAGATCTCAGCATGGTCTCCACGGTGCATGATACCGTGAACGCGTTTATCTGTCAATTGATTCGCTACATAGACACAACGATAACACAAAATGCAACGATTCATGTGCAATTTAATCTTGTCACCGATATAGATCGGATCAAAGGTCCTGCGTTTCTCTTCGTAGCGCGTTCCCTCTTTTCCATGCTCAAAACCAAGATCCTGCAAATGGCACTCACCGGCTTGGTCACAAATCGGGCAATCCAGTGGGTGATTGATCAATAAGAATTCTGTCACTGCAGCACGGTTATCGTAAACACGTTCCGAAGTCTTGTTCTTTACAATCATTCCATCCATTACCGGAGTCGAGCAGGATGCAACCAATTTGGGCATGGGGCGTGGATCAGCAGTAGAACCGGCGGCTACTTCAACCAAACATGTTCTACATTTACCACCACTTCCTTCCAACTTGCTATAATAGCACATTGCAGGAGGAACTACATCTCCACCGATTTTACGAGCAGCATTCAGGATCGTTGTTCCCGGTTCTACTTCTACTTCGATATCGTCAATGATAACTTTTACCATAATGGATCTCTTTTATACTAAAGGCATGTGATTAGACGCAATACCAAAGTTGCGTTTTACCGCTTCATCCGGATGCGTGACATGCCATTCAAATTCTTCTCTAAAATGACGGATTGCCGCTGCTACCGGCCATGCTGCTGCATCACCCAACGGACAAATCGTATTTCCTTCTATTTTCTTGTTGATCTCAGCCAACAAATCGATGTCGTGCATGTGACCTTGACCGTTTTCGATACGACGAAGTACTTTCTCCATCCATCCGGTTCCTTCACGGCAAGGTGAACATTGTCCACAGGATTCGTGTGCATAGAAACGCGCAAAATTCCACGTGTTTCTTACGATACATTGGTCTTCGTCAAATACGATGAAACCTCCTGAACCCAACATTGATCCGGTTGCAAAACCACCTTCCGCCAAACCTTCGTATGACATCAAACGGTCAGTTCCTTCTGCTGTTTTCGTAATCAGGTTTGCAGGTAAGATCGGAACGGAAGATCCACCGGGAACGCACGCCTTGATAAGCTTCCCATTGGCGATTCCTCCACACCACTCGTCCGAGTAGATGAATTCCTCCACGGTCATTCCCAATTCAATTTCGTAAACACCCGGTTTTACCAAGTTTCCACAAGCTGAAATCAGTTTTGTACCCGTACTTTTTCCAATACCAATTTTTGCGTATTCAGCTCCTCCGTCATTTACGATCGGAACAACTGCCGCGATAGATTCCACATTGTTCACCACTGTCGGACATCCCCACAAGCCTTTGACAGCAGGGAATGGTGGTTTGATACGCGGATTTCCACGTTTTCCTTCCAACGATTCGATCAATGCAGTTTCTTCACCACAAATGTAAGCTCCACCTCCCGGTGCAATCGCCAGATCCAAGTCGTAACCTGAACCAAGAATATTTTTTCCAAGGAATCCGTTTGCATAAGCTTCGGCAATTGCTTTTTCCACAATTTCCAAAACCCACATATATTCTCCGCGGATATAAATGTAAGATTGGTTACATCCCAAAGCATACGAAGAAACAATCATTCCTTCCACTAAAAGATGTGGGATCTTCTCCATCAGGTAACGGTCCTTGAAAGTTCCCGGTTCGGATTCATCTGCATTACACAATAAGTAACGCGGAACTCCTTCCGGTTTCGCAAGGAAAGACCACTTCATCCCGGTAGGGAATCCAGCTCCTCCACGACCTCTCAATCCGGATGCCTGAACTTCTTCTACCACATTTTGTGGAGACATCGTTTTCAAAGCCTTCTCTATGGAACGGTAACCACCGTTTTTGCGGTAGACTTCAAATGTTTCGATTCCAGGAACATCTATATGTTCCAATAATAATTTTCTTCCCATTCCTATTTCTCTGAATGTTCTTTACGCAAGGTATCCAATAACTCATCCACTTTCGCAGGAGTCAAATGTTCGTGGTAATGTTTCCCACATTGTAACATCGGTCCATAACCACAAGCTCCCAAACATTCTGCAGTTTTCAATGTAAACATGCCATCTGCTGAAGTCTGACCAACTTTGATATCCAATCTGTTTTCAATGTGCTCGATGATCTGATCCGAACCGACCAACATACATGGTCCTGTTCTGCAAACTTCCAAAACAACTTTCCCGGGTTTCTCAATATTGAACATGGTATAGAAAGTTGCAACCTCGTAAACTTCGATCGGTTGGATATTCAGCAAACCAGCGACGTAGTTCATTGTCGGTACACTTAACCAACCTCCGAATTCCTCTTCTGCCAGGTGAAGAATCCGCATCAATGCACTTTTCTGTTTTCCTTCCGGATACATGTTGATGAAGCGTTGTACTTCAACCAATTTCTCAGCGCTGAATTGTGGTTCAGCCTGATCTGTACTATTATGTGTAACTGATATACTCATCTTATGCGTCCAATTCTCCAGCAATCACGTTCAAACTACTTAATGTCAATACGGCATCTGAGATGGTTTGACCGATAATCATTTCCGGATATGCTTGATAATAAATAAAACAAGGTCTTCTGAATTGAAGTCTGTATGGTGTTCTTCCGCCATCTGAAATCAAATGGAATCCTAACTCGCCGTTTCCTCCTTCCACTGAGTGATATACTTCCCCAACCGGAACCGGTGTTTCGCCCATTACGATTTTGAAGTGGTAGATCAGTGCTTCCATTTTCGTGTAAACATCTGCTTTTGTAGGCAAATAGAATTCAGGAACATCCGGAGAGAAGTAACTTCCTTCCGGCATATTGTTGTATGCCTGTTCGATGATCTTCATACTCTGACGAATCTCTTCCTGGCGCACACAGAACCGATCATAAGTATCACCCTGTGTTCCTACCGGAATAGTGAAATCGAAATCTTCGTAAGAAGAATAAGGAGTCATTACACGAACGTCGTAATCCACACCTGCTGCACGCAAGTTCGGACCAGTGAACCCATAATCCAATGCTCTTTCACCGGAAATAGGCCCCGCACCAATTGTACGATCCATGAAAATGCGGTTACGCAATAACAAATCGTCGAACTCCTGGAAGTGTTTATTGAATTCTTTGAGGAATTTTTTCAGTTTTACGTGGAAAGTCGGAGAGAAATCGCGCTCGAAACCTCCGATACGACCAATGTTTGTAGTCAAACGTGCACCACACACTTCTTCATACAATTCATAGATCAACTCACGTTGTTGGAACATGTAGGTAAAACCCGTCAATGCCCCCGTATCCACACCAATTACGGAATTACAAACCAAGTGGTCTGCAACACGTGCCAATTCCATGATGATCACACGCATGTAATCCACCCTCTTCGGCACTTTCACTCCGATCAGTTTCTCCATGGTCATTTCCCATCCCATGTTGTTGATTGGGGAAGAACAATAGTTCAATCGGTCTGTGATCGGAGTAATCTGATTGTACGGTCTTCTTTCAGCCAACTTTTCAAAAGCGCGGTGAATGTAACCAACTGTTTGAACGGAACCTAAGATTTTCTCCCCATCCACTGTTAGCACGTTTTGGAAAATCCCGTGTGTTGCAGGGTGAGTTGGCCCGAGGTTTAATGTTGCAATTTGTCCGTCGATGGTTTCATCGGCAAACAAGCTTTTATTTGTATTAGGAGTATCGCTCATATCTTTCGCATTTATCTACCGAAGTAGCGATCATCTTTATCTTCTCTGGTTGCATCTTCCAAATGGTACTCTTTTCTCATCGGGAAATAATCCATTGAATCTTCGTTCAGGATTCGTATTAGGTTCGGATGTCCTTCGAAAATCACTCCGAAGAAATCATATGTTTCACGCTCTTGCCAATCGGCACCAATGTAAACATCCGTAATGGATTGAATGTTTGGAGTTTCAATAGGAAGAAACGCACGAACACGCATACGCACATTGTTCACCAATGAATGTAAGTGATAGTTCACACAGATCTCACGACCTTTATCATTTGGAAAATGTGTTGCTCCGATTAAAGTCAAAAAAGATACTTTCAACACTTCATCATTTTTCAACCAAGCAATCAGATCATGTGTTTTATCTGCCTGAATTTCGATTGTCAGCATTCCATAAGGTTCTTCCGAATTGCGAACAGCTTCGCCAAACTTTTCCTGGATGCGAGCCAATACGGCTTCGTTTGTCAAATTACTCATCGTTCAAATCGTATTTCTTCAACAAGTGTTTGTATTCGTCCGAATAACGACGACGCAATGATTCACTTTTCACCAGGCGGTGAATATTCATACACCCTTCGATAATCTGCTCCGGTCTTGGCGGACACCCCGGAACGTAAACATCCACAGGGATTACACGGTCAATACCTTGCAAAACAGAATAGGTATCAAAAATTCCACCTGAACAAGCACAAGCACCAACAGACAAAACCCATTTCGGTTCAGCCATCTGTTCATACACTTGTTTCAAGATCGGAGCTAATTTTTTGGAGATTGTACCGGCAACGATCAATAGATCTGCCTGGCGCGGAGAAAAGGACATACGCTCCATTCCGAAACGCGCAACGTCATAGTTACTTCCCATTGTCCCCATGTATTCGATACCACAACAAGAGGTAGCGAATGGCAAAGGCCAAACGGAATTAGCACGAGCAGCTCCAATTACCTTGTCAAGCAATGTCAATTGGAAGCCTTCTCCATTAATGGTTTCTACACCATTGATAATTTCTACTTTTCCCATTCTAAAGCACCTTTTTTAAGTACGTAGAAAAATCCTGTAAGGAAGAATGCCACGAAAACAATTACTGCGATCAATCCGTCAGCCTCAAGAACTTTGAAGTTCACAGCGTACGGGTAGAAGAAGATTACTTCCACATCGAACAACACGAATAAAATTGCAGTTAATAAATAACGGATGGAGATTGGAAAACGAGCGTTCCCAACTTCTTCAATACCACATTCCCAGTTGGCATCTTTCTTTTTACCTTTCAGTCTTGGACCCAACATGGGAGCCACTACTAAAACCAGTATAACAAAACCCAAGGCAACACCTGCCTGGAGCAATATCGGTAAGTAATCTTCTGCAGAAGACATAAACGCTAATTTTTAAGACACGCGAATTTAATACTTTTTAACAAGAACAAATGGCGCAAAATCCTATTTAGATTTAATCTAAATTAGAGTGTAAATACTCGTGAAACCTAGTGAAATCATTGGTCGAAGAAAAGGAATTATAGAGCGATGATAAAGGCTTGTTGAACTAATTTGTTCATCTATACTATTTCAGGAAAATCTTTATTTGACTTTATAAATTGGGAGTGTGAGGGTTAGATTAAAATAACTATTTCCTTGGTTGAGCGGATTTCCATCGAATCCGAATGAGTGGAGATAGGTAATGTCGAAATAGCTAAAAAAGGTAAGTCCGGCCTCTAAGAACAGCCGATTCTCATGGCGTGAATCAAAATCGGTAAAATACTGGTAACCAGCCCTGAATATTCCAATGAGGTATTGCCATTCGATTGAGATTTTGGGAACATAGATTGGTGTAGAGCCGGAAATATTGATATCCATACCGGGCGTAACTCCGACGTGAAGGATTGGCCAACCATACATCGCATTCCAGGTTAACGGAAGCGCCAAACCAATAAACCCATATTCTCCCTGATAATAATTGATCCGTGCGCCTACCCAGAATTCATCAAAGTCATTGAAGAACCGCTTCACAGGATGTTGTCTTTTTAAATCTGGGAGCATTTGGGTTTGCAGGAAATCGGTGATCAATGAATCCGTTTTCACCTGGCCGGTGTCTATATTCGACGGGAAAGATTCTTTTTCCTGTGCAAATATAAAGGATAGACTTAGATTGATACTAATCAGGGTCAGGAAGAATACTTTCATGAAGGATTACAGATTTAAAGGAATCGTGGCAGTAATGTTCACGTAATCATTTCCCAAATGAAACGGATTTCTTGCCGAACCAAAAGAGTGGAGGTAAGTAATATCAATAAAACTCAACAAAGAAAGGCCGATTTCTGCAGAAATCCTGTGATCAAAATCCGATTTGAAGTCGGAATAATAAGCATAACCGACGCGGGCAACTCCAATCAAATAACGGTATTCAAATGCAATTTTAGGAGCATATACCATGGATTTTGTCAAACGAAAATCCATCCCTGCGGAAAATCCAAGATGTGATTCCAATACATATCCCACTTCATGCCACATGAAAGTTCCGGAGCAACCTAAGAATCCGTATTTACCCTGCATGTAATTAACACGGGCTCCGACTAAAAAAGTATCGAATTTACCTGGTATTTTCAAATCCTTCTTTGAAACGGAAGCCGTGCTGTCATCCAATACCCATTCAGATTGAATTTTTCCAGGAAAAGAATCAACCGGTCCGTAAGCGAGACACCGCATATTAAGTGAGATTAGTACCAATAGGGACAAGAAGGTGACAAGTTTCGATTTCATTTGAATTTGTTTTTACAAACTTCAGAAAACGATTCTGGAATCCAGTTGCGATTTTCCGTACTTGGATTCAGGCCATAGACAAAAAATCACAAATCCTCCGAATCGGAGACATCACCTCGCAGTGCACGGTAGCGTTTTCTGGCTTCGACTGTCAATAAACTTCCTTTGCATTCGAAGAGAATCTTCTTGTAGTATTCCGTCGCTTTTTCTTTATCGTGAAGATTCAACTCGTAAATTTCAGCGATGGTGAAAATAGCATCATCAGCCAGGATATCATCCATGTGATAAGTGATAATCTTATTCAGATAATCCAAAGCATCTTGCCATTTACCCTGATATTGCATGGCTTGTGCTTTCCGAAACAGGATTTCATCCGCCAACCCGTGAGCCGGGAATGCAGCATTGATGGAATCGTAGAGTTTAAAGGCTTTATCGAATTGGTGCTGTTCCAGTAATAAGTCTGCCTGGGCAAATTGATACATTGCCGTGTAATTACTGTCCAAGCCTAAATTATCCGTAATCAACACAGACAATTTCATGGCATCATTTGCAATCAACTTGCTGGTGGATTCTTTTAAGATATCCAATTGCGACTGGGCAAATTTGAAATCACCATCGTAATAGAAAATACGTGCATTCTTGAATTTCGCTTCCGAACCGATGGCTTCGAACTTGAAATCCTTATCAATTTGCATGTAATACAAGGAAGCTTGCCAGATATCGTCCTGGAGAATCAATACATCTGCCAAAGCCATTTTGATCTGCGCTTTTTCGAAATCCGATAATCCGTTTACCGCCAGGCAACTATCCAACAAGTCTGCAGCACCTTTGGCATCATTTCCATAATACGCTTTAATCTCTGCCAATTCTTTTGCCGTATAAACAGCGTTTCTTCCCCAACCCAATAACTTCAATCCTTGCCGGTATTCTTTCTCCGCATCAATGATATCCTGAGGTTGGTATTTTTTCTCGACAGTAATTTCGCGGTAACGGATATTCAACAACGAACTGTAGGCAGCATAATAATTTGGATTCTGGGTACCTTGATCGATTACGTAATTATATGCTAACCGTGCTGTTGCATAATCGCTGTTTTCAACACAGGTTTCAGCCAGATCCATTACCCGGTTTCCCGTTCCTTTCTCTCGTCGGTCCAGGGCCTGGGTTTGGGTTAAGGCAGACTTGAATTCCTTTTTTTGGATAAAGAGCCAGATAAGCATTTCCGAATACACAAAATCATTCGGTTTCTTTTGGATCCGAACCAATAATTTATCTTTCAGCTTTTGGTACACTCCGGTTTTATCCTCTGAAAAATCAATTTGTTTGGTCAATGCATTCTGAATATTGCTGGTATAATTCGGATACTGATCCAAAATATCGAAATACTCGTCGATCATCTCGTCTGTTCTTCCTAACAGGGAATACACTTCGGCAAATTGGATTTGCAGCGGATAATTCTTCTTCAGTTCCTTTCTTCCGGATTCCAATGTTTTCAATCCCCAATCGACTTTCCCTTTCTTGATGAATGAATTATATAATTCAATCACCTCATATCCATTCGAGGCAACTTTCTTGATTCGTTCGCTATAGAGTTTTTCTGTTTGGGAAGTGCGTTCTGTGCGTTCGTATAAATCACCCAATGCAATGGTATAGTCGAAATCGGTAGGATTGGATGAAACCAATTTCTTCAGGAATTTCTCTGCATCCTTTACCTGGTTCGTTTTTTCCAGGCAATCAACATAGCGCAATTGGTCGAACTTGGTGCTTTCCTTGGTGAGAATTTTCTCGAAATACGGAAGTGCCTTTGCAAACTCGCCATTGTTGTAGTACAAATTCGCTAATTGCTGATCTGTGCTCGTTTGAGCTGATAGAGCAAAAGAGAAAAGGATGCAACAAAAGATTAATGCGTGTTTCATGATTTATTTAGTATACGACTTTAAAACGCTCAAATGTAGGTTTAAATTGCTCGTAAGATTGTTTAAAATCCATAAATTGTTTCTCTAATCTCAAACTATGCGCACGAATTTGCCCGACTTCTTTTCGCTCCAGCTGAACATGATCAAAGTATGTTGACCTATCTCCGGCATCATTTTCGATATCCGATTGTAATTTTACAAGTCTTTCGTGTTGTTCGGTCTGTGCTTTTCTTAATTGCCTGATTTCGGTTGTGAAATAATCCGTTGCGCGATATGCCTGGATAAATCCGTCTATTTCCCTGGCGGTTTCAATATCCAAGGTATCATTTCCCAATTCAATGTTGAAATTCAAGAGCATTATTTTCGATTTCCCACGCAATTTCAATACTTGATTCGTATCCAGTTTCTGGATCAGAGCCTGGACAGAATCATTGGTCGCTTTGGTAAAAAGCACATCCTCTTCAAACTTACCCAGTTTGCTTTCACAAGAGGAAAAGATGACAAGAACCATTAAAAGAAAAGCCATTCTGAACATATGGACTAAAATTACATAAAAGATCGTTTTGGAGAACAGGTGTTTTTTATCGCAAGAATGAAGGATCGCAAAGTTTTTATTCACTTCATCCTTTGCGATCTAAGCAGTCTTTGCGCTTATAAAAAGTTCGGAACAAAAAAATCCCCCGGTAGACCGAAGGGATTTAATTCTATTTGATCGGGGGATTAATCGATTCGTGTAAACCCGGTGTATTTATGCAACACCTCGGGAATTTCAATCCCGTCCAAAGTCTGATAATTTTCCATGATGGAAGCCATGATTCGGGGTAAAGCCAAAGCTGAACCGTTCAGGGTATGTGCCAGGTAATTTTTCTTGTCACTTCCCTTGAAGCGCAATTTCAAGCGATTTGCCTGGAATGTATCGAAACGGGAGCAAGAACTCACTTCCAACCATTTTTCCTGGGCCGCAGAAAAGACTTCAAAGTCATATGTCATGGCAGATGCGAAACCGGTATCTCCGCCACACAAACGCAAAATACGGTAGTGTAATCCCAACTTTTCCAATAGTCCTTTTACATGGTTCACCATTTCTGTCAACGCACGGTCCGTGTTTTTGGGATGTTCGATACGAACAATTTCCACCTTATCAAACTGGTGCAAGCGATTCAAACCGCGAACATGCGCACCATAACTTCCCGCTTCACGACGGAAACAAGGGGTGTAACTGGTCATTTTGATAGAGAAATTCTCGTCCGGTAAAACCACATCGCGGTAAACGTTCGTCAATGGAACCTCTGACGTTGGAATCATATATAAATCATCCACAGGCATGTAATACATCTGACCTTCCTTATCCGGAAGTTGTCCTGTACCGTAAGCACTTGCTTCATTCACTACGTGAGGAACAATCAATTCTTCGTAACCCGCTTTCTCAGCTTCATCCAGGAAGAATTGAATCAATGCGCGTTGCAACTTTGCTCCTTTTCCTCTGTAAACCGGGAAACCCGCACCAGTTATTTTCACTCCTAACTCGAAATCGATCAAATCAAATTTCTTAGTCAGTTCCCAGTGAGGCATTGCTTTATTGTGCAATACGGCAGGTTCACCCACCACTTCGATTGTTTCGTTATCTTCTTCATTCTTTCCGGCAACAACCAGGCTGTTAGGGACATTCGGAATCTGGTAAAGCAACTGTGTAATTTCATTTTCGAGTGTGTCAACTTCCGTTTTCAATTGTTGCTCCTCTTGCTTCAGGTCTGCGGTTTTTGCTTTGGCAGCTTCTGCCTCGGCAGCTTTACCACTTTTGAAGAATTCACCAATTTCTTTTGCAATCTTATTCAATTCGGACGCAATAGATTCCATCGACGTTTTTGCTGAACGCCATTGCTGGTCTTTAGCAATGATTGTGTCAATAGTCTCTGTTACATCAATGTTGCGCTTTTTCAGTGCTGTGATGATCTCATCACGTTCAGCGCGGATTTTGGTCATTTCTAACATATGAATTGAATTTGAGTGTTGATCCGCCAAGGCGAACCGGGTTTAAAATTGGTAAATTAAAACATAAAAAAAGGCGAATTCCGAAAAACTTCGGAACCCGCCTTTATCAAAATATGTACTATTATTCGATTAAGCTTCCGTAGTTTCAAATGGAACTACCGATACAAACGAACGAGCATCTCTTTTTTTGCGGAATTCAACTGTTCCGTCAGTTAATGCGTATAATGTGTGGTCTTTTCCAATCCCAACATTTTCTCCCGGGTGGTGTGCAGTTCCGCGTTGACGAACGATAATGTTCCCAGCGATTGCAGCTTGTCCACCAAAAATTTTCACTCCTAGACGCTTGCTATGTGATTCGCGACCGTTTTTGGAACTACCGACTCCTTTTTTGTGTGCCATCTTTTCTAATTTTTTATCCGTCTAATGACAGAGAATTACCCTTTAATATCTGTAATTGTAATTTGTGTAAAAGATTGACGGTGACCGTTTCTTTTCACATATCCTTTTCTTCGTTTCTTACGGAAAATGATAACTGTATCACCTTTAACGTGATCATTCACTTGAGCAGTAACTTTTGCTCCTGCGATAGCTGGGGCGCCAATATTCACTTTTCCACCATTGTCTACCAATAAAACACGATCAAATTCTACTTTTGATCCTGCCTCAGCGTCTAAACGGTGTACAAAGATTTTTTGGTCTTTTTGCACTTTAAATTGCTGCCCTGCTATTTCTACTATTGCGTACATAACAGATGTTTTAAAATTTAATTTGGAGGGCAAAGATAGCAAAGTTTTTCAACAATCAATATCTTAAGACTAATTTTCTTACTTAGAATCACTCATCTTGCTAAAAAATCCTCCAAGTCCGAATAATTTCTTCCTTCGAAAAGACCATTTTGTGTTTATCAATTGATCTTGTGCTATCACGAAGCAAATGCGAATTCGGATTTTCAAGGCATAAAAAAACCCGACGATAAACGTCGGGGGTCTTCAATCAATTATTATGGTGCTAATTACTTAGCTTCGGAATCTTCTTCTTTTTCAAACACACGTTTCGGACGCATTTGTTGGTTGATTCCCAAGCTGATCCAAAAAGGAAGAACAAAGCCCATTAGGAATAACAACATCCAAAATGCCATACCTCCAATCAAAAGAAACAATACGATACCAAAAACGCTCATGATGTATTAATTTGTGTTTTGTGGGATAAAAGTAGTAAAAAAATCAAAAGTGAATCCCTTTGAAGTAATTTTTCTGACAAAAAAAACCTTAAGAAGGTAATTGACTCAACAAGTTTTCGGCATTTGCCAGGATCTCTTTCGTCTCTAAGTGCTCAGCTCCAAATCCATAACGGTATTGATCGCACATTTCAATGATTTCCCTCAATCCTTTAGCAATCTCCGGATTCGTATCCAACAACCGGTCAAAAGCTTTCTCACGCGACTGGAAATTACATTTCTCACACCGTTCAATACGTTGAATGATTGCTTTAGGTAAAAGAATTGCGAATACGCTCGGATCTTCCACGTGTCTTTCAGCATCTACCCAATAATCAATCACTTCCGCTTTAACAGGCTCTTTCGTTTCGTTCAGGAAAACCGGGCCTTTAGGCAGACTATCTTCCATTGAAATTTCACTCTCTCCTGATTCATTCTTCTTGCGTAGTCTGGCAGCCAAAACCACAAATAAAATTCCTAACAGACTTGTCGGGGCAACAATCCCAACCCACAATTTGGATTTGGAGGAAGATTCCGTTTTCGTTTCTGTGGTGGATGACTTCTGGGTTTTCAAATCGACCATATCCGTGTGCGTTCCTGAAGCAGGGCTGGATAGAACTATCGGATTAAAACTTTTATCCGGTGTGACGTTCACTTTGAATGCATTTCCCTTAATCGTCAGGTATTTTTCCTTTTCAGGGTCAAAATAACTGATTGACGGTGCACTGAATTCCAAATCATGATCATCCAATACCTGAATATTGAAACGATAAGTGATCATCCCCTCAGCACCCAATTCGGTAAACTCAATATTTTCAATCCGTTCCGGATCTCCATAGATGGAACAACCTTTAGGTAGTTTTAGTTTCGGTGTGTTGGAATTATGAATATTTCCTACTCCGGAAACCACCAACTCAAGGGTGAAAACTTCCCCTTCTTTGACCTCTTTGGTCGGACTTTTTTGAGAGAACCTGTACTCACCGACAGCACCGATAAAATCTTTCGGAGCATTCCCAGGTAGAGGTTTAATATTGATGCACAGACCGGAAGAACGCAGTCGCATTGTTTTTGAAAATAAGGATCCGTGACAACGCAACGCCATTTCAAACGGTTTGATATGACACTTGCCTGTTCCTACAGGAATCAATAATTGTTTTCCATATTCGAAAGCCAATGCATCTTTTCCGTTGACGCGTGTTTCTTCTACTTCCACACGCCCATTTGGAAACATATGTTCTTCCATTGAGAGATCCGCTTTAAAGTCGGAGTATCCTTCCAGGTATTCGATATTGATGTATGAGAAGACCTTCGCTTTGAGCAAAATAGGCTCTCCTTCATACACATTGGTCTTTTTACATTGAATGAATCCAAAAACGGGGTCATTCGAGTTCACCTTGTTATCTTCTTCGGTAGCCTCGTTGACCTTGATGGTTATCTTATTCGATCGGTAAACTTTATTCCTGTAGGTTGTATAGGCATAGAATGAATAGGTTCCCTCTTTTTTGAAGGTTCCTGATTGCTGCATGTAGTAATAAGTTTTGATCTTACCGCTCGGATCCATTTTTTGTTCCATTCCATGCATCACACCAAAATCCACTTCAAACTCGACAGGGAAATCAATCTTCATCGAACCTTCCACGTTCGCAGTAATGGTGAAGTTCAGGTGTTCATCGGCTCCAATTTCTTTCTTATCGGATGTTAAAGCAACTACCGGTTTTTGAGCAACGGATATCTGGCTCACTAATGTGAACAAAACCAACAGCAATTGCCATTGATTACCAATCTTTTCGTGCTCTTTTACCACCTGTAGTACCTTTTGAACCATCCAATCTTTTCTTTGTATTCTGTTCCTGTTTGCTAAACTCATCGAGTTTACGCTCGGTTTCCTTGTCTTGTAATTTTTTTTGTTCGCTTTTCTGTTGTTGCGATTTTTGATCTTGTTGGTTTTGTTTATCCTTTGAATCTTTCTGATCTTTCTGATTATTATTCGGTTGACTTTGGTTGTCTTTATTCTGTTCCTCGTTCTCTTTATCCTGTTTGTTTTGTTCTTGTCTTTTCTGTTGTTCTAATAATCTTTTCGCCTCAACTAACCGTTGTCTTGCTTTTTCATTATCCTGATCCAATCTTAAAACATCCTTGTATGCATCAATCGCTCCCTGGAAATCCTGCTGCTTCATACGGGATTCTCCCAAACTTGTTCTGGCGCGGATCTCTTTTTCTTTTGTAGGAGCATTGTTTGCCTGACGTTCAAAATTTTCTGCTGCCGTCTCAAAATCATTTGCACGGTATGCAGTCTGACCAATCTCTTGAGACAAATCTACATCATTTGGCGCTAATCTTTCGGCTCTTTTATAATACTTTAACGCTTCTTTATAGTTTCCTTTTTTGTACAATCTCCTGGCTTCGTTGAGTGGCTCCTTCCATTCTTGCCCAAAAGAGTTGAAAGCCAAAATACACAAAATAGTAAGGATTGCCGTTTTCATGCTTTATTGGGATTAATGATGATGGGTAAAAAGAAGTAGCAAATCATACACAATAGTGCCCATATTGCTGGAATATAAAAGTAGTTTTTATCCACATTAAATTCCACTTTCATAACCTGCTTGTTCTTCGTGTTCTTGTAGTTTGTCGCGATATCATAAATGTTCGGAAACGGACTATCCGAAGTGACCAAAATACTACCCGATTCACTTGCCATTCTGGTCAGTCCTTTCTTATCTATTTTTGACACGACTGCTTGTCCGTTTTCGCGTTTGTACCCATCAGAAATATCATATGGATTATTCGGGATCAAACCTCCTTTTGTTGAACCTAATCCCAAATAAGCAAGCTCTACATGTTTCTTTTTCAATTCACCCAATTGCTTTTTCCAAAGTGCTTCGTGATCTTCACCATCCGTAATGACTAGAATCGCTTTCCCGGATTCCGTGTCCTTGAACTGCTCTTGTGCCACTTCCAATGCTCTGCCGATATTTGTTCCCTGATCCGAAATCATCGAAGTTTCAATATCCGGAACAAACAATTTTGCGGCGCCATAATCCATTGTTAGCGGAAGTTGTGTGTAAGCATCGTTGGCAAAAACCACAACGGCAATCCGTTCCCCTTTCAACTGATTCAACAACTCACTGATTGCTTGTTTTCCTGCAGTCAACCGACTCACTTCCGCCCCACCCATATCTTTGGTATTCATGGAGTTTGAAATATCCAGGCAAATGACCAGGTCCAGCACACGTTTGGAACCGTTGACCTTTTTAGAACCCGCTACCGGTTGTGCCATGGCAAGAACCACGAAAAAATAAGTGCTTCGCAATAAAAAATAGTGCAAAAATGCCTTCATTGGTTCGAACTTCACCCATAACATACGGGTAGGACCATAACCTGAATATTCCTCATAGATCCTTGCCTTCCAACTCCATTGGATCCAGGATACGATTGCCAGGAACGGAATGACAGCCCAGAATCCCAGCATTTCAGGGTGAAGAAGCTTCACTCCAAAACGGTTCAAGGGAGCGGATACATATCCGATCAACACCAAGCCCCACCAGATTCCCTCCGAAATCAGCAAAAGCTTCATCAAACGATTATATGTATGTTTTCCCTTAATCATCCAGTTTGAATTTCAAGCGTTGAACTCCCCAAGCTGTTCCGGAAAAAATCATGCTCCAGATGAAAAACGGGAACAAGGTCAGAGGAGGTTCCACAGCCAGATGCTGATCTTCCATTTTCCGTTTCTCCAATTTATCAATTTCAGCATAAATCTTTTCCAAGGATTTTTCATCCTGTGCACGGAAATATTTTCCATTGGTCAACTTCGCAATATCCTTGAGGATCACTTCATCGATTTCTACCGCAACGTTCTGATAAACGACTCCAAATGGCGTTGAAACCGGTGTTGGTGCCATTCCATTCGCTCCAACACCAATCGTATAGACTTTGCATTTTTTCTGCTTGGCCAGTTCAGCCACTTCCATTGGGTCCGGACCTGTATTGCTGCTTCCGTCCGTTAGAAGAATGATGACTTTTGAAGGTAAACTATCGCTTCTCAACCTGGTTACGGCAACTCCCAAACCACTTCCAATTGCTGTTCCCGGCTCCAAAAACCCGGGTTCAATTGCCGAAATTTGTTCTTTCAATAATTTGTAATCCAATGTTGCCGGACATGCAGTATACGCTTCGCCCTCATAAACCACCAAACCAACGCGATCTCCTTTCCTGGAATCCACAAACTTTTTGGCCACACGTTTTGCCACTTCCAAACGATTCGGGTCAAAATCCTGGGCCAACATGGATCCTGAAGCATCAATAGCCAAAATGATATCGATTCCGTTCTTGTAATCTATTTTCGGAGGATCGATAGATGTGTTGTAGGGTTCCGCCAAAGTCAGAACCAAACAAGCCATGGAAAGTGCATAAAAGGTATTTATTCCCCAACGAATATAACGTACCCAACCGATTGAATGGGTTAACTGTTCTTCCTCCGAACTCGCATATTTCAATTGACCAACATGACTTTTCTGCAAATATTCCCAGAAAAACAGCAATACCGGAATGACCAATAACAGCCAAAGCATGTTCGGATTATAGAAATCATATTCCCAAAAGCAGATGTTCAAATAGCGACTCATTCGGGGATTTCCAGTGGACTCAATTCGGTTACTATTTCTTCCAGGCGAAGCAAGCTGGATTGAATGTGTAGTTTATCCAATTCCGTCTTGGCGAACTTCACCATATCCGCTTCTCTTAAAAGCACTTCGATTCTTCGGACCATGTTAAAATCGAGTCCTTTCAGTTTCAACAAGGTGATCGTTTCCTGCGTAGTTCGTTCCATCAGGTTTAATTCATACCTTGAACTTAAATACATTTTCAATACCGCAGAGAATCCCACATAATGAGATTTTGTCTTGCCATGAAGCCAATCTTCCTTCTTCCTCAATTGTTTAATTGCAAGCAAGGTGCGTTCCCTCAAACTCAATTCCTCCGATTTTCGGATCTTTCTTCGCTTGTTCCAAAGAATTCCAATGGTTACCCCTGCAGCTACAAGAAGCAAGACCCACCAATATTTTTTAAGTAGTCGAAGGGAATTCTCTTCCGGTTCGATCGGAATTTCATCTATTCCCTCCTTCACCTTTTTCTTAACGAATCCAACATAAAGATTCGGCGCACGGAATGAAAAAGTGGAATCCTTCCAAGTGAGCCACAATTCCGGCAAACGGTATTTCGCCGAATCCCAAGCAATTAAGGTGTAAACTCCTTTCCAGTATTTGATTCCTTTTTGTGTATAGGTCGAATCCCGAAATGATTCTATCTCCAATTCTCCACCAGGTTTCCAAAGCGTTTCACCTTTGTGGTTGACGTCGCAAATAAACAGATCTGAAATGGGATTGTAATCAAATTTCTTCGGTTTGTTCTTAACCAGGATTGTTAATTCAGCCTTGTCACCGATCCGGACAGAATCTTCCGCCCAATAAACGCGCTTTGTTTGCGCAAACCCTGCTCCAAAACACCAACATGACAATATGAACAAAACCACTCTCATTTTCTTCGTTTGAATAATTGAAGCAATGGTAAATATACGTGATCTCCCACTTCGAAAAAGGCAGCATCAATTCCCAATTGCTGGAAAAAGGCTTCTGTCTTTTCCTTTCGAAGGTTATTCTTCTTTTCGTAATCTCTTCTTACTTGAGCAGATGAACTGTCAATCCAATTGGTCGTATTGGTTTCTGCATTCACCCAACGGACAAATCCCACGTTGGGAAGATTCGTTTCTCCGGGGTCGCGTACGCCAAGAGCCACCAAATCGTGCTTTCTTGCAGTATTTGCAAAACCTTCCTTACTTAATTCCGATTGGGAAAAATCACTGATGACAAAACAGATACTCCGTTGTTTGAAAATGTTCCGGGCGTATTTCAATCCGGTATCCAAACTTGTTCCTCCCGATTTCGGTTGAAGGTTAATCAGTTTTCTTAATAGGAAATGAACATGTCCGAATCCTTTTTTTGGCGGCACATAATATTCCACTTCATCAGAAATAAAAAGAGCTCCTACTTTATCATTTTTCTTCGCCGCGGAGAATGCCAGGGTTGCTGCCAATTCAACTGCCAGCGAGATTTTCGAATCTTTGCCTTGTCCAAAATACATGGAGCCGGAAACATCTATTATTAGAAGAACCGTCAGTTCCCTTTCTTCTTCGAAAATCTTCACGAATGGTTCCCTGAAACGGGCAGTGACATTCCAATCAATTGTTCTTACATCGTCTCCAACCTGGTAGGATCTGACTTCACTGAAAGACATACCTCTGCCTTTAAACGCAGACTGATATTGTCCTGCGAATACCTGTTCGGTCATACCGCGAGTTTGAAGCTCAATGGTACGAATGCGCTTCAGTAAGGCTTCCTTATCCATGATTGATTATGGAACTTCTACACGCTGTAATAAACGTTCAATAATCTGTTCCGGCTTCACTCCATCAGCTTCCGCTTCATAGTTCAGGCCAACACGGTGACGAAGTACGTCCATAGCAACCGTTCTCACATCATCCGGAATCACGAAACCACGTTGTTCCAGGAATGCATTTGCTTTCGCAGCCAAAGCCAAATTAATGGATGCCCTCGGAGATGCTCCGTAAGACAGGTATTTTGAAATTTCAGAAATTCCGGCAGTAGCAGGATTCCGCGTCGCATCAACTATATCAACGATATAACGCTCCACCTTCTCGTCCAGATAAATGGAACGCGCCAGGTGTTTTCCTTTGATCAAGTCATCCGGATGCATGACATGCGAAGTTTTTTCCAATCCCTCGGGTCTTACATTGGAACGCAAAATCAACTGTTCTTCCTGCTTGGATGGGTAACCCATGAACACTTTGAGCATGAAACGATCCACCTGCGCTTCCGGCAAAGGATAAGTTCCTTCCTGTTCAATCGGGTTTTGGGTTGCCAGTACTAAAAAAGGTTTGGGCAATTCATAGGTCGACTCACCTATTGTCACCTGGCGTTCCTGCATGGCTTCCAATAAAGCTGCCTGGACTTTTGCCGGTGCACGATTAATCTCATCAGCCAACACGAAATTGGCGAAGATCGGACCTTTTTTGACCGCGAACTGTTCTGATTTCTGCTGATAGATCAAAGTTCCTGTAACATCTGCAGGAAGTAAATCAGGAGTGAACTGAATCCGTGAAAACTGCCCGGAAACAGCACTTGAAAGTGTGCGAATTGCCAGAGTTTTTGCCAATCCGGGAACACCTTCCAAAAGAACGTGTCCGTCTGCGAGCAGGGCGATCAATAGACTTCGAACCATGTTCTCCTGTCCAACGATCACTTTTCCAATCTCACGACGCAATAAATCATATTTTAATCCTTCTGTTTTGATTTCACCTGCAATTACCTGCAGCTGCTCCGAAGGAGATAAATTAGGAATGTCCATCATAGTTTAAGCCTAAGGTCGCAAATATGTGAAAGAATGTTCTTTGGGGATTACAAATGCTGTTAATTTATGTTAAGCCACCTATTGATAGTGAGTTTCAAGACCTGCTACTTCGGTAATTGAACCAGTTTTTGAATTTCGGAATTGCTCAAACTCATAGCCAGTGAATACGCCGTTTGCCTATCATTATTTGTGAGTGCCAAATCTGCACCAGCTTTTTTAAGTGCTTTAACCAAACTCTGATTTTGGTTCAACACCGCATACATTAATGCCGTATTTCCATCGGGTCCCTGGACATTCAACTGCGCTCCTTTGGAGATCAACAATTCAGCAAGATCAGTATTGCTCTGGTAACTAGCTGCTTGCAACGCACTTCCCTCAGCTGATGGCCGATTGACATCCGCCCCATGTTCAATCAAAAAAGCCGCACATTTGGTCTGTCCGCGATAACAAGCTATCATCAAAGGATCAAAACCCATTTGATTCACTTTCTGAATCGTGTCTTTATCCAGGGCTATGAGCTTTTTAAGCTGCTTGATGTTTCCGGTTCGTGCAGACTCAAAAACATCCTGTGAATGAACAGAGAGTCCGATAAAGAATATGGAACAAATAAAAAGTCGCGTCTTAATCCACATATATCCGGAAGAAAGAAGGTGAATTATTTTGTTGAATTCGAACCGTGTAGATTCCCGTAGGAAGATAATCCAGGTTTGTTTTCTTTGAATTTATGCGGCGAATTAACCTTCCACCAGCATCCACTATTTCACCTTCAGAATAAGCAGATTTAATCACCAATTCTTTCCCATTCCATGAATAGTTGTCAATGGACAATTCTTGCAACCCGGTTTCAAGCTCTGCTATAAATGACCAGGCAGTCGTATCCGAAATTCCTGCGAATGCATTTCCAGCCAGATCTTCAACCGCATCGCTGTCAATTAAAACATGGTATTGTCCAGCCATTTGAAGGTTAAGAGCCGGATTAAGAGTTACGGTGTTTGCATTTACTACCGTATTTCCCAATGCACTGCTAAACTCTTCTGAAGTTCCGGCAAGCTCATTTACCAAAAAGAAACTTCCCGAGCCCAAGATAATGGATTCGTTAAAGGTAATTGCCGGATCCAAAGTCAGCGGCACGGCAGTACTATTGTCTGCAGGATTCAAACTCGCAATGGTCGGCCCAGTGAAATCTCCCACGGTGAAATTCCAGGTAACATTATCAGAGATTCCCGAATACGCATTCCCGCTTAAATCTTCAATAAATCCAGGAGTAATGTGAATATAATACGCCGTATTTTCACTCAACGGATTTGTTGTTGAGAAATTGACGGTTGAACCTGTTACACCGAGTTGGGCAGATCCTGAATTGAATGACTCCACCAATGTTCCAGCTGACGTAAAAATTTCAATGGTACCTGTTGCAGAAATTTGAACATTCTCATTGAAAGAAATGCTGCAAATACCTGCTGTTGCAACATTTGTAGCTCCATCTGCCGGAGAAAAAGGTGCAATTGCCAAAGGAGCAATCACATCATTCGTATTGAAATTCCAAGTCGTCGTATTCGTGAATCCGGCATAGTTGTTATTCGACATATCCTTAATTGCCCCGGATTGAATGTTGACATAATACGAGGTATTCAGGACTAAGTCTGTTGGATTGATACTGACTATTGAACCTGCAAAGGAAATGAGTGGACTTGTCACCATATCGTAAGCCTCGATCAAAGTTCCTGCTCCATTATACAATTGAATTTCACCGGTTCCAGCTTGAACAGCTTCATTAAAAGTAATCGTCAAAGGAGTCGTAACAGCAACACCAACTGCATTATCTGCAGGGACGAAAGGTGATGCTACTAACGCTGGTGCCGTGATGTCATTGGTATTGAAATTCCAAGTGACATTATCCGCAATTCCAGCAAAGAAATTATTTGCCGCATCCTTAAATGCCGTTGCATCAATTTTAACGTAATAAGGTGTGTTCAGGATTAAATTACTTGGAGGATTATAGAAAAAATTACTTCCTGTGATCGTCACATTCGGATTTCCACTGGAAACCGTCTGAATGACATTGTCATTTCCATCGTAAAGTGTTAATGATCCTGTGCCCCAGGAGATACTCTCCGAAAAGTTAATCGTCAGATTGGTTGTAATACTTGCTCCAACTGTATTATCTGCCGGAAGCGTATTTGAAATTGTGGGAGGAGTGACATCCGGAACAACCCAATTGCGAACGATACCACTGGCGCGGTTACTTGCTCCATGATATTGCAATTGATTCGTTGCACTTGGCCCATGTGACCAAAACAAATTTTGAGTTGTTGCGGCAAAATTGAATGTCACATCGTCCGGATCTCCTGTACTTAAAGCCCGGGTTGCCACAATGGTTCTGTTTCCACCTGAGACGTTATTGGAAACAACTGACCAATCCTGCTGAGCATCAACAGAAGGCTCAACGCCTTGACCAATCATTCGGTGATCCCGCAATTGAAGTGGTGCAACGCCAGTACCGAGAGTCGACCAGATAATCGCATCATTACCTGTTGCCATTCCTGTTCCGAATCCGAATGCTATAAAGCGATCTGAAGGTCCTTGAACCGTAACAGTAATATCCGTTGTCGTCATCACTGCTCCAAAGTACATTCCACTACCAACAGTGAGTTCGGAAAATGCGATTTCCTTGGTTTGACCAAAAGTCAGAAAAGGACAAATCGAAAACAGCAAAACGTAAATTTTCTTCATAATCAGTAGTGTTTTATATACAAACATATCTCATAAAGAGTTAA
The DNA here is from genome assembly GCA_965650135.1 of uncultured Fluviicola sp. Classification (GTDB taxonomy): domain Bacteria; phylum Bacteroidota; class Bacteroidia; order Flavobacteriales_D; family Crocinitomicaceae; genus Fluviicola. The sequence goes on from CBFGNC010000009.1 coordinate 125,392, forward strand.
CAATCAATATTTCTTGAGATTATTACACATCTTTGATATAAATCAATTATTTTTCCTACTCCAATTGATGAAATCCTTGAACAAAATGTCAGATAGAAAATGCCTGGAATGCGGACAGAAATTAAGCGGGAGGAAAGATCAGAAATTCTGTTCCGATTATTGCAGAAACACCTATAACAACCGGTTGAACGAGGACGCCACCAAATACGTCAGGCGGATCAACAACATTTTGCGGAAGAACCGGAGGATCTTAGCAGACCTGAATCCAACAGGAAAAAGAACGGTTGATGTGATCACTTTGGCGGAGGAAGGATTCAATTTCCATTACTACACAAACACCTATCAAACTCAAAAGGGAAACACCTACTTTTTTTGTTATGAACAAGGATATTCGAAATTAGATGGTGATCAGTATGTGTTGGTGTTGAAACAGGACTATGTGAAGTAAAGGGGGAAGTTAAAAATTAATCCGGGCCTTAGTAATTTCTATTATTTCAATTTTACAGGTTTTACGGTATACCCATGTTTTCTAAGTTGGGAAATGATTCCACATTCTCCATACAAATGATATAATCCCACGATCACCATCACGGAATTGTTTTGCCGGATCAATTCTTCTATCAAAGGCATCCATTTCTCATTTCGTTTAGTTAGAATTTCATCGCTTTCTGCACATTTTGTTTCGAATTGATAATCAAGTCGCATTTTTAAATACGATTCTACCACAGTACAAATTTTCTTTCGGCTTTTATCGTCCTGAAAGTTGTTAACCCATTCGTGAACTGCATCCTTCGCCTTATCCCAAGTAAAGTCTTCACCATTTATACTGCTTATTGCATTAAACTGATCGGCGAAACTTTCCAATCCCTGTACTTGAATAGTATTCTTTCGGGCTATAGACAACAGATAATCATCCATATGATCAGTTGTGTCCGTTGATTTTATCGTTCCACAGTTCATTTTTACATACTCTTGTCGAAGCTTTAATAGCAGTTCTGAAGGTTTTTGTTTACTCAACGGGACTTTCCAGTCTTTGGAGAGTTCTTCCAAAAAATCCACATCTTGTTTTGCAAGGAATTCTCTATAGGAAAAATCGTCCGTTCTATTCAGCATCACACGAATGATCTTCTCATTCTTATCTTCTACACTCTCGAAAACCGCCAGATCTGAATGAAGTAACAGTTCCTTAATTTTCGGTTTTTCATCTACAAAAGAATTTCCCATTTGATGAAGCGTACCTAACACGTAAGACGTCTTTTCAGAACCAGCTTTTCGAACAGACCATAATATGGTGTTTTGGGCAAACGCAGCAATTACACAGAACGTAAAGACAAACAAGTTCAGGACTTTTCTCATCGGATAATATTTGACACAATGTTAGATGATTCCAGGTAATTTCATTCAGACCTGTTTTGAAAAACCGGACAATAAAAAAGGACAACACATGTTGTCCTTTCAAATATATCAATTAAAAATTTCTAATCCTTACAAATTCCACTTCTCCTTGAAAACATCCATTTTCGGATGATCTTTGATGCCTTCACTGCCGATGAACAAAACATCCTTACATTTTGTACGGTCGAAAAACAAGGATAGATGCGATAGCGCAACATTCATTGTCCCGCTTAAATCAATCTTATGGATCGGGGCTTGATGCACTTCAAACAAATCGCGCAATTCAGCAGTTCGTTTGTCGAAGTTGTGATTATCGTGGAAAATAACTACGGCATCAATTTTCTCCGTCAATTCATCATTTTCCTGAAACGGCAAAACATGAAAACCTAGTGCTTCCAACCAAGAATTCACAGTCTCGGCAAAAGGTGTTTTGTCTTCGGTGTAAATGGTCTGAATATGTGTCGTCATTCTTACCTTGTTTGTTATTTTTTGTTTACGTTTCTTAAAAGAGAGTGCAAAAATACTGTAAACTTTTAGTAAACCCTGTTTTAAAATGAATTTATTCCCCTTTTAATTCGAATTAGCAATTCAATAATTACGAAAGCGGTTGATTTTGAAATAATTAACCGCAACCCTTGTCAGAGATGGAAAATACAACAATTTCAACTAAAAACCTAGAGTTAAACTAACTAATTCGATTTAGTCTCTTTTATGGTTGATAACCGAGAATTCGCATGAAATCGTCCGCGGTTTGTTCCTCAGAGAACAACTCCGATACGATTTTCCCGTGTTCGTCACGTTGAATAAGCACATGTTTCGGTTCCGGAATCAAGCAATGTTTCAGCCCTCCGTATCCGCCGATTGTTTCCTGGTAAGCCCCGGTATTAAAGAATCCAATATAGAGTGGTTTATTCTTATCAAACTTCGGAAGGTAGATGGCATTTGAATGCTGTTCCGAATTATAATAGTCATCTGAATCACAGGTCAGTCCACCAAGAAGTACGCGTTCATAATCATCATTCCATCGATTGATCGCCAACATGATAAATCGCTGATTAATGGCCCAGGTGTCCGGAAGATTGGTCATGAACGAACTGTCGATCATGTTCCACTTTTCACGGTCATTCTGTTGTTTCTGGTGCAATACGTTGAAGATTGCACCTCCGCTTTCACCTACCGTAAACGATCCGAATTCCGTATAGATATTCGGCTCCGGAATGTCATTGTCAGCACAAACGCGTTTCACCTGCATCAGGATCTCGCGAACCATGTATGCATAATCAAAATCAAAAGCCAGTGACTTCTTGATCGGGAAACCGCCGCCGATATTCAACGAATCCAAAGTAGGACAAACCTTTTTCAAATCGGAATAGATTCGCAGACACTTTGTCAACTCATTCCAGTAATACGAAGTATCATTGATTCCCGTGTTGATGAAAAAGTGAAGCATCTTGATTTGCACCCGCGGATTATCCTGGATAAATGCTTTATAAAACGGAACAATTTCACGGTACCGAATTCCCAAACGCGAGGTATAGAACTCGAATTTCGGTTCTTCTTCCGATGCAATCCGAATTCCTATCTTCAATTCATTTTCTCCTGTTGCGGCAATCAGGTCGTGGATTTCTGCTGTATTATCCACTACAGGAATGATATTCAACCGCTTATCCTCGATCAGATCTGCAATGTTCTGAATGTATTTTGGTGGTTTGAATCCGTTGCAGATCACATAGCTTCCCTCTTTCAGCTTACCGGCATTCAGGACATTCTTTACAATATCGATATCAAATGCAGAAGATGTTTCAATGTGCACATCATTCTTTAGAACCTCATCCAGAACAAAAGAGAAATGTGAACTTTTTGTACAGTAAGAATAATAGTAGTTTCCCGAATAACCCAAGTTATTCATCGCTTCACGAAACCAGCCTTTGGCTCGTTGGATATTGTGAGAAATCTGTGGTAAATAATTGAATTTCAATGGCGTACCATATTCTTCAATTAATCGCATCAAATCAATACCATGGAACATCAAACGATCTTCTCTCAAGTGAAACTCATCTTGTGGGAAATCAAATGTCTGATCGATAAGGTCAATGTATTTTGTTCTCATTCGCTACACGTTGCACTCCTCCTACGGAAATCTTTCTTAAAAGTTCTACAAAAACCAACTAAATTATTCCTGAAATAATTCGGTGCAAATTTAGAGTAAAGATTGGGATGTGGCTGGTAAAAAATCAAAAATTGCACTCGTTTTCAGAGAACTCTTATTGACAGGTACTTCCGGGCCATCTTTTTAACGGGTTTTACCAGCCGGAATAAGTTTTACATCCAAACAATCAGTCGTGATGTTTTATCAGGTGTTCTACCAGTTTGGAAGTTTTGTAGCTGGAGTAAATTCCAAAAGCATTCACCACAATGCCTTTGATATTCTTCTCCGTGGATGAAATGGCGTAAACAATCATCTCATCTCCCGGATCGGTCATTCCTTCAAAACGATACACTTCATCGATAGTGAAATCTTCCGGGGATAATTGTGTGGCAGTGGATTTGCAAAATAAATAATCCTTATCCGCTTCCATGGACAAATCCGATGTATATCCACGTTTTTTCAAATCATTTACTGCTTCAGTAACTGTTTCGTAATTCCGTTGTTCCATAATCGTGTCATTTTGATTCTTTTAAATATAACGAAAAAGATTCCACTCTGAATTCTTTTTAATCCGTTTTCAATCTCCAGGCAACTGAGATGGATCTCATGACGTCTTCTCTGCATATTAAAACACTAAACATGAAAAAATTACTACTCAGCGTTGCCCTTACTTTGGGTTTCCTTTCTTTTTCGCATGCACAATGCAGCGTACAGGTAAATGACAGCTTATTGAACACTTATGATTACGTATTGAATGCAATCAACGCAACCGGAACGGCACCTTTTGTTTATTCCTGGACAGTAACCGATGGCAATGGAATTCCTGTTCCGTTTACAACTCACCCGGGTGGTGACAGCATTACGATTGATGCTGCGACTCTTCAGAATAATTACGGATGTGTGATTTATCAATTGTGCATGACCGATGCAACTAATTGTACCACTTGTTCTTCCGATACTGCAGCATTGCAGGTGCCTTTCCCTTGTTATTCCCAATTCAACTCGTCAATAGTAGGACCAAATCAGGTTTCACTGACTTTGGCTTCATCTATTCCTCCATTCCTGATCACAAATCAATTCGTAACATGGACAGATGGAAACGGGCAAGGACAAGGAATGCCCTACATGGGACCTGGAACAATTCTCACTTATACACCTGGAGCATCGAATCCTTCGAATAAGTTTTTCTGCTGTATCATGACAACTACCATAAACGGGGGATGCATCTCATGTGATTCAATTCAATACACGAATTCAGCTTTAGGTATCAATGAACTGGATAAAATGAAACTTCACATCGCTCCGAACCCGGCTTCAACCTCGGTGAAAATTGAGAATTCTTCTCCGATTGAAGCAATTAACCTGTACAATTCAGTGGGACAAAAACTGGAAGTAAACTATACGTTAAAAGGAAATGAGGCACAGTTGAACATTGCAGAATTTCCGAAAGGAGTTTATACCGTTGAAATCACAAGTACATCAGGTATCTTCAAGGAACAACTCATCAAGGAATAAAAACAAGCAAGCATTAACTTTTACCGCAAAGGCGCAAGGGCATTGAGTACTTTACGTCTTTGCGGTTTATTTTTATTTCCCAAGTAAATCTTTGATAAGAATCGGAGGCCTGCCTACTATTGCCTGATTTCCTCTCACCACAATTGGACGTTCGATGAGAATCGGATACTTCATCATGGATTGGATCCACTGTTTTCGGGTGCGTTTCTTGCCGAGATACTTCTCGATAAAAATGGGTTCTTTCTGACGAATGATATCCAGCGGCTTCGCTTTCAGCAAGTTCAACAGATTGTCCAATTCCTCATAAGTTGGAGGAACCATCAGGTAATCCCGGATTTCAATATCTGCGCCCATTTCTTCCAAAACGCAAAGACCTTCCCTACTCTTCGAGCAGCGGGTATTGTGGTATATGATTGTTTTCATCATAATATAAATTGAGAATTGAAAATGAACAATTGAAAAGAATGAACCGCACTAACGCTTGCTCCTAATCAAAAGCTTCACCTTCTATCCTTTTCAATTTTCCATTCTACATTTTCAATTAATTGCCGTACATCATCAAATAAGACTTCAGGAAGGGTAATAAATCTCCGTCCAATACTTTATCCGGATCGTTTACAGTGTAATCTGTCCGGTGATCTTTCACACGTCGGTCGTCCAATACATAACTTCTGATTTGTGATCCCCATTCAATCTTTTTCTTACCCGCTTCAATCTGTTCTCTGGATTCGGCGCGTTTACGCAATTCTATTTCATATAACTGGGAACGCAATAACTGCATCGCTTTTTCCTTATTGGCAAGTTGTGAACGGGATTCGGAGTTCTCAATGATGATTCCCGAAGGAGCATGTCGCAAACGAACCGCCGTTTCCACCTTATTTACGTTTTGTCCACCGGCACCACCAGAACGAAACGTTTCAAATGAAATATCAGCCGGATTGACATAGATTTCAATCGTATCATCCACTGAAGGGTAAACGTATACCGAAGCGAAGGAAGTCATTCGTTTTCCTTGTGAATTATACGGGCTCACACGAACCAGGCGATGAATCCCATTTTCACCTTTCAAGTAACCGAAAGCAAATTCACCTTCGATCTCCAACGTCACGGTTTTAATTCCAGCCACATCACCTTCCTGAAAGTTGAGTTCTTTCACTTTGTACTTGCTTTTTTCCGCCCACATCAAATACATGCGCATCAATATTCCAGCCCAGTCGCACGCTTCCGTTCCGCCCGCACCTGCAGTAATCTGGATCACAGCACTCAGGGCATCCTCTTCTCCGGAAAGCATGTTTTTCAATTCCACTTCTTCGATTGTAGCAAGCAAAGACTGGTATGCATCATCGCATTCCGATTCTTCTGCAGCTCCTTCTTTCACAAACTCGATCAATACTTCCAGGTCGTCTGCCTGAGATTTTAAACGCGTATACGATTCGATCCAAAATTTCAGTCCACGAATTTCTTTCATTTGTGTTTCTGCCTTTTTCGGATCGTCCCAAAATCCCGGGTCCTGCGTCTTCAATTCACTTTCACGCAATTGCATTTCCTTTTCAGGAATTTTCAAATAGTTTGCAATCGCAGTAATGCGTTGATTAATTTCCTTGAGTTGGTCACTGTTTACCATGGTGCAAAGTTAATTGAAAATTGAAAATGGTATAATTGAAAAGTTTAAAGGGATTTGGGTCAATTGTGAAGTTTTTGTTTTTTGGAATATTAATTGAAGTCAAAACCCAAAAAAAATTACATTTGCACCGAGAAAAAGACTTTAAAAGAATAACAAGATGAATATTCCAGCAAATTTAAAATACACGAAAGACCACGAGTGGGTAAGTGTTGAAGGTGACGTTGCAACAATCGGTATTACTGATTTCGCTCAAGGTGAATTAGGTGATATCGTTTACGTTGAGATTGAAACAGTAGGCGAAACAATGGACCAGGAAGAAGTTTTCGGTTCAGTTGAAGCAGTTAAAACAGTTTCAGACTTATTCATGCCGGTTTCTGGAGAAATTATTGAGTTTAACTCAGGTTTGGAATCAAATCCTGAAGCTGTGAACAAAGATCCTTATGGAGCTGGTTGGATGATCAAAGTGAAATTGACGGATCCAAGTGAAGTTGATGGCTTATTGGATGCTGCAGGATACCAGGCTTTAGTAGGATAATTTAGCTATTTCAAATAGATAGAAGCTCTGATCCCTAAGTGGGTTGGGGCTTTTTTATTTAGTATCAATTCAAAAATCATCAATGATCAAGCTGTTTTACAAATATTGTCGCTTAATAATTCATAATTGATCATTTTCCGGGTATGGTTTTTGACTTTGACGATTTCAACTAAATTTAATATGTACCTTTCAAAAAATATTATCCCATGAAAATTGCGTTATACATCACTGGTTTCTTGATTTTTCTAAATTCTTGTACCATCATCACTTCCACCAATGCTCCCGGAAAACCGGAAAAAGTGTTTCCAAAATCCATGCTCGGAAATTACGAACTGATTTATCCTGAAAGTTTCCAGGGAATGATGGAAGGAACCGATATGAAGACTACTGTCATCATTAAATCAGACGAGCTGATTATGAACAGTGGCGAAGGCGATTCCCATATGAAAATCAACGATTCTATCTCTGTTAACAAATTAGGGAAAGATTATTATTTATGCATGGGTAAAGCGCCTGTGCTGAATGTCTTCAAGGTGATCAAAAAAGGAAAAGACCTGGAGCTTCATTCCATGAATGCAAAGGAAGGAGTTACTGCAGACCAATTGAAACCGTTCTTCTCACAAGTGACCACCAATGCGGATACGGATGAGGAAACAGGTGAAATCACCGAATCTTATGTGGTAACGATTGACGACAGCAAGATTGACAGTTATTATAAAAGCGATATCATTCATTTGGAGCCGTTCACATTAAAACGCAAGAAATGAAAACGTTACTAATCACCTTCCCATTTTTATTTTTTACATTCAGTCTATTCTCCCAAGAAAAAGTAGCACTGTTACTTCAGGGAGACGCTAAGTATTACAATTACGATCCAACAACTTTTGAAATCTATGAAAATGGTGTGAAAATTGGCGATTTTGATAAAACATGGCATTTTAGATTCACGAATGACAATCAACATGTGTTCGTTTTGAAGCATCCGGATTTTGTTGAATTGACCTTACAAAATAGGACTCTTTCCAAAACAGATCCCAACGTTATCGTTTCTCCTCAAATTTCCGAAAGCACACTGAACAGATTATCAGTAAAATTTCAGGAAGAGCAGTTTGCTACGTGCACAACGTCTGTAAAAGCGGAATTAAATTCCAAATATGAAAATACACTTTTAGATACTGTAGCGGAATTTCCCGGCGGAAGAGCTGCATTGTCACAGTATTTAGGCGAAAACCTCCGTTATCCGGAATATTGTATTGATAACAACATACAAGGTAAAGTTTATGTTTCTTTCATTGTAGAAGAAAATGGCCATATTACGTGCATAAAAATTGAAAAGAGTGCACATTATTTTCTCGATAAAGAGGCATTTCGTTGCGTTAAAAATTTTCCCAAATTTGAACCTGCCAAATTAAACGGTAAACCAATCGCAACTATCTACAAGTTTCCTGTTAATTTCAGAATGAATTAAGTCGGAAAGAGAACGAAAATGAGAAAATAAAAAAGGGGCTGTCCCTATCTTTACAGCCCCGATTTATGTGTTTAATCTGCTACTATTAAACAACTTCATCAATTTCGTCGTCGAGGTAAATGAAGAATGCATATACATCATCCTTTAATGCCTCAGCTTGTTTCGCTTTCAATTCTTTTTTAAGCGTTAAAGTTTCTACCAGAGCCACATCTGTTTTCAAATCTGCTGTGTTTTCCTGACGGATGTCTTTACGCAATTCTTTTTTGGCCGATCTCAGTTCTTTTTTGACTGTTTTTCGCTCTACGTTTGCCTGGTGGATTGCCATTGCCTGATCGGCTTGTAAATCACATTTGTCGATACGCAAATATTTTTTATCCCTTTTCAGATCGGCTTGCGCTTTTCGGATTTCTTTTTTATCCATGTATGACTGAACCTCCAAACCTGCTTCCTTATCTTTTTTGAATTCCGCTTTGTAAAAAGTGATGCGTTCCTGATCCTTTTCAATGCGTGACATCGTAGCCTTCATGGCTTTGTATTCTTTACGGTGCAGGTATCGATTACCTTCAATTGAACCTTCTGTATTTCCAGCAAAAGAAGGCGTCGCTGCCAATAACCCTGTCACCATCGTCCCGATTGCAAACAGGTTTCTTAATTTCATCTTTTCCATGATTTCCAATTTTTTTGGTTCGCTTAACCTAAGGCAATGGATGTGCCATGAATACCTCAATGAGCTCAAACACTTGTATAGCAAGAGATTGCCCGCACTTGTTCAAAATGAAAAAAAATGTGAAAATTTTTCAAAATGAAAAAACAGTTTTCGAAATGAAGAGAACTTGCCTTTTCCAAAGCAGGAAATTGTTATTCCGTTAGTAAATTAGGTAATTTACTAACTCAGATTAGAACTAAAGAATCTCCTCAAGTGCCCGATTTTTTCCGATTCGCATCAAAATGGGAAACACGACTTCCACTTCTTCGAAAGGGGGGATTTCGGGGAGAACCAGATCAATCGGATTGATCTGATGTTTGTCCTTATAATGTTTCACCGCGGACCACGTGTTCAAATAACCCAAAAGCTGTTCCCTATTCCAAGTCGCCTGAATTTGAAATTCCGGATGATCCAATTCTTCGAAAGGAAAAGGAATGGTGCGGTAATACTCATCTATGAAATGACGTTCCGGATCCCAATAGCTATGCAACGTTTCCAAGTACAATTTTTCGATCACTCTTTGGATTTCTTCATTTCCGACCCGGATATTTCCGTACCCCAAAGCAACCACTAAACCGTCTGGTCTCAACACGCGTTTTGCCTCCTCATAGAATCTATCAAAGTCGAACCAATGAATTGCTTGCCCAACGGTGATACAATCAAAATACTGATCCGGGAAATTAGTTTCCTCTGCAATTTGTTGCGAATAGTGAATTTTGGAATGAGAAACCGCATTTTTCAATTGATTTTCACTTAAATCAGTCGCCTGGATTTCATCGAATAGATTTGTCAGCTTTTCGGCAACCTGTCCGGTTCCCGTGGCACAATCCCAAACACGCTTTCTTCCGGTGAGAACTGTTTTCAGGAAAGTAAATACTTCATCCGGATAAGCAGGACGATATTGAGCGTACGCACCTGAATTGTGTGAGAAGTTATCTTTCATATCAGTCATTTACCGGTATAAAAGTTACGACATATCGGAATGTCGGAGAAGGAAAATTGATCTCATGTGCCGGAATAATTATTTGCTCAGCATTTTGCACCCGGTTAAACTGTTCTTCATTCGGGTAAACAAATTGCTGCCAATCATCTCCTGATTTGGCGCTCCAGATAGGGTATTTCCAATGATAATATGCAAGTGCCAGTTCGTAAGTAATTCCTTTCATGCACTTTTCGTTGCGCTGGCTTTCCATTGCAATACCTGGTGTAATATCCACGAATTCGCGTTTGATGAATCGATTATATGCTACATGATCTCTAACACCGGATCCCTGACACAACCTGTTAATATGGTCCATATTTAAATCCATCCCAATCAGCCTTCTTGTTATACTGTCAGTCTCAGATGCAATCAAAAGTTCACGCTTTTCAAACCCTTGACAATAAATTGGATCGCCGATTAATTTTCCGATCATCGATTTAGCCTTAATGTCAATCATATAATACCTATAGAATCTTAAAACTTCCTCGTTCTCAAGTATAATCGCGTGAACCAGTTCCGGGTATCTTTCCAGGATTCTTAAATCCTTTGTAAGCGGGAAATTCTGACGGTTTTCAATCGTTTCATAGGGATCTGATTTGATGTATCTCCCACAACTTTCATCAAAATAGTTTGCTTTGTATTGAATCACCTGGTTCGCTGCCGAATTATTAGCCTCGCATAATCGGTTATATAAATGTTCCATAACAATGGAGTCACGAACGGCTTTCATAAACAATTGATAGTCCCCGACTGTAATTTTCCATTGCTGTGTATAATCTCTTTGTTCGATCTTTAATTCAGTGGACAAGGAACTTAATTCACCTGTCAAGGGAAGAGTCACTTTAACCTGATAAGGAAGGTGCTTTCTATTTAACTGTTTCTGCAGTTCTATTTCTTTCCAATGACAAAATGCATTGGCTTGCATACCGGTAATCCCAATGAGAGGTGCTTCCGGGAGCACCTTATCGTAAACCTGTCCCAAAACAGAACCTTCATCATTTATTGAAACGGATTCCTTTGCCCAGAAAGATTCGTGTGAGATAGTAGGTATTCGAAAATCTATCGAATTCGTTTCATTTTCCGTTTTTTCCTCGTATTGATAAATGAATTCGCGTTCGTCGAAATCCCGGAATGTATAGAACCGTTCATGCATGGGTAAGTATAATTCAGCTACAAATCGCATCAATTGAGGATCAGTATAATTGAAAGGAATTTTCCAATTGAGATCGAACTTTTCTCTGTTGCCGTGCCGGTCATCAATATAAAACGTTGTGTCTTTCAGTTCCTTTCGGCTAATTTTTAGGTATTTGATGGCTTCTTTATCACTTTTCAAACCGCGATAAATATGCTCTCTTGCCAAGGAATCCCTGATCCAATGTTGAAATTCCTGGTATTCGGCATTACTGACAAAACCGTTTTTCAAATAGCTCACGATCTCACCCCTTGAATTGTGAGAAGGATTCGTGTAGTTTCGAAAAAGCATAAATTCATTCTGATATACTATCCCGGAAGTATCCCCAAGAAGGGTGACACTTGGAACCAATGTGCACGCCGGATTTGTTTCCATATATGGAATATTGGTTCTTGCAGGAATGGAATGAAAGCCGGATCCTAGCAATTTCGCCAGACTTCTCTGTTGTCCGTAAATTGGTGTAAATACAAATCCTAAAAGAAAAAGCAGAATTTTAATCGTGTTCATTATCAATTCAATTATACGTGCTCTTTTCTTATGTCGGTTTTTCTGAATGGTAAACAAACCGAATCAAGACTTAATAACTGCTCGTCGCACCACCCACATTCTCGATCGGATGCCAGGTTGTTTTCAATTCCTGTAAGTCAGTAATGTAGTAAGGATTCTCATCTTCTCCTTTGGTGAAGTCATTTTCATAAACGAAAACACGTTTCACATTGCAATCTGCTCCGGTTTCAATGGCTAAAGCATGCTCCTTGTTTCCACCTGCGTAAACAACCGCGTTCACATCCATATGGCCGTGGAACTGCTCTACCAATTCTTTTTCCGTTCCAGTCAGGATATTGACGACTCCACCTGTCAAATCGGAGGTAGCCAGCACTTCCGCGAAGGTAATTGCACACAAGGGCAAATTCTCCGACGCCAAAACAATACAGGTATTTCCACCTGCAATAACAGGTAAAATGGTCGAAACCAAACCAATCAATCCATTCGTTTGTGGAGCAATGATCCCTACGACTCCCATCGGTTCCAAAGCTGAGAAATTGAAATGACTGCTCGCAACCGGGTTTACAGAGCTGAAAACCTGCTGGTATTTATCGCACCAGCCGGCATAATAAACGCAGCGGTCAATCGCCAACTCCACTTCCAGTTTCGCTTTTGCTTCCGTGCTTCCCTGTTTTACCAATTCTTCTATAAATTGTGCTTTCCGGCCTTCCAACATTTCTGCTATACGATACAAGATCTGTCCGCGATTAAAAGCCGTTTTCTCGGACCAGGATCCAAATGCTTTTCGTGCAGCAACTACCGCATTCCTGAAATCCTTGCGTGATGACAAACACATATTTGCCAAAGGCTGACTTTTCTTATCTAACGGTGTGTAATACCTTCCGGATTCCGTTCTCGGGAATTGTCCGCCAATGAAGATCTTGTATGTTTTTAGTATTTCCAATCTTTCCATATTAATTATCAATGAGCTAATTATCAATTATCAAGAGGGATTAGCGCTTTTTCCAGTTCGAATTATCTTTCGTCCGGAGACTAATTGTTTTAATAATTCTCAGGAGCTGATTTGCTTCGTCATGAATCGGTAAAAGATGTCCCTTTTCTTCATCTAGTAAAGCCATTAATAACTCCAGCCAGTATAAACTTTCATCACATTCTTTTTGACAAATACTTAATTTATGAATGAAATCCGCTTTGCTTTCGGCATTTCTTGCTTCTCTCATATTTGCCCCAACCGATGTTGATGATCTCACCAATTGGTCTGTCAAAATGAACTCTCTATAATTTTCTTTAATTCGTTTACAATTCTTTACAGTTATCAATGCAAAATCGAAGCTTCTTTCTCTAATATCTTGGCTTTTAATGATCATTTTGGTTTCTTTTTCTATTTAAGTTAACCAAAATGATCAATTCAAAAAACAAATTATTCAATAAAATTCGATTTCACCATCTTGATAATTAATCAATTAATAATTGATAATTATCTTTCCATTTTCAAATAAGCTCCCAATCCCTGCAAACCTCCTTCCCGGCCAAATCCACTCTCTTTATATCCTCCAAATGGAGAAGTCGGGTCGAATTTATTGTAGGTGTTTGCCCAAATTACTCCGGCACGCAATTTTGATGTCAGGTTAAAGATACGTGATCCTTTGTCTGTCCAAACTCCGGCTGCCAATCCATAGGGTGAATTATTCGCTTTTTGGATCACCTCATCGATTGTACGGAATGTCTGAATCGTCAGTACAGGCCCAAAGATTTCTTCCTGTGAAATTCTGCTGGATTGTGCCACATCCGTGAACAAGGTCGGGCGAACAAAATATCCTTTCTTGGGAAGTTCACATGAACTTTCATACATACTTGCTCCTTCGTCTTTCCCGATTTTAATGTATTTCCGGATTGTTTCCAATTGTTCTTTCGAATTGATGGCCCCGATATCCGTGTTCTTATCCAGGGGATCTCCGACATACAAGGTGTCCAAACGATCTTTTAATTTTTGAATCACTTCCTCTGCCACTGATTCCTGGACGAACAGGCGTGAACCTGCACAGCATACATGACCTTGATTGAAGAAAATTCCATTCACAATTCCTTCAACAGCCTGATCGATCGGCGCATCTTCAAAAACAATGTTTGCGGATTTACCTCCTAATTCCAATGTCAACTTCTTTCCTGTTCCTGCAACTGCTTTTTGGATGATCTTTCCAACATTCGTTGAACCCGTAAAGGCAATTTTATTAATATCCGGATGGTTCACGATTGCTGCTCCTGTATCTCCGTAACCTGTCAAAATATTGACAACACCAGCCGGTAAGCCCGATTCGTGGATGATTTCAGCCAACAGCATCGCGGTAAGAGGCGTTGTTTCTGCAGGTTTCAGTACTACCGTATTTCCTGCTGCCAAAGCCGGTGCAATTTTCCATGCAGCCATCAAAAGCGGAAAATTCCAGGGAATAATCTGTCCTGCAACTCCAAGTGCACTAACCGTTCGGTTTGGGAAAGCATATTCCAATTTATCTGCCCAACCGGCATAATAAAAGAAATGATTGCAAGCCAAGGGAACATCCACATCCCTCGATTCGCGAATGGTTTTTCCTGCATCCAGGGTTTCAACGACAGCCAATTCACGGGCTTTCTCCTGCATCAGGCGCGCAATGCGGTAAATGTACTTTCCACGTTCTTTTGCTGACAGTTTCGACCAAACGTTTTCGTATGCTTTACGGGCAGCTTTTACTGCTTTATCTACATCACTTTCATCGGCATGAGCTACCTCCGCAAGTACTTTCTCGGTTGCCGGATTCGTTGTTTGGAAGTACTTACCTGAATTTGGTGCAACGAATTTCCCATCGATATACAGATCGTAGCGTTCTTTTAACTTCACATGACCCGTACTTTCCGGACTAGGACTGTAATCCCATCCGCCATTGAAATCGAACGTTGTTTTTTCTTTATGGTTCTTTTTTGCCATTTAATCTTATTTTTTCCTCCCTCTTTTATCTCCCTCCAAAGGGAGAGACTTCAATCCACTTCCCCCTTTGAAGGGGGACTGAGGAGGAGGATTTTTCTAATTTTAATCTATCGAAAAATAATCGGCACTTTGATAATGCCCTGTTTCTTGTTTTACCAATTGCATCAGTACATCGTTTGCCAATGAACTTGCCCCAAAGCGAAACCAGTCGTTATTCAACCAATCGTTCCCCAATGTTTCCTTCACCATTACCAAATTGTGCAAAGCCAATTTGGAAGAAGAAATCCCACCGGCCGGTTTCATTCCTACTTTCACTCCCGTTTTTCTGTAAAAATCCTTAATTGCACAAAGCATCGTATAAGTCACTTGCATGGTTGCAGCAGGTTGAATTTTACCTGTTGATGTCTTAATGAAATCTGCACCTGCGTACATGGCAATATCACTTGCCCTGCGCACCTGATCGAGAGATGCCAACTCACCTGTTTCAAAGATGACTTTCAATCGGGCTTTGCCACAAGCTTCCTTGATCGCCGCAATTTCATCAAATACAAAGTTGTATTCCCCTGCCAAAAATTTTCCGCGGGAAATGACCATATCGATCTCGTCAGCACCATTGTCTATTGCAAATTTCGTATCCAGTAATTTGATTTCCATGGTCGATTGTCCACTAGGAAAAGCTGTGGAAACGGACGCCACCTTGATTCCGGAAGTTCCCAATGCGCTTTTTGCTTCTGCAACCATTGTGGGGTATACACAAATTGCCGCTACTGTCGGTAATCCTTCCTGCAAATCATGCAGATGCTGGGCTTTGTAACACAACTGGCGTACTTTTCCGGGAGTATCCTTCCCTTCCAGGGTGGTCAGGTCAATCATATTCAACACCATTTTCAAGCCTTGAACTTTTGATTCATTTTTGATGCTCCTGGTTTGAAACCGGGCTACACGCTCTTCCACCCCTACTTTATCGACAGATGGAGAAAGTTTGAAATCCGGAATATTCTTGAATGTTTTATTTCTATTCATATACTATGAATGTGATTTAATCAAAGATACAGATAGGAAATTAACCAGCCATTAAATTTGTATAAGAAATAGCACTAAAAGGAATTAGCTATTTATGTTACCCGGGTAAATGGAGGATAAGTATGCTATTATCCCCCTTTTTCTATCGAAACTTATTCCATTCCATCCATTTTCATTTTTCATTTTCAACTATATTACACTGCACCATTTCCCTTTTCTCATTACTTTTAACGGATGGTTATTTCAGAAATTCGAACTTTAATTCCCCTGATTCTTAAAGCTTGCGTAGAAGCTTCAAAAGCAATTATGGAAATCTATGAGACCGATTTTGACCCTTCTTTGAAAACAGATGGTAGCCCACTCACCCAGGCGGATCTGATCTCCAATTCAATCCTGAAAAAAGCCTTGGAACAAACCGGAATTCCGGCGATTATGGAGGAGATCACTAATTCTCCGTTTGAAATCAGGAAAACATGGGAGACCGTTTGGGTTGTGGATCCCTTGGACGGAACCAAGGAATTTATCCATAAAAATGGAGAGTTTGCTATCTGTATCGCATTGGTTCATCAAAATCAACCTGTTCTGGGGTTCATCGCTTCACCGGTCAACCGGGAAATTGTTTTTGGCGGAACCGATTTCCAGGTAAGCTTACTTTCATTTGATATGATTGATCAACCGGAACAATGGAAAAAGATCAATCCCAAAACAGAAATAAATAATCCGCTCAAAATCTTGGGAAGTCGCTCACATCATTCCGGAAATGACCTGGTATTCAATCAAGCGATGCGCGAGCAATTCGGTGAAGTGGAATTCCAACAGAAAGGGAGTGCATTAAAATTTTTCGATTTAGCTTTGGGAAAGGCAGATGTTTATCCGAGATTTGCACCGACAATGGAATGGGATATTGCTGCCGGACAAGCAATTATAGAAGCTTTGGGTGGGATGGTTGTTAATGCTGAAACGAATGAAACACTTACTTATAATAAAGAAAACCTGTATAATCCCCATTTCATTGTAAAAACGAAGGCCATCATTGACCTATTGAATAAATGAAAGCAGTACTGAATATCTTTTTTTCATTCTTTCTTGTCCCAACATTATTCGGACAACAGTACCGCGTTTTACCAATTGAATCCTACTTCAAGGATGTTTCCTTTTTTACCGATTCCTCCTTTGCGCCTATTTTTCCCGTGAGTGACAACCAGGTGAACTATTACAATACAGCAAAAGAACAAAAGTTGCGTTATTCAACAGTTGGACATTACGTCTATCAGCGGGAAATCATTCAGGTCGTAAAGAAAGAAGGTGCCATTTGGGTCAGTCCCATTTTGGACATCCAATCCGGTGTTGAACGAGGAGACACCGCTATGCGTCAATACCTGAACGTTCGTGGTCTCCGAATAGAGGGAAGCATGAAAAATAAAGTCTTTTTTTCCGGGTCCTTTTATGAAAACCAAGCTGTTTTACCATATTATGCTCAACAATATGTCACGAATCGGGGAGAATTTTATCCGAATAGCTCCGATTCAAGTTATCACCAGTTAAATGCCGTCATTCCCGGAAGTGCACGTACAAAACCTTTTAAAACAAATGGCTTTGATTACGCTTATGCAACAGGAATGGTGCAATGGCAGGTTTTGAAAAGCTTGTCCGTTTCCGTGGGAAATAATCCGATTTTTGTTGGAAGCGGTTATCGCTCCGTCCTCTATTCCGACAATTCGCTCCCGACGATGAATTTCCGCGTGAATTATACTTTGGGTAAAAAATGGAATTTTCAATTGATCCGTATGCAAGGATTGAATATGCTTCGGGTTCCTTATTCCAGCAACGGTGAGGCACTTTACGAACGAAAAGCATTGAGCATCGGATCGATCTATTTCCAGGCAACCGAGCATCTCCGGATCGGATTGGTTGAGGGTGGAACCTGGACACGAGGGGATTCCATTCAGAAACAAGCTGTTGAAGGTGGATTTTATATTCCGCTTCCAGGCGCTGCAACCATCCAGGAAGGAATCAATGGGAAAAGTTATGCCTACCTTGGATTAGATTTGAACTGGAGAGTCTGGAAAGTGTTATTGTACGGACAATATGGAAGAAACCCGTATTCCAAATCCAGTGAGGTAGGTCAGATCGGAATTCGGTATTGGCCGTTCAAATCTCCCAATTACCTGGTTCATGTAGAATACAATCACACCTCTTCAAACGCATATAAATCTTCCAATCCGAGAATTAATTACAGCAATTTCAATCTTCCGATCGGACATCCGATGGGAGCCGGGGTGGATGAAGTAATAATTAGGCTTCGGGCAGAATGGAATCATTTATTCGTCAGTTCTTCTACTAATTATTACCTCAATCAATCGGACAATTACAGGCAATTGTTGCCGGTTTACGAAACCGCTTCCGGAACAAATCAGCAGGTGTTTTATGAAACCTTCGAATTGGGATACAACTTCAATCACGGATACGGATTAGAGATTTTTGGCTCAGCAAAATTGAGAATAGTGAATAATCCTTTGCAAAACGGACAATCTTATTGGTTCAACTTGGGAATTCGAACAGCTCTTAACAATCATTATTTCGACTTCTGATGCGGATCCAGATTCTCATAGCATCCGTTTTCATCTGCTTCCTGGGATATTCCCAGGGAACTATCGATCGCATTCGTCATTTCAGCCTGAAAGCAGATACCCCGTCTTCCAGGAACATTCATCATTCAATCCAGCCATTGATCCGATACACTCCGGCAAAACCAATAAGTCATTACAAAACCGATACGCTTGTTTTTGATGGAGACACGAGCGTTTTCAATGCACATTTCAGCCCGAAAGGTTCGCCACGCAGCATCGCCATTCTTCCGGCAACGGATAGCTATTTTCAATACGACACAGCAATCAGTTACCGGGCAGCAATCGGTTTCAATTTCGAGAAAACCTGGGGAAAATGGTACAATCGCACCTTATTAACTTCCGGATGGAGTTTAAGGGAAGATTACACACAAACCCATGTGGCTTTTTCTCCGATGCAGAACCGGAATTCCTATTGGTTCACCGATATTCGGACGCGCTTGGGTTACACACCGAATGAACTTCTTCACATCAGCGCAGGAATAGATAACCAGTTTTTTGGAGAAGGTTATCGTTCTTTGATTCAAGGTGACCAGGTTGCCCCGAATCCATTTGTCCAGTTCCGGGTAAATTTCTGGAATCTCGAATATGGATTGCTCTACCAATTTTTGCATGATAATAATTACACCAACAAAACAAGGGATTGGAAATACAATACAACCCATTATCTCAGTATGAATATCGGGTCGAATTTCAATATCATGATTTTGGAATCCGTTATTTTCCAATCGAAGGATAGTACATACAAAAGAGGTTATGAAGTGGAATACCTGAATCCATTCGTGTTCTTCCGTCCACAGGAATACAGTTTGGGATCTACCGACAATGTACTTCTAGCACTTCAATCTTCCTATTACTTCGGTTCTAAAAAACACTGTATCTATTTCCAATTGCCCCTGGACGAATTTGTATTGAAAGAAATTAAAAAACGGTCCAAATGGTGGGCAAACAAATACGGCCTGCAATTGGGAATCAAAGGCCAATTCAAAAAATGGTCCTATCAGTTTGAAGGGAACCTGGTTCGACCTTATACCTTCTCCCATATTTCTTCCGGACAGAATAACGGTTCACTCGGTTTGCCGCTTGGACATTATCTGGGTAGTAATTTTGCTGAACTCCTTGCAACGGCTCAAATTCCGTTCAAGAATTTCCAACTGACACTTTTCTCCTCATTCTATCTAAAAGGGTACGATGATTCTTCTATCAGTTATGGTGGTGATATTTACAAAAGTTATACTTCCCACCCAAAAGAATACGGAAATACGATTGGGCAGGGAATTACACAGCGGGCTCTCTCCCTTCAGGCGAATGCCTCCACCACATTGAACAAGTTGCAATTGGAACTTTATGTTCAAGCCGGAATGCAATACAGTTGGGGAGAAATGGGATCAAGTACCGGCCCATTGATTTGTGTCGGAATGCGCAGTAATCTATTCAACGAACGAAAGATTCGCTAACTTACTCTTTACAGAACTGTTTTTTCAATCACAAAGAAGCAAAGAGTACGAATTCATTAAGATCTTTATTATTTTAGAAGTAAAAAGGGATTCTGCAATAGAATCCCTTTTTATCTGTCAATCTATTTTTTAATCTTCACTAAATCTGAATGGAACCAAGACTTTTAATCTGGCCTTTCGTAATCGTCACATTTTGTATACTCTTTTGAGATGCAACTTCTTCACCGGGTCCTTTTGCTTCAATTTTCAAAAGATAGGTTCCGTCCGGAACACCTTTGATCATGAAATATCCATTCGCATTCGTATAAGTACTTGCATTATGCGAAGCATTACTTAAACTGATTGCCGCTTTTGCGGAACCACTTACATTCCCTTGGATACCTGTACTTGGGTCAACAATCTCTGAAATTACCGGATTGAGGGTATAACCTCCGCCGTTTTCTGCTATGGACGACCCCACATTGAAATCCAACAAAATACTTGATGTTACCCCAACATTCACTTCACAATGGATTGGTATTTCAACCTGGTGTGCATCATTTGAACTGAATGACAGATTAACCGTATTTGAACCATTTGCACCGTTGAACGTCAAACTGTTTTCACCACTGAATGTCAATCTCAACTTAGAATAAACACCGGCCTGAACACTCGTCGAACTTGCAATGGTAACTTCTGCACCATTCGTCAAATCCAGGATATTGATCTCTTTGGTGGTTTCATTGATAGTCACCCATCCGGAATTTTCCAAATACGCTTCTATTTTCATAATTTCCATGTTCAAAGCAACAAAATCTCCCGGCGAGTCAGTCATTCGAACTTCCATTTGCCCTTGAGAGGCCTCCTTGTTTTTCTTACATGATTGAATACCGAACCCAGCACAAACAACCATCATAACTATTAGTATCCTTTTCATAATCGTGTATTTTATCTGTCGATTGAATGACGAAGTTTATGCCAAAGCAATTGCGCCGGGACGGACTTGATTCACAAACCATTTGCAGACAAAGGATCCTGATCGAAAAATTTAAGGTTTATGTCACTATTCAGGAATTGTTAATCTGTTCAGGATGAAAAAACAATTTTCAATATGAAATGCGGGAATAGGAAATTTAGGGCAAAAAAAGAGGGAGGCTTACCACTTCCTCCCTCAAACTAACACACCTATGACCCGATTTCTGAGATTCCAAGAAGGAACTCATAACCTGATACAGAACAAAGGTATCTTTAAAGTTAAATCAAAGCCATAGAAATTAATAATAGGTAAGAACGAAGTAACATTTGGTTCATTTTAAAGAATAATTGAAATTATTGTTATCTAAAATCAATCTAATTTAACGGCTATTTGAAATTTTGAATTAGAGTTGGGTGCTATTTCCAACTTGATGCGTACATTTGCACAGTCTTTAAATAGAGTAATTATGGGTATCGGCAAAAAAGTGAAGATGTACATGAATTTCACCAAATTCAGACTCTCAGCCCTTGTTATTCTATCTGCGCTTTCCGGATATTTATTTGTTGGCGGTCATGATTGGCTGGAAATCATTTATTTAACACTCGGTGGTTTATTGGTAACTGCTGCGTCCAATGGGTCCAATCAAATCTGGGAACGCGAACTGGACGTGTTGATGAACCGAACAGGAAAAAGACCGCTTCCTATGGGAGAAATGTCGGTAAATGAAGGATTAATTGTCATAGCCGTTTGTTTACTTCCGGGATTAGTGATGCTTTACCAATTGAACTTGGGCTGCATGCTGCTTGGTCTAGCCGCATTTGTCTCTTACGTTTTTATTTACACCCCGATGAAGCGCATTTCTACCTGGGCTGTTTTTGTAGGGGCATTTCCGGGAGCTCTTCCTCCAATGATCGGGGCTGTTGCCGCAACTGACAGTTTCGGTTTGGTAGCGGGAGTTTTATTCTTCGTACAGTTTGTTTGGCAATTCCCTCATTTTTGGGCAATCGCATGGGTGGTGTATGACGATTATCAGCAAGCCGGGTTTTCACTTTTACCTTCCAAACAAGGAAGAACAAAAGGATCTGCATTTCAGATCATGATCTATTCATTGGCTTTGATTCCGTTTTCCTTGTTGCCTTGGTTAATGGGTTGGACAAGTGATATTACCTTGATTGTAGCAGGAATTTGTTCTATCCTATTCTTTCTTCAATCCTATAAACTTTTCTTAAGTCTTACAATTGCCGACGCGAGGAAACTCATGTTTGCATCCTTTATTTGGTTACCGGTAGTTCAATTTTTATACGTGTTCGACAGAAATCTTCCTGAAATCATGGAAGCTTTGTGGAAACACGGTACACTTTTTTAAAAGCACATGTCTCATACAGATTACAACAAAGAATTGACTCCTGAGATTCGGGAGAAAATGCGAAAAAACCTCATTTACGTAGGGATCTTCAGTATCGTGATGTTGTTTGCAGGTTTATCCTCTGGTTATATTGTAAGTGCAGGAGATACTTTTTGGGTGAAATACAATTTCCCGCCTGCATTCTATATTTCTACAGCACTCATTATTTTAAGTAGTATCGTTCTGTTTATTGGAATCAAAATTGCTCAAAAAGGGAATGCCGCCATACTTAAGACCATTGTCCCCCTTACTTTTATTCTCGGTGTCGGATTTGCATACTTTCAGTTTAAAGGTTATAAGGAGCTTTATCAAAACGGAGCGTTTTTATCTTCCAGGATAACGGTTTCCGATGGTCGTTACGGTTCTTATTATGAATTGGAGGTCGATGGAAAATATATGGAAGTTGATGGAAACGACTACCTGATTGCCGGAAAATTGGTTTCCGAAGAAAAGAAAAAAGAAATCAGCGCTTTTGCAAAACAATTGGAACGGATCACCAAAGACAAAAATCCTAAAATTGCAAACCTGGATAAGTACACCCTGATGTATAAACATCAGCCAATGAGTTTCAAAAACGGGAAATTCTACGTCCAGGATACCATTGAGTTAACTCACGTTGATTTGATCCGGTTGGAAGAATTTTCCTGGCATATCCGTGACGGAAGAGGAGATTTCTTTCATGCAGGGAAATATGGAAAGGACTTCAAAATCTATTACAAGAACCAGGAGCTCGATTATAAAGACAGAACACTCTATTATAAAGGAATTCCTTTAAGCGCGCCACTTCAGCTTAAAATGGACTCTTCTTCTGATACCGCAACTTCGTATTTGTATATCTTGACTTTCTTACACTTGTTACATATTTTAGTAACCTTAATTTTTGTATTGAAAGCCTCAATTCGTTCATTCTCAGGTAAATTAGCAGCTGATAATTTCCTTCCTGTACGCACCCTTGCCATTTTCTGGCATTTTTTAGGTGCATTATGGATTTATTTGTTGCTTTTTTTGCTTTTTATTCATTAAACTTGCACAAAAAATTATAAAATGGCTGGACACGCTACAACACATGTCGACACAGCATCCGCTTGGAGCGGGAAAGTTTCTCCGTTTAACGTAAGTTACGGAAAATTGATGATGTGGTTTTTCTTGGTATCGGATGCATTGACATTCGGTGGATTGTTAGTTGCTTATGGTTATACGCGCCACACGACACAGAGCGCTTGGCCGATCGGTGAAGAGACTTTTGACTCCTTACCTTTCTTAGGTCACGGTTATCCTTTGATGTACGTGGCTTTGATGACCTTCATCTTGATTGTATCATCCGTAACGATGGTATTGGCGGTTGAAGCAGGTCACCGTATGGATAAGAAAGGTGTAATGAAGTGGATGATTGCTACAATTATCGGTGGTTTCTTCTTCTTGGGTTCTCAAGCTTGGGAGTGGTCTCACTTTATTCACGGTTCTCATTTCGGAAGTGTTGAAATCCTATCAGGAGAGCATACAGGATCCCGCGCGATCGTAAAAGGTCACTTTGGAGAGTTGGAAAGCTTTACAGTAGTTCAAGCCGGAAGACACCACAAAGTGGGAGATGTGATTAAAGAAACTCCTGACGAATTGTTCCACCATTTCCGCACTGCGGTTATGAACGGACAAGTAAAGGATGGGAAAATCACCCTTCATGATGGTTCAGTTGCAACGTGGAAAAAACACAACGATGAACACATGGAATTGATCATCAAAACGGATGGAACGGGTCATTCTTTGGCTAAAGTGACAAGAATCCACGGAAAAGATGCTGAAGTGAAATATTGGGAATCTGTTAATTCAGGAAAAAAAGGAACTATCATTTATGGTGCTGATTTACATAGCAACGAATACGGGCCTTCCCAATATGGACAATTCTTCTTCTTCATTACCGGATTCCACGGGTTTCACGTATTCTCCGGAGTAATGATCAATATCTTGATTTTCTTAGGTGTTTCCCGTGGTACTTACCACAAACGCGGACATTATGAGATGGTTGAGAAAACAGGATTGTACTGGCACTTTGTCGATTTAGTTTGGGTGTTCGTATTTACATTCTTCTACTTAGTTTAATTTTTTAGAACGATATATCATGGAAAGAGACGATATTATTGAATATTCATTAGATGCTCACCATAGCGAAGAGGCTGGTAAAAAGATTCGTCGCAAAATTTGGTTGGTTACTGCAATTCTTACATTAATTACAGCTTTTGAAGTTGGTGTCGGGATGACGGTTCATCAGGATAGTTCAATGTGGTGGATGGTTAAAATCCTATTCATCGGATTGACTTTGTTGAAAGCAGGGTACATTGTACTTGTGTTCATGCACTTAGGTGATGAACGGAAAGTATTGAAATATTGCATTTTAGTTCCGTATTTTATTTTTGTTATTTACCTTATTTTCATAGCTCTGACTGAGGCTAATGCCGTTCACACAGCTTGGGAAACATACGG
>CBFGNC010000010.1:0-131182 GCA_965650135.1 uncultured Fluviicola sp.
ACTAATTCATCAAAAAACAATAGGGCTGCGATTAATCGCAGCCCTATTGTTTTTTAGAAATAAAAATCGTTAATCCATCGGAGTACAAACCTCGATCAAAAAGCCATCCAGATCACGGATATAAGCTACCGTCTGACCCCACGGTTTTTCTCTCGGTTCTTCTAAAAGAGTTGCGCCCGCTGCGAGTGCCTTATCCACCAAAGCCTGTACATCAACAGTTGTAAATCCCAATTCAATCCCGAAAGGTTTTGTCTTCAGATCACTTTCCTGGAAGCCGTCTTTCAAATTGGACTTAGCCAATGGCAGCGCTGCAAAAGACAAAGTGGTTGTTCCCGAATTCAATTCAGCATATTCATCACCCGGAGCAATGAAACGAACTTCAAAATCAAAGGTTTTGGAATAAAATTCAGCTGTTCTCTTTACATCTGAAACGTATAAAATAGTGTATGCAAACTTGATCATAGTTTAATAGTTATTAGTTATAAGTGATTAGGCATTAGTAATTGATAAATATTAGTCTTCATCATCCTCCGGGTCGTTACCGAAATCAGGTAATTCCAAAGCTTTCACTTCCTGTACCGCATTTCCTGCAATCCCCTTAACGGATCCATACATATCAATGGTATTGACAATCACTTTTTCAATTTGTTTTTCGCGTTGTTTCCAAATGCGTTGCATGGATCGTTTTTCACTTTCCAAGTCGGACTTCATTTGCGTAAATCCTTCTACAATCGCCTCCACTTGCATTCTAAACGTAGAACTGGTAAGGAAATCATACAGCAAATGCATTTTATCCCCTTTATTTTCCTGGGCAACCAATGTACTGCTAATTTGGACGATGGTCTCCCTTAAAACCGAGCAAAGCCCTTTAAACTCCTCATAGGTACAAATCCAGATTCCGTCCTTCAAGCCCATTCGCTGCATATCTGAAGGCATCACTTCTGTAACAAGCACACCAATATCGCAACCTTTGTCTCGAATATCCGCTTTGAATTTTTCAATCCAGGCCGGTTGAAAATCTTTCGCGCGTTTGGATTCATAGTAAATCGTACCGCAATTCTGTTGGGTTCTGGTATGTACCGTCTGGATACAATCCCCACCGCGAGCTCCTTTTCGTATTTCATCAATGGTATCCATCGGGAAATTCGCCATCAACCACTCCTCTATCGCCAACTCCTGAACTTCGCCCTGCAACTGCATGGAACCTTGTTCCTGCTTGCGTTTCATTTCTTCCGTAAGCTTTTTCTGATCTTCTAACTGTTTCAATAACTCCCTAACACGTAATTCATTACGTTCTTCTTCCGTTTTACGGATCTTTTCTTTCTCTTCCTGGATTTGAGCGGTGAGTTTTTGCTGAGATTCGGCTTCCACCAACTCTTTCAGTTCATCTTTCTCGCGCTTCAACTTTTCAATTTCGGCTTTCGTTCGATTCAATTCCTTGATTTGTTCCGATTTTTCGTTCAATTCCTTCTGAAGGTCTGCAAATTGTTCACCTTGTTCCTGGATTAGTTTTACTTTCAACTTCTCCTCGATCGATTTTCGCTCTTCCTTCAGTTTTTGATCGAACCGTTCCTGGAAAAGTTCATTTTCCCGGCGTTTCTTTTCCTCAAATTCTTCTTTCTCACGCAGCAAGACCTCCTGTTGCTTCGCAAATTCATTGCGCGTCTCATTCAGTTGGTTTTGATACTTCCGTTGGATCTGTTCTTCCAGCTGATGAGCCAGGATATCATTCACATCAATCGGGGTACCACAATTCGGACAAGCAATTTGATTCATAACAGCAAAAATTGAACAAACTTAAAATTACTAAGGTTTATCAAATAATTTCCGATTATCTGTACCAAAAGCATAAATTCGTTCTTATTCGATTGAAACCTCAAACTTTAGCGTATGAAAGCAACACGAAATTCTTCTTACCGTATAAGAATAATCCTTCTCTTCATTCCTTTTTATGCACTAGTATCATTTGGGCAGGATTGCACCACCAAACTCGTCTATCAATTGGAAAATATCAAAGGTGGTTTTTATGCCAATCAAACTGTCACTTTGACTTCCAAGGACGGTAGCAAAAAGTTCGAGCAAAAAAGTGATGCGAAAGGCTTTGTAAATTTCGAGGTTCCATGCGAAACCGCTTTCGACCTCAAAATCTCAAATTACACCCATGATGAAGAAGCCATTTCAGGGAAACAAGGTTCACAAATCAGACAAGTTCTGACTTACGAACCCAATATGAAAGAGAAAGATGCAATCTTTGCCATGTCGGAAGCTGAAAAAGCGACTTTGAATAAAGCCATTGCTGCACTTCCCGATACAACTAATCTTCCCACGGGAATGTTGAAAACACCTCCTCATCTGGAGAATTATGAATTGATGTCAATCAAATTGAAAGACCTTGACAATGGCCTGCTCGTCAACGAAGACTTTGTAATCTCCGGCATCAACCGAAAAAAGAACTTCAAAGGAAAAACGAGTAAAACAGGAGAAATCCAGTTATATATCCCCAAAGGAGATAATTATACCTTGAATTTCAAATACCATAAAGCTTACAAGAAGTTCGATTCCGAATTCAAAAACGGAACCATCAATTCCCGCATGGAAATCACCTATATGGGCAGTAAGGAATATGAAAAACGGAAAAAGGAAGAAGACGACCGTATCAAAGCCGAAGAAAAACGCCTGGAAGAGGAACGACTTGCATTTGAAAAATACTGCAAGGAACGGAAAGTGAGTTTGGAAGAAGGATACAAATTGAAACTCAAGGAAGCTGAAAGCCCATCTGCCAGGAATGATGATGATGTGGTGACAAAAGTTTTGACCCGGAATAAGTGGTCGGAGAAATTGATTGTTTGTGATTTGACAGGAAGTATGGATCCGTATGCGCGTCAGCTTTCTGTTTGGTATCAATTGAATTACAAAAAAGAACCGAATCTTCAATTTGTATTTTTCAATGACGGTGACAGTAAAAGTGATTCAGAAAAAAAAATAGGTTCCACAGGAGGAATTTACTATCAGAAAAGTTCTACCCTGGACAGCTTGATTCACATCATGTCATTTGTACGTTCACGCGGAAGCGGTGGTGATTGCCCCGAAAACAACATGGAGGCCCTGATCAAAGGAGTCCAAAAAGCGAAACCTTATAAGGAACTCGTCATGATCGTAGATAACAATGCACCTGTGAAAGATATTTCCCTATTGAGTAAATTCAACAAACCGGTACACATTATCCTCTGCGGTTCCTATGGTGGCGAAGTACTGGAAGATTACCTATTGATCGCATGGAAAACGAAAGGAACGATCCATACCATTGAAGAAGATATCTCAAAAATTGCCTCCATGTCCGAAGGTCAAACCATTCAAATCGGATCTTATACCTATAAAATCCTGGGTGGGGAATTTGTACGGATTACAAAGACTTGATTTCAAAAAAAGGTGGCTGATCCGGGACTTGGTTTCCGCTCGGCCACCTCAATGATATTGTTGGGTTATTCAAATTTTCGAATCAATCAGATCACCCGATTCTTTCACTTTCATCCGTGCGTTACATGCGAGGCAAATCTCTACACGTTCTGTTGCAAGAGGTATCGGAATGACATATAAAATGATCAATCGTTTCTTTTCCGTGAGAATGTCTTTGAAGTTTTCATCCTTACAAACTTTACACTTGGTTTGCGATGTGTCTGTAATTACAGAAACGGTCTTGTAACTGACAGACCACATTTACTGTCCGTAATAAGTTCTGAATTGCTTACTATTCCCTTTTCCATTCACTGTCACCGAACTCCATGCACCTGTCCCACCTTTTCCAAGACGAAGCGTGTGTTTCCCCAGGAATCCCTTAAATTTAAAAGAAGGCCATTCAGGAATGAAATGAACATATTTTTCATCTTCCTGGAGCAAGGCTTTTAAAGATTCTTCCAGGTCAGCCACCGACCCCGACGTATCGATCAATTTCTTCACACCTTCCGGAATACTGATTCCCTGAAAAAAAGAGTGGTTTTTTATCGTATCGAGGACAAGGAACATCCCAATCGTTTTAGTCGGAATAAAAAACACATAATTTTTTGTTCCGACTACTGTGGCATTTGAAATTTTCATCGGTTGTTTTGAGTTCATCACTCCCGAATCTTCATAAAACACATAATCTTTATCTTGTACCAGCATCGGTCTTTTTATCCAAAAATAGATAAATCAAACCGGCATATATCCTTGTTTATAAATCCGCATGCAAATAATTGATATCCGTACACACTCGATTCAAATTCGCTATTTTTACTGAAAATCCTTATAATGACAGAAACCCTGGAAGAGAAACACATTCAATTTTTCAAAAACTTACTTGATAATCGCATTCAGATCGGGTCAGCGATTGATGCTCATTATGCGTCTGATCACACAGAAGATTTTGTGTTTTACCCTTCCATTGTTTTAAAACCGGAAACCGTTGAGGAAGTTTCTGCCATCATGAAGTATTGCTACACACATGATCTGATCGTAACTCCCTCCGGAGCCAGAACCGGTTTAAGCGGAGGTGCATTAGCCAATTACGGTGGAGTTCTGCTAAGTTTGGAGCGAATGAACAGGATCATTCAAATTGACGAGAAAAATCACCAGGTAATCACAGAACCTGGAATCGTAACTGAAGAACTTCAGAATGCAGTGAAAGCAGTTGGGCTATTTTATCCTCCGGATCCGGCTTCAAAAGGCTCCTGTTTCATTGGAGGCAATATTGCTGAAAATTCGGGTGGACCAAAAGCTGTGAAATATGGCGTCACGAAAGACTGGGTGTTGAACCTGGAAATTGTTTTACCCAATGGGGAAATCTTGTGGACCGGGGCAAATGTGATTAAAAATGCAACTGGTTACAATCTCACCCAGCTTATCATTG
This sequence comes from uncultured Fluviicola sp., assembly GCA_965650135.1. GTDB lineage: Bacteria > Bacteroidota > Bacteroidia > Flavobacteriales_D > Crocinitomicaceae > Fluviicola. The sequence continues at coordinate 4,886 of CBFGNC010000010.1, forward strand.
GAAGTGAAGGTACCTTAGCTGTAGTGACCAAGATCGTTCTTCGCCTGATTCCGCATCCGACACACAACTTATTGTTACTTGTTCCATTCAGGAATGGCGTTGAGGCCTGTGAAGCGGTAGGAAAAATCTTCATGGCAGGAATCATTCCAAGTGGTTTGGAATACATGGACCGCGATGCTATCAGTTTTACCAGTCCATATGTCGACGACACACCGGATCTTCTCAAAGACGATCACGATGCCCACCTGCTAATTGAATTGGATGGATTCAACATGGATGTCCTGATGCAGGAATGTGAGAAAATTATGGATTTGGTGGAGCAGTTTGATATTGATGATGTTCTTTTTGCAGAAACCGAAGCTCAAAAGGAAAGTCTTTGGCGTTTACGCAGAAAAATCGGGGAGTGTGTAAAAACACATTCCATTTACAAGGAAGAGGATACGGTTGTTCCCCGAAATGAATTACCGCAGCTACTGAAGAAAGTAAAGGAATTGGAAAAGAAATTCGGATTCAAATCGGTTTGTTACGGACATGCCGGAGATGGAAACCTGCATGTAAATATTATTAAAGATAACCTGGATGATGATACCTGGAACAACCAACTTCCTTTTGCCATCCGCGAGTTGTTTACGGAAGTCGTTCGCCTGGGAGGAACTATCTCGGGTGAACATGGGATCGGATTGGTACAAACTCCCTATATGGATTTGGCATTCAACGAATCCGGTCTTGACCTAATGCGTTCGATCAAACAGGTGTTTGATCCCAAAAACCTATTGAATCCCGGGAAAGTCTTACCAGCAAAGAAACAATGAATCGCGTAGACCGTTTATTTGGAATCGTTACCTTACTTCAATCCCGGAAATATGTAAGCGCTGAACGCATTTCCGACAAATTTGAAATCAGTGTCCGAACCGTTTACAGGGACATCAAAGCCATTGGTGAAGCCGGAATTCCGGTTAGCTTTGAGCCGAATAAAGGTTATTTCATTATTCCCGGATATTTTACTCCTCCGGTTTCCTTCACCCTGGAAGAGGCAAATGCCTTGCTCCTATCCCAGACATTGATCGGGGGTTTTGGAGATCGCTCCGTACAATCAACATTTGATAGTGCATTAACAAAAATCCGGGCTGTTTTGAAACAGGTCGACAAAGAGAAAGTGGCGCTACTGGATCAAAGCATCAAACTGCAATTACCGGAAAGGCTTACGTTCGAATTTGAATATCTGTCAAAAATTCAGCATTCGATCACCGAACGGACTCAAATCAGGATCAGCTATCAGAGTTTGAAGGACGAACTATTGGAACGGACAATCGAACCGATCGGCTTGGTATTTTATGCTTTTTCCTGGCATCTGATCGGGTATTGTCATCTGCGGAAAGATTACCGGGACTTTAAAGTTGAACGCATCAAAAATCTTCGAAACTCCTTCACTCCTTTTGAAATTAAATCCCACATTCCACTTGGTGAATACAAGCTTCCAGTGAATTATTAATTGAGAAGCAAGACTTTTTTTAGTTCATCTTTACATTTTGCATTTTAATTTTCATTTAGAAAAACAGGCTGCCATAGGGTTGTCAGTGTGACCTCGTTTCTTTGTTTAAAATTTAGAAATCATGACAAGAAAAGAGCAATTACAAGCAGAGTTGGCTGCCGAGGCCGAAACCACGAGAAAATTCATTCAAGCTTTCCCGTTTGATAAAAAGGATTACCAGGTACATGAGAAGAGTATGAAGTTGGGAGATATTTTCTTACATATTCTTGATCTTCCGCTTTGGGCTGAAATGGCGGTTACAACCAATGAGCTGGATTTTGAAACGGCTCCTTATGATCCGAAGCAAGTGAATTCGGTAGACGAAGCGATGAACTACTTTAATGAATGTGTTGACAAAGGAATGAACGCTTTAAAAAATGCTGAAGATTCGGTTTTTGATGAAGAGTGGACTCTCCGTTCAGGTTCAACCATCTATTCTGTGAGTCCGAAGGAAGATGTTGTGCGAATGGCGCATAATCAAACGGTTCATCACCGGGCTCAATTAGGAGTGAACTATCGATTGCTTGGAATACCTGTTCCACAAAGTTATGGTCCAACAGCTGATTATCCCGATTTTCAATAACAAGAAATGGCGGGAAGATTTTCCCGCCATTTTGTATCGTGTTTTTTATGACCTTATTCATTTTTTATTCTTCATACCGGCAATTTGCCATTGCAGAGGTCAGCCTGGTTTTCAAGAACTTTGTTTACTCTTGTTACCAGCTGAATCTTATTTCAGCATATTCACATGCCCTTCATATCTGCGGGCTTTTTTATCGCCTCCTCCTTTAGCAGTGATCAACCACGTATAAACACCTTCTTTAACGGTTGCTCCATGATAGGTTCCATCCCAACCGAATTGAACATCATGAGATTCGAATAATACTTCTCCCCATCTGTTGAAAATTGTGAATGTATAATCGTCCATAGCCATTCCATCAGGAACTATTGGTCTGAATACATTATTGAACTCATCCCCATCAGGAGTAAAGGTATTCGGTACATAGATCAGGAATTCTTCAACGAAAAGAATCGGTTTACAGATATCATTCTGACATCCTTCCGGAGAAGTAACAGTTAAACAAACCTGATAACTTCCGGCAGCAATATCTCCATAGTTGATCACCGGATTTTCTAACGTCGATGTTCCAAAAGTTCCGAAGTCCCAAGCATAAGAAACTGCATTCACGGAATTATCAGAGAAATGAACCGTCGAATTAACAGTTGTAGGCGGAACCGGGCTCCATGTGAAGTTCGCTATCGGATCCGGCACTACGCAGACAATATTCGCTAAAGTTGTATCTGTAATACAACCATCCGTAGTTGTTATCTGAACCGTTACATCATAACATCCTACCGGAGTATACGGATGTGAAACACTAGTTCCGCTTCCAGTTGAACCGTCTCCGAAATTCCATTGAGCATCTGTGATTGAACCTATAGTTCCAGCCGGGAAACTAAACGTGCTTGTAAGCGGTGAGCAACCTGATGCCGGATCAACCAAAAACTCAGGACTAGGTAATGCGTAAATCTGAACTGTTACAGGCAATGTATCGTATCTGTAACATTCATCATGCGCCACCATCAGTACCGTTTCCGATCCATTTGGTGTGTATGAGTAAGATGAACCATTTGCAAGTGTATCGTGTGTAGTTGGAGTCAACCATTCGTATGTATACCCAGGTAAACCGTCCACACCTGAACCTGTCATCGTAACAGGTTGTCCGGGACATGCCATTATCGGAGTAGTTACAGATGCAACGAATGGAGGTCTAACAGTTACGTTTGCAGTCTGCACATTCGATGCACAACCGTTCTGATCGTAAACTGTACATGTAAATGTAGCAGGTGCAGTCAGGTTCACATTTAGATACTGAGTTGTATCTCCTGTGTTCCAAACAAAGTAATATGGTGCAATTCCTCCGGTCGCATTACCAGACAAAGTACCATAGCCATCATAACAGATCAACAACCCATCTTCAGGAATAAGTCCCTGAACCAATGGTTGTGGTTGACCTACAGTGATTGAACCCGATTGGGTACATCCTGCTGCATCTTGTATTTGGATTGCATATGTGTTTGCACAAAGCCCGGTGAATGAATTGGCAGCTTGGAATGTGGTTCCATTGTTAATGCTGTATCCGGTCGCCAAATTCGAGTTAATCGTAATCGTACCGTTACAATCACCGTTACACAATGCATCCGTTGCACTGGTACTTGTAATAACCAATAATGGCGGTTCTGTAATATTGAAAGTCTGAACAATTGAACATCCATTGTTGTCGGTAACAGTAACATCATAAGATGCCGCACAAAGAGCATTTGTAGTATTGGAACCTGTTGCTCCATTCGACCAAACATAACCATAAGGTATCGTACCGCCGGTAATAGTAACTGTTGCGTCTCCATCACAAACACCATGACAAGAAGCATTGTTTGTAACCAAATTCTGAACAGCTAATTGAGCAGGTTCTGAAACAATTACGGATGTATTTAACAAACAACCATTTGCATCTTTCACAACAGTATTATATGTACCGGCACTTAGGAACTGAACGGTAGTTTGATTGGAGAATGAAACTCCATTATCCGTACTGTAGGTATAAGGTGCAGTTCCACCGGAAGCATTAAAGGCGATTTGCCCTGTATTGTTATTGAAACAAGTCAATGAAGTCGGTGTTACAGTTGCAGCTAAAGGTGCCGGTTCTGTAACTGTGATCGGTTGTGTGTCCGTACATCCATTTTGATCTGTAATGGTCAACGTGTAGTTTCCAGCACAAATACCCGTAATCAATGATGCAGCTTGAGGAGTTCCGATTGAGTAGGAAATTGCCCCTGTACCCCCGGAAACGGTAACTTGCAGCTGACCATTACAAGCAGCATTACATGTAACGTTAGTTACAGCAGCACCAATGATGATAGGTGAAGCCAAATTCGAAATCGAAGAGGAAGTGCTTGCTACACAGTTATTCGCATCATGAATGAACACATTGTATACTCCTGCAGGTAATCCTGTATAAGTTGATGTACCGGAATAGGTACCCCCATTATTGATACTGTATGTATAAGCTCCTGTTCCTCCAGCTCCTGTGATTACCAATTGACCGTTGGAAGCAGCACATGTTTCATCAGTAGGAACAACATTCAGTGTCACAGCGGTAGGTTGTCCGATAACCTGGACAACTGTAATGAAACAATCGTTATCATCTTTTATTTTAATATCAATATTTCCAGCACATAGGTTTTGAAGCGTTGATGAAACAAAATAATTCAATCCATTATCCGGGCTATATAAGTACGGAGCAGTTCCACCAGCAGCATTCACAACAATTTGTCCATCACATACACCATTACATTGTGCATTTGTAGGAGTATATGTTGCTGTCAATTGACTCGGTTGATTAACAATTGCAGTACCTGTAATTTGACATCCTACAGCATCCTGTGTAATTAAGTTATATGTTCCGGCAGCCAAATTAAAGAATGATTCAATTGGTGAAAAAGTAGCTCCGTTGTCAATACTGTATTGGTAAGCACCCGTTCCTCCGGTAGATCCGATTTGAATTCCCCCTGAGTTATCGTTAAAGCAAGTGAGGTCGAAAACTGTGGTTGCAATAGTTAATGGTGGGGCCTGAATCAAGGTCGCCGATCCAAAAACCATACATCCATTGTCATCCATAACAGCTAAGTCATAAGTTCCCGCAGCCAAACCAGTGAAATTCGGACTAACCTGGAAGGTTCCGCCATTATCAATACTAAATTGATGCGCCCCTGTTCCGCCAGTAACATTGATAAAATCAATTGCACCCGTATTCCCACCGTTACAACTGATATCAGTGATATCCGTGTCAAACTGAACCTCTGTTGGTTCCTGGACGTTGAATGGTATTGTAAATACACAGAAACCACCATCATAAATTGTTACAATGTGAGACCCGAAAGGTAAGCTTGGGAAGAAACCGGAAGATTGTGTAACCCCCGTATTGTCTAATTCATAAGTAATCGGTAATGCTCCACTTACGTTTTGAACTTCAATAGTTCCATCAGCAACTCCGAAGCAATTCGCATCCGTTTGGAAAAGGGTGATACCATCCATTTCAATATCATTGATACCAAAGAAAACAGATTCAGAACATCCTAATTGGTCAACTGCAGTAATTTCATATGCTCCTGCAAACAAATTCGTATAAACTCCTGAAGGATCAAACGGTCCACCATCCATAGAATAAGTAAATGGCCCATTCGTACCATTTGCAACAACGGTGATTGCTCCATTGTTAAATCCACAGTTGGACTCAACAACGACTGTTGTATCAATTCCAAATCCTGGAGGATCAACCAATGCCTGAACAGAAGTAAATTGACATCCATGAGAATCCTGGATCATAATGGTATTGTTTCCACCACAAGCTCCGGTAATAGTATTGGAAGATTGTAATGCCCCACCATTTAGTGAATACTGATAAGTCGGTGTCCCGCCTGAAGGAGTTGCTGTAATCGTACCATCACAAGAACCATTACAAATCGGATTTGTTTTAACAAATGTTCCTGACACCGGTGTTGGCTGTGTGATAACAACGTTTGTATTAGTCAAACATCCATTGGCATCTTTTACAACTACCGGAATCGTTCCTGCACATAAACCAGTCATTGGATTCGCCAATGCGTATGTAACACCATTATTTGATGAATATTGATATGGAGTTGTCCCACCCGCTGCATTAACCTGAACTTGTCCGTCACAAACACCATTACAAGAAGCAGGTGTAAGAGTTGTAGTAAATGTTAACTGAGGCGGAGTAGTAATGATAATTGTGATCGTCCCGGTACAGTTGTTTACGTCTTTTACAGTTGCGGTATACGTCCCTGCAGTTAAATTCGTGAATGTATTGGAAACTTGAAATGGCCCTCCGATAGAATATGTGAATGGAGAAGATCCTCCGGTAACCCCAATAATCACAGATCCGTTAACACCACCGAAACAACTTACGTTTGTTTGATTTAAAATTGATGCAATCGGAGCATTTGAAGATGTAATGGTAATTGACAAGTTTTTTGTACATCCTTTGGAATCGGTTACAACCACGTTATGGACACCTGCTGTCAAACCGCTAAATGTTGCACTTGCCTGACTGGCACCACCATCTATTGTATATGAATAAGCTGCTGTCCCGCCCGAAGGAGTTACTGTAACTGCCCCGTTATTTATACCACATGTTGCCGGAGTAATCGATGCCTGTACCAAATTCAATACCGCAGGCTGTGTAATATTCTGATTCAGTAATACTGTACAGTTGTTAGCATCCTTGATCGTTATAGCATAAGTACCATTACATAAGCCTGCAAACGCATTGGATGCTTGAAAACTTCCACCATTTATACTGTATTGATAAGGCGCAGTACCACCTGAAGGAGTAACGGTTATTGTTCCATTACAAGCCGCATTACATGAAACGTTCACCGCTGCTATTGTACCGCCTAATACGGTAGGTTGAGTGATGTTGACGTTCGCTGTTGCAACACAACCTGAGTTATCTGTCATTGTTACAGTATACGCACCTGCTGTCAAACCGGAAGCTGTTTGCGATGTTTGTCCACCACCACTCCAGGAGTAAGTATAAGGTGCTAAACCAACAGGGGTTGCAGTAGCGGACCCCGTATTTGTACCATTACACAGAATGTTTGATCCTGTTGCTGTCACACTACAACAAACGATACCTGCACCAATGGTGAATGTTCCGTTCGTTGTACATCCATTTGCCCCTGTAACAGTAAATGTATAATTACCATCGGGTAAATTCGTAAAGTTGGCTGTCGCACCGGCGGTATTGGCTTCGACGACAGATCCGGTAGTTGGTCCGGTAATATTTACGGTATAAGGTCCCGCACCCGCCGGATTATCAATAATTACAGAGCCATTATTGTAGTTTGCACAAGATTCCGCAGTCGGCGTGACTGTTGGCGGTACTAAATTCGAGAAATTGACTGTTAAAGCATCACTTGCGGTTACTGTTGTCCCGTCACAACGGTTATAGGTAACCACTGATGTATAGGTTGTTGTAGCTGTCGGACAGACATTGATCGTATTACCTGTCCCGATTTGAGTAGCTCCCTGGAACCAGGCAACAGAGTAGTTCGGTGTACCGGTTGGAGTAAAACGCCATCCCTCTGGAGTAGTTACCGTCCAGTTTGCACCCGCATTTCTACCTGGGGCAGCAATTCCCGCCGTACCAGCCGGGTTTTGAATCCCAATAATAGCACGACCACCATTCCAGCCAGTACAAATATCTTTTTGTTGTACATAAATATCAATTACATTTGTTGTTTCATACAACACCATCATGGACGTTGTAAACTTGGAAGTATTACAAGCACCTGAGAAATGTGGAAGATTGTTGAATGAAACAACAAAAATACGACAAGGAGCCGTACCCAATAAATACCATTTAACTGTTCCTCCGAATGAAGGGTCAATATCGTGATAAACTCCGAAAACATCTCCTGCTGCCGTCAATGCCGTGCTTGGACAACTTGCCGTATATGACCACGGATTGAAAGACCCTCCTGCAGTTCCACCTCCAAATTGAATCGTACCATTCGACCCTACATTGATTGTTGAGTAGTTCGTACCATAATAACAGAAGTTAAATGGCAAGGAAATCGGATTTGACCAAACATCATCCGTTCCTACTGAAACAGCAGTACCACCAGCTTGATTATAAGCAATTGGCGGAGTATGCGGAATCGAACCAACAGAATACGTTGTAGTAGCACCTGTAGCAAATGGTGTTGCTGTTAAGTTCGTACATGGCGTAGAACACGGTAGTGTCTGATCCGGACCAGCATTAATTGCCGGACAACCAGGGAATTGAGCTAAGGATATTGTTGAAAAACCCAAAGCGAACAATAGCAATAGTAGCGAATTGCAGATTGATCTGAAAGCAGTAGTTATTTTCATAGTCATAAGAGTTCTAGTTCAATGTGTTGACTTGTTTTTTTTAAAAGGGTTGCCTTAATTTGTTAATTTTTTAATTTTTCACATAATTTAAAATCCAAACCTTTTGTTTTTTCTTCATTTTATACTCGGTAAATGTATTAGAAGCAAGCTGCTGATCTAAAGAATAAAGAATTACAACATAATAATAATTATTTGATTCATTGATAACAAGATAAGAATTTGGATACTCACCCAAATTCTTGGATAGCATCATATCCGCATTTTGTCGGTTAGAGAACACGCCTGTGATCACATAAAATCCATCAGGGGATTCGCTTTTATCCAGTCCCACAAAATGATATCCTTTTGCTACCGGAATAACCTCAGGAACCGGTGGAGTGGTGTTTTTCGGCTTTACCGTATCCACCGGAACAGGTACGACCTTTGCCAAATTAGCCAATGAATCCTTTTCTTTTTGTAAGCGATCTTTTTGTGCTTGATCCGCCAAAATACGCTTCAATTGATTTTCCAGTTCATCCTTCAATTTTTGAACAGAATCGCGCTGTCTGGCAGCCAAATCATCAATAACTTTTACTTCTTTCTCTACAATCTGAATCTCTTTTTCACGTTTTCCTTTGAAGGAAAAGCCCAAGAAAATCTCATGATTCATTCCTGTATTGTATTGTTTGATTGAACCGATCAATAATTCATAGCTATAACCTACTCTCAAAAAATCAAGAACGCGGACACCCGCATTAAACTGAACCGCATAATCAGATTTATATGTTGCTGAAGCCCAAATCATATTATTATACAATGCCATCGCAGTCACATCGTATTGAAACGGAACATTCGGCATGTATCTCAAAATTGCATTCGGCCGGACAATGAATTTCTCACCAACGTGAAAATCGTATTCCAAAGACATCATGTAATGTCTTTCCAACTGATAATATCCCCTGCTCTTTTCACGGGCATATTTCACTTTCCCACCAATGATTTGCGGCACTGAAATCCCGATTTTCAAGTCTTTCCAATTGTACATTAATCCGACATTCATATCAAATACAGGAGCAGTTGGTCTTAGGCCTGTCAAATAAGGGTCATTTATTTCCTGGGCATTGATTTGATTGTAATCGATTCGATTGTCCAAAACCCCCGCAGAAACACCGAAGCGGATATTCTGGTTATCGTTGATTTTTAGCTTATAACTATAACTCAAACTGGACATCAACTGTTGCTGGATACCTTGATTTTGGTGAGCAACAATCAAACCCAATCCCATATTACCTTTTGCAATAGGCCCCTCAACTGTCAGGTAATTGTTGACAGCAGTAGAACCAAAAGAGGAATAACGTTGATTGCGTACAAAACTTGCATTCACATAATCACTTGCCCCGGTTGAGGCGGGATTATAAACAAATGGATTTATCAAATAATGATTGTAGAAAGGAACTTGTTGTCCAAATAAATTTCCCCAGCACAAACAAACACAAAATAGTAGTAATTTATTCATTTCCCAATAGTGTAATTGTTCCTTTATATTCTTCTTCCGTTCCACCTTTCAGAACAACGTAGTAATAAGTTCCATTTGGCAATTTGGAGCCTTTGAAACTACCATTCCAGTCATTCTGGTAATCTTCATTCTCATAAAGTAATTTTCCATATTGGTTAAACACCTTGACTTCTGTCATCGGGAAAAACTCAACTCCGGTAATATTCCATGTGTCATTCACATTATCGTTATTCATTGTGATGACATTTCTAATATTGAATTGAATCGGATCCATTACAGTAATCAGTACCGTATCACTTCCAACACACCCTGCAATGTCAATTACATAATAAACATAAGCAGTAGTAGAACCCGGAGTTGCAATTGGGTTCGTTATTGTTGAGTCAGACAATGTAGAGCCCGGTAGCCAGATTCCGGTGATTCCACCAGAACCGTTTAAGGTAACTGTTTCACCCACATAAATAGCTGTATCAGAACCTGCATCGGCAATTGGAGCCGATAGCATCGTTAGTGTAACCACATTTGAAGGTTGCTGCGGACAGACTCCATTTATAGCTACAACCTGAAATTGAACATCTTGCGTAATCGGGAAGGTATTGTAATCGATTGTATCGGAATTCGATATGGTTTGCCATGTCGCTCCGCTATCTGTTGAATATTGCCAATATAATGAATCTGCAACTGAACCCACCAGGTGTAATTCTTCGGATTTAAACTCACAAACACTTCCATTCTGGTTCAACACTCCAACTATCGGAGTAGCATCCAACTTGATAATTGCAGTATCCGAGTAATAATCCGGACAAAGTTCCCCATCCAATTGTGCTCTGTAAATAGTTGTTACACTTTGTCCACTATAATCGTAAGAAGTAGTTGTATTTGTAATCGGTGTCCAGGTATTTCCACCATCAACGGAAGAATCCCAATTCAAAACCGAAGTGTTTGCCCCTGTCATATTTAAAATCCCAACCACCGAAGAGGCACAAACGGTATCTGAAGCACCAATTGAAGGAGCTATCGGAAGGGCTTGCACATAAATCATTGCGGTATCCGAAACTACGTCCGGACATTGACCACCTTCGGTAATCATTCTATAGAAAGTAGTTTGTGTCAGATTAGTGAAACCTTGACTTGCTGAGGTATTACCATTCGCAGTCCAAATGACACCATCCGTGGAATATTCCCAGTTCAGTACAGTCCCGAATGTTCCGGTTGCACTTACAAAACCGGTTGCATTAGTGATACACAATGAATCACTCCCTGCCAAAACAGTTTGCGGATAAACGGGATCAACATAAATCAATGCAGTATCCGAATATGCATCGTTACAAATTCCACCATCCACGAGCACACGATAAAAAGTCGAGGTTGTTAATCCTGTGTAATTATAGGTTGTTGTCGTATTTGTAACAGTTGTCCAGGGCGCTCCTCCAGTTGTGGACCATTCCCACTGAACGGGCCCCATTGAATTGCCTGAAAGAGTCAAAGCACCATTAGCAACGTTTTCACACAAGGAATCGGAACCGGATATAGTACCCGGAACAGGCGGTGTTTGTATAGTGATTGTCGCAAAACCTGAAACATCATCCGGGCAATAACCTCCATCAATCAACACATGATATTGCGTGTTCTGTGTTACGTTATTGTAAGCGTAAGACGGAGTAGTTGAACTGGCTATCGGTGTCCAGGTGGAACCGCCATTAGTAGATGACTCCCAAGTAGTAATTGTTCCATATGACCAACCAAACAAAGACAATGTCCCTGCATTTGCTCCCTGGCAAACGCTAATATCTGAAGTTACCGTTCCCGGAACAACCGGGCAATCATTTTGAACAGACCATTGAAGGGTATCATTCAGGTGATTTACATCTCCAACCCGTGACACCCAGACCTTCATGATATGGTTACCACATGCAGATAAATTCGCTTTTTGTGAAAAACTAAAATTCCAAGATGCTCCCGCCGTCAAATTGGAGGATAACGCCTGGTTTACCGTAGCACCTCCGTCAATTGTATAATATACCTGGATTGTATTTGAAGGCATGATGACCCCCGAATTATTATTGACCAAAACAGTCACTGTCTCTATAGTAGACAAACTACATCCCGAGTTCGGAGAAAAATGATTTTGTAACCAAACATCCTGTGCCCTGGTTATAGAAGAAAATGTGGTAAGTAAGATCAACAAAAATATGTATCTGCGAAGCATAGGGTATAAGTGTTGATAAGCTTTATTATTAAGATTCTCTAACATTAACTATATCGAAATTAACAGTTTTTTACAATTATTCCAAATGGACATTCTTACATTTACGCGAGAATGGGGGATTTGGTTTCCAAAAGTGGAATATAAACGAACAAACCCTTATTCTCACTGTATAATATTTCTTTGACAATCAATGATATACATTAATTATTTCACAAAGCAGATTACATTACTGTTTTTTTTAACATTCTTATCGAGCTCATTCGCTCAAAAGGGTGAATTGAATGCTAAATCGTTTTACGACTCGGTTCAGAACAAAAAAAATCAGCTTTTGGATGTGCGGACATCCAATGAATATAATCAGGGTCATATTGCAGGTTCTTTCCAGGCAGATTGGAATAATCCGGATCAGTTCAGGGAGCGCATAGCTTCCCTTGACAAGCAACAACCACTTTACATTTATTGTCTCGCCGGATCAAGAAGTTCGGCTGCACAGAAATGGCTTATAAAAGAAGGTTTTAAAACTGTTTTCAATCTACAGGGAGGAATTAACGCCTGGAATTTGGAAGATCTGCCCCTTGAAGGAAAAAAAGAAGTGAACCAGCTAAGTATAACGGAGTTCCAGGCATCACTTCCAAGTAATAAGACCGTACTTGTGGATATCGGTGCAGAATGGTGTCCACCTTGCAAAAAAATGAATCCGATCCTGGACGAGTTGAGCTTGGAAGGAATTGAAGTTATCCGGGTAGATGGTGGTTCTCAGACTCAATTGGTAAAAGAATTGCACGTTGAAAGCTTTCCGACTTTTATCAGTTTCAAAAACGGTAAGGAAGGACGACGAGTAGTTGGTGTTTGTTCGAAAGAAGAGTTAAAAAAATTGATGGACTAGATTAATACCTTATTACTAATATTTCAATTTTTTTTGACGTAATTCCGCAATATTACGAACACGTATACTATTGGATACAAATCCGTAACGCACTCGAACAAACTAGGATTACTTACTTAGCAATTCGATTACCTCTTCCCTATCTTTCCAAATCTCCTCCAAAGTCATTTGGAAATTAGGATTTCGATTCAGCCAGCCCTGTAAATAATGTTTGTGGATCATGATTTTCCAGTCACTCACCTGGTTGGGATCAATTCGTTGTTCACGAACCAATTTAAGCTCAATTCTTTTCAAGCGATCGGATGCATCTGTGAAATCGAAACGTTCACCCTGAAAACGCAGGTAGCAATGACATTCAGGGATATTCGGATAGGTTTTATCTGTAAAGAAATCAGTCAGTTTTGGGTGAGTTTCCTCATTCATCAGAAAGATTCCTGCAATCAGTTCAATTTCGGCATGCCCGTTTTCCAGGGCCAAGGTAGCAAGTAAAGCGTGTTTTGAAGAACATGTTCCTTTTCCTTCTGACAGAACCAAACCAAAGTCTTCCCGGTTTGCATTTCTTCCATAGGGCAACTTAGCTATAAAGTCACAGGCTCGACTAAAAGAATGAATTCCACGCTCACGAAAAGCAATGGAATACGGTTCGTTGGATGTGAGTTCGAAATCTATCATCATTGAATTCAGTTTTGCATTCTGCATTCATCATTTTGTATTGGAACGCAAAACCTTGCATTCTTACTACATTCCGGGCATTCCGCCTTTCATCCCCTTCATCTGCTTCATCATCCCCATCATATTCTTCGGATTACTCATCATTTTCATCATTTTCTTCGTATCCTCGAATTGTTTGAGCAATTTGTTAACTTCCTGGATGTTTGTTCCTGAACCGTTTGCAATCCGCGTTTTTCTCTGACCATTCATCAAAGCCGGATTTGCACGTTCTTTCGGGGTCATGGAATAAATGATCGCTTCGATGTGTTTGAATGCATCATCCTGAATATCGACATCTTTAACAGCTTTCCCCATTCCCGGGATCATACCCATCAGGTCTTTAACATTCCCCATCTTCTTTATTTGCTGGATCTGTCCTAGGAAGTCATTGAAATCAAACTGGTCTTTTTGGATCCGCTTCTGTAATTTGCGCGCCTCTTCTTCGTTAAATTGTTCCTGGGCACGTTCTACCAATGAGACAACGTCACCCATTCCCAAAATACGGTCTGCCATGCGTTTCGGATAGAATACGTCCAGCGCATCCATCTTTTCACCCGTCCCGACAAACTTGATCGGCTTATCAACAATCGTTTTGATAGACAAAGCAGCCCCACCACGTGTATCACCATCCAATTTGGTTAAAACAACACCATCAAAATTGATTCGGTCGTTAAATGCTTTAGCCGTATTTACAGCATCCTGTCCTGTCATGGAATCCACCACAAACAAGGTTTCAGTTGGATTAATCGCTTGCTTGACACGTGCAATTTCGTCCATCATCATCTCATCAATTGCCAAACGACCTGCCGTATCGACAATGACTACATTGAATCCTTTGCTTTTAGCAAAAATGATCGCATCCGTCGCAATTTTAACCGGGTCTTTCTCTTCCTTATTGGAGTAAACCTCAATTCCAAGTTGTTCACCAAGAACATGAAGCTGATCTATCGCTGCCGGACGATAAACGTCACAAGCAACCAATAATGGTTTTTTATTCTTTTTTGTTTTTAAGTAATTAGCCAACTTGCCGGAGAACGTCGTCTTTCCTGAACCTTGAAGTCCGGACATCAATACAATTCCAGGGTTTCCCTGAATTTGAATTTCACTTTCATTTCCTCCCATCAGCTCAACCAGCTCTTCATGGCAAATTTTCACCATCAATTGGCTGGGAGAAATCGCTGTTAACACATTTGCACCCATTGCCTTGTCTTTCACACGAACGGTGAAATCTTTGGCAGTTTTAAAGTTGACATCGGCATCAAGCAAAGCTCTGCGAACTTCCTTCAATGTTTCGGCAACGTTTATTTCAGTAATTTGTCCTTGTCCCTTTAAGACTTTAAAGGCGCGTTCAAACTTATCGGTAAGATTATCAAACATGCTATTGAGCGATTTTTTTCGAATACAAAGATACTACTAATTGAAAATGTAAAATTGAAAATTGAAAAGGAATTACACAATTTATTAAAAGGTACTCCAGATTCAAAATCTTTTTCAATTATCCATTCTCAATTTTTAATTCAGAATTTCACTAAAGCGCTGTAGCCGACAAGTCCAAGTGATTGTGTCATAACACCTCCAATAAAGGTTGAATCATTGATAAAAGATAAAGTACCAGCCAAGCGATAGCTATTCACACTCTGCGGATGATTTTTCATGTTCATGTAAGTGAGACGCTTTTTATGACCTCCATCCGAGTCCATCACCCACCAATCTGCACCTTGAAGTTGTCCCGGGAATATATCGCAACCCGCACCTGACATATAGACTATCCGCTGCCCGTTCGGTGTATAGGTTGGCGCCTGGGAAAAACTTTCTGTTGTCAGTTTGGTGGTATTTCCGCTCGCCAGATCAACACGGTAAATCGGAGTTGTCACCAGGTTATGGGATTCAAATGTACTGTAAATCAATATATTGGTTTTTGACGGACTGATACTTTCCACTTCTCCACCGGCAAGTCCACCACCTGGTTGGTAGGTCCGGATATTGGAAAAAACAGGACCCGGATTCCAACTCACGTCTGCAACCTTAAAAACATATGCTCCGGCTGCCAGGTTTAAATCCAAAAACACGGGAGCCTGAATACGTTCCGTCCACGCGAACATGGTTCCGTCAGTCGAAATCGCTCCATGGATAACTCCTTTGTCATAATCATTGGCAAAATTTGTCATTTGCCAGGCCTGACTACCATCCCGTTTGATAATCCACAAATCCGTATATGCTCCATATCCCGGAATTGCATCACTTGGAGATCGTGTGTGATCACTTTCCGTTACATAATCTGTTTTTTCAACATAACAATAAAGGTACTGACCGGTCGGATCCCATTCTTCAGCCCATTGATGCCTGTTGGAACCCCAAGCCGGGTAAGTCAACTGAACTTCTCCTGTTCCGTCAAAATTGGAAATATAGATCTTATACGTTCCATCCGGATCGGGTTTATTGTATGCTACACTATTGGTTGCCTGGTTGTAAATCACCCCCATCGCATCAGCCTTGTAAACTTCCATGGAAGCATAAGTTGAACCAGTATTATCGGGATCGACCTCTTTCTTTTTACAAGAAACCAGAATAAGACAGCTCAGTAAAAACAAAAAAGTAACAGTAGTAGCTTTCATAATCAATCAGTTATAGAATGAACGAATATATTTAATAATTGCGAATTCAGATCGACAATTATACAATCTAAGACTGAAACAACTGTCAAAAAGTTACAATGGCAAAAACAGAACCAAGGTTCTCCTATGAAAGTTTAAACTATTGAACTTTTTGGACTTTCAACCCTAGTCTGGAATTCTTTCTGCTATAAACGAAATAAATTACCAATCCAACACACAACCAGATCACGAATGCAATCCAGTTCCGCAATTCAATCTGACTCATCATGTACAAACAGGAAAGCAAGCCAAGAAGAGGAATCAAAGATAAATTCCTACGAATAGTCACAATTGTGATAAACAAGGTGAACAGGATAAAAATCCAAGTCGGAATCTTGTGGGCGAAATGAGAGAAACCACTATTATACAGTCTTTTTCCCGAGACATCAATTGTTTTCAAAGCCTGTTCAATCGGAATCTTAGGACCTTGTCCGAAGTACTTCTCTAAATCCGAATCCATCAATTTGAATCCTTTTTCATCATAACCTTCGAGAAAATGTCTCAGGTGGTCTTTTGTTTTCGGATCCAATTGCGAAACCAATGAATCATTTGATCTGTTCTTGATTCCTTTCAACGAGGATTGCAAATCGATTTTCGGAGCCTGTTCAAAATAGGCCAATAAATCAGATCCTACAAGCTCCAAGCCCACTTTATCAACCAAATCAATTCTTTCTTTCAATTGAGCAGATTCTTTTTCTGACAAGTCAACAATCAGGTCCTTGGTTTCTTTCAATTCGGACTTGTTCGACAAAAAGCCCATCAATTCCGTCTTGTATTCGGTAAATCCAAAAATGACTCCTCCTACTACCAGGAATGGCAACACATATTTGCCGTTCACATAAGGAGTCCTGAATTTTCCTCTTGGAATATCCGTTCTGTTCTGAAGCACTAATACCCCTCCACAAACCAGTACAAAAGCAAACAAGGTACCGATACTGCATAAATCCGTTACCATCGTCAGATTCATGAATAATGCCGGAACCGCAACCACAAATCCCACCACTACCGTAGCAAAAGATGGAGTTTTGTATTTCGGATGCACCTTGGAGAATTTCTTCGGTAAAAGGCCGTCTCTACTCATCGACATCCAGATACGAGGCTGTCCCATTTGGAAAACCAATAAAACGGAAGCCATCGCTATTACAGCTGAAACCGCAATAATCCCGGACATCCATTTCAAATCTATTTCCCGAAAAACGAAAGCAAGCGGATCTCCGACTGCCAACACCTTGTAATTCACTAACCCGGTCAATATCAAAGAGATAATCACATACAGAACGGTGCAAATAATGATTGCCCACATCATTCCACGTGGAAGATCCCGTTGGGGATTCTCACATTCCTCAGCTGTGGTAGAAATCGCGTCAAACCCAATGTATGCAAAGAAAACCGCTGAAACCCCTTTTAGGATTCCAGAAACCCCGTTCGGTGCAAAAGGACTCCAATTATCCGTATCCACATAAAAAATCCCCACTGCGATGACCAAAAGAATGATTGCCAATTTAATAACTACCATCACATTACTCGCATTCCGGCTTTCTTTCATTCCGCGGTAAACCAACCACGTGATCAATACAATGATAAACAATGCAGGCAGGTCAAAAATCAGGTGAAACCCAAAAATTGTCGGTGAAGTTTCCCATGCGGTATAAGCAGCTTGTAAGCCACTGTCCAAGTTCGTGAACTCCTTCCCTCCTTGCATTAAGGCGTTAGCTTCATTGAAGCCATTATGTGCAGTAAGATAATCCGTTTGAATCCATTGTGGAAGATGAATATTGATTCCTTCCAGCATTCCGGTAAAATAGTCGCTCCAACTGATAGCGACGGTAATATTTCCGATAGCGTATTCCATGATGAGCGCCCAACCGATTACCCAAGCAATGATCTCTCCAAATGCGACATACGAATACGTATAAGCAGAACCGGCAACCGGAACCATGGAAGCAAATTCAGCATATGCAAAAGCAGCAAATCCGCAGGCAACAGCAGTAAAAAGGAATAAAAAGATAACAGCCGGACCTCCATTGGAACTCGCTTCACCAATGGTTGAGAAAATACCGGCTCCAATAATTGCTGCAATTCCAAAAGCCGCCAGATCTCTTACTTTCAAGTGCCTTCCAAGTGCTTCATGTCCATCTGCATGTCCATCTTGAGTAGAGGCAAGAATATCCTGAACTGTTTTTTTTCGGAAGAGTGAATTTTGTTTCATAGTATTTCGCAAGGGAAACAAAAGTAAAAAGAAAAAGCATTCAGCCATGGCTGAGGAAAGACAAAAGATTGCTTTTTAAAGCATTGCATTGAGATAAACATAATTCTTGCTATTCCGTTTATGAGGCCGGATAAATGAACCGATTATTTATTCCTATACGTACATAGATTGGCGTTTTCCAATTGTGCACGGATGCTCTAGATTGATAAATATCATTCATATCCACCCGATATTTTATCAGATTCATTACTTTTGAGCACAATTACCTAAAAAACTGGTTATGTTAAAAAAAACATTCATACTGACTTTCCTAATATCAATCACATTCCATAGTGGATTATCGGCACAAGGTAAAACGGATTTCAACCATTACAAGACTTTAACATCAATCGGGTCAATCCCTGAAGACTTCAGTCTTTCCACTTATCAAAAAGTGGATCGGGATATGAAAGTCGACCGTCCGGAATTAGCAGTCTCATTGAGAAGAAAATTCTACACCGGGATCCATTCAGCGATTGATGAAATCATCCATTCGGAAGTATGTGTGTTCGGTGACCCGATTTCCATTTATGTAAAAGACATTGCCAAAAACTTGTTGAAGGATGATCCCGAAACATTCAATACACTTCGGTTTTACACGCTGAAATCCAATGAGACAAATGCATTTTCAACTGACCAGGGAATCATATTCGTAACAACCGGATTGATATCGCAGGTCAGCTCCGAAGCTCAGATTGCTTATGTACTTGCCCATGAAATTGCGCATTACAAGCGGAAACACGTATTGGAACGATTCAAACAAAAAACCGTTTTAAAAAACGCAAACTATTACGAATTAAGCACTTATAGTAAAGAGCGTGAATTGGAAGCCGATTCAGATGCAATTGAATTGTACAAAAAGGCAGGATATGACGAGGCTTTGATCGAGCCGACTTTCGACGTTCTGATGTACTCTTATCTTCCTTTTGATGAAGTGAAAATCCCGGAGAACTTTTTCAATTCAAAGGAGTTTTATGTACCCAATTTTAAATTTCCCAAAGAGGTTTTTGCAATAACTGCCGAAGAAAACTACAACGACAGCAAGAGTTCGCATCCAAACATTTCAAAACGGAAAAAACAAGTCCTGGATATCCTTGAAAAAGGAACCGGTTGGTCCGGAAGCCCAAATCTATTAGGAGCAGAACGCTTTACTGAGATCAGAACGATTGCACGTTTCGAATCCATCAGAAACAGTATCCTGGCTTTAGACCTTACCAATGCATTGTATTCCGTATTCGTACTGGAAAGAGAATTCCCCAACTCTTCCTATTTAACAACAATGAAAGCGAAAACATGGTTGGCATTGGCACAAACAAAATCGGCATCTTTATCCAAACCTTTCGAATCCAAATTGCATAAAGAAGGGGAAATCGCCACCCTTCATGCCATGTTGAAGAAAATGGACAAATTGGAATTGGCTTCTATCGCATTGAGACAAATTTACGATCTCCGTTCAGCAAATGCTTCAGACTTGGAGATTCAAGCTATTTATGACCGAATGGTTGAAACAGCAGCAAATACTAAGCAATTTGCATTGGAATCCTTCTCAAAATACGATTACCATCAGGCTGTTGTCAAAAATAAAGCATACAATGATTCAATCGCTAAGATTCCTGTTGACAGTTTATCCAAAGTGGAAGCTTCCAAACCAACTGAATCCAAGTATGACAAAATCAAGAAGAAAAGATCGGCAGATGGAAATATCGATGCCCAGGTTTTCGACTCGACGACTTATTATTTATACGGAATGAATGATATTCTATCGGATAGCAGCTTTGTGAAATCGTTTAAAACTGCTTATGCGAAATCACTGGCAGATAAAGACAATACTGCCAATAAGGACAATAAATCAAAATTGATCCCAGCAATTCCAGATCTGAAATCAAAAAGCATCGCCTTGGTTGACCCGGATGTGGAGATCGTGGAGTCATCTAAAAAAACCATTAAATTATCCGAATCCATCAAGGAGAATGCTACCGAACTGATTCTAGAAGAATCAGCCGATAACGGATATAACCTGAGTACGGACAATGCACCGAATAATCTCACAATTGAAGGAATCAACTCATTCATGTATATCAAATCCGCCCTAAGACAGAACGAAGGGTATTCCAAAGTGAACTTTTTCCCTATTGATTATTCAGAATTGGAAACTATGTCCAAAAAATACAGTTCGGACGTGATCATGATTCCTACCATTTTCTATGTCGACAATAAAAAAAGTAACCCGATGGAGGTTGCAAGACCCGTATTGGCAACCTGGTATGTTCCACCGATGGCTTTAATCCTTCTTACGGGTAAATTATTGGATTCTCAGAAAACGTTGATCAATTTCATTGGTGTTGATCTGAAAAACGGACATGCTGATTATTCCGATGTGTACATGATAAGCGGTAAACCATCGAAAATTCTGTTAGGATCAAAATTCTACGAAATTTTCAAATCAACTAACTAAATACATATGTTACGAAATACATTCTTTTTAATTGCAGTATCCCTGTTGAATTCTGCAAATTCCTTAGCCCAAACGAAAAGTATTCCTGATCCGGTAAAGAAAAAGAACCTGACAACCGGTTTCTATGGAAAACGGTTCATGCTTCAACTTGGCGGAGGAATGCATCACAATACCCTTTTGAAAATCACGAGTTCAAGTGAGAAAAACTTAAGAAACACGGCGTATTATAGTAGTTATAGAAACAAGATCAAATCGGATCAGTTCAATTATAGCTTATATGGGAATCTAGGTATTGTTCTTAAGGATCGGATAGCTTTGTCTCTGGATTTCAACTATTACACGGGAAACATTTTCCTTACAAACGTCGGAGGAAAGGAAAGTTATGATCAATGGGGAAATTACATCTACATTCCCGGATATGATAGCCGTGTGAAGTATACAACCTTACGAATCATGCCACGGATCGAAATCGGTTCAGGAGGTTCAAATATGCCAGTTGGTCTTGTCAACGTACTGGGGCTGGGTATTGAGCTTTCCAAGTTAAAATCGGGAACATACAAATCCATTTCTGCATATGATTCTTATACCTATTACAATGATTCCATACAAATAAGCAATCAACGACTCAAATTTGATGATGAATTCTCATTCAATCTGACTTTGATGTACGGTTTAGAATACCGATTAGCGATTTCCAAGAACATTGCCTGGAATTTTGGGGGATACGTCCACCTGAACGTTCCAATTCAAGAATTAATCGCAGATAATCTGTTAGGAATAAGTAATAATTCCTATAACTCCAACGATCACAATGAGGAATACAAACTTCAAATGTCGCGCTATCGCCTGCAAAATTTATTCAGCCTACGCACCGGCCTGGTCATTATGCTGTAATTTGGAAAAATAATGATTTTCCAACCTTTTTGTTAAAAATGTATTCAATAAGTAAACAAACGTTACCATTTAAATAAAAATAGAATCGGTAAACTTGTAAAATTGTAATTTAGAAAAAAAATAAACTATGAAATTAAATTTACTCTTAGCTACTAGCTTAATTACAGGAGCTGCTTTCGGTCAGTTCACACAATCAAATGAACCGGTGATCGGTACAAGTATGACTATGTACCTTTTGGATTCAAATGCAACAAATTATTCTGCGGTAACTGGAACAGGTGTTACATGGGATTATAGCACAACTCCGGGAATCTCCGGTGAGACAAAAGTTGTTTCAGTTCAAACAGCTGCTTCCTCCACGTACAGTGCGGATTATCCTTCCTCAACTTGGGCGGTGGATATTGCAGGATTCATGACTTCTTATTATACCTCTTCTGCCTCTTCCAGAATCTCGCAAGGATTTGTATTCGACGGTGGAGCTTTAGCTGGTACGGTTAAAGTTGTTTTTTCAGGTGGTACGGATGATGCACTAATCATGAACTATCCGTTTGCAATTACCAATACTCAAACAGATGCTTTTGCTGGAAATGCAATTACCGGATCTTTCGGAACATTATCAACTACAGGAACAGTTACAACAACTGTTGATGGACAAGGGACTTTAAAATTGAACGCTGCTACAACAATTGCAAACGTTACACGTTTTAAATTGGCTGATCAGGCAACTGCAGTGATTCCTATCCCTACATTTGGAAATGTTTTGATGGAACGTACTCAATATGAATACTACGATATGACAAATCCTTATCTTCCGCTACTAGTTCACTCTACATTGACAATTACAATCGGAACAGGAGGCGCACCAACTACACAACATATTGTTTTGAGCAGTGTTGTTCCAGATGAATACTTAAGTGTATCTGAAAATAATCAAGCTACATTCGGTTTATACCCGAACCCTGCAAATGAGTCAGTTGTTATCTCCGGTTTAGCTGGAAACGAAACGATTTCAATTGTTGATATGGCTGGAAGAACTGTAATGACAACTCAAAATTCAGGGACTTCCCAAACATTGAATGTTTCTGATTTCAACGCTGGTGTTTACAATGTAGTTGTAATTGCTAACGGAATCAAAACAATTAAAAAATTGACTATCAACTAAGAATAGTCAACTCGATACTTCAAAAATCCCGAAGCAGATGTTAACCCATCGCTTCGGGATTTTTTTTTTTGCTTTCCAAGGAATGTTTTCTTTTTTACTTTTAAATCCATAAATTAGCCACCAATAGTTTGAAAGACAATTACTATTACTACAATTGAGGTATTTGAGGTTTGGAATTTATTTTCATCCTTTGTACCAACTACTCAGATGAAAATGAAGCTCTCTCTTCTTCTTCTTACATTGTACTTGCTGGTTCAAACTGATTTGTTTGCACAATGCAATGCAGATGCAGGTCCTGATTCAACAGTTTGTACCGGTGCCTCCATTCAATTGGGAGGAATACCGGCAGGAACCGGCGCCGGGACATTATCCTATTCCTGGTCTCCTGCAACCGGACTTTCCTGTACAAATTGCCCCAATCCAACTCTCACAGCAACTGCGAATCAGACTTATACACTTACTGTCAGTTCATCTTTAGGTTGCACGGACAATAACAATGTAACTATTTCTGTTGTCCCACCTCCAACCGCCTCATTTAACCTGGTTGGAAACAACGGTTGCTCAAACATTCCGATTCAATTCACCAATACCTCATCAGGAATCGGACTAACTTATTCCTGGAACTTCGGCGAACCGGGTTCCGGCAGTCAAAATACAAGCAACCTAGTCAATCCGATCCATCAATACAATGCTATTGGAGCAGGTTCACAAAATTATACAGTTACACTAGTGGTTACCAACTCAAGCGGATGTACGGCTAGTTTCAGTCAAACGGTCACTGTCAACGCACTTCCAAATCCGGCTTTGATCGATCCGATAGCCGGAATGAGAAACTGCGACGGTTCAAACTTCGCACTGACTGTTTTTGATGCTTCATCCACTACATCGATATCGAACTATACCATTCAATGGGGAGATGGGTCTCCCGATTTCAATTCAGGTACTTTTCCGGGATCAGGGGTTGCACATAACTATACAACAGCAGAGATTTTCACTCTAAACTACGCCGTAACCGGAAATAACGGCTGTGTCCAAACGGTTTCATACAACATTGCAAACATTACCAATCCTGCAATCGGTGCAGCAAATCCCGGAGCAACAACCGGTTGTGGACCTATCACTCTTTGTTTTCCTTTAAGTAACTATTCCTCCAATCACCCTACAACTTTTTATGTGGTCGACTATGGTGACGGATCTCCGAAGGATACACTTTCCCACCCACCACCGGCAACGATTTGCCATACTTACTCTACATCTTCATGCGGGCAAGCAGGAAATCAATTCGTATTTAAGATCAAGGCAATCAATTTATGTGACAGCAGTGAGGCATCTATTTCACCTATCCGTGTTTATACAGGTCCTGTGGCTAATTTCAATCCTGCTGCAGTAAACAATTGTGTCGGTTCACCTGTTTTATTCCTGAACACGACACAGGCCGGATTCAATAGTGCCTGTAGTTCCAGCACATTGTTCCAATGGAATTTTGGTGATGGGCAAACCTTGACAACTGCAACGGCTACGAATCCAACACATATTTACTCGGCTCCGGGAACATATACGGTCACACTGACGACTACAAACAGCTGTAGCGTGAATGTTATCACACGAACAGTCTGTATTGAGAATCCTCCAACCCCTTCGTTTACAGTTACACCAACAACTGCATGCATCCCATTCATTGCACAAGTGACAGATGCATCAAATTTGACAAACACCTGTAATGTAACCCGGGTTTGGACTGTTCTTTTCAACGGAAGTCCATGCCTACCGTCTTCAGGAACCTTTTCATTCGTCGGTGGAACAACAGCTTCGTCTGTCAATCCCCAGATTCAATTTACGCAACCCGGAAATTATACCATCCGACTAACGCTTACCAATTCCTGTGGTTCTTTCATTGCAAACCAAGCAATTGTCGCTCAAAAACCACCGCAAGTTACAATCAACACGGTGCCAAGTGTCTGCGCTGGATTAAGTGTCAGTCCGACTGCCGTTGTCAATGATTGTCTGGAACCCTCCGATTCGTATTCCTGGTCATTTACCGGTGGATCACCCACAAATGCAACAACACTCATTCCGGGATCGGTTTCTTATCCGGCAGCCGGTACTTTCCCAATCTCTCTTGCTGTAACGAATGCCTGTGGAACGACAACCGCCAATACTTCGGTAATCATTCGACCGATTCCTCCATCACTTAACCCACAAGTCAATAGTCCGGTATGTGCTGGCGGTACGGCAAATTTCACATCTGATGCCTCTGCTTCAACAACTTATTCCTGGTCCGGACCGAATTCATTCACCAGTAACCAACAAAATTTTAATCTAACGAATGTTACGACCGCCCAAGCAGGAACATATACTGTCTTTGGTACATTAGCCGGCTGCACCGGTCCCAGTTCATCCGTCACCTTGGTAGTGAACCCGATTCCGGTAATTACAGTAACACCTCCGAATGCAACAATCTGCAACGGTCAATCTGTTTCTTTAACTGCTTCGGGAGCGACTAACTACACCTGGAGTCCTGCAACAGGATTGTCAGCAACAAATACGGCTACTGTAACAGCAAATCCAACCACGACCCAAACGTATACGATCGTCGGATCCAATGGAACCTGTTCCGGTTCTACGACCGCATTAATCGCAGTGAATCCATTACCTCTTGTAAACGCCGGGCCGGATGCGACACTTTGTAATCAGCCGATTCCGTTTACATTGACTCCTGTTCCAAATGGTGGAACCTGGACAGGACCAAATGTGACTTCCGGAGGAATATTCACCCCGAATGGAACAGGAACATTCTCCTTGGTGTACGCATTCACCAATGGAAACGGATGTACTAACACAGATACTGTCTTAGTAACCATTGTCAATCCGACACCCGCTTCTGCAGGACCCGATTCAACCACTTGCTTCGGTTCAGCTCCGATTACATTAACCGGGACTCCAACCGGTGGAACCTGGTCAGGAACAAGTATTACAGCTGGCGGCGTATTCACTCCGAATATCGCCGGAACCCATTTATTGGTTTATACTTTCGGAACAGGAACCTGTTTGTCGAGAGACACCATGAGCATGACAGTGAATCCACTCCCAATTGTTGATGCCGGTCCGAATTTTTCTGTTTGTATCGATGCAGGAATACAAAACCTGAATGGAACTCCTTCAGGTGGAACCTGGTCGGGAATTGGGATTACAAACCCGATAGGAGAATTCACCCCTTCAATTGCCGGAACAGGAAACAAGACTCTCACCTATTCCTTTACAAACGCGAATGGCTGTACTGCTTCCGATATTTTGGTTGTAACAGTCAACCCTTTGCCAATTGTAAGTGCAGGACCCGACACCACTGCCTGTGACCAACCGAATCCATTCCAATTAAGCTTCTCTCCTTCCGGTGGAACCTGGACAGGAATCAATGTAACTCCTGCCGGTCTATTTACGCCTGCCGGAACAGGAAATTTCACCCTGACATACACCTTCACAAATGCAAATGGATGTACAGCCAGCGACACCCGGATTATCACAATCATAAGTCCGACACAACCAGATGCCGGCCCTGATTTCAGTGTCTGTATTGACGCACCAAACGTCACCTTATCCCCTACGCCAACAGGTGGAACCTGGACCGGTTCATTTACGACTCCCGGTGGAATTTTCAATCCGACTATTGCCGGAAGTTTCAACCTGGTTTATACTTTGGGATCGGGAGTTTGTTTATTGCGGGATACTTTGGTTGCCATCGTTAATCCGCTACCCATAGTA
Organism: uncultured Fluviicola sp.; assembly: GCA_965650135.1. GTDB lineage: Bacteria > Bacteroidota > Bacteroidia > Flavobacteriales_D > Crocinitomicaceae > Fluviicola. The sequence continues at coordinate 31,848 of CBFGNC010000010.1, forward strand.
AATGCAGGAACAGATTTCAGTATTTGTATTGATGCCGGGATCCAGAATCTGACAGGAACTCCATCCGGAGGAACCTGGTCCGGAACAGGAATCACGAATCCATCCGGGGAATTTACTCCTTCGATAGCAGGAACAGGAAACAAGACGATTACCTATTCATTTACAGACTTAAATGGTTGTACCAATACGGATGCTCTTATCATTACGGTAAATCCATTACCTGTGGTAAACGCAGGAAATGATACCACTTTATGCAATCAACCATTTCCAATCCAATTTAATGCGACTCCTACAGGAGGAACCTGGACAGGAACAGGAATTACTTCTTCCGGATCTTTTACACCAAGTTCTGTCGGTACATTCAATCTGACTTATACGTTCACCAATGCGAATGGCTGTGTCAATTCAGATACCCGGGTTGTAACGGTCGTAAATCCTGCTCTGGCAAATGCCGGTCCGGATTTGGAAGCGTGTATCGACGCTCCCGATATACAATTGAACGGCACCCCGGTCACAGGAACCTGGACAGGAAGTTTTGTGAATACCAGTGGTTTGTTCAATCCGACCAATGCGGGAACTTTTCCTTTGGTCATTTCAAATGGAGCGGGAAACTGTCTGACAAGAGACACCATGTTCTTTACGGTTCACCCATTGCCAATTGTCAGTGTTGGGATCGATCACGAATTTTGTCCAAGTGATAGCCCGGTTAACTTTTCAGGAAGTCCTACCGGTGGTATTTGGAATGGAAATGGAATCACGGATGTTGTCCTTGGAACTTTTAATCCGGGAATAGCTCCCGTTGGAAATAATACGATTATTTACACCTTCACAAATCCACTTACCGGATGTATTAACCGGGATACCTTATTGGCTATTGTCCATCCGATGCCAACGGCAAACTTCACATATAATGCGATTACTTGCATCGGGACCAATGAGCTCTTTTCAAATACCAGCACACTGGCAAACCAGAGTGATTGGAGTTTTGGAGACGGTACCTTTGCTACAACAACTAATCCAATTCATTCTTACAGCACTTCCGGTTTCTATGATGTAGAATTACTCGTAACCACTTCATTCGGTTGCCTGGATTCCATTACACATCAAATTGAGGTTCGGATCCCTCCTGTTGCAGACTTCAGCCTGACACCCGACTCTGCCTGCGGACCCATGTCGGTGAATTTTACGGATTTATCACTCGGACAAAGTTTGACTTACAATTGGGATTATGGAAATGGACAAACAAGTACCAATCCGGCTCCTGTTTCACAAACTTATCTAGCTAGTAGCTATACGGACACCAGTTATACAATAACCTTGAGCTTAACCAATTTCTGCGGAACCAGCAGCCATTCCAAGCAAGTTACGGTAATGCCTTCACCGACAGCTGTTTTCGGAACTACTACCAACATTCTTTGTACCCCACTCATACTGGATATGGTGAACAACAGTTTCGGTTTACCGGACACCTATGAATGGGATTTTGGAGATGGAACAACTTCCGATACCTCAGGAACAACGCTTCAGCACACATTTTATACTGGAACACAAGACACTACTTACACTATTCAGCTGATTGTAAGCAACGAATGCGGTTCGGATACCATACAACATCAAATCACGGTGCTTCCTCCACAGGTAAATGCATTTTTCAACATTGATAATCCTTCAGGGTGCGTTCCTCATACAATTAACCTGACACAGTTTTCACAAGGGGCGAGCTTTTCTTCCTGGGATTTCGGTGACGGGAACATTTCAAGTGTTTATAACCCTTCTCATACCTTTACGACTCCGGGAACGTATGTTGTTTCTCTTTTCGCTGCCGGTTGCGGATTCGATACCGCTACAACGATTGTTACGGTTCATCCACTTCCTCAGATTGATTTCACTTCATTGGATTCCGTCTGCGTTAACGAAGTATTTGCATTTACAAATCTGAGTACTGGAATAGCCTCCATCAATTGGGATTTTGGGGACGGAACGACCTCTACACTAACAAATCCAAGCCACAGTTATTCCAATCCTGGATTTTATACTGTCACCTTATCCGGAATCAGCCAAACATATGGGTGTACGACACAAATGACTAAGACTATCAAGGTGAATTCCGGTCCCAATTCACAGTTCACGCTCGGACCGAACGCAGGTTGTGCAGCATTAACTGTTCAAATGAATAACGCAAGCGCCGGTATTGTGAATCATATTTGGAACTTCGGTGACGGGAATTCTTCGATTCAGAATAATCCAAGTTACACTTACACGACATCCGGTTCCTATGCGGTACAATTAATCGTATTGGATAATATCGGATGTGCTGATACTGCAACTCAAGTGGTTACTGTTTATCCTTTGCCAACAGTTGATTTCACTTCCACACCGGTTGATCCTTGCGTACAGCCAACTGTGATAAACTTTACCAATCAAAGCACCAATGCTGCAAGTTATATCTGGAATTTCGGGAACGGGCTGTCTTCAACTCTGACCAGTCCAAGTTCAACCTATCAACAGGTTGGAAATTATACCGTCACGTTGATCGGGACTTCTATTCACGGATGTATCGACAGCATACAAAAACCGGTTTCATCTTACCAAATGCCAAGTGCCTCCTTCACTCTCCCAAGCGATTCATTGTGCGTAGGTGAAGAAATATTACTGCAGGCAAACACCCAATTTGCCAATTCCGTTTCCTGGTTCCTTGGCAATGGGATTATCCTGACACAGAATCCGGTCCAAACTTCATTTACCGCCAGTGGAACATACCCGGTTACGTTCATTGCTTATGGGAATGGAGGTTGCAACGACACGATTTCTGCCGGCACTTCAATCACCGTAATGCCTCAACCGACTGCAGATTTCAGTTACATCAATGTGGAAGGTCCGGAACCCCTGAGTGGAATAGTGGATTTCACCAACCTAAGCAGTTTGGCAGATTATTACTCCTGGAGTTTCGGAAACGGGAATTACTCTTCGGAAGAAAATCCAACCGAACATTATAAACAGGATGGTGAATTCCAGGTTACATTGATCGCTACTACCGACTATGGTTGTGCCGATACAATCGTTAAGACAATTACGGTGGATTTCTTCTACGGATTGTTCATCCCAAATGCAATGAGTCCGGGACACAGCGACTTTGAGGTGGCGAATTTCATTCCGAAAGGAGTTGGTATGAAGGAATTTGAATTATTAATCTACGATGACTGGGGAAACCTGATCTGGTCCACAACCGCTTTGGACGCTGATGGGCGACCGACCGAATATTGGGACGGAACATACCGTGGAGAACCGGTACAGCAGGACGCATATGTCTGGAAAGCAAGCGCCACTTTCAAAAATGCGGATGTTTGGGAAGGTAAAGAATATCCGAAAGGCAGGATCAAACGATCAGGAACAGTAACCGTAATCCGATAAGTTATGAGAATCCTGCTTTTATACATATTATTGGTTATCGCAACGGGAAACAGTTACGCGCAAGACCCCAATTTCTCCCAGTTCTATAATAATCCTGTTTACTACAATCCTTCTATGACTGCTGTAAACAATGGAATTGCTGTCCGTTTGAATGCACGTTCGCTTTGGGGACCGATTCCAGGGAGATTCAATACATTTTCGTTTTCTGCCGAAGCACAGACGATGTACAAAATGGGACTTGGAATCATGGCATATTCCGATGTTGGCGGAGAAGCTCTTTTGAGAACTGCCGGAGGTTATGTCAACTATTCCTATCGACCTGTCGACACCAAGAATTTCATCCTTCAAGCCGGTGTAAGCGGTGGATTTGTTACTAAGAATATAGATTGGTCCAAATTGACCTTCTCAGACCAGTTGGACGAAACGATGGGAAAATACAAGGAAAGCAATTTCAACAGACCCAACTACAACAGTGTTTCCTATGCTGATTTCAGTGCAGGATTAGTAGCTCGTTTCAACGGATCGACCCGCAAACAAAGAAGTTCGTTCAAGAGATTCAATGCTACGCTTGGTGGAGCCATCCATCATTTATCCCAACCGAAAGATGCATTCCTGGCTGACAGTGACAAGTTGCCGTTCAAATTGGTATTCCATGCCTCATCGAATTTATTGTTTAATGACTTTGTAGTTTCTCCCGGAGCAGTATTCGAAATGCAAAATGAATTCAGGACATTCAGTGTCGGAAGTAATTTCATCAGTCAACCTTTCATCATCGGAATCTGGTTCAGGAACCGGACTGCCGCTTTGAATATCAAACAATATGATTCATTCATTTTCACGCTTGGATTGAACATGCGAACCAAATATGAAACATTGTGGCGTGTGACTTACAATTTTGATATGACGATCTCCCGTTTGAAAACAAGCAGTTACGGAAGTCATGAACTTTCCTTGTTATTTGAAATTCCGAATAAGGTCTTATTCTCCAAAAATGTCAATAGTAAGAGCATGAAAAGACGTTATCAATGTCCGAAGGAATTCAGTGGATTCTAACTAATTATCAATTGGAAAAATTATCAATTATCAAGATTAAAACTCTTGATAATTTCTTCATTCATAATTGATAATTCCCTTATACCCATTTCTTCTGCATCGCCAGTCGAACTGCTTCTACTTTCGAGTTCACATGTAGCTTTTCGTAGATATTTGTCATGTGTTTGCGGACAGTATGCGGGCTGATGAATAATTCTTCTGCAATGATTGTATAGCTTTTGCCTTGTGCCAGGCAATTCAGGATATCCATTTCCCGCGAACTAAGTGGTGATGATTCCTGTATAGCAGATTCACGGGTTTGGTTCTGGATAAAATTATACGCCTTTTTTGCAATGGCCGGAGCCAAAGGAGCAGCTCCGAATTCCAAAACATTGTCAATTGCCAAATGAAGATTTGCAATGGATTCATCTTTCAAGAGATAGCCACTTGCACCTGCCTGGATTGCCGAAAAGATGCGTTCCTCATCATCAAACACGGTGATCATGATGAAATGGATTTGCGGATACAATGCTTTCGCTTGCTTCACTGCTTCAATTCCATCCAGGATCGGCATATCAATATCCATGAAAATGATTTCAGGAAGCGGTCCCAAGGTTGGAAGAATATGAAGAAACGCCTGTCCGTTAAAGGCGGTCATCGTGATTTTTACTCCCGATTTAGCTTCCAGCTTCTCGGTCAAGATTTGCACATTGTACACTTTGTCATCGACAATTCCTATTGGACAGATTCCCATAGCAACAAATGTGAGGAATTATACGGCAATTTCCAATTACGCAATTGTGCTATTTTTCTTCCATTTCAGGGAGAGGATCATCCCACTGTGACGAGTACTTCTCTGCATAGAATAAGTGGCTCCGATCTTGGCTACACGTTGTTCAATACTTTTCAGTCCATAGTGAAAATCCGGTTTCACTTCAGCATCAAAACCAACACCGAAATCCTCCATTGTCAATTCCAAAAACTCCCCATTTTCAATCAGGGAGATTTCCACTTTTTTAGCCTTGGAATGCTTGTAGACATTACTGATTCCCTCTTGGAAAATTCGCATGATGTGCAAGGAAACTCCCGGATCCAATTCACTATCTTCTATTTCCACATGGAAATCCACCTTGATTGAATTGTCCTCCAGCCATTTCTTGGCAACGTTCTCCATACGACTCAGTAAGACTTTTGAAGACATATTTTCAGAATGCAGGGCCCAAACAGTATCGCGCAGGGAACTCATCGCTTCCTGGCTCATTAGAAACGTCCTGTTTACGCGCTCATTCTCTTTGTCGTTATGTGAAAGTAATTCGAGATTATTGACTACGAAACTTAACTGTGAACCAACCAAATCATGCAGATCGTAGGAAATGCGCTTCCGCTCCTCATTCGTTGCCTGAAACACTTGTTGCTGCGTGACCAATTCTTTCTTCAAGGCACGCCGTACGAAATAGAAAATCAAAGTAAGAACCGTCAGGAATAAAATGGCCACCAGGACGATCCAATAAGTATTCTCCAATTTCCTGCTCAATTGTTGTTCCCTTAATTCCGTATCTTTCTTTTTCCGGTAAAGCTCTGAACGTTGCTTTTCCGATTTGATGTCGTAAACAGCATTGGTTTTGGCAATAGTTTGATCCCGGAGTTCTTTGTAATACTTCAAATGATATCGCTCATATTTCTTCCAAAAATCCTTTGCTTTTGGATAGTCCTTCCTGTCCAGGTAAATCAAGCCTAATGCTTTGGATATTTTATACAACTGTTCGTAAGCCTGAAGTTTTTCAGCGATTGGCAAGACTTCCAGCAATAAGCGTTCTTCTTCCTTCTGATTTCCCTGATCCTTGTAAATCTGAGCCCAATTGATCACCGTGCTAAGATAGAGATAATCATTCTCAATGTCTTTTGCCAACGACGCACTTTCACGATAGATTGCTTCCGATTCCTTGAATCTTTTGTAATCTTCCAGTACCATTGCTTTATTGCACAATACGATGGCCAATCCGTATTTATTCGATGTTCTTCTGTATCCTTTGATTGCCAGCTCGGAATAATACAAACTGGAATCTTTTGTCCCGGAAACATTGAAAGCTGTTCCCAAATTGGAATAAACATCCAAAATCTGGTCTCTGTCACCTCCACGATTGTATGAAGCAAGACTTTTGTGGTACCAATACATCGCGGTCTTGCTTGCATCCAGTTCTTCATAAAGTAATCCCAGGTTGTTTTGGGTTGCGCCCACATTGATATAATCGTCCATCTTCTCGAAAACCAATTTGGCCTTATGGAACGATTGGATAGCACGCTTCAAATCGTTCTTTCGCCAATAGATGAGTCCCAGGTTATTTTCACAAGAAGCAATTCCTTTGAGGTAACGGTGTTTTTTGGCGATTGTAAGAGCTTTTTTATAGTTGGCAATGGACAAATCGATTTGGGAAAGTACGTCATAGACAATCCCTATCCGGATATACGCCCGGATTTCACCAATGTAAAATTCACATTCATTGGCCTGGATTGCAATTTGCCTGCATTCCTTTAAAGCGGCTTTGGGATTCTCGTAGCATAAATCCAGAACAGCATCATTACGCAGATTGATCTTATTCGTATCACACTGGGAATAAGCACCCAATGAAAAAAGGTTAAAAAAAAATGCAAGTAGTAGTAATTTTCTCATAAGTTCGCTTTAAACGGATTACTTCAATGCCATTTTTTTCAATCGTTTTCTCCGTTTCAAATAGAGCAAACCAAAGAAGCCGATCAAAATCCCTGCAATAAACCAAACCAATTGATCCTTGTACCAGTAGGATTCTATGCTGAAAGTCGTATTGCGCGGATTCGAAAACCGGCCGGTTCCCGGATCAAACAGACGCAGTTCCAGGCTATAGGATCCGGAACTCAAATGTTCGAAAGTCAACTTCGTCAATCCCAATGAAGTATTGGCCCAATGTGTCTGATCTTTTTCGTCATTTCGAACGAGGCGATATTGCAATTGATACGGGTGATTTCCCATCAACTCAACCAATTCATACGGAATATTCACTTCCGTGTTGGAAGCTTCAAACTTATTGGATTTTCCTTTTTGATGGTTACCGGTAAGTTTTCCTAAAATGAATGCCGGAAAGCTCGTTTCTACTTTTTCCCATTTGAATTCGAACAGACCGAATTGCGTAGCAATATAGACTTTGCCGTCAAGCACCACAAAATCCCGGAGAAACAAGTCATTCATGCGTGAAAGCTCTTCCAGGCGCTCCAGGTTACCATTCAGATCTTTCGTCCTGTAGAGTGTTTTATCCGAGAGGAGATAAAATTGGTCGTTGTAAATTTTCAGCTTGGAAACCAACAAATTACTTCCGTTCTCACGGAAATTCATTTCGTGCATCACCTTTCCGTTTCGGATAGTGAAAATCTTATTTGCGGAGCTTAAGACATACCAACTGCGCTTGTGGAAAAGGATCTGAGAAGGATCAATTGTCTCATTAAAAAAGCGAATGGATCGATATTGTAAAGTATTCAGATCCAAGGAAAACAATCCATCCAGGTTCGAAAACAACACTTCACTCGAATCCGATTGCTGAAACAGTTTCACCGGACTTTCCAAAATAACAGTACGTGGCTTTCCTTTTGACAGTTTCTCCCGCAAGTCCTTGATTGATTTTGCTTCTATACTGAACAGCCCTTTTGATGAAACCACCAGAAAGTTACCTGTATTCAAAGGAAGAATTTCTTTGACAAACTCATCCGCCAATATCAACGGCATTTGAATTTTAGTTTGTTTCGTATCCGGTTTCGATTCACTTTTCTGAACTGTATTCCGTACTTTATTCCCAAACTTATTCAGAATCATCATTTCGCCGGAATTACTTCTGGCCATAATTTCATTGTGGTAGACATCCAGGAAACTGAACTCCGTCGAATTCAATAATCTATACGTTCCGGCCGGCATACAATACAATCCTTTCGATTTGGTGCCGAGCCAAATATTCTTATTCTGATCCTGGAAAACAGCAGTCACATGAAGCCCTACTATGATTGACTTCACCCGCATATCTCCGACTTTCAAAACAATCATTCCTGTTTCGGAAAGCAAGTACATTTTCTCATCAATACGAACCACTTTCTGAATCGAATGATTAAATGCACCGATCAGTTTGTTCAGGTTTTTAAATCGTTTGTTTGAGTATTGGAGTGAAATATTCGAATTCGGTTTCGCGGGAAAAATAATCACATTGTTTTTCTGCTCCATCAACCAACGTCCTTTCATTCCCGGAAGTGTCCTGGAAACCTGGTCGTTTACATCCACCAATTCATTACTGGAAAGTAAAGCAAAACGCCCTTTATCATTTTCACAATAATCGATCAGCTCTGATTTTCCTTTTTCATAGAATGGAATTGTGGTTTTGGAAAGAAACGAAAACGGATTCATTTTAAATTGATACACTGCATCCGAACAGAGGATTCTCAGGTTTCCTTCTTTTGTTTTTTCCAACCTGAAGATGGGATTCTTAATCTCAGGCAAGGAAATCAGGACAACCTCATCATCCTTGATTTCAAACAATTGTCCCGTTTTGTTCAAGCCGATGAATTTATCTTTCAACTTCAACAGTTGTATGATATCTTTCGAATAGAGTTTGGATGAGGCAATTTGTTTTGACTGAAACCCGTTGAAGCTAAAAACACCTTTATCGGTTCCCAGGACCAACCGTCCAAACACATCCTGTTCGATTGCTGTAATGTAGTAGTCCTCCAAAGAAGTTTCAACCGGATAATAATACGATTTCGTTTGAGCAAAAATGAAAGATGTGAAGAGTAGAAAGATTGGAACTAATTTCATTTTTTTGACTTTTTCATTTCAGTTTCAAACCATTGCCATAAATTGTCCTTCGGCACCGGCGCTATTACTTTTATTACTTCCTTCGACGTCGGATGTTCAAATTCCAATTCCCGTGAATGCAAATATATGGAACCATCTGGATTTGAACGCTTAGCACCGTATTTCAGATCCCCTTTTATGATGCAGCCGATTGCAGACAACTGCGCGCGAATCTGGTGATGTCTCCCCGTTTCCAACTCGACTTCCAATAAGGTATAATTATCCGAACTCACTAAAACCCGGTATTTCAATCGTGCTTCTTTGGAATTTTTGCGAACCTCGTTAAATACGTAAGTCTTGTTTTGCTTTTCGTTACGCTCCAAGTGATGAATCAAGGCTCCTGATTTCTCTTTCGGAGCTTTTTCCACTACTGCCCAATAAATTTTCCGGGGATGTTTCTCCGCAAACAATTTATTCATTCGGGTCAATGCCTTACTCGTTCTTGCAAATGCAATTCCACCGGAAACAGGTCTGTCCAAACGGTGAATCAGCCCACAAAAGACATTTCCGGGTTTTTCGAATTTATGTCGGATGTACTCACGTACTTTTTCCACCAACGGAAAATCACCCGAAATATCTCCCTGTACATTTTCCCCGGCATGCTTGTTCACCACGATCAGGTGATTGTCTTCATACAGAACGTCTTCCGGACGAATTTGCTCCATGTATCAGTATTGTTCGTTTTGATTCGGGAAATCGCCGCTTCGGACGTCTTCAATGTAGTTTTTCACTGCATCCAGCATAATATCATACAAATTGGCGTATTTACGCAAGAATCTTGGCGAAAATTCGTTGTTGATCCCAAGCATGTCGTGAACTACCAAAACCTGGCCGTCCACCCCATTTCCTGCTCCAATCCCGATAATCGGAATCGAAACCGATTTCGCTACTTTTTCTGCCAAGGCTGCCGGAATTTTTTCCAAAACAATGGCAAAACATCCTGCTTCTTCCAAAGCTAAGGCATCTTCAATCAAACGTTGGGCTTCTGCTTCTTCTTTTGCACGAACTACATAGGTTCCGAATTTATAGATAGATTGAGGAGTCAAACCTAAATGCCCCATAACCGGAATTCCGGCCGTCAAAATGCGTTTGATGGATTCAATGATCTCAATTCCACCTTCCAGTTTCACAGCATGTCCACCCGACTCTTTCATGATCCGGATCGCATTCGACAAGGCTTCTTTGGAATTTCCCTGGTACGAACCGAAAGGCATATCTACCACAACCAGAGCCCTTTCCACACCACGAACTACCGAACCGGCATGATAAATCATCTGATCCAAAGTAATCGGAAGTGTCGTTTCATGTCCGGCCATGACATTTGAAGCTGAATCGCCCACCAAAATGATATCAATTCCTGCAGAATCAATGATTCTGGCCATGGAAAAGTCATACCCGGTAAGCATGGAGATTTTCGCTCCGGAATTTTTCATTTCTTGTAAAACGTTCGTTGTGACACGCTTTACATTTTTATGCACAGACATGAGCTCTAATTTTATCCAACAAATTTAGTTAATTCCGAATTATGAATGCCAATTACGAATGGGAATTGTAAGGGATGGAGATCATTCCGATTTAACTTCGCCAATTTGCCTGTTTGCCAAATGGCGAACCGTAAGAAGGCTTGATTCGGAATTCGGAATTATTCAAACCACACATCGTGGATAATCTTCTTCCCTGCAGTTTGATTCACGCGTTCGATGATGATTTGTTTTCCATGCAACAATTCATCGCGCATAACAGAGGAATTCAAGGCAACAATGAGAACTCCAGATCGGATCTGGATATTGGTTGTCCGCGTGGAAACAGCTTTCCCCATCATTTCCTCCCACTTATTCAAAACTTCCATTTCCGTCAGTTTTCCCTGTAATTGATAAGCACTCATGAGTTTATCCACCAATTCTTTCATTGGCTGTGCATTTCCGGATCTCTTGCGTTCGTCCCACTCGTTCATACCAGTTCAGAATTAAAAATAATTAATTTCGGTTTTACTTGAATTGTCTCAAAAATAGCAGAAACGCGATTTTCATCGGTGTCAGTCACCAATACTTGTCCAAAGGTATTTTTAGAAACCAATTCCATCAATTGTGCCACACGCAAGTTATCCAATTTATCGAAGATATCATCCAACAATAAGATCGGGGTTTGCTTCAAACGCTCTTTCAGCCAATCGAATTGAGCCAAACGCAAAGCAATCAGGAAGCTTTTCTGCTGACCTTGCGAACCAAAACGCTTGATGGGTAACCCTTCCAACAGAAAAGTGATATCGTCCTTATGAATTCCAACCGACGTGTAATGAACCCGCATATCTTTCGGATAGGCCTGCTGGATCAGGGTCCTGAAATCCGTTTCTGACAATTTGGATTCATAACTCAGGGAAACAGATTCCTGTTCCTGTGAAATCCATTTATAGTAATGCTGAAAAAGTGGGATAAAGGCCTCAATGAATGAAACGCGTTTGTTGTGAATTGCAGTTCCATACCGGATCAGTTGCTCATCCCAAATCTCAATCGATTCACGTTCAAAGAACCCATTTTCAAATTGCAGTTTCAACAAGGCATTGCGTTGGTCCAGTACTTTGTTGTATCGTTGAAGATCGCTCAGATACTCATGGTCGAATTGCGCAATAATACCGTCCATCCACCTTCTGCGCACTTCACTTCCTTCTGAAATCAAATCCGTATCGTAAGGAGAAATCATCACAACCGGAAAATGACCGATGTGGTCAGCCAAACGGTCGTATTCCTTTTTGTTCTTCTTGAACACTTTCTTGGATCCGGCTTTTACGCCACAATACAGGTTGAAAGGTTGGTCATCCTTTATCCAACATCCCTGGATGACAAAAAACTGTTCGTTGAAGCGGATATTCTGTTTGTCTGTCGGGTTCAGGTACGAACGACACATGCTCAGGTAATGAACGGCATCCAATACGTTTGTTTTCCCGGACCCATTCTTCCCGACAATGCAATTCACTCCACTTTCAAACTGGAATTCAGCTTCACTGTGATTGCGAAAATTGACTAACGAGAGGGATTCGACGAACATGATACAAAATTACGAATTCCGAATGCCGAATTGCGAATTTGAGAAGTTAATTTACCAATTGAATAATGCAAAAAAGAATATCTGTAATTTTAAGCAATAGATAACCAAACTATAAATGAAATACTTATTCATTTTTTATATAACCGGTATCACTTGTTTTGCATCTGCGCAGGTTGAAACGAATTCGGATTTGTATCAAACCATTCTCTCGAAAGACAGTTTGCTTTTCTCTATCGGGTTCAATACCTGCGACATTTCCCGGTTCGAATCTTTACTAAGTGAAGATTTTGAGTTTTTCCATGATATCAGTGGAACTTCGGATAAGAAAAAATTCTTGAGTGATTTAAAAACAGGGCTGTGTAAAGATCCTTCGGCCTACCAATCAAGAAGAGCATTGATTCCCGAAAGCACTGAAATTTTCCCGCTTTACGAGAACGGGAAACTCTATGGAGCCATTCAACATGGAACACACCGGTTCTATGAAACCATTCAGGGACAAAAAGAACAATTTGCAAGCACTGCGAAATTCACCCATTTATGGATCTTAGAAAACGGATCCTGGAAATTAAGCCGGAGCTTGAGTTATAATCACCAAAAATAATTACGAATTACGAATGCCGAATCACGAATTATTAGATTATCCTCAGCGCATCGGAAGAAGTATTTTAATTCAAGCTTCACCCAAAAAGGTCTGGAAGCATTTGACGAATACGGAACTAATGATGGGATGGATGGGTGATGAAGAAATGAAGATCGAAATTATAAGCGATTGGAAAGTGGAAAGTCCCTTTATCATTAAAGGTTTTCATCACGTGCCGTTTGAGAATAAAGGAACGATTCTGCAACTCGAACCGGACCACATTTTTCAGTATGAATATTTGAGTTCACTATCAAACCTGGAAGATGTGTCGGAGAATTACACGACAATTTCTTTCCACTTATCCCCAAGGGAAAATCATACTGAGTTAACAATAGCGGCAGAAAACTTTCCGACATTTGAAATTTACAAGCATCTGGAGTTTTATTGGAATGGAACGCTGCAAATTATTAAATGGGAAATTGAAAAGACAATTTAGCCAGTGTAATTAAATAATCTACAACTAATGAATAATGAAAGACAACATTTTGTACCAAGGACATACTTGAAAAACTTCTGCATTAAAAGCACAACGGACTTGTTTAAAACAAAATTCATTAATCAAAAATCAACTTGGAGCAATCCACTATTATCAAATATCAACTCCATTTGTTACGATTTTGATTTTTATGATATTCATGAGAATGCTGCTAAAGAAAATCAGGTACCACAAGATTTTATTGAAAAATCTATTTTCTGGTATGAAAAAGATTTTATTTCTAATTTAATTTCTCAAATTGAACAAGAAGAAGTTCATGAAAGTACTCTTTCTAAAATTCCTGAATTCTATCTTAGTATGACAAGTCGAAATCCTGTCTTTCGAAATTCATTTGATATGAAGCAAATTGAAAAAATATTTGATCAAGCAGTTCCTAATATGCAGAGAAAATTTCCTTTTTTAGAAAAGGAAATTATAGAAAAGATCGTTGATCGATTGCGCCAAGAGTACTTAGCAAAAAATGGTCAAGATAAACTACATAATATAAGCTTATTAAAACAATATCAGGGAAAGAGTGATATCCATAAGACTCTGACAAATAAACTTAAAGGATATAAAATCGAAATCCTACAGATTAGAGATCACGAGAATTTATTCATTTGCTCTGATTCTCCCGGGTTTAGCAGAGATCTAAATGGGAATATTTATTCACTAAAATTCCAAGATGATATCAGTCATTACGTTCCAATTACTTCTAAAATCGCAATTGGTATTCATCATCCGGTCTATCATTTTCAAAAGCTTAAATTTCAAATATCTACATGCCACTCAGAATATGTAGAATTCATTAATAAAGGAACAGCAATAGGACGGAAAGAATATCTATTCTGTGAAAACAAACAATACCTTGTTTCTTGTACGAAGAAATTAATTACCAATTAAAACAAATGAATAACAAATCATCTATCAACAAACTCCAGACAAAAGAACGGCATAAGTATTATTTTCTGTGGAATTGCTCATTCAGAAGACGATAGTGATCTAAAAGACTTTGTTACTTTCTCAAGTACCATGAAATTAAAATAACACTGACAAAATTCTTGCTACTTTCACTAAAAATTTGAATTATGAAATTCCTTTTCATTATTGCCCTTTCAGCTTCTATCCTGTTTAGTTGTAGCACAACAAAACCGGCAGCTTCTGATAACCAGATCATCAGTGTAACTCATGGTACCAATTTTGGTCATTGCAGAGGTTATTGCCGGAAGGAAGTTGTTTTTTATCCGGACAGGACAGATTACTTTGAAGTGAGTGTCGATTCGGCAAAAAACCCGGTCAAAGTAGAGAATTTCAAGAATTCCACAGGTTGGAAAAACATTTTCGGTAAAATCGATTGGAATAAATTCAAGGATTTGAATGAAAGCTACGGTTGTCCGGATTGCGCGGATGGCGGGTCTGAATACATTGAAATCAAAACAACCGGCGGGACAAAGCGCGTTACTATTGAATTCAATAAAGAAATGCCGGATTTGGAGCCCTTGCTCACGGAATTACGCACTCAGCGAAAGAAATTGTTGGAAAAGTAACTTGAATCAAGTCTGAGACCGGCAAAAAGTATTTAGACAAACTGTTGTTGCAGAAGGAAACGAAAACTTTACCATGCAGCATCCTAAACAAGTCGTTAAATAGTAACTTTACTTTATGGAGTCAAATGCATTATCCGAATTCAAATCTTCCAAGGAACTGAGAGAAAAATTGGCCGATCTTGGTTTTGCCAAAACTTTCCGGGAAGGTGAAATCATCCTGAATGAGAATGCATATATCAAAGCCATTCCAATCGTTTCCAAGGGAAGTATCAAAGTAATGCGAACAGATGAAGATGGAAGAGAAATCTTGCTCTATTACATCACACCAGGGGAAAGCTGCATCATGTCTTTTTTGGGAGGAATCCATCAGGATACCAGCAAGATCAAGGCAATTGCGGAAGAAGACACGGAAATTCTGTTTATTCCTATCGACAAAGTCAGTTTACTCATCAAAGATTATCCCGAATGGCTGGACTTTATTTTCAGGCTCTACCACAAACGATTTGAGGAATTATTAGAAGTGGTAAATGCCGTTGCTTTCAAAAAAATGGATGAGCGTCTTTTGAACCTGCTTCAAAAAAAATGCAAATTAACGAACAGCCAAACACTTTCTGTAACGCATGAACAATTGGCGAATGAATTGGGAACTGCCCGCGTCGTTGTTTCCCGGCTCCTAAAACACATGGAAGATGAGGGATTAGTCAAGTTGGGGCGAAATAAAGTAACGCTTGTGTAACACCGGATTGCTGAACAGTTATTTTTATTGTTTGATTTTTGTCTTGAAAGACTTCTTAAAATCCGGTTCCAAAAATAGTTCCGAGTGTAACAAAAGTCACTCAAATTGATAAAATAAGGTTATAACTTTGCTTTCATCAAATAAAAAATCCACGAAGCTTCAATAGTTAATAACCTGAATGAAGCAGCAAAACTTTTTAAATGAAAATCAAATGAGCACGGAACAAATTATCAAAGAAGGAAAAGGTACCATTGTAGATGTAAGAACGGTTGAAGAATTTAGAGGCGGAAATGTCGCAAATTCAATCAACATTCCTTTGCAGGAAATAGAACGCAGATTAGACGAAGTGAAAAATTTAGAGCAACCTTTAATCCTTTGCTGTGCTTCCGGGGGAAGAAGCGGACAGGCTACTCACTTTTTATCTCAACAAGGAATTGAATGCTATAACGGCGGATCCTGGTTAGATGTCAATTACTTTCAAACACGTTAAAAAAATGATGAATTCACTCAAACAATTGTTGGGTTTTGGCCCCAAAGCAGATTATGCACAATTAGTAAAAGACGGTGCAATCATTGTGGATGTCCGAAGCAAAGGAGAATATGCCGGTGGACACATTAAAGGTTCGATTAATATCAGTTTGGATACTTTGGGAAGTAATTTGAATAAACTAAAAGACAAAGACAAACCTATTATTACTTGTTGTGCCAGTGGGATGCGAAGTGCCTCTGCAAAAAACATTCTAAAATCAAACGGTTATACACAGGTTCACAATGGCGGTGGCTGGTATGGGTTACAAAACAAGATCCGCTAATTGATTCAACCAAAGTGAATTTTGCCAGGCTCAATTTTACCTGATAGTATTGGGCTTGGCGGGGTTTACCTTAAAATCCAAATGCATGAAAGAACGCATTTTAAAAAACTGGACACTCACAAGAGCCTTATTTCTTATCCTGGGAATAATCATCATTACTCAGTCGGCTTTAAGACAAGAATGGATCGGTGTCCTGTTTGGCAGTTATTTTGCCTCCATGGGGTTATTTTCATTCGGATGTGCAAGTGGAAATTGTTACGGTGGAAACTGCGAAGTCAGACCCGAAAAATCATCCGGCAAACCACTCAACTAATTAGAACTAACATGAAAAAAATACTTTCAATCGTCCTTCTGGTAACTGTTTTATTCAGTTGCTCCAATGGACAAACCCAATATACTCTTCCCGCAAAAACATTTGCAGAAAAAATAAATAATTCACCGAATGCAATCATTCTCGATGTTCGCACGCCGGGAGAATTTTCAAACGGACATCTTAAAAATGCCCGGAATTATGATTGGAACGGAACCGAATTTGACCAACAAATCACCTCTTTAGATAAATCGAAACCTGTTTTTGTCTATTGCCTGAGTGGTGGGAGAAGCAGTGCTGCTGCCGATAAAATGAGATCCGTAGGTTTCAAGGAAGTGTATGAACTCGAAGGAGGAATCATGCAATGGAGAAGTGAAAGCCTTCCTGAAACAACGAACAATCAAGTGATGTCAACAGGTATGACCGGACAAGATTTCCATGCTCTTTTGGATTCGGATAAACTAATTTTGATCGATTTTTACGCTGATTGGTGCGTTCCATGTAAAAAAATGGAGCCTTATCTGAATGAAATTTCAACAGAGCTGAAAAATTCAGTCACAGTCATTCGAATCAATGTGGAGGAAAATCAGGAGCTTTGCAAGGAATTAGGAATAAGTACAATCCCGGTATTACAAGTTTACAAGGACAAAAAAATGACCTGGACAACTACAGGGCTTGTTGAAAAAGAAGAAGTAATGAAGCATTTAAAATAAATCGGGACTTTGATTGATCCTAAAAATGTCAAACACCAATTTCAAATGACTGATTTAGAGACTAATCGATTTACCTCCTGAACTTTTTTCAAACATGGTTGTAATGCTTAAAAACAGCAACCATGAAAACAATACTATCAAGCTTACTCATTTGCATCAGTTCTTTTTCTTTTGCGCAACCGCTTCATCCGAGTGATGAATCCCGTAAAATTCAAATTGCTATTCTATTCGATACTTCGGGAAGTATGGACGGTTTGATCGAACAAGCCAAATCAACTATCTGGAAGATTGTCAACATGGCTTCCAAAATGTCGGATAAGGGAAAAGCCCCTCAATTGGAGATTGCTCTTTATGATTATGGAAACGATGAAATCAAAACTCCGAATTGGATCCGTAAGCGAACTGACCTCATCGCAGATCTGGATTCCATTTCAGGTCAACTTTTCTCCCTTAAAACCAACGGTGGAACCGAGTATTGCGCAGCAGTAATCGAATCTTCCATAAACGATTTGAAATGGTCTGCCAAACCCACCGATTTACGTTTGGTGTATATTGCCGGAAATGAGCCGTTCAATCAAGGCCCGATCGATTACAAGAAAATCTTGAAAATTGCAGCAAGCAAAGACATTATAGTAAATACGATCTATTGCGGAGCATATGATCAAGGAGTCAAGGAATTTTGGTACGACGGAGCACAGCAAACACAAGGTTCTTACTTTAACATTGAATCCAACGACGCAATCAAACACATCGATACACCCTATGACAAGGAAATTATCTCCGTAAATGACTCCCTGAACAAAACATATGTCGGTTATGGAATGAATGGTACATACCGCTTTCAGAAACAAGCAGAAGAAGACCAAAATGCAAGTTCGAAGGGGTATGCTGTAATGAGTGAACGGGCTGCAGCCAAATCGAAATCCAATTATAAAAATGCCTCTTGGGACCTGGTAGACGGAATCGAGCAGGGAAACATAAAATTGGATAGCATCCGTTCGGAGGATTTACCCGCTGAATTGAAAGGAAAATCAAAAGAAGAACAAACAAAATATATCGAGAATAAAAAGCTGGAGCGAATCAAGTATCAGAATCAGATTGGTGATCTTTCCAAAAAAAGAGAGGAATACATCGCAGAAGAGATGAAGAAAATCAACGAATCGGATGCGAAAAAAGATCTTGGATCTGCAATTATTGAATCCTTGGTTGCTACCGCACAAAAGACAGGATTCACGGTTGAATAATCAACGAGAAGTCCTCCGGATAACATCGGGGGATTTTTTATTTCCCACGGAAGTACACGGAAGTGCACAGATGAATATTAAAAATAGATGCTTCATGTAAAAAGAACGTTCAAAACCCCTGTGTTCTTCAGTGCCCGTCCGTGGGAGAAATAAGAATGAGTATCAATTGTAAGCGATTTCCTATCTTTATCATTCCAAGAATACCCGATGATTGAATTTGAAACGGACATCCAAGCACTGGATTATCTGAAATACTGGTTTGTAGAAATCACTCCTGATATTTTAGCCCAACTCCCCGGCAGAAAAGAAAAAGGGGATTTCAACCAGCGCCTACTGATTACATTGGATCATAAAGTTCAGTGGCAAGCAGGAATTTTGGCTTTGGGTGAAGGAAGTGGCTTAATTACAGTTCAAAAGGACCGTCTGAAAAAGATCGGGAAAACTTTAGGGGATCCGGTAATCGTTCAACTACAGAAAGACGAGTCTGAATTTGGTGTTCCGGTTCCCGAAGAAATCCGGGAATATTGGATCCAGGTTCCCGAGTCGAAATACCGGTTTGATGCGCTTACTCCGGGAATGAAAAGGTATATCCTGAATCACATATCGACTGCCAAGTCAACAGAGAAAAGATTGGAACGTACGCATTTACTGATGTCCAATCTACTTTTAGCCCCTCAAGGAAAAGAAACATTTCGATTCCTTCTCGGAAAAGATTAATTCATTCATTTCCTCTGAATCTATTAAATTTGTAATAAAAAAGTCGATGCGAGTATATTTAGACAATGCTGCAACCACACCTCTTGCGAAAGAAGTTGCCGAAGCCATGATTCCTGTTTTACAAAATGAATTTGGAAATCCTTCTTCTACGCATTTCTATGGAAGACAGACCAAAGCATTGATTGAAACATCCCGACGTTCTATTGCAAAGCAGTTGCACTGTTCCCCAAATGAATTGATTTTCACGTCCGGAGGAACGGAAGCTGACAATATCGCATTGAATACTGCTGTTTACCAATTAGGTGTAAAGCGCATAATCTCCACAACGATTGAGCATCATGCTGTTTGTCATACGATAGAGCATTTGGCGGAAAGAGAACACATCGAAGCAGTTTGGTTGTCTGTTGACACAAAAGGAAATATCGATTTGAATGAGTTGGAATCTTATTTGAAAGATGAAAAAACCACTTTGGTTTCCCTGATGCATGCAAACAATGAAATCGGAACATTGACACCAATTGAAAAAGTAAGTGCATTATGCAAAAAATACAACGCTTATTTTCATACGGATACGGTTCAAACCATGGGACATTACGCCTTTGATTTGGAAAAATTAGGAATCGACTTTATTACTTGTGCAGCACATAAATTTCACGGACCGAAAGGAATCGGTTTTTTGTATGCAAATAAACGGATCAAAACAGATATCCTGATTCATGGCGGTGCACAGGAAAGAGGTTTGCGTGGAGGAACAGAAAATGTTTACGGAATTGTCGGTTTGGCAAAAGCGGTCGAACTGGCTTATGCCGATTTGGAAGAACACCAGGCACATGTTCAAGGTTTAAAATCATACATGATCGGACGTTTGAAAGAAACGCTCAACGATGTTACTTTCCACGGCGAAATTGACCCTGAAAAAAGCTTGTACACCGTGTTGAATGTGTGTTTACCTGCAACAGAAAAATCAGGAATGCTTTTGTTTACATTGGATTTACAAGGTGTTGCCTGTTCCGGAGGTTCAGCCTGCTCTTCAGGTGCAACAAAAGGTTCTCATGTATTGGAGGGAATTCGAGCCGATAATTCAAGACCCAATGCACGCTTCTCATTTTCAAGATATACCACAAAAGAAGAAATCGATTTTGCAATTAAACAATTGGAAGCGATTTATGAAAAAGTGTTGGTTTAAACCAAACTGAAAAAGTGCTATCTTAGAGTCAGAAAAGTTTTGCTCCTATCCCGCATGTGCGTGATCGGAATTGCATTCATAATTTTGAATCGTTATGAAATACACCTTACTCCTACTAACTTGCATCCTTGGGTTTTCAAATCTGAAAGCTCAAACGTACTTCCCTCCACTTACAGGAACAACTTGGTCGACAACCGATCCCGCGACTTTAGGATGGTGTCAGGATTCGATCAACAAACTGTATGATTGGCTTGAAAACGGAGATTCAGACGCATTTCTTGTTTTAAAAGATGGAAAAATTGTTCTGGAAAAATACTTCGGGACATTTACGGCCGATAGTTTTCATGTATGGAATTCAGCAGGTAAAACACTGACAGCTTATGCAGTTGGTATTGCACAAAACGAAGGTTTCCTGAACATTGATGATCCTACAAGTGATTATCTTGGAACCGGTTGGACGAGTTTGACTCCGACACAGGAAGGAGCAATTACCATCAAACACCAATTAACCATGACAACCGGTTTGGATGACGGGGTTCCTGATTTCCACTGTACAGATCCTGCTTGCCTGATTTATAAGGCACCTGCCGGAACACGTTGGGCTTACCACAATGGTCCTTATACCCTGCTCGACTCCGTCATTGAATCAGCAACAGGAATGAGCCTGAATGTCTGGGTGAATCAAAAAATAGGAACCAAAATCGGCCTGACGGGTTTGTATGTTCAATCCGGATACGACAACGTATATGTATCAAAACCAAGAGGAATGGCTCGTTTCGGGTTATTACTTTCCCAGGATGGATACTGGAACGGAAACCCCGTACTTCCCGATCTGACATATCTCAATGAAATGCGGAATAGCAGTCAGTCTATCAATAATTCATATGGTTACCTGACTTGGTTGAATGGGAAAGCTTCTTACATGATTCCACAATCCCAGTTCGTGTTCACAGGAAGTTTAATGCCGAATGCGCCGAATGATGTCTATGCAGCCGAAGGGAAAAACGGGCAGATTATCAATGTTTCACCATCCGATGGGCTAATCCTGGTTCGAATGGGAGGAAGTCTCGGAAATAGTTTGATTGCAACTCAGTACAATGATACGATCTGGCAATATATGAATCGATTGAATTGTGTGGCCGGTGTAAATGACCAATCTCTTGAAACCATTCAAATTTCACCAAATCCGGCAAATGAGATCATTTTTATTTCCAATTTACAGGGAAATGAACTTTTTGAATTAAAAAACCAACAAGGTCAAAGCGTTCCATTCCAACAAATTGGAAATCAGATTTCCTTAAAAGGTCTTCAATCCGGCGTTTATTTCCTCACAATCTGTAAAGAAAACAATACAAAAACTTTGAAGGTCATGCGCAATTAGTGAAAAAATCCGCTAAATTTAGCCTATGTCCCAAACGAAAAGACATATTCTTATCATGAGTTCATGGTTTCCTACACGGGTAGATCCGTATGCAGGAAATTTCGTTGAGCGTTTTGCACATTTGCTCTCGGATACCTATGAAGTTACCGTTCTCCATACGATGGGAGACAAAAATTGCAGTTCCATTGAAGTTGACGATCAGCAATTTGATAATTTACGAATCATCCGTATCTATCATCACATTTCAAAAAACAGGTTTATTCATTGGTGGCTTCAACGCAAAGCATTACGGAAAGGATTGCTGATGCTGGATCACATCGATCTGATTTTCGCACATGTATTCCTTCCCAGAGCGATGCAGTTTGCACGTGTTCAGCGTTACTTTCACGTCCCGTTGATTGTGATGGAACATGGGTCCTACTATCGCAAAAAATTACGGAAAAATTTTATTTCCCTTCATCAGCAGGTCATCAAACGCGGAAGCAGGCATACCAGTGAAATTGTAGCTGTTTCAAATGTGCTTCGAACGGATATGAAACCATTCTTCCCCACTACTAAAATTCAGGTGATCCCGAATTTTGTAGACGAAGATTTATTTTCTTTGAGAGAAACGAATCCTTTGCATCGGACAAAGTTCATTCATATTTCGACGCTGGATAAGAACACCAAAAATCCCGATTTACTCTTTGATGGCTTTTTGAATGCTTACCTGGAATCCGGTAAGAAAATCAGTTTAACGATTGTTTCCGACCAAAGTACTGATGAATGGGAGAAATGGTTAAAATTAAACAGCTGCAAAGAAGCGATCAATTTCGTTGGTCCGTGTGAGTGGGAAGAAATCAGCCAACTTATCAAAGAGCATGATGCGCTTATCCTGACCTCCGAGTATGAAACTTTCAGTATTGTTATCGCAGAAGCCTGGTTAACCGGTACTCCCGTTATTTCAACAGCTGTAGGTATAGCAGCAAATATGACCGATTCACTTGGGATTAAAATCGAACACAACAATATTGCAGAATTGAAACATGCCATTTTGGATATGATGAATGGGAAATTTCAATTTGATCCGGATTTCCTGCGCTCTTTCGGTATGCAATTCTCCAAGGAAAGCGTCAGAAACCAGCTCATCGAATTGTTCAATAAGCACTTTATTATATATGAATAAGACGTAAGACTCGAGACTGAATACTTTATGAAATCTGTCTAAGGTCTTCAGTCTAATGTCTCAAGTCTATAAAAACCATGAACAAAAAAGCATTCTTTGAACACCTTTCGAATTCGCTTTCTGAAAAGATTACAAGATTACAGTCGGATATTGCTGATCTTCAAAAGGACATTTCCGAAGACAGTAAGAGTTCTGCAGGAGATAAGTTTGAAACTTCACGTGAGATGGCTCAGCAGGAGCTTGGGAAGTTAAGTACCCAATTGAACGAACAATTGCGAATCAAAAGCTTGGTTGAAAACCTATCGATTGAAAAAATGACCCGGGCCCAATTGGGTGCACTGATTGAAACCAACAAAGGATTCTTCTTGTTGGGAATTCCAATTGGAAACTGCTCCTTTGAAGGAAAAAATATTGCAGGAATCGGTTTGGGTGCCCCGCTTGGTCAATTATTGCTTCATAAGAAAAAATCAGACGAGGTAATTTTCAACAACCAACAATTCGTTATTGAAGCGATCTATTGATGTAACCGAATAAAAAACAGCACTTATATTAGCGTATGAAAAAATGGACCCTTTACTTATTTGCGTTGTTTACACACGTTAATCTTTCATTTTCACAACCTGATTATTCACATGGAATTTTTAACACGGATTATCAATCTTCTTACCCAAACGGGAACAAAAAAACTATAGGAAAAATCAACCACAACCAACGCGTTGGGAACTGGGAATTCTATTCGGAAGATGGAACGCTAATCGCCAAAATAAACTACCGGTCAAATACCGAGTTTACAACCCTGGAAACCCATAATGGAAAAACAACCAGTTTAGCAATTCCTTTATACGAATACGATAAATTATTCCAGCTTCCGCTTGAAGAGCATCACGTAGAATGGACCAAACGCATCTACAGAGATATTCCGGCAAATCAGTTTCGATTAGCACCTGATTTCAACTTTTTCAAGTTTCTGGATTCAATGCAGTCGGATAAGATACTTTATTTTTCAGATGATCAATTTCAAAACAAAATTACTTCCGCTCGGGAACTAATGGACGAAGACAAAGAAATTTGCGGTTACCGAATCAAATTAGATTATTTCTTCCGGAACGATTTCAATTTTATGGATTCCAGGATTGTCGGGATTGCTCCTTTATATAAAACCCCGGATGGAAAGATAAAAGAGATCTGCTGGTTGTATTATCACGGACTGAAAGACATCGTTTTTGAAAAAATAATTAACACGGAAAATCGATCGATGGAAACGATACTTCAAACAAGAAGCTATGGATCCACTATTTATAAAGAGAACAACATTTCAAATAAAATACTTAATGAGCTATCAACAGATTCGATTGATTGGAAGCACGAAAAAATCGATTATGAAATCGACAAATCAATAATAGAAGCTGAAAATGATCTCATCATAAAAAGCTATTTTTGATCCGGAACAAAATCCTTTTAGTCACTATTAATTTAATGTTAACTGACTTAATAATTTATTTACACAAGCCTCACAATCCAATAATTTTACACTTAATTTAGAATAACGTTATAGCAGTTCCTTTGTAGCAAAATTAGAGCTATGAAGTTATTTCTTTCCGTTGTTTCATTATTGATTGTAGGTTTTGCCTTCTCACAAGACAAAAACACCGGAGTAATTCAAGGAAAAGTTATCGATTCGGAAACAGGAGAAGGCCTTCCTTCTGCTCAGGTTGAATTGGTTGAACAAAGTAAAAAAATCCTTTCTGATATTGAAGGTATTTACAATTTCGACAAATTGGAAAAAGGAACATATACGGTAAAAATCGTATATCCGGGATTTCCTACTCAAGTTGTAAATGGCATCCAAGTTAAAAGCGGAGAGGTTACATCTATTGACGTCATAATGGCTCCTCCAACAGAAGATTCGATCGGAGAAGTTGTCATTACAGCCAAACGGATCACTGACACAGATCAAGGAGTTGTATTGGTTCAGAAAAACGCTATCGGAGTCAGTGATGTAATGTCCAGCCAGTCTATCCAACGTTCAACAGCAAACAATACAAGTGATGTATTGAAAATGGTGAGCGGAGCAAGTATCCAGGACAACAAATTTGCCGTTATCCGTGGATTGAATGACCGTTACAATGCAGCTTTCCTGAATGGTTCCCCGCTTCCAAGTTCGGAAAGTGACCGAAAAGCATTCTCCTTTGATATGTTCCCTGCAAACATGTTGGAAAACCTGACAATTACCAAATCAGCTACTCCGGATCAACCGGCAGAATTTGCGGGTGGATTGATCCAGATCAATACGAAAAGTATTCCCGAAAAAAACTTCTTCTCTTTCCAGGTCGGAACCGGAATCAACACGATTACCACATTTAAAGACCGTACTTCCTATAAAGGAGGAAAAATGGATTGGTTGGGAATCGATGACGGATCCCGGAAAATGCCTTCAGCCGTACCGGCTCATGCAGAATACCCGTTAAATATTCATGAGCAAGCTAAATTAGCTAAAGAAGTATCCACCAATTGGGGAACAACTGACAGCAAGTTTTTACCCAACTTAAATCTTCAGGTTTCCGGTGGTTTCAACAAAAAATTCGGGAAACGTGAGATCGGTATGATTGCAGCTTTGACATATAGCAAAAGCTTTAGCTATAATCAAACGGTACGTCGCGGTTATTCGAACAGCACTGATCCGAATTCAGTCCAATCAACGCAAGTGGATTACGACTATTTGGACAAAAACAATGTAACCAATCTATTGGCCGGAGCTTTGATGAATTTTGCTTTCAAGATCAATGAACGAAACACCATCAATTTCAAGAACATTTACAGTATCAACTCTTCCGATAAATTGATTAACAGAACCGGAGAAATCAATCCTTTGGAGTCCAATCCGAATATCTTGCGCTCAAATGCACGCTGGTTCACATCAGATCAGGTTTATTCCGGACAATTGGAAGGTCAACACGGTTTGAGACTTGAAGGATTCAAAGTGAATTGGTTGGCTGGATACAGCAATGTTCACCGGGTGGTTCCGAACTTAAGTCGTTCTATTTATACACGCAATAAATATATCATCGACCCAAGTAACCCGAATCCACAAGACACGATGTACGTGGCAAATATCTCTTACACGAATGTTGGTCCAAGTTACGGTGGTGGAATGTTCTTCTCCGACAACAAGGAGAGTTCGGTAAACGGCCGTTTGGATCTTGCATATGGAACAGATTTGTTCGGAAAATACAAAAGCGAATTCAAAATCGGAGTTTACAGCCAGGTTCGTAACAGAAAATTCGAAGCACGTCAATTAGGATATACGCGTTACGGTGTAACCGGTGGAAATGTTCAATTTGACGAAAGTCTATTGTACCTTCCGGAAGATCAAATCTTCTCTTCTCAAAACATGGGATTAATTGAGCCGGGAGCTAACGGAAATCCAGGGAAAGGCGGTTTCAAATTGACAGATGGAACAAAATTCTCTGATCAATATACCGCACAATCGGTTTTAAATGCCACATACCTTCAATTGGATAATCGATTCGGTAAACGATT
Organism: uncultured Fluviicola sp.; assembly: GCA_965650135.1. Taxonomy (GTDB): domain Bacteria; phylum Bacteroidota; class Bacteroidia; order Flavobacteriales_D; family Crocinitomicaceae; genus Fluviicola. The sequence goes on from CBFGNC010000010.1 coordinate 58,669, forward strand.
CCGTTTCATTTATGGAGTTCGCGCTGAATATTTCCAACAACAATTAAATGCGTTAAAAGACAACAATACCCCTTTGATAATCAATACGAAGAAATTGGATTTCCTTCCTTCCATCAATGCCATCTTTGAAGCAAATAGAAGAACAAATATCCGTCTAAGTTACTCTCAAACATTAAACAGACCGGAATACAGGGAGCTTGCACCATTTGCTTTCTATGATTTCACTACGAATTTTGTAATCTCCGGGAATGATTCATTGAAACGTGCATTGATCCATAATTTGGATTTAAGATATGAAACCTTCCCTGGAAGAGGTCAATTGTTCTCAGCAACAATCTTCTACAAAAACTTCATTAATCCGATTGAGCAAAAGTCCCGTCCGGACGTTATCAATGAAATTTCATTCCAAAATGTAGCATCAGCAACAAACTATGGTCTGGAGTTAGAAGCGAGATCCTTGATTTCAACTATATTCGGTTTGGATACTTCTTCATTCTTTGACAATTTAATGGTTTACTCCAATCTATCCATCATTCGTTCCAAAGTAGATGTTTCGAGTGTTGCCGGAAGTGTTGCCGATTCAAGACCACTTCAAGGACAATCTCCTTATGTATTCAATGCCGGAATCCGCTATGACAATCCACGTAATCAATGGGGAATGTCATTGAACATCAACCGTGTAGGACAGCGTATTTCAATTGTTGGAAACGTGAATGAACCGGACTTATGGGAACAAGCAAGAACATTCCTTGATTTGCAGATCACCAAGTCATTCATGAAAGGCCGCGCTCAATTCAAATTGAATATTCAGAACATTCTTGCTCAAGACCAGGTTTTCTATCAAAACAGCTCAACAGCCAGAACAACTGCAAAAGGAGCAAATGGATTCTTTAATACCGTATTTGTTGGAGATAAGAACAACAACAATGGCTTTGATAAAAGTATTGATCAACAAGTCTGGAGAACAAACTTCGGAAGAACTTTCAGTGCTTCCCTGAGCTTCAGATTGTAATTTCAAAAAAATGCCTGAGAGGCCACCCGTGATGCGGGTGGCTTTTTTATTTGTCGCAGGCATGAAAAAAAACATCTTTACTAAAACGATTGAGTCAATATTAAATTAATACTATCGCTCTTAAGATGAACTTAACATTTATTTACCTGAAACGTAACTTAAAGGAAAGGATAGAACAAGGTTGGCAAGGCAATTTTGTACCAAGAAAAAAATAGAAAAATGAAAAAAATTTACTTAAGTGCATTGTTCGCAGGTTTAGGAACTCTGGCAGCATTTGGACAAGACTTTTACGAAACAACTTACCGTGGAGCGTTTGCTCCGGCTCCAACAGCGATGTGGACAGAAGGGTGGGCAAACTGGGATCCGCAAAACACAAGCTACGGTACTCCAAACCAAACGATCACAGCTAACATTACAGCTAACACAACTTGGACAGCTGGGAACATTTACTTGTTGCAAGGTCAGATCTATGTAAAAAACAACGCAACTTTGACCATTGAGCCGGGAACGATCATCATGGGTGACAAAGCGATCCAAGGATCTGGGTTGTTCATTACCAAAGGTGCGAAATTAATGGCGCAAGGGACTCAAAACGCTCCTATCGTATTTACATCCAACCAACCTGCAGGTTCTCGTGGAGCTGGTGACTGGGGTGGAGTTATCTTGTTAGGAAAAGCAGCTAACAATCAAACAAACGGTATTGCAAATATCGAAGGTCTTGCTCCGACTACAGATACTGAATTTGGTGGAGGAACAACTCCGGACAACTTAGACAACTCAGGTGCAATGACATACGTACGTATCGAATTCCCGGGATATGCTTACCAAACAGATAAAGAGATCAATGGTTTGACATTCGGTTCAGTAGGTTCCGGAACTGAAATCAATTTCATTCAAGTTTCTTTCTCGAATGATGATGCATATGAGTGGTTCGGTGGAACTGTTAGCCCTAAACACTTGGTTTCTTACAGAAATTTGGATGATGATTTTGATACAGATTTCGGATTCTCCGGAAAAGTTCAATTTGGTTTGATCGTTCGTGACCCGAACATCGCAGATAACCCTGCAGTTTCCACTTCAGAAGGTTTTGAGTCAGATAATGACGCTTCAGGTTCTACCAACAACCCTCAAACAAACGCAACGTTCACAAACGTTACTGCAATCGGGCCATACAGAGGAAGTACATCAAACACAATCGCTGCAGGTTACCGTCGTGGAGCTCGTATCCGTCGTAACTCGGCATTGGACATCCGCAACTCCATTTTCATGGATTTCCAAAGAGGAATTCACATTGATGGAGCTGCATGTGAAGGAAATGCTACAAACGGTCTGATCGTTTACAAAAACAATATCGTTGCCGGGAACGTTACAGGTAAAGTAACCGAGGTAAATGCAGGAAGTACATTTGGAATTCAGGCTTGGTTCGCAGCAGGAATGAACGATTCAATCGCTTCAACAGCTGGAATCCTGACTACTCCTTATAACTACTTGAATCCTGATTATCGTCCGGCTGCAAGTTCACCGCTTTTAACAGGTGCAGATTTCACAGGAATGAGTACAGGACTAGGAATCAAAGAAGTTTCTGCTATTGCAGGTGTTTCTTTATACCCGAATCCAACAAGCATGAACGCTTCATTATTCGTTGACGTTGCACAAAACAGCACTATCGAAGTGGTTGTAATGAATGCTAATGGTCAAGTGATGCAAACTGTAGCGACTAAGTATGCTGAAGTTGGAACACATGAATTCACAATCAATTCTTCAAATTTCGCTCAAGGATTGTATTACGCAGTTGTCAGAACAGCTGATGCCGTTAAGACTGTTAAATTGAGCGTTGTAAAGTAATCCCTGGAGAGTTTCTCTGTTAGTTTAGTTTTATAGCAAGTTGAAGGGTTCACAACGGTGAACCCTTTTTCGTTGATCAAAAACCACATTCTTAGCATATTTTAATTCCCAGGGATTATCTTATACCTCAAAGAATTGGAGAACGCAAAGAAGACCGCACATATGCAATCCTCACTGTAATTCACTGTAAAATCTATCAAAGAATCCCTATAATCTGGGAATATCCCTATCTTCGTAAAAACAAGTCACATGAAAATTTTAGCATTCGGAGCAAGTACCAGCAAATCTTCCATCAACCAACAATTTGCGCATTTTGCTGCACATCAATTTGATGGAGAAGTTAATATGATCGATCTGAATGACTTCGAAATGCCTGTATTTTCTGTTGACAAGGAAAAAGAAGACGGTTATCCCGTTCAAGCCCAGGAGATGCACGACATCATTGAGAATTCGGATTTTCTGGTCATCTCCATGACTGAACACAATGGAAGTTACTCTGCCGCATTCAAAAACACACTGGATTGGTGTTCCAGATTGAATAACAGCGTATTTCACGACAAACCGATGTTATTGATCTCTACTTCACCGGGAAAACTGGGAGCAAAATTCTCTTTGGAAGCTGCATTAAGCCGTTTTCCGCGTCATACGGCTAACATCCTGGGTCATTTCAGTTTACCAAGCTTTGAAGAGAATTTCAAAGACGGTATTATCAATGAAGAATTAGCAAAAGAATTCAATGATTTGATTAAGCACGTTAAAGAGACCTTAGCGGAGATCAAATAAAGAATCTACACCAAGAGTTCGCTCAATGGTAAATCCTTCAGCATAACGCACGCCAATACCTCTTCCGAACTCTGCCATTCTGCCCCGGAGAAATTCAAAAAATTCCTCACCGGAAATAGGTGTTTTCGGTTCTGAAGAATTCGGGTCCCAAAATTGGGTTTTATATGCCTTGATGGAATCAAATTTTTGTTCTACAAAATCAGTCACATCGATTACAAAGTCTGGCTTCAGATAACGGTCCTGGATGTAGTAATAAACTGCTTTCGGTCTATGTGCTTCCTGAGCTTTCCCTTCCCAGGAAGTTTCTATTCTGCGTAAACCTGCTAAAAAACAAGCTTCCGAAGCCAGTTTGCTTCCTTTTCCGTGATCCGGATGACGGTCGGAAACCGCGTTCAATAAAACAATACTCGGTTTGAATCGGCGGATTTGTTCAATAAGTAATCTCAAATTTTCCTCCGAATGTTCGAAAAAGCCATCCGCCATCTTCAGATTCATCCTTGCGGAAAGTCCCAAAATATCAGCTGCAGCCTGAGCTTCCTCCTTGCGTGTTTCCTTCGTTCCCCTGGAACCCAGTTCTCCTTGTGTCAAATCAATTACTCCGGTGGTGAAGCCCAATGAGCGGTGTTTCAACAAGGTTCCTGCAGCAGAAAGCTCCACATCATCCGGGTGCGCTCCTATAGCTAATATATCAATCTGATTCATGATTTCTTGATCCAATCTAAAATGTGTGAATCGACAGGTTCTGTTTGGGGAGAAAAATAACCGGCAATTTTACCTTCCTGATCAATCAGGTATTTCTGAAAATTCCAGCTTACTTCCTCACCTGTTTGTTCTCTCAACCATTCATAGATGGGATGAATTTCAGGCCCTACCGTATGTACCTTTTCCGAAAGCGGAAAACTTACGCCGTAGTTTGTCGAGCAGAATGTTGCGATTTCTTCCGGTGTTCCCGGTTCCTGTCCCCCGAAATCATTGCAAGGAATTCCCAGAACAGTAAAATTATTCCCACCGAATTCCTCATTCAATTCCTGTAACTGGGTATACTGAGGTGTCAATCCGCATTGGGAGGCTACATTCACCAAAAGAACTTTCTTGCCTTTATAATCATTCCAATCAATGATCTGGCCATTCAACTGCTTTAATGAAAAATCATACAATGTCATAACAATTCTCTTTGAGCTTTAAGATACTGCTTATTTCGAATTCCGGCAACAATTGTAAGAATCAGGAATGCCAAAATTGAAAGCCATACATACCAAGGAAGATTCACGGAACCATCACCATTAGCGTATGAATGCAGACCAACCAGGATGAAATTCACTCCGAAGAATGTAAACAGGATCGCTGCATATCCCCACATTGCTGCAGCGTTGAACGCAAATTTCCCTTTTAGTCCCGGAATATATCTTAAATGCAATACAATCGCGTAAACCAACACTGAAACCAAAGCCCAGGTTTCTTTCGGATCCCATCCCCAGTATCTTCCCCAGGATTCGTTCGCCCAGATTCCACCAAGGAATGTTCCGATGGTCAGCATAAATAATCCGATTGTTACAGTCATTTCACTGACTGCTGTAAGTATTGAAATGATTTTCGTAACCTCTTGTCCCTTTTTAGAGTCTCTAGCCAAATACAAAATGATATTGACGAAACTGATTACAAACCCAAGTCCCAGGAATCCATAACTACTTGTAATGATTGCCACATGGATCATCAACCAATAGCTTTTCAAAACAGGCTGCAATGGTGTGATTTCGGGATCAAGAAGATTCAATTGGGATACGAAGATAAAGAACCAGGCGAGCAAAGCAGCTGCGGCCAAAATCACCACACTTACGCGTGAAAAGATAAATCCTGCCAAAACAATGACCCATGCAATAAAAACCATCGCCTCATATCCGTCACTCCAGGGAGCATGTCCCGAAATATAACTTCTCATTCCCAATCCTGCTCCATGGTAAAGGAAAATAATCCCCATCAGAACAAACAGGATTTTTGCAATGATGGAATAACGACGCTCCGATTTTTCGGAAGGATTGAAAAATACCCGTATAAAGAAGATGATCAACAGAATCATCCCGAATGAAAAATAACTATTTCCCGAATTCTTGAAAATTCCCATTTTATTGTAAGAAACCTCCATTTTCACATGTGTCTCTGTAGGTAAAATGGAAGCAGGAGATAATGAACGCTGCAGTTTTTTCAGTTCATTCAACAGCTTGGTCGAATTGGAAAAATCATTATTGGATTTCGCTGCATCATTCAATGAACTGATGTAGTTCAAAGCCAATTTGCTCGTCACACTATCCTTCATCATCAATTCCTGGTTAAAAGGCATGAACCAGCGATTTGCGTTATCCCCTTTCAAGGGAATGATTTTCATGTAATTCCAGTTGATGACACCCAACAACACTTGGTACTTCTCCCCTAACTTGATTAGTTTCTTCTGAGTTTCAGATTGCTGGGATTCCGTTTTTTGTAACGCTTGATTGTAGTCATTGATCCATTTAAAGTTCCCGGTTTCATCCGTTAACTCCCTGAATGAAACATATTTTGTCAGATTGTATTTATCAAACAATGCAGAAGGAACGAGGATCACTTTTTGGTCCAACCAATAATCCGGATACATGTGCATACTCATGATAGTCTGAACAGCATTCCGGTCTTCGTATTTATTTGCGCGATACAATTTGCTCAACAACTGATCGCACAGGGTATGCATTGGGATGATTCGTCCTCTGTTATCCTGGACAAGCAGTGTTGCCAATTCATCACTTTGCTCTTCGGAAACAAAATAAACCACCGGTTTCACATTTGCCGCAGGTAGTTGTTGTTCTGAGTGCTCATGATGATGTTCGTGGTCATGCACATGTCCGGAAGAATCCTGGGCAAATGCAGTCAGCGAAGCTAAAGCAAATAAGATACTTACTGTCACTTTAGCATTGGAAGTTTTCAGATTTCCAATCAACTCCCGAAAGCGTGAAGCAGGTGCAAACAAACTGAAGATCATCCCGATAAACATCATCAGATAGCCCAGGTAGGTTATGTTTGTTCCCCAAAAATCGTGGTTCACACTCAAAATAGTCCCCTTTTCATCTGCATCATAAGAAGATTGAAAGAAACGGTAACCGCCGTAATCCAATACATGATTCATGAAGACGTGTTTTGTCCCGAATTCATTATGAGCAGTATCCAGAACTTGCAAATCACTTGCATAGGAAGAAGGCATATCCGAACCCGGATAGCGATCAAGCATGAAATCGTTACATTTCATATAAAATGGGATCTTAATGCGTTTCATTCCGTATTCCAAATGATAATTCAATCCGTTGAATTCAAAGAAAACCGGAACTCCGACCATTTTCGCTCCCCCTTCCAGGCGAACCAGTTTGGATTTGTTACCATCTGTGATCTTTACTGTCAGATAATCCGACCCTACATCTCTCATTCCTGAAGGACGCAGTATTTTTCCCGCATTCGGAATTTCCTGTTTGAACACAAATTGTTGTCCCGCGATTTGGTATAAAGTAGTTGTTGCAAAAACCACTTCCTCTCCGGGAGCCACCTTCACAAATACGGAATCTGGAGGAGCAATTCCACTCTGACGTGCTTTTTGCATTTCCTTCATTGGAATATATTGCAAAGGCATATTCGGACGCAAACGCAAGGTGTCATTTTTCCGGTAGACATTCACCCCATTCACCAATTGATCGGAGAATGCGATATTCAAGCCATTCAGGGAAAAAATATCATTGTCAATCAGGTAATTGGATTTCATTCCATCCGTAACGATATCCAGAGCACTTGTTTTATACTTCGGGTTGATCTCAATGGTATCAATCTGCTTCGATTTGAAATCAACATATTCGATTGAAATCGGTGTTTTATGTTTTGGAAACTCAATATCCATGGATACGGAATTAAATGGATAGGATTCCGCCAAAATGGCTTTCACGTCATTCGTCAATTGAAATTCCTTTCCATCATTCACATTCACCCATAAGTAAGGATCTGAAGTATAAACGATATTGGAAGCAGCGCCTTCACGGATCATCATCATTCCTTCATAACTGATATAACGCGTAATCCAGGCTCCGAGAATAATGACAATAAAAGAAATATGGAAAAGCAATACGGCAATTTTCTCCCGTTTCCACATTTGGTAGCGGAAAATGTTTGCCACCAAATTCACACACAGAAATGCCAATAATAATTCGAACCATTTTGCATTGTAGATCCATAGCTTTGCTGCTTGTGTATTTTCGTATGATTCAATAAATGTAGCTATTGCAATTGCCGAAAGGAAGACGAATAATCCCATTGCCATTGCCCTCATTGAAAAAAGGCCTTTTGCTAGTTTTTCCATGTAAAAACGGATTGATAATTTTCAGTTGCAAAAGTAACCATTCCGTTGGGTTTTACGCTCAAAACACATTTTATTTTCTCCCGCCGATCACGTAGATTCTGCGGAAGAAGTATTGTATTCAGTGAGATTCAAAGACGAAGATATCCATTCGCAAAAAAAATACTATCCAAAGCATCTCCAATTTAAATCTGCGTGATTCGCAAAATCTACTGACAAAAAAAGAGGATCCGTGTAACGAATCCTCTTCTAACAACTTGTGTTTATATGCTTACTCTGCGTCTACTACATCAGCAGGAACTAAAATTCTTCCGCAATGTTCGCAAACAATTACTTTTCTACGTGTATCGATATCCAACTGGCGTTGAGGTGGAATCTTATTGAAGCAACCTCCGCAAGAATCACGGTCAACACCAACTACAGCCAATCCATTTTTTGCATTTGTACGCAAACGATCATATGCCTCAATTAATCGGGTATCGATCAATGCTTTTGCTTTTTCTGATTGTATAATCAATGCATCCTCTTCTTTTTGCGTTTCTCCAACGATTTCATTCAACTCATCTTGTTTCACTTTCAAATCGCCCTTACGAAACTCCAAACGCTCTTTTGCTTCGTCAAGCACTTCTTTTTTGGAAGAAATCTTGATTTTAGCCTCTTTCATGCGTTTATCGTGCAATTTGATCTCTAACTCCTGGTATTCGATTTCCTTCGCCAACGATTCAAACTCACGATTGTTACGTACGTTATTTTGTTGATCCTTGAACTTTACAATAGCAGCTTCCGCATCTTTCATTGCCATCTTACGATCCGCAACTTCCGTATCTAATTCTTTCGCTTCCTCTTGCAGGTTCTTGATTCTAGTCTCTAACCCTTCGATCTCGTCTTCCAAATCCTGAACCTCCAAAGGCAATTCACCACGTACGGTTCTAATTTTATCGATTTGAGAATCAATCTTTTGCAACGCATACAATGCGTCCAACTTTTCAGCAACTGTTGTTTCTTTTGTACTTGCTTTTGCAGCCATACTTTAGAGATAATTTATCGGATTCGTATTTACACTCGTTAAACGAACCGCAAAATTAGTAAATTTTTTCTTCAATTGTGCTACTAACCACTCAGAAGTATATTGTTCCGACTCAAAATGACCGATATCCGCGATCATTAAGTGATTTTCAGCATCGAAAAATTCGTGGTATTTAAAGTCACCGGTGATAAAAACGTCTGCTTTCGCCCGAATTGCATCTTTTAATAAAAAACTTCCGGATCCACCACAAACGGCAATGGTTTTAACGACCGATTTGGTCGGATTGGTATATCTGACAGTCCCGCAATGGAAAGTTTTCTTTATAAAATGTAAAAACTCCATGGCTTCCATTCCCTTTTCCAAAGATCCGATCATACCACTTCCAATGTATTCATTGGTGTTGGATAAACCTATCAGATCGTAAGCAATCTCTTCGTACGGATGCGCTGCTTTCATAGCTTGGAGCACAGGGGAAACAGCATGTTCGGCAATAATCACTTCAATTTTTACCTCTTTTACCACTTCCAGTTCACCTGCTTTTCCCAAGAATGGAACTGCATTTTCGTCAGGTCTGAATCTTCCTTCTCCTTTTGAACTGAAGCTGCATGAATCATAGGAACCAATCATTCCGGCCCCGGCCTTTGCCATCGCTTCGCGTAATAAATCTGCATGCGTTTGCGGAGCAAAAACAATCAATTTGTGGCATGTTGCAGCTTTCGGGCTTAATATTTTGAGATCCGTCAGTCCCAGTTTTTCGGAAATGATATGATTTACCCCGAAATGTACATTATCGAGGTTGGTATGTATTGCAATCAGGTTGATGTCATTTTTGATAGCTTTTGAAACAGTCCGTTCCACATAGTTCGCACCTGTTATACGTTTCAGTCCCTTGAAAATAATGGGGTGGTGTGTCAGAACCACATTCGCCCCATGAAGAATTGCCTCGTCAATGATCGTTTCAATACAATCCAATGCAACCAGGATCCCTTTGATTTCCGCATTCGGGTCACCAACCAGTAATCCCGAATTGTCATAGGATTCCTGGTAAGCGAAGGGTGCTATGTGATTCAAATAGGAAACGAGTTCTTTTACCTGCATTTTTAATGAATTGGATTATCAAAGATACGAAATCCGACAGTAAATAAGCAGTAATCCGGCAATAATCAACAACCAAATTGCATTTATCTTCACTTCGATCCCAAAAACAGGATTGAAAGAGACAACGATCATGTTTTCCAGTGATTTATATCATATTTTCCTGCATAAAGCGCGCTTATTTTTGTAATCTAAACAGTCGTATAATCAATAAAACAAAGTCATGAGTAATAGCGGATTTATTTCTGATCAACATAAAGAAAACGTTGAATGGTCAAGCAAACTGGATTTCTATAAAGATGAAATAGAGATTCTTCAAAAACGATTAGACGAAATTGCCAGTAAAAACACGAAGAAAGAAGTGCTTATTTCTGTCGAATATTTCCAAAACCAACTAATCATCCATCGAAATACCATTGATGAAATACAGCATGGGGTAAACGTATCGGAAGATAGTCTCCTAAATGAAGTAAAGAAAAATCCTGTCGCTACAGATCATCGGAAAACGGGATATCATCAAACCGAAAAAGAAGAGATTCAAGTCCTTGAAAAAACCTTCAAAGAGTTACGTGAAGAATTCAATCGATTTGTATCTAAATGGATTTAGAAATAGATCCGTTACTTCAAAAACCAACAAAAGGGAGCTTTTAAATAAAAGCTCCCTCCCTATTTCTAATATTCTACAAAACAAAAAAGCACTTTTCTTTCACTTGTTCCGGATACAATTTCTGCAACACCTCATCAGCCAGTAAGGTTGTATTTAAAATTTGTGCCTGATTACAAGCTGGAATTTCATTCAAACCAGTGATCGGATGACCTGAAATACCTTTCGGAAATTTTTCAGGTTCATTGGAAACCCAAATAAATGGTACCGTTTTCCCGATCAATATTTTCGCAGTTATGCGTCCCTTCTGCCCTGTTCCATTGACAATTAATTGTTGAGCAGAATCCCAATCCAACTTAATGAATCGATTGACTTTCAAGGAAAAAAATGCCTGCTGTTGATAGTCTTCACTTGTTTTTGATGTTCGCAAATCATGATCACGCCATAAATGGGTTACCGAATCCAATCCTTTAATCGAAAAACCCGCTTCGAACCAACGAAACAACAAATCGTAATCCTCCGGATAATTTAACCCGGAAAAACCGCCGCATTTTTCCAAATCAACTTTCAGCATCATCCAATTCCCGGAAGCAATGGAACATTCGCGATAAATCTGCGCATAAAAATCCGAGTTGTCCACCCGATCGGTCAACCACCTTTCATATGCCTGATAACCCGCAGAAATCAATCCGGTTTCGGAGAAGTATTTTACTTTTCCTGTTACAATTTCGCTTTCTCCGGTTTGAAGCGCTTCTAACATCTGTGTCAACTTGAAATCAGGCATGATATCATCTGCATCCATGCGCGTGACATATTCTCCTTTCGCTTCCAAAAAAGCAGTACAAAGCGCATCCACAATTCCCTTTCCTTTATTTTCAACTAACCTGATCCTTGGATCATGCAGCAAATCAGCCAGTGCCCCCAGCTCATTTTCTGTGCTATGATCATTCACCAAGATCCATTCCCAATCGCTGTGTGTTTGTTCCAAAATGGACAAGGCAGTCTCCCGAATGTATTTTTCCGCATCGCGGTATGGTGTAAGAATCGAAATCAGAGTCATCGGGCAAATTTATGTTTTTATTTTACGAGAGCAGACGAGCGCAGAAGCACGCAGATCACAAATTTAACGCCAGAAGACGGCTGAAGATACATTTCGATTTGCAATTCGCAATTCGCAATTTACTACTTTTACCTCCATGGAAAAATTCCGATTGCTTCTTCTCCCTTTCTCCTGGCTTTACAGCTTGGTTGTAAGTTTGCGAAATTGGTTTTACAGTATCGGAATTTTCAAATCGAAAGAAATTCCCGGAGCTTCCATCTGTATAGGAAACATTACGGTCGGAGGAACAGGAAAATCTCCTCTCACCGCTTATATCGCCAAATTGTTCGAATCGCAAAAACCGGTCATCCTATCACGCGGATACGGAAGAAAAACACAGGGTTTGATTATAGCGAATGCAACCAGTTCAGCGGGTGAATTGGGTGATGAACCGATGATGTACTGGACAACTTTCAATCAGCAAGTTCCTGTCGTAGTAGCTGAAAAAAGACAAATCGGTGTGGATTGGATCCGCGAAAACAAACCGAATTCCCTGATACTTTTAGATGACGCTTTTCAGCACAGAGCTGTTAAAGCCGGTTTGAATATTTTATTAATGACCTATGACCGCCCCGTTTTCAGGGACTTTGTTTTTCCTGCAGGAAATTTGAGAGAACCGAGAATCGGAATGAAACGTTCGGATATCGTGGTCATTACGAAATCACCCAAGGGTCTTCCTGAAAAATCAAAAACCCTTTTTTATCAAAAAATTCCACTTTCAAAAGACCGTATCTTCTTCAGCGAAGTCATTTATGGAGATTTGACCGGCCTATTTGGAGAAATTTGGGAACCGGTTGATCAAATAATATTGGTAACAGGTATTGCCCAACCCGAACCACTATATCGTTTTTTAGCTGAGAACCATCCGATTGAAGCAATCAGATTCCCGGACCACCATGCTTTTACTCGTGCCGATATTCAACAGATTCAGCAAAAAGTTGCTACTTTTGCCCACCAACGTTGTGCGGTAGTTACAACGGAAAAAGATGCGGTGCGCTTTGCGGAATGGAAAGAAGTGATTTTAGAAAGCAAGATTCCATTTTTTGTACAAGGCATTTCGCTGAAAATAGATAGAGAACAAGATTTTAAAGATTTACTCAAAAATTATGTTGTTAGAGCAAATGAAGGAAGCTGCTGATTATATTAACAGCAAGACACAGGTCAAACCAAGTATCGGGATCATTTTAGGAACAGGTTTAGGCGGATTGGTTAAAGAAATTGAGGTGATTGATGAGATATCCTACCAGGATATTCCTCATTTCCCGGTTTCCACAGTGGAAAGCCATTCCGGAAAATTGATTTTCGGAAATTTAGGTGGAAAAAAGGTTGTTGCCATGCAAGGCCGTTTTCACTTTTACGAAGGTTACAACATGCAACAGGTAACATTTCCTGTTCGGGTAATGAAATTATTGGGTATTGAGCGTTTATTTGTGAGTAATGCTTCCGGTGGCGTGAACCCGGATTTTGTGGTTGGTGAAATCATGATCCTGGACGATCACATCAATTTGTTCCCCGCACATCCGTTGATCGGTAAGAATATTGATGAATTAGGCCCTCGTTTCCCCGATATGAGTGAGCCATACGATCATCAGATGATCGAAGTAGCGAAAAACATCGCTGCTGAAAACAATATCAAGGTTTCGGTTGGAACTTATGCAGCATTGACCGGTCCTACGTTGGAAACTCCTGCTGAATACGGATATGTTCGTGCAATCGGAGCTGATGCTGTCGGAATGTCAACGATTCCTGAGGTGATTGTTGCCCGTCATATGGAAATTCCATGTTTTGCGATATCCATCATTACAGATTTAGGAGTTCCTGGAAAAATTCAAAAAGTGAGTTTACAGGACGTAATAGATGTCGCCAGCAGACAAGAGCCTAAAATGACATTGATCATGCGTGAACTGATTGCTAAAATTTAAGTTTGATTCAATAAATTGTGAAAGCCTTCCCGAACATTCAGGAAGGCTTTTTTGTTTTAGTAATATTTCCCTATTTTTGGTTTCTGAATAAAAATCAATCTACTCATGAAACAGACTTTATACATCACCTTCTGCGCATTATTTATCGTTACTGCCTGTAAGAAAAAGGAAAATCCTCCCGCTGAAGAAACTCCAGCACCTACAAACTTATGCAGCAAACCTTCAAACCTTGGTTTATATACGCTGGGACCTGAGGTATATTTTCATTGGGATGACAACAATGCGACTGCTTCCAGTTATTATCAGTTCGAATATGGAATAACCGGTTTTTCTCATGGTTCAGGTACAGTGGTAACCACATCCAGTACTACCAGCACCAATGTATCCATGGCTGCAGGAAACGTTTATCAATTTTACGTAAGAGGCTATTGCGATGCCATCGGTGGATACAGCGACTGGGCCGGACCTTTCAGTTATTTCAGTAATGAAAATCACAATATGTGTTTGGCACCAAGCAATGTTCAATACACCATTGAAGTAAATGGATTCAGTGAACCGGTTGGTGCGAATTTCACATGGAGCCACAACGGAGAATCCGATTTTGAATACACGATTGTTGCAAACGGAGCATCACCTGCAGGTGGAAATATTCACAGTATCTCTTTCAGCCAAGGAACTCCAACCATGTTTTTAACACAAAACACGGATTACGATTTTTATGTCCGAGCAGTTTGTAAAGATGGAAACAAAACAAGCTGGGTTGGACCAAAAGATGTAAATATCGGAGGGTAAATCCCTTCTCTCTATTTATAAAAAGCAATCCTCGGATTGCTTTTTTTTGCTTCCGCTGGAAATCTCTCTTATACAAATTGCATTATAATTCAAAAAAGAATCTATTTGAGGCCATTATTCGGTGAAAAAACTCGAAATTTGCGACTCAGTTAAAATACACTATGTCTACAAGAGATAAATACGAAGTTGTCATTGGATTAGAGGTTCATGCCCAGTTATTGACCAAAACCAAAGCATATTCTTCGGATATCAACGAATACGGGGCACACCCGAATACAAATGTGAGTGTGATCACTTTGGGACATCCGGGAACTTTGCCTGTGATGAACAAGAAAACAATCGAATTTGCAGTTAGACTTGGTTTGGCTTGCGGTTGTACGATTGCAGAACACCAGCATTTTGCACGTAAAAATTATTTCTATCCCGATCTTCCGAAAGGATATCAGATCACACAAGATACCACTCCCATCTGTACAGGAGGATCTATTGTTATCAAAACTGAAGACAATCAAGATAAAACTATCGGTCTGACGCGTATCCATATGGAAGAAGATGCCGGTAAGTCAATTCACGATGTGGATTTATATGACACTTTGGTGGATTTGAACCGCGCCGGAACGCCACTTTTGGAAATCGTTTCCGAACCTGAAATCCGGTCAAGCCAGGAAGCCTATAACTACCTGACAGAAGTTCGCCGTTTGGTTCGCTACCTGGATATCTGTGATGGAAACATGGAAGAAGGTTCTTTGCGTTGTGATGCCAATGTATCTGTTCGTTTGATTGGTGCTCCCGAATTCGGAACAAAGGTCGAAGTGAAAAACATGAACTCCATCCGAAATGTACAACGTGCAATTGAATTCGAAGTGGAGCGTCAAATTGCCGCAGTAGAAAAAGGAGAACGTATTTCCCAGGAAACGCGCAGCTTTGATGCATTAAAGGGAATCACCATTTCCATGCGAAGCAAAGAAGCTGCAAATGATTACCGTTACTTCCCTGAACCGGATTTGCAACCTATCGTTGTGGATGCCACTTATATCAACCAGATAAAAGCGAAAATGCCTGCACTTCCAAGAGAATTGTATGCAAAATACACGCAGGATTTGAAGCTTTCAGATTATGACGCCGGAATCCTGACAGACTCAAAATCAATTGCATTGTTCTTTGAAGAAGTTATTTCCGATACCAAAAACTACAAAAGTGCAGCAAACTGGGTCATGGGCGAAGTGAAATCTTATTTGAACCAAAACGGGTTAGAAATCGAAGATTTGCCTATTTCAGCGAAGCAAATTGCGGGGATCATCAACCTGATTGAAAGTGGTAAAGTTTCCAACTCTGCAGCTGCACAAAAGCTTTTCCCTGCATTGATTGAAAATCCAAGTGCAAGCATCGATGAATTGGCAGTTTCTTTGAACATCATTCAGGAATCCAATGCTGATTCGTTAAAAGAAGTTATTTTAGGCGTTTTCGAGCAACACCCGAGTGAAGTTTCCCGTTTTAAAGCCGGGGAAAACCAATTAACCGGATTTTTCATGGGTCAAATCATGAAAGCTTCAGGCGGTAAGGCCGATCCCAAAACAACAAACGCATTATTGCGTGAATTAATACAAACCGTTTGATGAATCGTTTTTCGTTTTTTAGCATACTTTTTTTAGGACTATTCATTTTCACTTCTTGTGGAGATTCTTCCGTGGATGAAGAAACCGGTCTTGCCAATAACTTTCATATTGAAGGTCAGATAACCGGTGCTGCCAACCAAAAATTGAAAATCGAGGCCCAATCCCAACAAGGTGTTATCGAAGTAGCAAAAACCACTACAGATGCTTCGGGAAATTTTGAACTGGATGGAAATATCCCCGGGATGGGTATTTATTCCCTGTCTTTAGGCGAAAATGGAAAAAACGCTGTGGTTATCCCAATGGATATCGACGATAAAGTAACTTTAAAAGCAACGAAAGAGACTTTTGCAATCACCCCTGCTTTCTCCGGAACAAAATGGGCGAAACCTTTAACGAAATACATGCAGTTGTTCAGTGATTTTGCCAAAAAGCAAATGGAACAGATGCCTAAAATCGACGATCAGGAAAAACAAATGGAACTCTTTGCCCAATTGAAAAAACCGATTGTTCAATTTTCACAAAAACAAATCCGCAAGGATCCGGGAAATCCCGTAAATATTATTCTTGTCAATTTGATTATGCCGTCCCAGGAAGTTGGTTTTGCCGATTGGGACCCAGCAAATCTGAACGATTTAAGAACAATGGAAACTGCATTCCAACGCGATTATGCCGATTCACCGATTACCGGGATGCTATCCCAACAAATTACTGCAATCGATGCTCAATATCAGAGCTACCAGCAAACCAGTTCGGGAACTATGGCTGCTTCTGAAATTGCTTTAAAGAATCCGGCGGGAACGGAACTCCGTTTATCCAATCTGAAAGGGAAAGTGGTTTTGATCGACTTTTGGGCGTCCTGGTGTGCTCCTTGCAGAAAGGAAAACCCGAATGTAGTGCGTTTATATAAGAAATACAGAGGTGAAGGATTTGAAGTATTCTCCGTATCATTGGACCAGGATCAGAATGCATGGAAAGCTGCGATTGACAAAGATGGCTTATTTTGGCCCAACCATGTTTCCGACCTGATGGGTTGGCAAACTCCACTTGTCCAGGCTTATGGGATACAAGGTATTCCGCACACTGTTCTTTTAAACAGAGAAGGGAATATTGTTGGTGTCGGATTAAGAGGTGCGCAATTGGAACAGAAATTGATAGAACAACTAGCAAAAAAATAACTACATGAAACAATTTATTCTTTGTTTGACACTTATATCCGGATTTGCCTTTGGTCAAAACCCGGCCAATGTGGAAGTCAGTGGAAACATTTTCAACACCAACGGAGACAGCATCAAGATTTCCCAATATTACGGATCACATTATATCGATTACATCAAAGGGAAATTGGACAAGAAAGGAAATTACAGCCTGAAAGGCAAAGTTCCGGTTTCGGATTATTACGTATTGCGTCTTGGTCAGCAACATATCAATATTATTTTGAAAGAAGGTTCTTCTATTCGAATTAACGCAGATGGAAATAATATCAATGCATTTCACACCATCATGGGTTCTGACGAAAGTATTGCTTTGAACGAATTTGTCGGTCAAATGCAGTATTTCAACCAAAAAAAGGATTCGGCTATCAACGCAATGAAATCCACTCCTGAGAACCAGGAAGCAATCAATAAATATTATCAGACCGAATACCTGAAGTTTTCCGCTTACAGACAAAAATTCATTGCCGAAAACGCCAATTCAGCTGCACTTTTACCGGTCGTAAGTACATTGGATACAGATAAGGAATTGAACATTTACGAAGCTGTTGTCAATCAATTACTGGCAAGTTTTCCCGTATCCCCAAGTGTTCAAAATGCGAAGAACAGCTACGACCAGTTGAAAGCTCAAAAAGAAAAACAAAACTTTTTAGGTTCCGGAAAACCTGCTCCGGATTTTACTCAGAATGATGTGAATGGAAAACCGCTTTCCCTGTCAGACTTGAAAGGAAAAGTGATCTTACTTGATTTCTGGGCTTCCTGGTGTGGACCTTGTCGTAAAGAAAATCCGAATGTGGTTGCACTGTATAAAAAATACAAAGACGCCGGATTTACGGTAATGAGTGTTTCCCTGGATAAGGACAAAGCTCCATGGCTGGCAGCCATCGAAAAAGATGGACTGATCTGGCCGAACCATGTTTCCGATTTGAAATATTGGTCCAATGAAGTTGCAAAGGCTTACCAGGTTTCCTCGATTCCTTTCACCGTGCTGATCGATAAAAATGGAAATATCATCGATACCAAATTGAGAGGCGTGGAATTAGAGCAGGCTCTTAAAACAATCTTCGGATTCTGATATGGATATTCCAACGGGGAAAAAAGTTTATTTCGCTTCTGATTTTCATTTAGGTGTACCAGCAGGAAACTCAAGCTTTGAACGCGAAAAACGCATCATTGATTGGTTGAATCACATCCAAAAAGATGCATTTGAAATTTACCTTGTCGGAGACATTTTCGATTTTTGGTTTGAATACAAACATGCCATTCCAAAAGGTTTTGTCCGAATTCAAGGAAAAATAGCTGAATTGGTCGATTCCGGAATTCCTGTATACTTTTTCACAGGTAACCACGATATGTGGATGTTTGACTACTTTGAAAAGGAACTGGGGGTGAAAATCTTCCGTGAACCTATTTACAGAGTATATAACGACAAAAAATTCGTTATTGGTCATGGCGATGGTTTGGGGCCCGGAGATCGCGGATACAAGTTTATTAAGAAAGTTTTTGCTGCACGATGGTCCCAATGGTTATTTGCACGCCTACATCCCAACTTCGGAATCGCTTTAGCGAATTATTTTTCAAGAAAAAGCAGGATTGCCACCGGTGATTCCGACAGCAAGTTCTTGGGTGAAGACCAGGAATGGCTGGTTCAATATTGCAAAGAGCAAGAACTAACGAATCCTCAAGACTATTATATTTTTGGTCACCGCCACCTTCCAATGACCATTCAAATCAATGAACGAGCTGTATATATCAATTTGGGTGAATGGATCAACTACAACACCTATGCTGTTTTTGATGGATTTGAGACCAAGCTTTTGGAGTGGGAACAGGTAATTCCTAATTCCTAATTAAAAAAATATTTAACGGATCGAAGTTTAAAATTCAAATCATTCGTAATTCGTAATTCGTAATTCGTAATTCGTAATTCGTAATTCGCAATTCGTAATTAATCACTCTCCTTCTTTCGGCTTTTCCGGTTCTTTTGCAGGTTTCGGTTCTTTTTTCTTTTTCTCTTTTTTCTTCTTGGTAGTTGGCATGGCATCGTCTTCTTTTCCTGAAGTTGCATTACCTCCAAACGTTCTGATTTCTCTGCCTTGTTCGTCGAAAACATGTTCTTCAATCAACACATCTTTTTTATAAATTGCGCGACTTTTCACTTTTCCATTCGGAAAACGATCTTCAAACAGACCTTCTTTTACTTCTGTTTTTGCAAGCATGCTCAATTCACTCACTACAACAATGTAATATAACTTTCCTGATTTGATCGGCTGATTCACACCTTTAGCTAACCTATTGCCTTTTAAAATTGCATTATCATCAACACCTTCACCCCTTACCGCACTCACCACAATAGTTGAATTTTTATTCAAACTATCCAATACCTGAGCTTTGGTCTTTTTCTCATACAGCATTTGCCCCAGTTTTTCAGCAACTTCTTTAGTTGGGCAAGCATATAGATCAGCTGTCACATACTGCATCGGTTTGGGACTGATTTTCTTATAATTCTCAATTGTTTGAAGTGTTTGATCATAAAAAAGTGTTTTGAATTCGCCATTTCGAGAATCCATATCCCAGTTCTCGGTGCGCAATAATTTCCCGTCATCATAATAGTAGTATTGAACTCCGTGTTTTTTTCCCTCCTTGAAATTCAACTCTTCAATGATATCACCTTTTCGGTTGTACAATAAGAACGGACCGCTTAACAAACCCTTGACATAATTCATTTGTTGACTCTTAACTCCTTTCGAATCATATATGATTTTCAGTCCATTGAGAACTCCATTGGAGTAATTCTCCACTTTAGAAGTATCTCCTTTTGCATTAAATGTTAGCTGAGCCCCTTCAAACTGTCCCAAAACATAGTTTTTTTCCCAAGCCGGGATTTGCGTTGAGTCATTGAAATAAGTCCAATGACCATCTTCCACTCCCTGAACATGTGAACGGATTACCATGATGCATCCTGATTTATAGAAAGTCGTATCAATTCCATTTGCAAACCCATCTACAAAAGTCACGCGACGTTCCAGGATCCCATTCATATGACATGTTTCGCAGATTCCGGAGAAAGGCATCTTTTGAGAGCTCGTCACAACTCTTTTACCATCCTGGGACATTTCCAATTTCTGATTGCAATCCACAACTCCGGCAATCTTTCCACACTCCCATTCCGTGTATCTTTGTTTGGCTCGGTCGGCACCTCTCTGATAACAAGGAACAGAATCTTTTCTTACGACACCGAATTTAGGCTGTGCGGAAACCGCCAGTGAAAACAAACAAAAAATAGCAACCAGAATTTTCATACTTTATAGATTTTAAGATTTTAGGACTTCAGGATCTTAAGACTTTGAATTTGTATTCTGTTCAGTCTTAAAATCAGAACATCTTAAAATCTTGATGTTTTTTATCAATTATTGTTCCATCTTCAGGGAAAGCTTACCTAAAGCATCTTTCATTCTTTTCGGAATCGGAATAGAACATTTATTTACACTGTCGTAGCAAACCAGCACGGAACTTCCTATTGTTTTCACCTCATTCAGTACTCTCACTTCGTAAGACAAGGTAAAACTTTTCTCTCCAACATGTTTCAGATAAACGAAAATTTCTACCGGTTCATGTAAAAAGACGGGTTTCAAATACTCCAATTCATTCGTGCGAAGAATGACACCTGTTTTTCTCCAATCCCAATCCGTTCCGAGCATTTGTCGGAAATAATGAATCCTCGCTTCTTCAAAGTAATTTAAGTATACCGCATTATTCACATGCTGCATCATATCACAATCAGAAAAACGAACTTGTAATCTATACGAATCTAACATGACCTATTTTTTATCTAAAACACTGTATTCAGAGTTGTTCGAAATAAATTCGGGAACAACTTCCTTCATTAATTGAACCAACGAAAAATTATCTACTTTTCCAATCACTTCCAAAAGACTAGCGATTGTTGCATATGCTTTTTCGTCTACTTTCCGCTCGGATGCGATTAAGATCTTCGGGTGATGTGTTTCCCTGACATTCTCAGCATCATTCAAAAGCTCTTCATACAATTTCTCTCCCGGTCGCAATCCCGAAAACCGGATCTCAATATCTTTTCCAAGCTCCAATCCGGACAATTGGATCATCTTTTTAGCCAAATCAACTATTCGTACGGATTTCCCCATATCGAACACATAAATCTCTCCACCACTTCCCATAATTCCGGCTTCCAAAACCAATTGACAAGCTTCGGGAATCGTCATGAAATAACGTGTGATTCGTTCATCCGTTACGGTAACCGGTCCTCCTTGTTCGATCTGTCTCCTGAACAATGGAATCACAGAACCGTTCGATCCCAATACATTTCCGAATCGCGTGGTGATGAATTGTGTTTTTCCTTTATTTGCGGCTTGTGCAATCATTTCAGCTATGCGCTTGCTGGCGCCCATCACATTTGTCGGATTCACTGCTTTATCGGTGGAAATCATGACAAATTTATACACTGATTTTTCATTCGACAGATCAACCAGGATCTTGGTGCCCATTACATTGTTCCTAACTGCTTCCGATGGATTCAATTCCATCATTGGTACATGTTTGTATGCAGCCGCATGAAAAACCCACGAAGGTTTGAATGTCTCAAACAACAACTCCATTCGTTCCTCATTACAAATATCTCCGATCACAATTTCGAACGGTGGAATATCCTTTAACTGGTTGAGTTCAAATTCCAGGTCATACATGGCAGATTCAGCCTGATCCAACAAGACTACCAACTTCGGATGGTATTCCAATACCTGGCGAACAATTCCCGATCCGATAGAACCGGCAGCTCCTGTAATCAAAATCACCTGATCCTTTAAGTTCTCAGCCAATTTCTCCTGGTTGAGGATAATCGGTTTTCTTCCCAAAAGGTCTTCAATGTTGACTTGAGCAATCTGTTTTGCCGTAAATGAACCGTTGATCCAGCTTTTAGGGCTGGGTACTTTTTTCACTTCTACACCGGCTTCAATGCATTTCTCCACGATGGCATTTCTTCGCTCAGGTTCCAGATCCTGGATAGCAATGATCACCTGGTGAATGGTATTTTTTTGTAAAATCTCTTCCAATTTGGAGGTATGGAAAACCTCCGCTCCTTCGATCCTATTTCCGGAGATCCGATTGTTATCGTCCAAAAATCCAAAGACTTTGAAATTGATACGAACATCTTTCTCAATGATCCGTTTTGCAATGAGTCCCGAAATTCCGGCACCGTAAATCAGCACAAACTTCTGTTCACTGCTTGATTTAACCGATTCCATATACAATAGTTTCACAATAAATCTTGAAACAGCAAGAAAGAAGAAACAAAAAACGTATTCGATCACCAGGATAGAGATCGGAAAAAGGTAATAGTCATCGATCCAATTATATCGGATCACTCCAAGGATAATGAAAATGACTGATGATGTAGTGGTTGCTAAAAATAAGCGTTTAAAATCGGAGGTTGAAGTATGTCTAACGATTCCTTTCTGGATTCCGAAGGATAAGAAAACAATAAATCGCACCACGAAAAAAGCAATGATCGAATACTTGACAATACTCAACTCAAGTCTCCATTGAGAACCGTCAGCCTTGATATCAAATCGAATGAGATATGCGATAACCAACGAAAAAGCCGAAATGAATAAATCAAGCAGAATTATTATCCATCTGGGCATATTTTTTTTAGGAAACATGTTGATTGCGTTGCTTATTTAGTTTACTACAAATTTAAGGTAATAAATCAGGTAAACAACCCGCCATTCAAAGAAATCGTTTGCCCCGTAACATAATCCGATTCTTCTTTTAAGAGCCAATCAATCGTTGATAAAATCGTCTCCACCCCTCCTAAACGGTTCTTTGGTATTTGGGAAATAATCTGTAGCTGCATTTCAACCGAAACTTCTGAAATCATTCCTTGATCAAAATAACCAAGAGCCAAAGCATTACAGGTTATCGGTTGGTTTGCAAGTTCTTTTGCAATGGTTTTCGTGAGGCCCAATATCCCGGCTTTACTTGCTGCATAAGCGACCGTTCCGGGTACTCCGGTTTGTGCAACAACAGATGAAATATTGATAATCCGCCCAAAATCATTGGAACGCATACTTGGAATTAATCCATGGCACAATAAGAACGGAGCCGTCAGATTGACCGCAATCACCTCATTAAAATCTGCAGGAGAAAGTTTCCAGCTCATTCCATTTTTTGAAATTCCCGCATTATTGATGAGTACATCCACCCTACCGAAATTTGCAAGTATACTGGAAATCAAATTCTTGACTTGGTTTTCATCGCGCAGATCAGCCTTGAACCAAGCGTGCTCACAATTTACATCAAACGGATCTTGTTGAAAGGTATGTAAAGCCAACCTCACATCCTGCTTTTCAAAATGCTTCACCATTGCAGAACCTAATCCACCAGTGGCTCCGGTAATCAGAATTACTTTTTTATCCATTTATCTCGTATCAATTTTACTATACGCCACCAAAACGGGGCATTGTTCCAGCTCAATCGCGAATATACAATATCTTCCGCGCCAAAATTCAAATTAAACCTCCTGACAGATTCCACATTTGACCCCCCAAAATCGAATGCTTTTCCCTTTGAATCAGCATATTCAATTGCGGTCAGCATCAATTTATACATCCCACCGGATTTCTTTGCTTCCTCGGTCGTAGTTCCCTTCAAATATAAAACGGTTGAATCTGTTTCCAAAATCCAAAGTCCACCAAACCAATCGTTTTCCTTGTATAAATTGAATTGTCCCAACCGGCTATTCCTATAACCGGTCACTAGTTTTTCCAGGATCGGGAGTGTCTGTTCATCGATTCCATGGATACGGTTCGCCAATTCATTATGCAACAATTCCATCATGGATGAAATGTCTTCCGCCCTTATAACTTTATATTCCGTAGATTTATTCAACGACCGTTTCGCCTGCTGATTCAATTTCAATTTTCCCGGCTCCAATTTCTGATACTTGCGTTGATCCAGGCTAAAACCCCTGCCAACCTGTAGATCAGCAACCGGAAATTCCTGTTTCAAAACCTCAATGATTTCTTCCTCCTGAACCGGATCTCCGATCCATTCCATATATCGATTGAAAAAAGGCGTAACCAAGATCTTCACTCCGCCTTTCACCACATACGGACAAACCATTCCGGATTTAAAGTCGTCAGAATAAAGAATTGCCCAGTTCTCAGCCGTTGCATCCAGGTAAACCGACTCGGAAAATACTGATGCTCCATGAGATGAAACTAATTTATCCCACTGTTTTTTTACTTCGCCCGAATTTGCCTGTATTAATTGCATGCGTCGTAATTAACGAATTCAACCTCCTTTTTTGTATTGGAAACGAATGATTCCAATTGCTTTAGCGAATAATTTGTCATTCCTTTCGGATGACCAATCACCACAAAAGTCTGTAGCTTTTTAGATTGATAGTATTTTGCCTGTTTCATCAATTGCGATGCATAATACCCATCGGAGCTTACATGATTCCACGTTTTATTTAGTAAAACAGATTTTTTCCTTCCCGGCTGAGCTAAAAAAGAACCGTCACCTACCATCTTGTGATCTTTCGGATTCAGTCGTCCTAAAATATATAGCCGCCAGTAAAATAAAGGAGAAAACTCCCAGGATGAAATCGGGATTTCCAGGAAATGACCATTCTCAACAACCTTTGTCACATCCGATTGAAATCGATACGGATTTCCAAATGGCGGAACCCGAGTAAAATCAAACTGATAATGCTCCGATTCAAACTTGCCTCCCGGAAATACCGTTGAATCCTTTCTGATTCCGAGTTCCTGAAAAACTCTTTCAATTTGGCTAAAGGGTTGAATACACCAACCTCCGGCTCGATAAGTAGTCACTTTTTTCTTCGTCAACCCACTCAAAAAGTGATGATATTTCCTTACAATTGCTTCAGCTTCATGATCCGGAAAATCAGAAAGTTTATAGCAATCGTCTGTCACAACAATCCATTTTTCCCCGTCGTAAAATGATTTTTCCCAATGCGGATGAATATGCAATTGAATTTCACAATTCAGCGCTTCCATTTCCTTGAGTTGAGATGTTATTTGTTCAAAATCAGCATTCAGAACCGGATATTTCCCCGCATACTCCTGAAGTTTGATCAGAAAACCGACATCAACGAAGAAAACAAGTGGAATTTGATACTTCCCGGCTATTGCCAACAATCGGTTACTTGGTTCAATCATGCACTTTTGAACGCTTCCCGTATTTGTTCCGAAGAACAATTCGTAATCAAATGTCAGAATCACCTGCATTACGCGAAGATAGCCAAATTAAGAATAGGCGGACTTCTTCCATCAAGGTATTGCCGAATTCCCAATCAATACCGGGCAAATAGACACATATCTATCCGTCAATTTAAGTCGGGATAATACAGCGTTTTCCAAAATCTATCGTATTTTAGTAAAGACTGAAGACATAAGACCGAAGACTAAAGATTGATTCCTCAGTCTTTAGTCATTCAGCGAAGCGGTCTTTGATCTTAAGTCTACTAAAAAATGAAAGAAATTGAACGGAAATACCTGGTAAGTGAACACATCATGGATGTTGTCAAATACCTTCAATCAAAAAAAATAAGACAAGGATACATTTCCGACCTGGATGGCAAAACCGTTCGTGTGCGCACAAAAGGTGAAAAAGGATACTTGACCATCAAAGGAAAAACAACCGGTATTTCACGGGATGAATTTGAATATGAAATCCCAT
This sequence comes from uncultured Fluviicola sp., assembly GCA_965650135.1. Lineage (GTDB taxonomy): Bacteria > Bacteroidota > Bacteroidia > Flavobacteriales_D > Crocinitomicaceae > Fluviicola. The sequence continues at coordinate 84,780 of CBFGNC010000010.1, forward strand.
TTGAAGATGCCAATCAATTACTGATCAAGTTCTGTCCGAAGGTTTTGGAAAAAGAACGTTATGAATTAATTGTAGGTGAGAAGAAATGGGAAATCGACATTTTCCATGGCAAGTTGGAAGGATTGAAAATTGCTGAGATTGAGTTGGAATCCGAAGAAGAGACATTCGAGCTTCCGAATTGGATTGAAAAGGAAGTCAGTTCGGAAATTCAGTATTATAACTCCAAATTAATTGAAAAGGCATAAAAAAAGGTAAGAGCGCGACGCATCGCACACCTACCTTTTTATAATTTTATTTAGCCAATTCCTTATCGATTTCTCCGAAGAAATAATTACACGTACTTCTTCCCCACCAATACGGTTTATCTATATCTGTGGACGTCACCAAATCGTATTTCACTTTCGCCTTCTCAAAATATGTCTTTGCATTTTTTGCTCCACCCCCAAACATTTTAGGGGTATAAAAAGTCGAAATACCTTTGAGTAGGTAAATGTGCGGATTATTCTCATTCAGAGCTTTTGCCGATTTCAGATTCTCATCAAAGATCTTCCCGTATTTCTGCCAACGATTTTCAGGGTCTGCTCCGATACGGGCATTTGCAATCATTGCTTTCATGATATGAATCTCATCGGTTAACGGACAAGCCTCTATCTTTGCCATTTGCTCTTCAGCATTATCCACTAAAGCATCTTTAATAGCCAAAGTCGGCTCGAAATACGACATCTGGATGCACGAATAAGCATAATAATAAGCCGGCATCCAATTTTCAGGGTATTTCCCTTTTGCCAAAGCAAACTGGTCTGATTTAGCTTTCCAACCTTCAAGGGTATAAGTCGAGTCAAAAGTCGCACAAATCGGTTCCAATTCCTTTTTGATTTCATCCTGGGCATTTGCTTGAAGTGTAAATGCCAAAATCACTGATAAGATTACTTGTTTCATGGTGTATAATTAAATTTCGTCTTTATTGAATTCTTTTAGTGACAAATTTACTCCGAAGAATAAATTGAAATAAAAAGGAGGTTTCACTTCGTATCGTTGACTGCCATCAAAATTATAGCGGTACCCTAATACGTTATGCTGATTCGTTATGTTGTCCAAACTTATGTAAAACACCGTAAACATTTTTTTAATTGTTGTTAAATATGCTGCTGTGAAAGCTAAATTGTGGTAATCCGGTGAGCGATCACCCAAAAAACGTGAATTTGCAGGGTTGTAATATGGTCTTCCACTTGCATAGCTATAGGTTGCGGAAAAACTGGTTTGGAGTTTTGTCGAGAAATACTTCATCACGACATTCAGATTGTGATTCGACACATAATCAGGAGTTACCTTGCTGGCATAGTTCTGATACAATCTTTTAGTATCGATGTAACTGTAAGAAATCCAATAATCGAAATTCTTGATAGATTTCTTATCTCTCCAGAACACATCGATTCCTTGTGCATAACCGGAACCTCCATTATCTACCATTCCATAATTGAACCGAAATGAATTGGGCGTATAAGCCACTCCATGCTCCTGAACCAGTTGTGCGTAAGATTTATAATATCCTTCCAAACGGAAAATTCGGTTTTTTGCAATAATCTGATAGTTTGCCATCAGGTGCAAGGCTTCCTGGAAATTCGGTCGATAACCCTGCATCAAGTAGTTTGCAGAAACCAATTGGTAGAAATATCCGGATGCCAGGGAAATCTGGCTTACTTTACTCAATTTGACAGCCATCGCCAAACGTGGTGAAATATTCCCTTTTCCAAGGAGTTTTGAATATTCAGCCCGAACTCCCGGCTTAATAGCAAAATTCCGGAACGGAATGATATCTGCTTCAAGATATCCGGCGCTCAATAATTCTGTAAATGAACCTCTTAATGTGTCAAACGCCTGGCTGTATTGGAAATGCTGTAATTCAGTACCAATTAATAATTTAAAGCGGTTACTTTGGGCATAAACCAATTCCGCCCTTCCCTGAACACGCTTGTCATTCCTGGTAGTAGCCAAAGTATCCCAACTTACGTCATCATCATTATTACTCAATGAAAAACCGACATAATAGAGCCATTTATCACTGATAAAATTCTTAAATGTTGTATTTACATAGGTGTTTTGGTTCTTCAATCCAAATCGCATGGTTGATCCTGCTACTGCCGGATTTGCAATCCCCAATGCAGAACTGTTGTATGTTTGATTGAAAGTTGTTTTAAACATTCCGCGGGTGGAAGTTTTCGCTACATAGCGACCTGAAAATCCAAAACCTTGTGGTGCTTCGAAGAATTTTACGTTTGATTTTGCAAGGAGTAAGAACGGCGATAAATTCGTATAATACCCCGTAAACTCAACTGCACTATTTTCCATTAACTTACTCCCCCCGAGAGAAAGTCCTGCGAAATTTGCACCGATATTGACATTTGTCTGATCCGGTAAATCCACTGTACTTAAATCCAGAACGGAAGACAATGCCTGTCCGTAACGTGCTGTGTAACCACCTGTACTGAAGGCGGTTCCCTTGAATTGAAACGGATTGAAACGTGTTCGTTGTGCAACACCCGGAACAGAACTTCCAAATGCATTCTGAGCCACTAATCCATCTATGATAAAGGATGTTTCACTGACGTCTCCTCCACGAACCATCAAACCGGTTTGGTCTCCTCCATTTCGTTGAACACCGGGTAAAGTTTGAATTGCGCCGGCAATATCACCTTGTCCACCGGCCGTGGTTACAATATCCAATGGGTCCAGAATGGCAACTGCGCGATCATTCGATGCCGACATACTTCCGGCAGAGATGACAACCTCCTCAATTGCTCTTGATTGACGGACCTTGATATTTTGAACGAGCGGAGTCCCGGTCAGATTGACTTCAACCGTCTGCTCTTCCAGTTCATCTCCGCGGATAACAAGTGTTTGTTTTCCTGTCGTAGTGGTGGTCAATTTATAAAGACCCTTTTCATTCGACTGCGCGCCATCGGTAGTCCCTTTGACAAAAATCGTAGCCATTGGAACCGGTTTTCCACTTTGATTCAAAACTGTTCCCTCAATCGAAGTTTGAGCAATCAAATAGACTGGAGCCAAACTTATAAGCAATAGTAAATACTTCATAACATTTAATTACGAGGCTAAAGTAGATTGAAAAACCAGAAAATAATGTTCAAAATCGGTGAATTGATCTCACCAATCGGTAAACAGTGAATTATAACTTGTCACTTTCCAAATCAGTTTTTTGTGTATCGAACACGCTTGACCCAACACGAACCGTGAACCATTCCAGGAACATTTCCAGTGTTGGTTTCGGGTATTCATCCTCAGAATCCACTACCGCTAAACACTCATTCTTCATGATTTTCTTGAAGTGGGATTCAATCAACGGTTCGTATTCGAAGAAGTCTTCCTCGATCAAATACAAGTTCCCTTCCAAATCATCGGATTCATCAAAATCAAAATCCGGATCGTGTTCTTTAGCCCAATCACAAAACGGTTGTTTCGGCTCTACGTAAATGTATCCTCTGTTTACTACTTTCATCTTCTTATTTATTAGACTATAGACATCAGACAAAAGACTTCAGACTTAAATGGTCTTTTGTCTTGTTTCTTCAGTCTTAGATCTTTTTAATTCCATTATTTCTCCTTCTTTCATCGTGGACCAGCGTGTTTTCTTACTACCGGGAATTTCCAGTACATACATCCAATTCCGATCCTCTTTTTTTTCATTCAAAATTCCAATCAATCTATCCAATGCAATGGGTGATTTTGCCTCCAAATAAACCAATTGATTTTCTCCTACCAAAAACAATGAATTCCTATTTTGCTTTTTGAATTGCGAACCAACCTGGTAAGAAGTACATTTTGGCCCATAGCAATCCAACCAATTGAAGAATGCATTTTTTGTTCTTAAACTGTCCTTAAATTCATAGTGAAGTGCAACAATACTATCGGTTTGACTCAACAGATACCATTTCTCCATTTTGGAAGGCCCGAAACGATCCGGAAACAGCAAACTGTCCAACATAAACCAGGAAGCATTTTTGTAAATGGAATCAAAAGCCACCAGGAAATATCCTTTTTTCGGTTTTTCATCTTTTATTTCGGGAATCCCTTCCTGATCGTCAACCTTGTCAAATTTATCCGACGTATGTGAGATATCCTCTAATGAAACAGTCTCTTTTTCGTTATCCGAACAGGAAACAACCAATGTAATCAGAAATGCAAGTACAGCTAATGTGAATAGTTTCATATTTTATTGAGTTGTTCAATCGTGTAATCCACATCGTTTTGCGAAACATCCAAGTGTGTCACCAAACGAATCATTCCCGGACCAAAGGCAGAAACTTTTACACCGTATTCACCAAGTTTTTGAATATAAAAATCCCGTTTTGCTTCCTCCCTCAAAATTACAACTAAAATATTTGTTTCTACAGCCAAACTGCTTTCAATCCAATCACATTTCAAAAAAGCATCTTCCAGTTGTTTTGCTTTTGCGTGATCCTCTGTTAAACGGTTCACATTATTCTTCATAGCGAACAAACCAGCTGCGGCTAAAAACCCGGCCTGGCGCATCCCGCCACCCATCACTTTCCGAACTCTTCGCGCCTGGTGGATAAATTCCTTTGTTCCAACCAAAAGTGATCCAACCGGAGCACCCAATCCTTTTGAAAGGCAGATGGAAATCGAATCAAACTGGTCAGCATATTTTTTGATGTCAACTCCATTTACCGCCAGGGCATTAAAAACACGTGCTCCGTCCAAATGAAGTGGAATGTTTTTAGATTTTGCCAATTTCGCAATTGCTTCAATATCCTGAAAACTGTACACTGCTCCGCCACCGCGATTTGCAGTATCTTCCAAAGAAATCAATTGTGTGACCGGAAAATGAATATCATCAGGCATAATCCATTTTTCAATTTCAAACGCTGTTAGTCTTCCTCTATTTCCCTGCAATAACCGAACGGAAGCCCCTGAGTTCTTCGCAATTCCGCCTCCTTCGTATTTGTACACATGACTTTCTTCATGACAAATCACTTCTCCACCCGGTTTCACATGAATATTGATTGCAATTTGGTTGGTTTGTGTTCCACTGGCACAAAACAATGCAGCCTCCTTTCCAAAAAGTTGCGCTGCATATTCCTGCAATTCGTTCACCGTGGGGTCTTCCCCGTAGACATCATCCCCAACCGAAGCCTGAAACATCCTATCAAGCATTTCCCGGGAAGGTTTGGTAACTGTATCTGAGCGAAAATCTACTTTGTACATCGAATTGAAAATTTGGTTTGACAAACTTATACCTTCTTATTCAGATAGCAAACACCGAGACTGAATATTCTAAAAAACAAAACCATTCTCCGGTTGGAAGAATAAGCACAAACAAGCAAGATTAGTACAAATAGATTTCTCATTTGATTGATTTAGGGTAAAAATAGAAAAAACAGGCATTTATGGAATGTTCATTTCCAACCAGACTTTAAACCATAAAAAAACCATCTCTCCGTAAAAACGAAAAGATGGTCGATATCTTAAATTGAAAGATTTTACTAGCGATTAACGCTTGTGGAAACCTTCGTCAGAAACTGTCAATTTTTTACGGCCTTTACGACGACGTGCAGCCAATACTTTACGTCCGTTCTTAGTTGCCATACGGCTACGGAATCCGTGCTTGTTTCTTCTCTTTCTTACAGACGGTTGAAACGTTCTTTTCATGATCTATGCTTTATTCGAATGTTCTTATTGCTTCTTATAATCCTGGAAATGTCAGACATTTGTCAGAATGGGGTGCAAAGATAGGTAGATTTTCTAATTTTTCAAGTTTTAATCGAAAATAATCGAAAAAAAAGTTTGTTTAAGCCAATCACCGATTACTTTTGTGAGACAAAAATAGGAAAAAGATGTTGCGACCAAAGCAAGCAAAAAAAGAAAAGATTCATTTAACGCGCGACAGCTATAAAAAAGCACGCAAACTTTTCCATTATTTAAGACCTTATCGCTTTGAATATGGCATCGGTTGGATCTTCCTGGTTCTTTCAACTTCCGTAGGTTTGATCTTCCCTATTTTACTGGGTCAGCTACTTGGATTAAGCAGCGGTTCCCAAACCAGTATGGCGGAAGCTATCCATGCAATTGACCTGTCCAACATCACGACCGTTGCGGTAACCTTGTTTGCATTATTCGGCGGACAGGCAATATTCAGCTACTTTCGGGTGGTTTTATTTACAAACGTGACCGAAAAGGCCTTGCGTGATTTGAGATACGATGTATTCCAAAAAATGCTTCATCTTCCGATGGATTTCTTTAATAAGAATACGGTTGGAGAACTGACCAGCAGACTTTCTGCCGACATCACTCAAATCCAAGAGACTCTAAGAACTACAGTAGCTGAATTTTTCAGACAAATTGTAATGGTAGTCGGTGGAGTTGCCTATCTCACTTTTGTATCCTGGAAGCTTTCCCTGATCATGCTTTCAACCGTTCCGGTTATTATGATCGTAGCCGTATTCTTTGGAAGATTTATCAAACGTCTGTCAAAAGAAGCCCAGGATCAAACCGCGACCTCCAATGCAATTGCAGAAGAATCCTTAACCGGAATCGGAAACATCAAAGCTTTTACAAACGAAAATTACCTCATCAAGCGATTCAGGACTTCCATTGAAGAAATCCGTCGACTAAATATTAAAAGTGGTATCTGGAGAGGTTTATTCATCTCCTTCATGGTTTTCTGCATGTTCGGTTCAATCGTATTTATCGTTTGGCAAGGATTATTGATGACACAAGGCACTAATCCCGAATTGAGTGACGGTGACTTGTATTCCTTCCTGATGGTTACGTTATTAATGGCTGCCAGTATCGGCTCATTACCTGATTTTTACAGCGGAATCCAAAAGACCATCGGTGGAACAGAAAAATTGATGGATATCATCAATGAAACCGGTGAATCCGATCTATTCAAAGGAAGTGACAAACCCGAAATCGATGGTTCGATCCGTTTTGAAAATGTACATTTCTCCTATCCTCAACGTTCTGAAATAGAAGTATTAAAAGGAATTTCATTTGAATTGAACCGGAATCAAACCCTGGCCTTGGTTGGGACTTCAGGAGGAGGAAAAACGACCATTTCCTCGTTAGTTTTGAATTACTACCAAGTGAACAAGGGAGCAATCTATTTTGGAAATGTAAATGCCGATTCCATCGACGTCAAATACTTGAGAGAACATATTGCGATCGTTCCTCAGGATGTATTGCTATTCGCAGGAACTATTTTGGAGAACATCGCATTCGGAAGACCCGATTCAAGTGAAGAAGAAATTATCAGTGCTGCAAAACAAGCTAATGCATATGATTTCATCATGAGTTTTCCCGATGGATTCAAAACACAAGTTGGAGACCGTGGAATTCAACTTTCAGGTGGACAAAAACAACGTATTGCAATTGCACGGGCTATCTTGAAAAATCCGACTATCCTGATACTGGATGAGGCGACCTCCGCTTTGGATTCCGAATCAGAACGCGTAGTTCAGGATGCATTGGAAAAATTGATGCAAGGAAGAACGTGTATTGTCATTGCCCACCGATTGAGTACTATCCGAAACGCTCATAAGATCCTGGTACTTCAGCATGGGAAGATTGTTGAAAGTGGAAATCATACAGATTTGATGGCAACAAACGGAGCCTATTCGGATTTGGTGAAGATTCAGGTCAATCTGGGGTAATTCCCGCTTCTGAATTGAAATAAGTAATAGAATTTTCAAATTCGCGAATTCGCTTGTTCACCAATTAGCGAACACACTCATAAATAACAGTATGATTTACAGCCAATTGAAATCTATCCGTTTTGTTTTTTTCAATACTTTAGATTTATCATTCTAAACTTCAGTATGCAACGTTTCATCTATTTCTTCCTACTCTCCTTCCTGTATCTTCCAATACAATCCTGTCATCGGAAAGCTGTACATAAAACACATCCAGATTTTGTTGGAAAATGGCATCACGAAGAAACGAACGGTGAAAGTTGGTATATTGATATGGATGGAAAAAGTCGCGGAGTTATCTGGGTTTATGGCTCTGACAATCAATTCTCAAAGGATTATCATTATGGTGAAAACCCGCATATCTGGAGATATAATGAAAAACGGAAAGAACTCACTCACGGAGTTATCAGTGAACGTTTTAAGGTAAATCAGTTGCCCACCTTAGCAGAAACAACTATTATCAATGGTTACGATACGATTCCAGCCGGCAGAATTTACTGTATCATAAAAAACGATTATTACCTCAAAACCAGCGAATAAAAAACGCAGACCACACAGCCTGCGTTTCCTATATTCTGAAGATCACACTATTTCAAAAGCACCAATTTCTTCACAATTGCATTTTCCGAACTTTTGATACGTACAAAATAATCACCGGCATTGAGTGTTTGTGTCTCGAAAAAAGCAATCGTACTTCCGGCAGGAATGATTTTCTCCAAAACGATTCTTCCTGTCATGTCTGTCAGTTGAACCGTTAAGTTATCTTTCACCAAACCATTTACCTGAAGTGTCACCAAATCTGTTGCAGGATTCGGAAACAGATCGATATTGAGGTTTTCCAATTCAGATTGGGTTAATCCCGCAGGTGTCGGTGTATAAGTCGTTGTTGTCTCTCCTACCGACGTTACCTTGGTTACCACTTTATTTCCGTAGAAGGTGGGCCCGACTGCATAAGGATAAGCTGAATTCCAGTTTTCATCCACCGTTGCAAAATAACAATAGATTCCGGCAGGATATTCCGGAGTGACACAGAAACGACCGTTGTGAATATCCAAATAATCTGCACTTGCCGGAGCTGTAAATTCATAGTCCTCTCTGAAATATCCCAAAGGATAGGTTGCATTTACTGCCGGTCCTGCTGTAACGGAGCTTCCATCGTAATATGTATTTCGCACAGTGATGTTTCTTAAGGAGAAGGAGGATTTCATACGTACGATTCCACCTGTTCCATCTGCATTTTTATAGGCATAAGCTCCGTAGATTGGAAAACCATCGTAAGCATAACCGATCAAGGGCGAATGCTGCGTGCTGTCAATGGCATACAAACCATCCGAATCATATAAATTACACACCGTAGAAATAACCTGTAAATCCAGATCAAATGCACTAGGACTCTGATGGTGATGATAGTTTCCCATAGCAGGATGACCTTTTGCACAGTCAAAACCGCCACGTTCTCCAACAACTGCGTCCCTGTTCCAAACTCCGTCGCCAGTTCCTCCTATCGGACCTCCGGCAAGCGCATTTGTTGAATTTTTCCAGGAAACACCATCCCGGTAATCGAACAAGGCGACACCATTAATGAAAACTCCAATATTTCCACCGGTAGTCGCTGTAAGGGTTCCCGTATTTTGGGTTGGATTCAACGGAATTTTAAAAATAGCATTCTGATCTGTAGCCTGACTAGGATTTCCATCCAGGAATGGCCCTGTGGGATAAGAAGGAATTCCATTGGTTGTGACATAAACCCAGGAAGCGGAATATTGAATCAATTGGGTATTTACAGGAATATTGTCCTGAATAGCAGTTGAGTTTCCACTTACATAATGGCTTCCCATCAATGTGGTGTTTTGTAACCAGGAAGTGACGGTTGGTCCTTGTGAGAAGGACAAGCCGGAAGAAAGGGAAAATAGGATAATTGCAGCTGTTTGTTTCATAATAAAAGCATTTAATTGATTAGACGACACTTTATACAGAAACCCCCGCACTTCAAAAAAAAGTCTGTCCACCGGATGATGGACAGACTTTCTCCTATCTTACGCAATTCAGATAGGTAACAAATTACTGTAATGCAATTTTTGAATAATTCACTTTTCCGTTATTTGTAACTTTCAACGTGAAAAATCCTGCAGATTCTTTGGAAAGATCTATCAATTGTTCATTTCCCTCAAATTCTGAGGTATACACCTTCTGACCAGCCATATTATAAATTTCCAGCTTTACGGAACCGGAAACGTCAGGTAATTTCAAATTAAAAATTCCATTCGAAGGATTAGGTGCAATTTGAGCATCCATTTTTTGTTGCTCTTTTACAGATAACGGCTCGGTAAAACAAGTAACGCCGGAACTTGGTATGGTAATGGTTGCCCCCATTGTAATATCTTCGGTTTCAGGAGCGCCATAATAGGAAGTACCTATGATGTAAGGATATTCCGGAACTCCGTTTCCATCAATCGTAATGAAATAAGCATATGTTCCTGAAGGATAATCAGGTGTTATACAAAAACGTCCGTTGTACACGTCCAAATCACCCCCATTCGATGCAGACCAAGCATAATCTTCAACATATGTTCCTAATGGATAGGTTCCACTAACTGCCGGTCCATATTGTCCGGAACTTAAAGCAGTTCCATCCGGAAGTGTGGTTCTTGTCGTAATATTTCGCAAGGCAAATCCTGTCTTCATGCGGGTAACAGCACTTCCTGAATCCATTGCGGTTGAATACCCGTAAGGTCCGTAAATCGGATAACCGTCGAAAGCAAATCCGATAATTGGAGAATGTTCATTACTTGGTGTACTCTGATATAAACGCAATGGATTCGCATGACTGTGATAAGCTCCTTGTTGTTGCGGATGCGCCCCTAAAGTTGTATCCAAAACAAATCCTTCTGAAAGGTAAACCTCAACATTCCAGGTTCCTACTCCCATTCCATTGTTATTTGTTCCGTTGTAATAATGTGCATTGGACAATCCGAATGCGGGAACGCCGTTATTCAGCAAAGCGATTGCTCCGACCAGCGGAACTTCCGTTTTTGTTGCGGGAACAGTAGGAACCCTTGGAAAACGATAGGTGTAATTTTGTTCTGTCGGTGCACCCGGATTCAAGAATTTCCCCATGTTGGTTGTCATACCATCCGACTCAGTCCAGACATATGTATTATTATAACAGACTTTCGTGACATTTGCCAATACAGTTGAAGTATAAAATACATAAGTTGGTGGTCCTTGAGAAGCTGTGTTTTGCCAATAACTGGCAAATTCTCCCTGATTCATAATCCAATTATCCAAACCGGATTGCGCTTGTGCTTTAAGACAAAATAAAGCTAAAACTAATAACGTGGTTCTTTTCATGTATTCGTATTAAAATGTTCGTGGGTATTGAAATTGTTTATTGTTTAAAAAGGTATTATCCGTCAATGTTTTCAGGAAGGCAATGAGATTTCGCTTATCATCTTCACTTAAATTGATTCCATTGCGGAGTTGGGGTGCTAATGTCGGGGATGAATGAATAGCTGCTGAATAATGGAAAAGCACCATTTGCAAGCTTCGGTACCTTCCATCGTGCATATAAGGAGCTGAACGTTCAATATTCCGAAGTGTGGGAACCTTAAATTTCAGGGAGTCCGTATGCTTCTGAGTGATTTTCATTCTTCCGATATCCTGAAGAAGTGAATCTGGAATCAACCCGTTATTTTGAAATGTCTGATTGGTAAACAAAGGTTCCGTATGGCAAGAAGCACAATTTTCTTTAAACAGATCATAGCCCTTTTTCTCCTGTTCCGTAAACTGGATTCCCTTGTCGCCACGAATAACTTGGTCGTACTTTGAATTGGAACTAACCAATGTCAGCATGAATTGCGAAATTGCCTTCAGGAAACGTTCTCCGGTAATGGTTTCGGAATGAAAAGCTGTTTTAAAAAGTCGTTTGTACTTATCTTGCCTGCCAATCTTTTGGATTACATGGGAAAGATTCTCATCCATTTCCAAATGATTCTCCAAAGGCGCCAATGCCTGCATATCCAAGTGATTTACAGCGCCATCCCACATGAAGCTTTTTCCCCAGGCCAGGTTGACTAAAACAGGAGAGTTGCGCATTCCAATCCGATCTTTGATCCCATGACTTAGGGCATGATCCACATGTGTAAACGCATTGTATGGAGAATGACAGCTTGCACATGAAATCGTGCTATCCAAAGACAATACAGGGTCATAAAAAAGAACTCTCCCTAACTGGATTGTTGCCGAATCTAACGGATTTTTCTTGAAATTATAAACAGGTTCCGGCCAATTTTCGGGAGTTTTCCATAGTTGTTCCGTATAACGAAATGAAACCAAGACCAAAATCAGAGCTAAACAAAATACTTCCAATCGCCTCATGGTTTCAGTTCAAAAGATTTTGCGAGTAATTGAGCATATTCAACCGCTTTTATGCACGGTGACATCACATGCAGATCGGACTTGGACAGAACAACTGCTCTCATTAATGAATTAAGGTCGATATTCAATTGTACAATGCCGGTTTTACTATTTTTCAGGACAATGCGCTGCGCTCCCGAAAACGGTGAAGCATAACCTCCCAAATGCAATTGAAATGCTTCGCGCTCCGGAGTTAAAAATGTTCCTTCGAGTTTGCAATTGATATAACCGCTTTGCCAGCTCCAATACATTCCGTACATCGGATCAAGCGCACCATTCATAGCACCGGAAGTATTCGTGATACTATCTATTCCGAGCAAAAACCGGATCTCATCTATTTGAGCTGATTGAATAGCGGGGAAAATGATCTTCCGGGTCGAATCGATCTCGAAATCGACCAAATAGGCTTCTACCGGGTCAACAGCAACTAACTGGTCGTTTTGGTAAAATTCAAACTTTGACAAATAAAAACGGGCTTGTTCCAACTGGAATGATCGCTCATTCAAGGATGCCGCACGGTTCAGTCCTACCAATTGTTCACCAAGAGTCAGGTTCACATCGATCGTAAGCTGTCCCCAACTCATAAGAGGAAACAGAAACAGAAAACAATATATAAACGCTTTTATCAACGTTTAGGTCCTTTTGGTGGTGAAAACAAGTGTGCGATTTCCTGATTCAATTCCTTGAAATACTTTTTTTGATCCGGTCTGCACAATGCTTCAATCTCTTTGAAGTGGTTGAAATGAATGTGTTCGATCTTTGCCTCTACATTCAAGATCTCCTGCAATATGCTGTCTGAAAAAGGAGCTTCCAGGTTTGAATACAATTGTTGTTTTTGATTCTGCAACTGTTGTTCCGCACTTTCAATTGCTTTCCGGTGACTACGAATCAATACATCATATTTAAGAACCTGCTTTTCATCAAAATGCAATTTCTCAATGATTTCATTTCTTGGTCCATGATGCCTGCGCTCAGGAGCCATCCACCATTTATAAATGAACAGGGCATTACTTAAAAGCAATACAACAATGAACCCGTTCCTGATCAAAGACTTTTTCATGGGTACAATTGATTTGTTGGAGCAAGGTTCATTTCGGAAACCAGGTTCTCATCCTTATCCGCATTCCCTCTTCCCAAAATCATCACATTCAGTGCAATGATCAATGCAATTCCGGTGAGATAAACAACCGTTTGTCTTGTTGACAGCCTGTCAAAAAGCTCTTCCTGCACCTTCGCGCGGATACGTGTAAAGAGAAACGGGGGAACTTCCACCCGTTCAATCTTTCCCAAACTTTGTAACTGATCTTTTTCCATATTGTTCACTTTGTTAGACGACACTTTATAGTTTATCCCTCGCCACCTTCTATTTTTTTTGAAAGATTTGTTTTTGCCCGTTGGATCAACGATTCCACTGCCTTTGCCGAAAGCTCCATAATACCGGCTATTTCCACAATCGGAAGCTGTTCAATCTTATTCAGGATCAATGAGGTTTTTTGATTATCCGGCAATTCGTTGATACACGAAAAAATAAATGCGATTTCTTCCTTGTTTTCCATCAAGACCCCCGGATGATTGAATTCCACCGAGTCGTTTTCGGAAAGTTCATTGGTAAACCAGGAAAAACGTTTTTTCCGCTTTTTAGCTTTTAAAAAATCCAATGATTTATTGATTGTGATCCGGTAGAGCCAGGTACCGTGATTGGATTCATGCCGGAATTTATCCAGTGACCTGTAAGCTGCCAGGAAAACATCCTGCGTGATTTCTTCCGCATCGTTCACATTCTGAACATACTGCAACGCCAGGTTATAAACCTGTTCGGCATGTTTTTCATACAGTAGCTCTAATGTCATATCCGTTTCCCAAGTAACCTTAAGAGTCGCAATGATAGCAAAAGTTTAAATTAGGTGGAAAATATTAGATCAAAGATCTCATTATCATCCGATCCCTTTTATCCTTGATCGTCCTGATTATGTCTTCGATCTAAAAAAACCACTTCATAACCATTTAATAACATTTCTGACTTAAAAGCTTCATTATTTCAACGTAACTTTGCCGTGAAAAATTGAATTTGTAATCCTTGATGCACCGATTGTTGCTGAAACCAGGTTCAATTAGAGTTTATTTTTGTTACACAATGCGTTCTCTTCGCGTAATTGCCGGTTTACTAGTTCTTATTTCATTCCAATCTTATTCGCAACAATTAATCATCAATGAAGTTTCCCAAGGAAGCGGTTCGGAAGAATACGTTGAATTGTTGGTAGTTGGAACTCCAAGTTGTCAGACTCCTACTCCCTGTTTGGATTTAAGAGGTCGGGTTTTGGACGATAACAATGGTTATTTTGCATCCGGAAGCGGAACTGGAATTGCAGCTGGAGCTGTCCGTTTCGCAAACAATTCGTTTTGGAGCTGCATTCCCCAAGGAACATTGATTGTTATTTATAGTGATACTGACCGTAATCCGGCCATTCCACCGGACGATTTGAATATGAATGACGGAAACTGTCGCTTGATTATTCCTATTAATTCTACCTTATTGGAAGGTCAAAGTACCAGTCCGACCAGTGCAAATCCTACTTACCCTGCCAGTGGAACTTGGGTTTCCGGTGCCGGAAGCTGGAACCAAGTTGCAATGTCGAATTCGAATGACTCTTTTTTGATTCTTTCGAGTATTTCAGCTACAACACCTTCTCATGCGGTTAGTTGGGGAAATAATTCTACCAATACTATTATTTACTTCTCGGGATCAGCCGGAAGCAAGGTTTTCTCGATGACAAACACGACTGGTAACAATCCGGCACTTCAAGCAAACTGGACTTCAGGAACTGTTGGTGTCAATGAAACTCCAGGAGCAGCAAATAATGCAGCAAATGATGCTTGGATAGGTTCTATGAATCCACAATGCGGAGTGACAACAAGTATCCAGGTTACTGCAAATGCAACTCCAACAGGATGCGGAGCTTCTTGTAACGGAACAGCTGGTGTCACTATTTCAGGTGGTGCGTCACCTTATACCATTCTTTGGTCGAACGGAGCAACAACTGCAAATCTTACAAATTTGTGTGCAGGAACTTATACTGTAACCGTTACGGACAACGGCGGATGTTCCATGGCAGCCCAGGCAACAGTAACGAATGGTGCAAGTTCGATCAATGTAGCGGTGACTTCTTCAAACGAAACGTGCGCCGGTGCGTGTGATGGAAGTTTGACCGGAAGTGCTTCCGGAGGAACAGGTCCATATAATTACTTGTGGTCTGACAATACGACTTTTGCAAATATCATCAATACATGCCCGGGAACTTATTCCGTGACAGTGACCGACCAAAATGGTTGTTCAGGAACTGCTTCCGGTACCGTTTCGGCAGGAACTCCAATTCCGGATGCAACCATCCAAACAACAGGTCCATTTTCGACTACTGATTCACCCATCCAATTTGTTGCAAACTCTGCCGGGGGAACCTGGTCTTCAAATTGTGGAACATGTATTTCTGCATCCGGATTATTCGGTCCACAAACTGCCGGAGCGGGAACTTATCAAATTTGTTATTCGGTTGGGGCCGGAGCTTGTGCCTCCCAGGATTGTCAAACAATTATCGTAACAGGTTGTACTCCACAAACAACAGATGAATCTCATAGCATCTGTCCCGGAGATACCTACACCTTCAACGGCCAGAATTTCAATACGGCAGGAACTTATCCGTTTGTTTTTACGGGTCAAAATGGGTGTGACAGCACACATACATTAAACCTTTCCATCTTCCAGGTAAATCCGACTTCACAAACATTCACTCCATGTGAAGGTGATTCGATCCTGGTTGAGGGAACCTGGTATCTTCAATCGGATAATGTGGTGATGAACATCGTTGACGGAAATGGATGTCCGACCACACACACTGCTCAAATTATATTCGAAGATTGCAGCATTGAAGATTATGCGGTTTTCATTCCCAATGTATTTACTCCCAATAATGATAATATCAATGATTTCTTTTCAATCAGTATCATGGGCGGATACCTGGCAGAAGGTTTCATAATCAATCGCTGGGGAAATACCATCAAGGAATTTCATGTGGATGATTTGAAATGGGATGGAAAAACCAATGACGGGATGTTTGTTCCGGATGGTGTTTACACTTATATTTTTGTAGTGACGAGTAACGCCGGATTGAATACGCGATACAATGGTTTCGTGACGATGATTCGTTAAGTAATCCCAAAACGATCTGTTCAACTGTAAGTAATTTTGCTAAATTACTTCAATCCCTTTGACTCAAACCATGGGCTTTCACTTATTTCTTCACCCTAATTCCGATCACATTGGGCAATCGCCAAAAGGTTTCATTCGTATCCTTCGCGTAAGTCCCTGAAACGTAACTCCCCACCTTCTGCAAACAGAAATCTCCAATGCTAACATATAAGCTGGTTTCCGGTCCGCCTTCCATGTAAATAGCATTGTGCAACGGAGTTGGAAACTGCTTCATGAAAGTAATCATCTGATTTTGGGAAAAAGGAGAACGATTAAATAGAATAATCAGATTTTCCTGGTCGTCATGCGCACAAACCAACATGCTGCATGACTGATTTTTCTTCCAGTTCATTGGGTTCCCGGAACAGTCCAACATACGCAATCCTTGAGCGAAACTGGCATATTTATTCCGGATCGAGTCGAAAGTGACACACTGCATGTCATAAACCACCGCATCCGGTGCATTGACAGAATCCAAAGGATTGAGTGCAAACATGACATTCCAGCCTTCCTTGTAACCAAATTGGTTATCGTGACTTCCATTTTTCAGTAATCCCCTACTGATCAATGGTTTTCCCAGATCATACATTCCTGCATTGAAAACAATATTCAGATTCATGGTGTCAGCCCAAACATTTACAGGTTTTGATAAACTGTCCATTCCCGAAGCGGTAAACAGATCGAATTCCACTTCCCTGGGATTGATCTTTAGAATTGTCAGTTTGGAATCTCCGATAATGGATCTTACTGGTGCGTCCGTTTCACAAAATTGGACTCCTTTACCAATTTGCCTCCATTTCACAACCAGGTCCATCGTATCTTTCGGTCGTTTGTAGAGCGTATCTGTCCTATCCTGACCGAAAGTCCAGCTCGAGCAAACTAAAATAAGGATGACAACTCCGATACTATGTTTTCTCATTCCAATCAAACTTCTTTTTTTCAAATGGGAACAAATCAAAAAGTTCTCCTGAATAATAGAACTGGTAAGCAATCGCTCCAAAGGAATAGGGCTTTTCATAAATTTGGATTGTGGAACCACCTACCCGCGGATTTGACTTCGGTTTTGATTGAGGATAACCGACATTGAATAAGGTAGCCAGGATTTCGGGGCGTTTATCAATTGGAAAACCTTCCTTTTCCCACTGAACCTTCACCTGTTTCAGGAACAAAGCTGCGTACAGATAAGAATAATAATGATTATGAAAGTCCGTCAGGCGATCAATGCGTTCCTTGTTAATAGTTGCAGTATCCTGACCCTGAAAATCCAACAGTCCTTCATACTGAGGTCCTAAATAGTAAATACTGCCCGGGTCTTTCAAGTGTTGTTCTATATTCCTTGCAGTCAATTCTTTAATCCCGGTTACACCGAAGGAGAATTGTGATTCCACAGAAAGCACTTTCAAAGGTCCTATCCATTTTTTATATGCTTCGCGGGAAGAATTGAACAGGCGAATTTGCTCCCCAACCAGGCAGGAAACAATCAATCTTCCTTCCACTCCAGTTTGATTCGCAACCGAGTCGATCAGTTTCTTATCCTTTGAAACGGCCTCTTTGAATGTTTTCCACTCTGCAATATTCATCCACTCAAAAGCACTTAAGGTCGTTACCTCCTTTGTTCTTTTTGCATTGAATTTGATTTTTGATAATGCTCTTTGGTATGATTTGTTCTCTTTCAATTGTAAATCCACCGCATCCAACATACGGATCACTTCATAGCTATCTGTCCCCTTTTGCAAAACAGAAAGAATGTACTGCGCATTTTGCGGGTAAAATTCATTCAAAACAATGATTCGCTCCATTACTTCGTAACGCTTCTGAACCATCGTTGCGCTATCCACCTTAAAATCCTGGTTGTATTTATCCTGCATCTCCTGGAAGTAGCGATTGTTCGAATCCACGATGCCCCCTTCCTTTGTCCATCCCATCTGGATGGCAGCGTAAGAAACTGTTAAAAAGAATCCAATTGCAGCAAATGCAAACGTCAGGGTATAGAATGGTATCTTAAACCATTTACTTTTAAAGAATCGTTTCACGAAAGTTTGAATTTTCCTGCAAAAGTACATCGTAATCAATGAAGTTGATTCGAATTAGTAAATAAAAATCAATTAGTTAGGTTGTTTAACTGCGGGCTGGAAAAAACCGTTGCGCACAATACTAAATCCTCCTTAGATCAAAAAAAATTTAATTCTCAACAAAAAAGCCTTACTTTTCCAAGCTTAACAACACTTAATCATATCCTTATGAAGACCCTTCTTTTTTCCTTGTTGATCATAAGTACTATTTCTCATGCCCAAGATTCGCTTTACTCAAAGGTAATTGTAAGTACCACCAATAATTATTCCGTAGAATCTGGTTCTCTTGATAAGTACCATCACATTGGTCAAACAGGATCAACACAAACACAGGGTTTCTTTACCTATCTGGATAGTTTGGGAACTATTCTGTACAATCAATACTACAGTGTTTCCAATGATGATAATCAAACACATTTTGATCAGATCATTTCAAGTTCCGATGACCGGTTTGTAATGTGTGGAAGTAGTTATTTGAACACTACGAATAAATGGATTGGCAACTTAACAAAAGTGGATTCTACCGGTTCCATAATCTGGTCGAAACAGCTTAAAGGAACAAACGGGAATTCATTTAATTTGATGGACGTATCCGAATCATCTGATTCTACTTATTTAACCATAGGTGTTGACCTGGAAGATTTTAATGCTGCTTTCTTTGAGATTGACCGAAATGGAAACACCTTGAATTCATTCACATTAACCAGTTCCGCCGGATATTTTTCTTTTACCGGTATCTTAGAAATTTCGGATACAAGCATCGTACTTATCGGCTCTGAAAACATACCATTCCAGGATCCGAAAGCAATCATCATTTGCTGCAGTAAAACAGGAAGCATTTATTGGACCAACTCGATGAATAACGCTGTTTTCGCCAAAGGGGAACAAGGAACACAATCCATCTGGATACCTACACGATATAATTATGAATTGGCAATTACCTCCCTTGATAAGTCTGGACAATTCAACTCATTAAACACCTACGGGCATAATTATTCATCTGCAGAAGATGCTGAAATAGCTGTCATAAAGGATTCCACAGTAGTGCTGTCTTACGGGGAAAATCATATTCCAAGTGCCATTTTACTGAAAACGGTCATCGGATCAACTGTCTTTTCCACGTTATATCCTCAGTTTTGTCCAACCGATCTAATCAAGCGGGAAAATGAGGGAATGTATGTTTTGGGAACCGGCCCGCTTTACGGCATTAAAAAATTCAATTCTTTTGATCATTCTTCGATCGTTCGGATGGATAGTTCTTTCTCTGAATCTATCTGCATATACAGCAGTGGATCAGGAAATGCGATGAATATTCCTCTAACCAATTCCTCATTAACATCCTTAAGTATCGGTGCACCCGGATCAGTGGCTAATCTGGACCTGGTGAGTGAAGTTGCCAGCTTAGAAAGTTATTTTGGTTGTGTTGATTTCCTTGGTTCATTGGATGAAAATGAATCGAATTTTCTCAGTATTTATCCCAATCCCGGAAATGGCAAGTTGACGGTTGAAAACGCAAGTAATCAACCTTGTATATTGATAATCAGAAATTCCCTAGGCATTTTATTGGATCAGGAAAAATTGACTTCCACCAATCAGTCAGTCGATTTGTGTGCATTAGCGGCAGGATGGTACGTTCTTGAATTGGTGGAAATGGAAACCGGAAATCGTGTAGGGAAACAAGTATTCATCAAAAATTAAATTGTTTATTCTTTCAATCTCACAAAACGACTGTATTCAGGCATGTGAAAAGGTTGAACTCCATATCCTTCCGTACTTGGATACGAGGAATGCAGCCACAACACTTTGTTTTCCACATCAATTTTTGCAACAATACCGCAATGTCCCCACGAATTGGGATACCAAAACTGCACAAAATCTCCGGGCAAGACTTGCCTGCGGTCAAAGATTTCAACTCCTTTCCCTTTTGAAACAAGCGCATATACTACTCCTGTAGGATAAGGTGAACCAGTTTCAATTTGTTTATAAACTTCTTTGAGATTTTCCCGAGGCTGATCGATTCGGATATTGATGGTGTCTTGAGACGTCAGATCCATGAAGTGTCCAAGCACCCCGATTACAAATTCGGTACAAACGGAACTTTCATAACTTGGAGAAATCATCCTGCCATAGGTAACAGTCGTATCCAAAACCTGTTGATTCAGGACAGGAAGTGGAATGGTCCCATCACTCAGCGGTTGCTGAGCTTTGCTCATGAATGAGATGATACAGGTGATGATTAAAACGGCTATTTTCATACTAGTTTTCTACACTCAAAATACGAATCGAAAGATATATTAATTTTGACAACTTAAATGCTAAAAATGGAACAACCTCTTCGCATAACTTCCGAAAAAATTGAACTTTCAAATTTCAAATTGAATAAAACGGGCTATTTTATCGCCTTGTTCTTGATGTATTTATTGATTGCGCTTCCTGTACTTGCATTTACGCTCATTGTTTCATTCGGAGGAAGACCCGCTTTTGGACTAATTCTTTTCAGTATTTTCATGGGATTTGGAGCTTATTTCTTTTACCGGTTGGCAACTTGGAACAAATATGGAAAGGAAAACTTCATACTTGATCAGGAACGAAATTTGTTCATCTATCAACCGGAAGCAAAAAAAATATCTTATAAGATCATTGAATTCAAGATCGAAACCCTGGAAGTCTCCATTATCAATTCAGGCGAAAATGTGGATTACCAAGGTTCAAAATACAGTACTTCTTGGTTGAAATTAGACGATGGTGTGACTACCATACATACGAATATTAAAAGTCCTAAAATGATCTTGGAGGAATTGCTTAAAAAATTGGAGGAATGGGGAATCAGTACGAATCTTTTATTGGATGAAATGAAAGATTAGTGACCTTCATATTTTATCTTTTGCTTCATTAATGGGTTTTATCCTACCTTTGCCACATGGATAACAATTACATCTTTTACAAGCTGCGCAAAATTTACCAATGGGATGAAGAAAAAATCGGGAACCTGTTCAAATCGGTTGAATTCTTTGTTTCTCCCCTGGATATTTTTGCCTGGATGAAACAAGAACAATTCGAAGGATTCAAGGTAATGCCCGATCAGGCTTTAGCAGCACTTTTAAATGGGTTTATTGTAGATAAAAGAGGATTGAAAGATGGAAAAATTCCTGAAGCTGAAGAAAAACTGACCAACAACATCATTTTCCGCAAATTGCGGATCGCATTGAATTTCAAGGACGATGATATCATTGAAACCTTGAAGACAGCCGATATCCGTATTGGAAAACCGGAACTGAATGCGTTTTTCAGAGATCCCAAACATGCACATTACCGGGTTTGCGGAGACCAATTCCTTCGAAATTTTCTTCGTGGATTACAATTGGAGAGCTATAAGAATCAGAAATAAATCATTAAAGGGAGAAGCCTAGAACCTGAGTTTCGTCATCTCCAGGCTCAACAAATCGAAAATATGAAAAGTGTTGGGATTGATTTCCAACTCTAAAATGCATTTCAGAGCCTCATTCGCCATCAAAGTGCCAATTATGCCCGGAACAACTCCTAAAACGCCATTATCCGAACAATTAGGAACATCTTCGGCATTCGGTGGTTCCGGAAAAAGATCTCTCAGATTTTTGCTCCCGTCGTGATTGAAAACAGCCAATTGGCCTTGAAATCCCAGGATACTTCCATAAACCAACGGTTTATTCAATTCCACACAAGTATCGTTAACAATATAACGCGTCAGGAAATTATCGCATCCATCTATTACCAGATCAAATTGGGAAAGGATGAACTCTGCATTGTCATCGTTTAAAGCGCAATCGAATAGTTCGATAACAGTATCCGGATTTTGGGCCAATGCTCTTTCTTTGGCAACTTCCGCTTTCTTCTTTCCAACATCTTGGGGCGTGTAAAGAACTTGTCGGTGCAAATTGGAATGCTCAATCACATCAAAATCCACAATTCCGATCGTTCCGACTCCACATGCTGACAAATATTGGATAATCGGGCAACCCAAACCTCCCGCGCCGATGATAACAACTCGTGAATTCTTGAGTTTGACTTGGCCAATCAGCCCAATCTCATCCAGGATGGTTTGCTTCGCATAGCGTTTCGCTTCGTTGGGACTAAACATGGTCATTTATCTTTTTAGAAGTGATTTTTCCAACTTCAGAATCATCAGTCCTCCCCCTCTGTCCCCCTCCAAAGGGGGAAGAAGAAAGAAAACTTCTGTCCCAATCTTTCCAAACGGCTTCGTAACCCGCGTCCTGAATCAATTTCGCTATTTCCTCCACCGAACGTTCGTCCGAAATTTCAAACTGTTCCAAAGATTCCGGTTCCACCACATATCCTCCCGGATTGGTTTTGGACCCTGCACTCATGGTTGTCACTCCCAAAGGAATCACATGATTCCTGAAATGTTCCGATTCGCGTGTAGAAACAGATAGTTCCACGTCTTCATTCAACAATCGGTATGCACAAATCAACTGTACCAATTCACGATCACCGACAATCACATTGGGTTCAATAATTCCTTCCGCCGGCCGCATTCTTGGGAATGAGATCGAATACTTGGTCTGCCAATAGGTTTTTTGAAGATAATCCAAGTGTAAAGCGCAAAAAAACGAGTCTGTCCGCCAATCTTCCAACCCGAGCAAAACTCCCAAGCCAATTTTATGTATCCCCGCTCTTCCACAACGATCAGGAGTATCCAGACGATATTCAAAATTGGATTTTTTTCCTTTCGGATGATACGCCTTATAAACGTCCTGATGATAGGTTTCCTGGTAAACCAAGACTGAATATACCCCCGCTTCATGCAAAACAGCATATTCTTCTTCGTCCAAAGGTTGAACTTCAATTGAAATATTGGCAAATTCATTTCGGATCAGATCCATTACCCGCTTGAAATAAGGAACATGAACCGACTGATTTGCTTCTCCGGTAACCAACAGGATGTGATTGAATCCACGTTCTTTCAGATAAGCCACCTCTTGCAAAATCTCTGCGTCTGTCAAGGTTTTACGTCGGATTTTATTATCGAAACTGAAACCACAATACGTGCAGATGTTATTACATTCATTACTCAGGTACATCGGAGTATAAAGCTGAATAGTTTTTCCAAAACGTTTTTTTGTAAGTGCGTGGCTTTCCTGTGCCATTTGCTCCAAATAAGGTTCTGCAGCCGGTGAGATCAATGCTTTGAAATCTTCCAGGGTTCTCTTTTTAGAAGACAATGCCCGTTCCACATCCAACGCGGTTTTTGCGTAGATGGAAGACTTGACTTCATCCCAATTGGTATTTTGAAAAAGTGTTTTGAAACTCATTTTATCCTCTCCCTTTCTCCCTTTCCGCCATGACGGAGGGAACCAAATTTCACATATTCAAAAATCCTGTCAATGGACTTGACGCATTTGCGGAACTTGAAATTGCTCCCAAACCAGCTTCATAAGCCATTCTGCCGGATTCAACTGCCATCTTGAAAGCCAAAGCCATTTCCGCCGGATTTCTCGCTACTGCAATCGCCGTATTCACCAATACCGCATCAGCTCCCAATTCCATTGCGTAAGCCGCATGAGACGGAGCTCCAATTCCGGCATCGACAATCACGGGAACATTGCTTTGTTCAATAATAATCTCCAAAAAATCAGCTGTTTTCAAACCCTTATTTGTTCCGATCGGCGCTCCTAAAGGCATTACTGCCGCAGTCCCAACATCTTCCAACCGTTTGCACAACACCGGATCAGCATGAATATATGGAAGTACAATAAATCCCAACTTAGCCAGTTCCTCAGTTGCTTTCAATGTTTCTATCGGATCGGGTAATAAATATTTCGGATCCGGATGAATTTCCAGTTTCAACCAATTTGTTCCCATCGCTTCTCGTGCCAACTGAGCCGCAAAAACAGCCTCCTTGGCATTTCTAGCTCCGGATGTATTTGGTAATAAGTTGATGTGCCCATGTTTCAAATGCGCCAGCAAGTCATCCGTTTCCGTTTCCAGATCTACTCGTTTCAATGCAACAGTCACCAATTCCGATTCGGAAGCCAAAACAGCTTCTTCCATTTGTTCGGAAGAACCGAATTTTCCGGTTCCTAAAAACAAGCGTGACTTAAATTCTCTATCTGCTATTTTAAGCATAACTCAATTTTTGTTCAATTTCACTTATCAGGGCCATTTTATCTGCAGAATCGGAAATCATTCCGGAAACAGCAATTCCATAAACACCCGTCTTTTTCAATAATTCCACATCGTTCCGGACAATTCCGCCGATCGCATAAATGGGAATGGACAATCCAAGCATGTCCAATTCTTTTGCCACCCGCTGGTATCCTTCAAAACCCAAAAGCGGGCTCAACTTTTCTTTTGTTGAAGTAAAGCGCAATGGTCCCAACCCGACATAATCACATTTCTCTTTAATCCGTTGCAACACATCTTCCAGGGTATTTGCAGTACCACCTATTATTTTTGTTGGTCCCAATTTGCTTCTCGCTTCTTCCACAGAAGAATCCGTAAGCCCCAAATGGACACCATCAGCATCCACTTCCCGGGCGATTTCAATCGAATCATTGATAATTAGCAAGGCATTCCCATAAGTACACCAAACTCGAGCTTGAGTTGCCACTTCCAAAACTGCGTGTTTCGAGCCATTTTTGAAACGGACCTGGATCATCTTACAACCGGCTTCCAAAGCATCCAAAATGTTTTTCTTCTGCTCTTCAACGGTGTCTCCGTGAGATATGTATTGGATTCTAGTCAACATGATAGGCTAATAAATGTTCGTTACTTGAAAGTCTTTTCTCAATATAGTATTTTGCTTCCTGGCATGCTTCAAACAGGTGTTTTCCACGAGCCAGGTTCGAAGCTATAGCAGCTGAGAGGATACAACCGGAACCATGCTTCGGGGCAAGTTCAGGTGAATCTGATTTGGAAGGTATTTCTCTTGGAACTCCACCTTCAAATAACAGATCAACACCCAAACGCACAGAACTGTGCCCTCCTTTTAATAGTACGTTTGTCAAACGGGCCAAATGAAATCCTGCTTCTATTTCATCTTCAACCTGAGCAAGGCGTTTTGCTTCATTCACATTAGGTGTGATCAGATCGATCATTCCCAACAAGCGATTTAGCGATTCGGTATCCCAACCCGGATGCAATTCAAATCCGGATGAAGCAGCCAATACCGGATCCCAAACAATGGGAATCTTCGGAAATACTGATTTTATTGTTGTAATGACTTCCGATAATGAATCCAAATTCTCTATAATTCCGATTTTTACTGCCGAAATTTCATACGACTGTAAAATCGGCATCAGTTGATCGATGATTGACTTCTTGTCAAACCAATTAACAGAAAGGAAATTGGTCTCCGTTTGAATGGTGTTTGAAGTCAATATCCCCATTCCCAGACATGCGTGCTGCTCACAGGTTTTTACATCTGCAAGCACTCCTGCTCCACCCGTCGGGTCGAAACCCGCAATACTAAGAACTATGGGATGTTTGTACTTCATTTTTTATATTTTCAAAAACTTCAATTGGATTTTCCGAATTCCAGATTGCTCCTAGCACCGCTGCACCGTCAAATCCCATTCGAAATACTTGCTTTACATTGTCTGCCTGGATTCCACCCAGACCAATCAGTTTTGTTGCTTTATTCCGACGTTCCGCAAAATCAAATTTCACTGCTTTGTAATCCGGTTTCGAGATACTGTCAAAGACAGGACTTAAAAACGCATAGGAGAAATGATTTGGCAAATCGTTAAATTCTTCCAAACTGTGGACCGAAGTGGAATAAATATATTCCGGACTCATTCCTTCCCAATTCCTTTTTTGCCATTCCTTTCGATCCCTTTCCGAATAATGAAAGCGCTTCAAATTCAAACTCAAACCTAATTCGTGGTGATGATTCAATACCAATCTTCCCCGGTATTCCGTCTCAATTTGAGTAACCAGTTCCGAAAGCTCCTTTTCACTTGAATCGTATTTCCGGATATGAAACAAATCCAAACCTGCCCGGAACAACTCATTTACAATTGTTGCCTCCTTAGGACTAAAACCAGGTTCGGAAATGGCAATCAGCATCACGAATAAATTTGGCTTCCTTTATTCTTGAATTCTTCCGATTTCTCAAACATCCCCGATTCAGCTGCATCACGAATATCTTGTGTGATCTTCATGGAACAGAATTTCGGTCCGCACATCGAACAGAAATGAGCAACCTTTGCCCCTTCTGCAGGAAGTGTTTCATCGTGAAATTCACGAGCAGTATCCGGATCCAAAGACAAATTGAACTGGTCTTCCCAACGGAATTCAAAACGCGCCTTGCTCAAAGCATTGTCGCGGTATTGAGCTCCCGGATGTCCTTTCGCCAAATCAGCAGCATGAGCAGCCAGTTTATAGGTAATCACTCCATCCTTCACATCTTTGCGATTCGGCAATCCCAAATGTTCTTTCGGTGTGACATAACACAACATCGCTGTTCCGAACCAACCGATCATTGCTGCTCCGATCGCTGAAGTGATGTGATCGTATCCCGGAGCAATATCCGTTGTCAATGGTCCAAGTGTATAGAAAGGCGCCTCATGACATTCTTTCAATTGCTTGTCCATATTTTCCTTGATCATATGCATCGGAACGTGTCCCGGTCCTTCAATCATTACCTGAACATCGTGTTTCCAGGCAATTTTGGTCAATTCACCCAAAGTCTCCAATTCACCGAATTGTGCTTCATCATTTGCATCTGCCAATGATCCCGGACGCAATCCGTCACCCAATGAGAATGCCACATCGTATGCCTTCATGATCTCACAGATGTCCTCAAAATGAGTATACAGGAAATTCTCCTTGTGGTGAGATAAACACCATTTCGCCATGATGGAACCACCGCGAGAAACGATTCCTGTAACGCGTTTAGCAGTCAATGGGATGTAACGCAATAGTACTCCGGCATGAATAGTGAAGTAAGAAACTCCTTGTTCAGCCTGTTCAATCAGGGTATCACGGAAAATTTCCCAAGTCAGGTCTTCAGCAACTCCATTCACTTTTTCCAAAGCCTGGTAAATCGGAACTGTACCGATCGGAACCGGTGAATTACGAATAATCCATTCGCGCGTTTCGTGAATATTCTTACCTGTCGACAAATCCATAATCGTATCGGCTCCCCAGCGACAAGCCCAAACCGCTTTTTCCACTTCCTCTTCAATGGATGAAGTAACAGCCGAGTTCCCGATATTCGCATTGATTTTTACCAAGAAGTTCCGACCGATGATCATCGGCTCAGATTCCGGGTGATTGATATTATTTGGAATGATTGCACGTCCGGCAGCAATTTCATCGCGAACAAACTCGGGCGTAATGAATCCTTTCGGCGTATTCGCTCCAAAACTTTCTCCCGGGTGTTGCGCGGTCATCGCTTCATAATTTCCATTCAATTGAAGCTTCAATTCATCAAACCGTTGATTTTCACGGATAGCAATGTATTCCATTTCCGGGGTGATAATTCCTTGCTTTGCATAATACAATTGAGAAACATTCATCCCCGCTTTTGCGCGCATCGGTCTGCTGATGTGTTCAAAACGCAATTCGTCCAATTTCTCATCGTTCTTGCGTTCTTTTCCATAATCGGAACTTACATCTGTCAACTCTTCCACATCTCCGCGATCCAGGATCCATTGCTCACGAATTCGTGGCAATCCTTTTTTCACATCAATCACTGCATTGTTGTCCGTATAAGCACCACCTGTATCATAAACAGTCACAGGAGGGTTCTCTTCGATTCTACCGTTTGCATGTTTTGTAGGTGTCAGCGTAATTTCACGCATGGCAACTTTAATATCGTGGATTTTACCAGATACATATACTTTTTGTGATCCTGAAATAGCACCTGTGGTGAGACTTCCGGCTTCGGGTGTTTTATCCGCTTTTTTCATATTTCTTTATTCGATTTTAAGACATCAGGATTTCAGGATATCAGGACTGAAATCGTGTTCGTCATATTAATTTGTATTTAATGTTCGTTTAAATGCTCCTGTTTTTTTTTGGATGTTTCCAAGTTATTCGATTATAATTTCTGCCGAAGCTCCATAAATAATCCAAGGATCTTAACATCCTGAAATCCAATTACCCTCCTTGCGTAGCCTTAATAATCAACAACTCATCATTTTCACCGACCTTCGTTTCGATCCATGAATCTTTTGGGATCACTTGTCCGTTAACAGCCACAGCAATTCCTTTCGTATTTTCACCAATTTGGTCAAATACGATTTGTTGCAGCATTTCCTGCGCTACTACTTCAACTTGCTTATTATTGATTGTAATTGTCATTCCAATATGCATTAATTACTTTAGGAATGACCAAAAGAGACCATCATCACTTTTCCCTACGCTGGTATTAACCAAATCAGGTTCAAAGGGTATTTCTCAGTCCGCATGAACGGGCACCCCTAAAGTTTGGTAAAGATAAGAGAGTTAATCGAGAAAAGGAAAAATGAAAAGTTAATTTTCGCAAGAGGAATTATTCTACCAGGATAATATTTTGGTTTTTCGAACTTATTCTTCGAAGAATTCCTTTGTATTCAAACTCACAAACAACATCAACTATAACATTCGGTCCCCATTTAGGTCCATTTTCTGCAAATCCTCTAACCATATCTCCGGGACCAAAATATAATTTACTTAAGGTCTTACTCCAAAGTTCACCATTGTAAATAACATGTATTTTCTTTAGTTCTATTTTTTCCTGCAAATCTAAATGCTGCGAATTATCCAATCCCACAGTACAATAAAGCGGTCTTCCATCTTCTTCGCAGATCGGCATAAAATCTCTACTCAAATTAACATGAAGATTTATTATATTGTTTCCAAGATTTACCGTTTCAGGAATGTTCTTTAGAATAGTTATAAATTCGGAACCAGATTTTGAATTTTTTTCATCTTTCCTGCAGGAAGATAAACCTACAAAGATTAGGGTGACAATTAGCAGAGACTTAGTCATATTCATTGATTTGACTCTCAAAACGTTGGTAATACGCTTTTGTTGTTCAATCGGTTAGGACAACATGTTCATTTTTCCTGAATCGCTTTCAAAACTTCTTCGTAATTGCTTAAATCTATTTTCTTACGGATTAGAAAAGGAAAGCAATTCGTCAGGATGTAATTCAGGATATCTACTCCTGTTTTCTTAGCAATCAGCCATTTTACGACGGGTGTCAGATTTTGGTGATCAAAGGAATACGGTTCCTCATCCGACCGGATTGCTTTCATGGTTTCGTACCACTTTTGAAAAGATTCCCGGAAAGCCGGAAAATCATCCTTGCCAGCCAAATGATTCAGTTGAATCACCCAAACAGTGGTTATTTTGAAATCGTAGATTTTGAATTTCTGATTCAGCTTCCAATCCAAGGTTTTTTCGATCAATTCTTTTGCCGCATCGTAACCTTCCGAATAATATTTGCAATAAGCCATCGTAGCGAAATGATACAAGGAGTCTTGGGGTAATTCTTCTTCAAGCTGATCGTATTCAAACAACTTTTTATAATACCGGTAGCCCTTTTCAGCAAACTCCTGGTTCTTGGTCGCCCTTTCGAAATAATAGAATGCAAGTTCCGACAAACCTCCTCTGCTCATTTCATGGATATCCTGTTTTTCCCATTCAAGAATCTCCTTCTGTTCCCTTTTGGCTTTTTTAATCTTTTTCTGAAGTTTCACCTTCTGTTTCAGTGCTTCTTCGTTATTCGCTTCCAACAACAAGGCTTTTTCGAGCAATCCGATTGCTTCTTCACCGAAGCCGATGATATCATCATCCAATTCCGTCAGTTCGGCACAAGCCCAGGCATAATGCGCGGCACAAAGCAAGGTGTTCATATCCGGATTCGGATTTTGCTCCAACCATTCACCAATCTTAGTGGACACCACGTAAGCTTGGGAAATTCCGCCAATCAATAGAAATTGTTGGATTTCGGTTGGAAGTGTCTTCTTTTCGAATTTCATATCATTTACATTCTTTCAGATAGATCATTTCAACAGGATAACCCATTCGATTCGCCTGCTTAAAACCTTCGCAAGCCAATGATCTACCTAGTTGACGATCTACATAGGCTTCCAGATAAATTGCAAAATAGTCTGACGGATTGATTCGTATTGCAGTTTGCAAATAGTCGAGTGCCTGATTGAAATAAGGGGATTCCTTCACAATTCTGGAAGAGAGGTTCCAATGTACTTCAGCCAAATCGATCAATGTCTTTATCTGAAATTTATTCCTGTAAATGGAAATCGATTTTACCTTGGCAATCAACGAAAGGGCGATGTAATCTTTGCAAATGGACCAATCGGGCGATAAGTCGGCTGCAATCTTGAAAGCCTTTCCAGCCTCATCATACCGACCTTTATCCATCAACAGGATTCCTCTCATGAATTGGGCATCAGCAACATTGTATTCCTTCATATTCGGTTGGTGCTGGATAGAAAGATCAATACAGGTCAATGCCGAATCTGTTTTCTCCAGGTTGAAGTAACAGAACGACAAAGAAATATATGTCGACGA
Source organism: uncultured Fluviicola sp. (assembly GCA_965650135.1). GTDB lineage: Bacteria > Bacteroidota > Bacteroidia > Flavobacteriales_D > Crocinitomicaceae > Fluviicola. The sequence goes on from CBFGNC010000010.1 coordinate 115,761, forward strand.
TTTAAACGCATTGATAACCGTTGCCAGTGAATCCTTTGCAGCCATTGACGAGAAATTAGGACTTTTCAATAGCTCCGCGGAAACTTCATCGATATGAATCAGGCTCTTTTGATAATCCGAGATCGCTTCCCAGTTCTTCAATTGACTCAAGTAGGCATTTCCCCTAAAGGAATAAATCATATACTCATTGGGGAATTTCGAAATTCCCCGGTTGTAAAGGTCAATTGCTTCTTGTGGTTTTCCCAGGTTGAATTCTGCGATTCCCCGCTGATAGAAATAACTGGACCGCAAACTGTCGCAAATATCTTGCTCATGATTCAATAAATACGTATAAAATTCCTTGTCGAACAACTCTTCCTGTTGGATCAACCGGATAGACTTTGAAATCTCCCTGCAAAAATCATCCATGCGCTCTTGCTTGTAATAAGCCTCCGCCAAGTAATAATATACATGATAATTTTCCGGTTCCAGACGAATGACCCGCTGATAATCCTGAATCGCTAGAGGAAAGTCATTCATTAGCATATAAACTTCCCCTCTTGTCAGCAAGGATTTCGTGCTGATGGAATCGATTTCAATGGCTTTGTTAACTGAACCGAGGGCACTAGGGTAATCATTTTCATTGGAATAGATTTGCGCCAGGTAATTGTAGACATTCAAATTCTTCGGATCAATTTCCCCTGCCTTCAAAAAATCCCTTTTTGCTGAAAAATAGTTCCCTTTCTGCAGGAAATAATCTGCACGCACCATGTAAGCGGCAATCTCATTCGGATCATTCAAAATCGCTTTGGACAAATCATTCAATCCTCCTATCTCATTGCCTTCGTATAATCTGAGTTTCCCCCGAAGCAAATACAGGATCGCCTCTTTCGGATTGATGCTCAACCCTTTTTCGAGCGTCTGATAGGCTGCGCTCAGGTTTTTATCGCTGGCGTACACATCTGCAATGTAGAAGTAGCATTTCGCGCATTCCGGGTTTACAACAAGTGCTTTTTCATAATAGAATTTCGTTTCCTTGAAATTCAGAAGTTGTAAATTCAAAGCACCCAACGAACGCAAAATGGTTTCATTCTTCGGATATTTCTTCAATTCCACTTCAAAGAAGGTAATACCGCCTTTTTGTTCATTTCTTGCTACAACCGAATCATAGACATGATCGTAATAGGTCTCATTCTGGGCGAATACCATTCCAAACGAGCAGGTTAAAAAGAGGAGCAGTAATTGTTTCATTGAAGCGAATTTACGCCTTTTTTAAATTCGCTTCTCACACTATCGGTTAAACTGATTTTATTGGGGAATTGAGGATATGAAACGGATTAAAGCAGAAACTGTTTAATTCAATTTGTTCTTTCTCAAAAACTTGAACGTAAAGTACAGCATGGTGAGGAACAATCCCATAAAAACAGTTACGCCCCAGGTTCTCAGATGATCTGTTGGATTGATGATCCTATCGCCAACATCTCCCATCAATTTGGTCGGATGATGCAAAATGTCCCAACTATTCCAGCGCAGGTATCTTCCGATGTAGATTCCAAAACTACTCACAAACAAAAGCAAGACCGACAATGCCGCAATGACTCTTTTCGATAGGAACTGCTCCATCAACTCTTCGAGGTTCCACAAACTCAGGAAACCATAAAGTAAACCTGTCCAGGCAAAGGATAAAATCAATACCAGGTCAAACCAAATCGGCATAGAAGAATTGTAGCTCAAATGAAACAAATCCGTCAGAATATACGAAGTATTCGGAAAGAACAGCAACCAGATTCCAAGCATTCCAAAAACAGCCAATCGGCTTTTCTGCAGATTCGGACTCATGGTCAGAATGACGGTGAACAACCAGGGAACAAAAGCCAGGAACAAGTTCCAGTTCAAAAAGAGAAAATGGCGGGTTCCTGAAAGTTCCATCCGAAGAAGGGAAAGCGCAAAACAGAAAACGGATAAAATTCCCATGAACAGGGAAATTTGAAATTGGTTGGTTTTGATCAATTGTTTGTACATAAGAAGATGATTTTAGGTAAGAAAAGAATGATTCCGGTAATTAAAGCAGAAAGTGCACTCATCAGTACAGCTGCTGCTGCTAAATCCTTTACTTTTTTGATTTGCGGATGTTTCTCCGAAGATGCAAAGTCGGCCAGTGCTTCCAGTGAAGTATTAAAGAGTTCACAAATAAAGACCAAGCTCATAGCGACCACCAAAGCGATCCATTCGTTGAGGGAAATTTTCAAAATAAAACCAAGAACAATTGCAACAAGTGCTCCGATAGTATGAATTCGCGCATTGTGCTCTTCCTTGAAAAGAGTCTTCAGTCCCTCCAAAGCATATTTAAAGCTCTTCAGCCGTTCGGAAAAGGAAAAGGGTTTGGGTGATTTCATGTTTTTGCGTTTAGCTTTTTCAAGAACGTACAAACCCGGGAATATTGTTCAATTAGGATTTATTGGGAAATTAAAATGCTACTCAACCGCCGCAATTCAAATCCTCTGGCACCATTTTCATAGAACCGGAATTTTTGACGGATTTCCAATGTATCTTCCGTATAATCAATTTGAACCGTAGAGTCATCCAATATACTCCACTTACTCGGAAATAACACATGCTCATAAAGCTCGTCGTCACCTGCATAATCAATTTGTGAATGAACCACAAGCTCTCCTGCTTTTTTGAATACAAATCCATCGTATTGGCGTGGTTCTCGTTTTGTCTTGGTCCAAATTCTAATAGGTCCTTTATTAAATGAGCCTGCAGTATGATAAACCCAAACACCTATGATTTCTTCAGAAATTTTGTTTTTTTTTGGCTGGTTCACTGACAGAATCAAAAAGGAGAGCAAAAGAAGGAAGGTGATTTTCATAAATACTAAAATACAAAAAGCCCCGACATTAACTATCGGGGCTTTTCTATATTGTTTAAATTACTCAGCTTTTGGAGCTTCAGCAGCTTTCTCTGGTCTTGGCAATAAAACTTTACGGGACAATTTCCATTTTTTCGTTTTTGGATCTTTACCAACAACTTTGAATTTCAATACGTCTCCTTCTTTTACAACGTCTTCCATCTTAGCCACTTTCTCCCAAGAGAACTCGGAAATGTGGATCAATCCGTCAGTTCCGGGAAGAATCTCTACGAATACCCCGAAATCTTTGATCGCTTTCACTTTTCCTTCGTATTCGCCACCCTCATCAACTACAGGAGGGAATGCGATCATTCGGATACGTGAATTTGCAGCATCCATATCTTCTGCATTGTTCGACATGATCTGAACACGACCTTCACCCGTTTCCAATTCTTCAATTGTAATGGTTGTTTTCGTGTCTTTTTGAATTCCCTGGATGATTTTCCCTCCAGGTCCGATGATTGCTCCAATCATATCGTTAGGCACATTGAATGCTTCGATACGAGGAGTTTGCGGTTTGAAATCCGGGTTTGGAGCTGCAATTGTTTCAATGATCTTGTTCAAGATATGTAAACGTCCTGCACGAGCCTGATCCAATGCCTGGATCAATACTTCGTATGGTAAACCGTCTACTTTGATATCCATCTGACAAGCAGTGATCCCTTTGGAAGTTCCTGTTACTTTAAAGTCCATATCTCCCAAGTGATCTTCATCTCCTAAGATATCAGACAATACAGCAAATTTACCTTCGTCAGCAACCAATCCCATTGCAATACCGGAAACCGGTGCTTTGATCTGAACACCACCGTCCATCAATGCCAATGTTCCTGCACAAACTGTTGCCATAGAAGACGAACCGTTTGATTCCAGGATATCCGATACCAAACGAATCGTGTATGCGTTATCTTCAGGAAGAACAGGTTTCAATGCGCGCAATGCCAGGTTACCATGTCCGATCTCACGACGGGAAGTACCACGTAATGGTTTTGCTTCACCTGTTGAGAATGGAGGGAAATTGTAATGCAACAAGAATTTCTCTGTTCCGTGAAACGTAACTCCGTCGATCAATTGCTCGTCCATTTTACCTCCAAGGGTCAATGTTGTCAATGATTGAGTTTCTCCACGTGTAAATACTGCTGATCCGTGAACCATTGGTAAATAATCTACCTCTGCCCAAATCGGACGAATCTCGTCGAATTTACGACCATCCAGACGTTTTTGTTCGTTCAACATCACCCAACGAACTGCTTTCTTTTTCACTTCAGAGAAGTAAACAGAAATAAATCCGCTAACCTCAGCCAATTCTTCTTCCGAGAAAGCAGCTTTCACTTCGGTTTTGATTGCGTCGAACAACTCTGTACGTTTCGCTTTATTAGCAAGCCCTTGACGAGCAACTTCTTTACATTTGTCCATCGCCAATTCGTACACTTTCGCTTTCACTTCCTCGCTATGAGTTTCGTGAGAGTAAACGCGTTTCGGATTAGCTGTCGGGATCATTGCTCCAAGATCCAATTGGAATTGACATTGCTCCTTGATTGCAGCATGTGCAATCTTGATCGCTTCAACCATTTCCAACTCGGAGATTTCTTTGAACTCTCCTTCAATCATGTTCACATCTTTCATCGTACCGGCAACCATCATATCGATATCTGCCGATTTCATTTCTTCCATTGTAGGATTAAGGACCCACTCCCCATTAATACGACCAACACGTACTTCAGACATTGGTCCGTTGAATGGGATATCAGAAACTGCAATCGCTGCAGAAGCTGCCAAACCGCATAATGCATCCGGGTTGTTCACCCCGTCGTAAGCCAACAATTGAATCATCAATTGTACTTCCGCGTGATAATCATCCGGGAATAATGGACGTAATGCACGATCCACCAAACGCATCACCAGGATCTCGCTTTCAGACGGACGAGCTTCTCTACGGAAGAATCCACCCGGAAAACGCCCGGCTGCTGCGTATTTTTCACGGTAATCTACCGTTAATGGAAGGAAATCTACTCCTTCTTTTGCCTCTGGTGCAGCAACTACTGTCGCCAATAACACCGTGTTGCCCATTTGTAACACTACTGAACCGTCGGCTTGTTTCGCCAATTTCCCGGTCTCGATGGAAATTTCTTTCCCTCCAGTAACGATGGACTTTTTGATTCCTATATTCATATTTATTTTTTACAAATTTTGTACAGACGCGATGCATCGCGTCTCTGCCATTTTTCGTCCCACGGACGATTTAACCAAAAAAGGGGACACCGGAATAATCCGACAAGCCCCCCTTTTAATATTTTTCCAATGAGATACATCCCATTGAATTTTCGAATTAACGACGTAAACCTAATTCTTTGATCAACGCACGGTATTTCTCGATATCCTTTTTCTTAAGGTAATCCAACATACTGCGACGTTTACCAACTAACAACTGCAAAGATCTTTGTGTTCCATAATCTTTACGGTTCTTTTTCAAATGCTCCGTTAAGTGAGCAATACGAAATGTGAACAAAGCAACTTGTCCTTCTGTTGAACCTGTGTTTGTTGCTGAACCTCCGTGTTTAGCGAAGATTTCTTCTTTAACTTTTGAATCTAAATACATGCCAATATTACTTGAATGATTATTATGTAGAATCCCAACTCTTGGAATTACGGTGCAAATATAGCAACTAATTCCGAATTCCGAATGCCTAATTCCTAATTAATTCAATACACTGCTCTAAGATATAGGTGATAACTATCTTTCACGGGATGCAACAGATTACTTAGATGATATATCAATTAAAATCCACACTCGCCCCTAGCGAGTCTTCGGAATCAACATAACTTAAAAAAATCACCAAACAAATGAAAGTCGTAATTCGGATCCACGACAGCTATCGGGAAATAATTCGTACTGATAATTAAGAATGTGAAAAGAATTGGAAAGCGATAAAGAGAAATCACCCTATAATCCACCATCGGAAACGTAAAGCCCATCTTTGAAAATTCGGACTTTTAGTAACACACCGTCACGGTCATAGACGAATACTTTTCCATCCTTTAACTGGCCATTTCTAAATTGTCCATCAATCCAGATTTCATCGGATACGGTGTACAACTTATTGAATCCATTCGGTTGGAAAACAGCTCCTTTCGCAACACGAGGAGCATGAATAAACGGAGCATTCATCATGGCATTTCGCACATGAGGACTTGTATTTGAATCTTGAATCTTCTCAATTTTACTTACTACATTTTGAAGTTCCGGGTTTTCAACATTCACCTTATGTGGTGTTCGCACGCTCAGATAAGTGGAATACAATTGAGGATAATTTTGTGATAACCATGCAAAATTCACGTGTGCATTCTGTGATTGATTCTGGTTCAACGATTCCTCCACCCAGAATTGGTAGGAGAAAGGAACATTGAATGCACGTTTTGCAAAAAATACCTGGCCGGCAACTATTTCTCGGTTGTGAAACATCATACGGCAGTCAAACAATCCGTTGTGTACTTCTAAATTTTGAGATTGTGTGATTTTTCTTGGAACAGTGCTCGCCTGAAGCAATTCTCCTTTTTTATCAAAGCGAAAATAAGCGCCTCCGGGTCTGTTATCCAAATATTCTCCGATCAAACGAGGTGTTTCTCCATCAGGATAATAACAGATCCAAGCTCCAAACTTACGACCTTTGATATATCTACCTTCTTTTCTCTTTGATTTGCTTTCCAACGAAGTGGCATCATTCTCATCATTAAGAACCCAATACCCAGTTCTTTTTCCATGACCGTCAAGTTTATTCAACGTATCAGCCTCGCTAACTTTTGCAGACCAACTAATATTGGTTATTAAAAGTAAAAAAGTGAATATGCTAATTAATTTGTTCAAGGTAAAGTGTCTTTAGTTCTGTATTAGTTTTCAGTAGAACGAATATATACTTTTCAACCATATCTCAAAGCACCTGATGAAAATATTTTCCTGACAAATGAATATTCATCCTATTTCAACGAATAATGAATTCGGGATGAAATCCCTCCAAATTCAACCTTAGAATAGAACTTCTTATGAAAGAATGATGTTGATTAACCCAATAAATTCATTTCGATCGAAATAATTCTCGAATTAGCCTTGCAGGTGATTCCGGAATGTTCGTGGGTGTTATTCACTACCAATGCCGGTGATTGGATTACCTGACCATTCAGAATAAATGATCCGGATTGAAGAAATAAAATGGAGGTGATGGTTTCCATATCCAATGTGGTTTCCTGGGAAAAATAGGCTACCTGGACCTTCGGGTGGTAATTCGGTTTGAAAATCAGATTGAAGTCCGTAAGCTTTCCTTTCCCTTTTGTCGGCCAAGATCCGTTGAAACGGGCAAGTTGGAATTCATCCACATTTTGTTCAATTACTCCATTCGGAGTCTGATGCTTCATCTCCAGCTTCCCTTTCAAAGGAATCAGGATACGCTCATATCCGTCAAAAGAGCTGAATTCGGAATCTTCCGCTTCTACCATGGCAGAACTGATTCTCCAATCAAAATTTCGTTCCTCCAAAGTTGTTCCTTCAGGAAAAATAAATAATTGAGTGCTTGTTCCACCACTCCAATTCGAAATCAAAAAATCAGTTTCTGTCAGTACCTTCATATCAAAAAAAATCCCCTAGGTTTGGCCCAGGGGATGTATAACGTATTAAGATCCAAAAAGTTTCAGGGAGTGTCCCAATTTCGTTTTTAATTCTGTTCTGTCGACAATGTAATCCAGAAAACCATGTTCCAAAACGAATTCCGAAGTTTGGAATCCATCCGGAAGATCACGACCGATAGTCTCTTTTACTACACGAGGCCCGGCAAATGCAATCAACGCTTCCGGTTCTGCAATATTGATATCACCCAACATCGCAAATGAAGCTGTGACACCTCCTGTTGTCGGATCTGTCAGATAAGAAATATACGGTAATTTATGATTGGACAGCTGTCCCAATTTACCTGAAACTTTTGCCATTTGCATCAAAGAGAATCCTGCTTCCATCATTCGGGCGCCTCCTGATTTGGAGATAATCATAAATGGAGCTTTCATTTCAATTGCTTTGTCAATAGCGCGTGCAATTTTTTCTCCCATTACAGATCCCATGGATCCGCCGATGAATGAAAAGTCCATAGCTGCAACAACGAATGCCTTTCCGTCCAAATCTCCATAAGCAGTACGAATCGCATCTTTCAATCCGGTTGCTTTTTGAGTAGCTTTGATACGGTCCGTATATTTCTTCGTATCTACAAATTCCAATGGATCACCGGAAGTGACTTTCTCATTGATCTCCGTGTATTTTCCTCCATCAAAAATAATGTGGAAATACTGTTCAGAACCAATTCGCTCATGATTTGAACAGCGGTCACAAACCCATGAATTCCGCTCCAGATCCTGTGCTGTAAAAACAGTCTTACATCTGGAACATTTACTCCAAAGACCTTCCGGAGTTTCTTTCTTATCTTTCGTTGAGGTAGTAATACCTTCTTTGGAACGTTTAAACCAACTCATATCAATCTCTTATTTATTCAATGTACCTATATTATTCAAATCAGAAAAGGATTGCTCCAGGCGTTTAACAAAAGTCAATTCCCCTTCACGCAACCATTTTCTCGGATCGTAATACTTCTTGTTGGGAGAATCTTCCCCTTCCGGATTACCGATCTGGGTTTTCAAATAATCAATTTTCGAAGAAATATAATCGCGGACTCCTTCCGTAAATGCAAACTGAAGATCCGTATCAATATTCATCTTGATCACACCATAACCGATTGCCTCACGAATTTCTTCAACTGTCGATCCCGAACCACCATGAAACACAAAATCAACCGGATTGTGCCCCGTATTGAATTTTTGCTGAACAAAGTTCTGAGAGTTCAACAAAATTTTTGGAGTCAACTTGACATTTCCGGGTTTGTAAACCCCGTGAACGTTTCCGAATGCAGCTGCAATGGTAAAACGAGGACTCACTTTCATCAGTTCTTCGTATGCATAAGCAACTTCTTCAGGTTGTGTATACAATTTAGATGAATCCACATCACTATTATCTACTCCATCCTCTTCTCCACCGGTAATTCCCAACTCAATTTCTAAAGTCATTCCCATTTTGCTCATACGAGCCAAATATTTCTTACAGATTTCAATATTCTCTTCGATCGGTTCTTCAGACAGATCCAACATGTGGGAAGAATACAAAGGTTTACCGGTTTCCTTATAGAATTGTTCTCCTGCCGTCAGCAATCCATCCATCCAAGGTAATAGATTCTTTGCACAATGGTCAGTATGCAAAATCACAGTAGCACCATAAGCCTCTGCCAATGCATGAACGTGTTTTGCTCCGGAAATACCTCCTAAAATAGCAGCTTTCTCATCTTTATTCGACAGCGCCTTTCCCGCAAAGAAATGAGCTCCACCATTTGAAAACTGAATGATTACAGGAGATTTCAACTTCGCCGCAGTTTCCATAACAGCATTCACAGTGGAAGTACTTGTCACATTCACAGCTGGGAGTGCAAATCCTTTTTCTTTTGCAAAGCGGAAAATTTCCTGAACCTCATCTCCAGAGGCAACTCCGGGTTTAATTGAATAAGCCATTTTAGTCATTATTTGGGGTGTAAAAGTAATGAAAAGCACCAAATAATAAAGAAGAAAGAATAAAATTCATGTGCAGCGATCAGAATGGGAAACCAATTCCGAAGTTGATCCGCATCGGATATAAGAATTTAGGGATGTCATCCCTGTAATCCGTTCCGTAAATCACTTCCGCCTGTTTGTAGAATTCCGGTTTTTTCGTATAGATCCATCGCTCACCTTCCGGAAGACCGGGATTGTGGATTGGCACACCCAAGTCGAAACGGAGTACGAAATAAGTGAAATCGAAACGAAGTCCATACCCGACAGTGACAGCTAATTCTCTTAGGAACCGCGCCGAGATTTGTCCACCCGGTCGATTGATGTCATCTTTTCTTGTCCAGATATTTCCTGCGTCAATAAAGAAGGCATGGTTCAAAATTCCTCCCGCACCAAAACGGTATTCTAATGAAGCGTTGAAACGGATGTCGCCAATTTGGGTTGCAACCGCATTCGGATCCAACAATCCCTGATATGCACCCGGACCTAAACTTCGGGCAGCCCATCCCCGGTTATCATTGGATCCTCCTGCAAAAAAGGAGTAATCATAAGGAAGCGAAGTTGGTGAATTTTTCATAGGAAAACCGATTCCTGCCATGGTTCTGAAAGCAAGCATACTATGCTTCCCTGTTTTATAATAGGCCACCACTTTATTATCCAGTACGGAAAACTGAGAATAAGGAACTCCAAAGAACAATTTATGCCCTAAAGTGTCATAATTCGGGTTAACGGAAGTGATCGCATTCAACACATTTCCGGCAATCGAAAAACTCCCTGCATAAGTGAAGCGCAATTTCGGGAGACGTTTAATTGTCTTCTGCGCATTATCAAATTCAAAAGTCAATTTGAAATCCTCCCAAATAAACTGATCGCGATAGGCATTCTTCAGGAATTGATCATTCAACAGGTTAATCTTCGCTTCAAAGTCCGGTTGTGGTTTCAGTGAAACATATTTAATTACCGAAGCCCCCGGAAGACCAAAGGAAACTGTTTGCGTTTTACCATCACCAACCAAAAATTTATAGATGTAATTGAACTGCAAGACACTCCTGGTAAAGTCCGGTCTTGCCTGATGATTGTACGCGGCAGAAAGCTCCGTTCTGGGCCGTTGCCTTTTCCCTAAAACAGTCACTCCAAAAGGAAATAATCCCGGGATATCCAGTTTTGCAGAAGGACCGAATTCAAAGGTATTGAAGCTCCGCCCCTGTGTCTTGATCTTATTTCCCTTGTCGTCTGTTGAGAATACACTTGGATTGGATTCAAAACCACCTGAAATGGAGAAAATGAAGTTGGTTCCGGTTCTGAAAATGTTTTTATTGGTGTAATTCAGGGAAGCACTCAATCCGAGGAATCCATTCGAGTTCTTTGCTCGTGGTTCGAAACTGAAACTCTGTTTTGTCGCCGGTACCAGATAATAATGCACCCGAACGATTCCACTTCCGGGATAGGTCTCTATAATTTCAGGTTTGATGACAGAGAACAAGCCTAACTGAACCATACGGGTAAATGAGCGTTCCAGGTAGTATTCCTTGTAGTAATTGTCATTCTCCAAATAATTCTGAGCTTCAATCAAAGTAGGGCTTACGAATGGCTTGGTATTGTAGTAAAAAGTTGCGATCCTATTGGGATCATAAGCAATACTATCTTTCGGTTTACCAGAAACAGTATGACGCGTTGTGCTTTTGAGGTACACCCGTTTGCTTCTAGGCAGTCCCATTTCCTTCGTTACCGGATCTTCCACCTTCTTCTTGACTTTCTTGTAGAGCAGATGATCCAAGGTAACAACAAACCCATTCTCCCTTAAACTCATCCCTTTTTCGGCAACAGTCTGCTTAAAATTTCCCTTGAAAAGACTGGTATCCGCAAAATGAAAGAATACACTGTCAATTTTGGTACTAACATGAGGAATATATCTGGTTGAATTAGTTTCCTTATCCTGAATCAAGCGCTCTCCGATCACCACAGTCAAGGTCATCTTTAATTCTTTATCGGGAGAATTCGTTACCCGTGAAGTATCTGCCTTATAACTTACATTGGATTCTATGAACCCATAATACGTCCGATCACGCATGTTCCGCGCAACTTCTCCCCGGTAAGAACTGAATTTCTCAGCATCAAAAGGAAGATTGATCACTTTTTTGTCAATCAAACTAGCTTTAAAATCCGGATTTAACCCGTTCTTATCAGGCACTTTCTGGATAAACCGCATAAACTCATTTTCGATCACCGGATTCTTACAAATGAGTTTAATGGTATCGATGTAATATCGGATCCCTGTCTTGATCTCGTAATTCGCAATGACTTTTTTCTTCGTCTTATGCTTGTTTAACATCCGATGAATTGTATCAAAATGGCTCGTTACCTCGGAATGGAAATATCCTTTCGAATGCATGTAGGCCTGAACCTGAAAAAGCGAACGGCTCATGGCGCTTGTATCTGCAATTACAGGTGCTTCCCCAAACTTATATTTGATCAACTCTCTCAAGGTTGAATTGGGATCCAGGGTATCTCTTAACTTGATCTGCCGGTAAATATAATCCGGTTCTCCCTTACGGATTGCACGTTGCCTGCGTTTCTCATTGATCCGGATCTCGCGCTTGGTCCTCTTTATGTTTTTAGCTTTGAGGCGATTCAACTTCCGGATTCTTCCATGTTCCGTTTTGGCGCTGTCAATGGAATTGTAAAATTTCAAACGAAGCGGGATACCGATTACCCTCAGATTCGGTTTCTGCTTGAGTACATCTTCCACTTCTGAAACATTGATCTTATCTCCCTGAACCTTGATTTTATTCTTTTTGAGGAGATGTTTGTTCTCAGGAACGAGTTTTGTCGATAAACAACCTTGAACTGCAAAGGCAATCGTAAGGAATACGAATAAGTGCTTTAGTTTAAATTGCTCAAATAGCCTCAACATAAAGACAAAAATAAGAAACGAAAACAAAAATTCATTTTAAACGAGGCGAATTTGGTATGTTTGACAAAAAAAAGTGGAGGCTCTTTCTAAAGCTAAACAAAAATGGATCCGATCCCTGCAGTTGAAAAAAAACAGGGATCAGGAAATGATATTCGTCGTAGAAGGTGAAAAATCAGTGCTGGAGGGACTTTCTTCGTTTGCCCCGCATTTGGAAATCCTGGTTTCAGTCGATTCATTTTCGTCGCAGATCCCAACTCAATTTCGTTCAAAAACCTTTACAGTAACAACTAAAGAATTAGAGCAAATTTCCGAATTAAAGACTCCAAACAAATGCATTGCCGTTTTCAGGCGTCCGGATCAATCACTTTTGTTGAATCAATTCACCATCGTCCTGGATGGAATCCAGGATCCGGGAAACATGGGAACCATTTTGCGTTTGGCTGATTGGTTTGGGGTGAAACAACTTGTCTGTTCAAAAGATACGGTCGATTGCTACAACTCCAAAGTGATCCAGTCCTCCATGGGAGCAATTTACCGGATTCCCGTACATTACACCGACTTGGCAAGCTATTTGACCAATACACCGCAGCAAAAATACGGCGCGATGTTGAACGGCAAAAACTACAAGGAAATGAAGTATCCAAAAGATGCGATCCTGATTATGGGCAATGAAGGAAAAGGTGTGCGTCCTGAAATTGAAGTACTGATCGATTTCCCTGTCACTATTCCACGTTTCGGAGAAGCGGAATCGCTCAATGTAGCAACAGCAACAGCAATTCTACTTGCAGAAATCATTCAATAATTATGAAATTAATAAGCATCCTTCTTTTTCTTTCTATTTCTCCTACCCTGTTTTCGCAGTTCGGAGAATCCATAGATACGAGTCAATACGCGTCTTATCGGTTGTCGGTCCGCATTGCAAACAACCGGATCAAAGTCGACAGTAACAATGCAGAAGCGTATATCCAAAGAGGTTACTACCTGAATTTACTCCGGGATCATGATGGAGCACTTCGGGATATTGATAAATACTTATCCCTTAGGCCAGCTGAAGCGATGGTTTACAAATCACGCGCAAAAGTGAATTTTGACAAGGGAGATCTGCCCCAGGCAATTGTGGATATTTCAAAAGCAATCGAACTGAATCCTTTATTTTATGATGCGATTCAAGACCGGTCCACCCTTTACTATAAAGTTGGGAACTTCGAGGCTTGCAAAGCGGATCTGGCTGTTTTACTAAAACAGAAACCAACTGATCTGTCCTTGATCCTCTATCTTGGATATTGCGAAACCAAGTTGAAAAATTACGACCAGGCCATCAGTTATTTCAATACTGTATTGGCTAAAGATTCACTTCGGAAAGAAGCTTACAACAATTTAGGATTTTGTTACTATAGTTTGGGGGATAATGCCAAAGCATTGAAATTCATAAATAAAGCACTTCAAATCGACCCACGTTACCCGGAGGGATACGACAAAAGGGCACAAATCTGGTTATCCACAAGTGATTATAAACATGCTTTAGAGGATTTGAATAAGGCATTGTCATTCAATCCTTTCCTGAGCACTTCCCTGAATAACCGGGCCATTGTTTTCATACAAATGAAGCAATTCAATGACGCACTAGGCGACCTGAATTTACTTTTGGACACCGTTGAACCGACTTCTGAACTTTTGCGCATGCGGGCAGGAGTTTACAAAGAACTTGGAGATACCAAATCAATGGAAGAAGATTTGAAATTTGCTGAAATTGTCGAGAAAATACAACATTAAAACCCATTAAATGAAACACCTGACTTTCCTTGCAATTCTTTTTGTTCATACTGCACTCTTCGGACAGAGAGATCAGGACACCACCTTATATCCAAGTTACCGCACAAGTGTCAAGACACAAACCTTCCGGATTAAAATGAATCCGACCAACATGGCTGCTTACTTGGAACGTTATTACTACTATAACCTGCTCCACATGTATCCCGAAGCGCTCGCGGATATCAAAAAGGTGATTGAACTGAATCCTGCCGATTATCTTGCAGTCAATACATTGGGGACACTTTATATGGATTTGGGTGATTATCCAAAAGCAATCGAGGCTTATTCCAAATCTATCACTATCAAAGGAGATCTGATCGACCCATATTATGGAAGAGCACTTTGTAATCACGAAATGGGCAATTATCAAATTGCGTTAGATGATTTGAATAAATTGGCATCCATGAAATCCGATTTTATGGAATATCACCTGGTTATGGGGCATTGTAAAATCAAATTGGGGGATTACAAAGGAGCTATTGCCGATTACAACATCATTTTGGAGAAATACCCGAATTCCAATGAAGCTTACAACAATATCGGTTATGCTTATTTCTTCCTGGGAGATCAGGTTCTTGCACTTCAAAATATCAACAAGGCCTTGGAAATCAAACCCGATTATGCAAAAGCGTATGCAAAGAGAGGACACGTTAAAGTTGCAGTAAACGATATTGAAGGAGCCATTGACGATTTCACCCGGGCGATTGAATTAGATCCGGTTGATTACTATAGCTACGGAAACAGAGGTTCCGCAAAACTGATTATGAAAGACTATCCGGGAGCCATTAAAGACCTAAATAAATCCATTGAACTGAATCCATCAGATCCCGAATCTTATAAAGTCAGGGCAGCTTATTATGATGAAATGGGACAACCGGAACTTTCGAAAAAGGACTTGAAGAAGTATGAGGAATTGAAGAAATAATTATCAATTGTGAATGAATCAATTATCAATAAGGCGAATTCACTTGATAGTTAATCATCGGTCTTTTGATAAATATCCGACGCCGGAACCCTTAAGAACACGTGCTGGTTGTTACAGTAATTGCGTGAGACGAAACTAATGGAAGAGGATTTGAGGTTTACAGAGGAAATTGAACATGTAAAATAGACAATTGACAAGTTGTACATCCCTAATATAGGTTGACCACAAAAAGTCAATTTATATGAAATCAAACA
>CBFGNC010000011.1:0-130934 GCA_965650135.1 uncultured Fluviicola sp.
TTTATAGTCAATCTTAAATCCTAGGAATACGGTCATTGTATCAATCGGATGACCTTCAAATGAAGGTTCTTGATAGATGAGTTCTTTCCCAACCGTAAAAAACTGGAAAAGGTCTTCTACAAATCTTCGTTTTGCTTCTGCCTGGCGGTCTACTTCCTCAATTTTGCGTGAACGCTCGATGTTCAATTCAAGGATACGTTGTTCAACTGCCGGATCTACAAGGGTTGGACTTTCTTTTTTGAGTTTCTTAATCTTTCTCTCTTGGGGAACATCACGAATAAGCTGCGTGTACTTGTTAGCAACGGCTTCTTTTTCGGCAGTTAGAATTGCACCACGGTGATTATGATAAGTTTCAAGTAATTGTGCTTTTAATTCATCAGCCGATTTTCCATCAAGTGTTTGGTAAATCATGTTGCGCAATTCTTCAACCTTGTAAGGCTTTCTTAAAATGTTCGCTTCAATCTTCTCAAGAATTGAATCCTCTCCGAAAGAAGAAAAACCACCCTTACCAATCTTTACAGCAGTCTCCATTTTGGTTTCTGCCTTAAGATTCATTTCCTCAACCTCCAGGTCATATTCACCTGTTTGCTTCAAATATCCAACAAGGGTTTCGTAACGTTCTTTGATGATTTCGTAAAAGCTTTCTTGCCCCTTAACAGAAAGAACTGCTACACGTCCTGACACTTTTAACGCTGCATCTTCATTCGAGGATTCATCTGAACCCAATTTCAAAGGATTACCTAATTGCTCGTTTAATTCGTAGTTCTCAGACAGGTAAGCGTAAACAATCCCATCGCCGTACTTATTCAAAAAGTCAGGCACTTCCAAAATACTGGAACTTTGTTTTTGATTCGATGAAGTATTTGCATCCAAGCTTTTCAGCTTCTTCTGAAGCATCATCATTAAACGCAGCTCTGCCGGAATTGCAGAGTTCAAATAATCGTAGATCGGTTTAATCAATTGTCCGGTGCGGTTGATTCGTCCACGTTTCTGAATCTCGGTATTAATGTCCAACTCAGGTTGTACCACGATCATTACCCGTTGCTTCACTTCACTTTCAGGAACTTTAGCAGTAGAAATGGCGTGTGCAGATGCACCAGTACTTCCTGACTGGTTAATGAGCAGCACGTCAATTTCATTGTTGTTGAATTGACGAAAGGCATCGTTTGTATTCACTCGCTTTCTTACTTCAACTATTCCGCGATTGCGCTTCTCATTAAATTGAACTTGAAGTTTACGCCCCGTTACCTCTGCAACTTTATAACCCGCAGCACGAATACGTTCAACAATCACATCAATAGGGGAAATAGTAATTCCGGTTGAAATAAGACTGATTTCTTCTCGGATTCTACCATACTCTTTTTTGGCATCTACTCCTAAGTCATCAATATCAAAGACTTTCTTTTCCTTTCCACCATTGGGAAGCGTAACAGTATAGCGCAAAACTCCTTCCAAGCCTTTTTCCAATACAATGGAAAAATCAGTATTGATACTATCCCCAAGTTTTACGACGAAACCGTTATCATCTTCCATTTGTTCAAGGAAACTTCCCATCGTACTGGAGAATGCAATAACTGGCTTTCTACCTTCCTTCAATCGTACAATTGCTCGTTCTGCAACTGCTTCCGCTTTTATGGAGAACAACATTTGATTAATGACATTAAACACCTTTGAGAAATATGGCATATTGTCAACACCACCACTTTCAGTTCCTTTTCGAAGTCCAGCTTCTGCTCCCTCTTCAGCCATGATCTCATCCAATTCATTTACACGAGTATCTACATAGGTGTTTTGAAAGGAGATAATATCCCGAAGGATCATTGTAATGTTGTCCGCTATTGCTTTGTGGCTTTCCGCATATTCGTCCAGGGAAATGTAATTCACCTCAACACCTTCATAGGTTCGCTCTCTACGTATCATTTGACCCTCCAACACCAATTGCGAAGCCAGTACTTCCTGCAATGCAACACCACCATGTGTGATCGCGTTAACTAAATCCTCTTGTGACATACTCGCTTCTGAAATAACTGTTTTCATTGCGTAGATTGGCATATTATCCGGTCTCTTTGCAAATGTCGCTGATAAGAAAACTGCACCTTTTGCTTTTCTAACAATCCCTTGCATGAACAAACCCGTCTTTGATGAACCACTTGCGTTATGGCTTTCATCCAGGATTATGATACTACCTTCTGTAACTTGTTTCAGAAAGTTTGGTTTTAAAGGTTTCTTATCCGCAGAATTGAATTGCGTATATGTTGCAACAACATAATCATACCCGCTCAAATCTGCTTTTTCGAGAATTCGGTTTTGGTCAATAGCCAGTGGTGCTTGGTAAATAACCAATCCATCTTCATCCTTAATGTCAGTTTTACTCTCACGATTGTTGACAATAAATGGTTTTAGGTGCTGTGACCCAATTGCAGACAAGTCCCTGTATATGTCTGAAAACAGGTTGGCTTTTTCAGTAATAAAGATTGGCTTTAACCCTGCGTGTGAAGCGTATCTGATTATGGCTGCTGCTGAACGTCCTTTTCCAATTCCGGTTTGATCGCCGATAATGATTCCTTGACCTAAAGCTTCTATGTTATAGATCGCCATTCCAACCGCATCAATCTGCTCAGCCGAAAGTGCATTATAAAGTGCTTGCTTGGTTGGATAACCCAAACGGTGACGAACAAAATTATCCATATCCCCTCCAACACTATTTGCAATTCGATTAACTGCATCGTGAATTTCAAAATCCATTGAATCCGGAACGTTAATCTGTAATGACTTGCCTTGTGATGAAGGATGATATGGTCCTTCTAACGTATTTCCATCCATTAGCTTTCTAAGTTGAATGGCTTTTAATCTTAATGAATCCATTGGTTTCAATTCTTTGTGTTCCATAACTCTTTTGAATAGGTCATCAAATGAGCTTACCATTTGCCTAGCTGAATCGTCAGCTAGTGGTGTATATCCCTCCGGTCGTTGTTTACGACCGGAGATCAATATTAATCGGGTATTAAAAGCTGTTCCCTGTCTAGAATAAAGCTTCTTACCGTCAATTAGAATTACATCATCTACATGGTAGTAATGATTCAAATAATTAAAGAAAATGCGGTCTTTGGGGGAGGCGATCCTTCCTTTGTCATCAAAAGAAGAATGTCCACCTATGATGATCGCTGCCTTTCCATTATTCTTCATTGTATCAAGTGCCAGGATAGCCATATAATGATCCATGTCACGGATTTGAAACCCTTCGATCTTTACATTCTTATTTCTCCCCAAACTTCCAAAAGGAGGATTAGTAATTACTGCATCAAAGCTTTTCGAATAGTCAGCAAAGGGCAAGGATGCATCCTGGGAAGTAACTCGAAAAAAAGGTTGTCTTTCCAGGTTTGATCTACGCACAGAATCAATCTCATTGACCGTTGTTAACTGTGGAGTTCCGGCAATGGTTAGAAGTCCGTTTCCCGCTGAAGGTTCAAAGACTGTTTTACGTCCATTATCAATTCCACAATACAATCCCATTACATAACCAATAGGCGCAGGTGTCGAATATTGGCGAAGCATTATACTTTGTGAGGTTCGATAAGATTGGTTCGCCTGGCGTTTGTACAGATCCACAATCCTATTGTATTTCTCTTTAGGAATTCCATTCCAGTTTGCAATTCTTCTTGCAGTATCTACAACTGCGTACTCCGACAATTCTTTAATCAGGGTTTTATCCTCAATACCAAATCGACCCGCTGCTTTTTCAACTTGCAAGCGCTTAAACGCTTGCCCTCGTTGAAGTTCACTACTTAGGTATTGAATAAACCTTGATTCGTTATTAGATTGATCCTCCATATCAAAAGTGATTGTTGATTTTGGACATTCGTTCAATTGCTTTTTGAGTGTTTTGTTTTCCTGTTGCAATTGCTCGATTTTCTGCTGTTCGGGTTTGTTACCGATTACTTCTCTTAGCACACTGAAGTAGAACCCCAAACTTCCAATGAACCCGATAACGGATAATCTGAAGTTCCACTTAGCATAAGAATTTTGTCTACTCATTTGATTATTTTTCTTCACCATCAATTAGAACAAATCCTCCAAAGGCTATAACAATCAATGCCATACCGATTGCTAATGTTTTCAGACTCCTTCTTTCTTCCATACGCTCATCTACAAGCGTGTATGTAAAGTGGTTTCCATGAATGGATCGATGTAATTCGCAGAGCTTCATAAAGAAGTCGAAATCACCTACATTTTTAAACACCTGGCAACCTGCCGAATGTTTGTCAATTGTAAAAGTTGTTCCGATCTTATTTGCTCTGTGAATGTTGAATCCATATCCGGTTTCTACTTTTCCATTGTTAAAGTCCAGTACTGCATCGCGGTTATAATCCCGTGTTACACTGACTTTTCCTCCTGTTTGAACTAAAGCTTTGTACTTTCCCTGGTGTAATCCAATTTGATAGGTATCCACATACTGCCCAGGGTTTAAAATTCCTGTTCCTTGTGGATTCATCGGATTCCGAAGCCAGTATGTTCCTGGATCAGTGGTACATTTGAACACCATGTAAGCCCAAACTGGTTTTCCTTCTTTGGCAACATTCGTAAATACATGGATCTCATCATCAAAGGCATTCGGAGTCGTATTCTTAGATCTGAACCCCCAAATATTTAATTTGTAGGGTTCATCATAGATTACATATCCTTTTCTTGAAGCCAGTTTTTTGATCTCAGCAATCATTACCCTGCATATTTGATTTGGATAGTATTGGTATAAAGAATTCGACCATCAAGGGTCTCGAATTCCGTTATGCCATTCTTTGCTTGGACAAATGTTCCCAGGATCGTTGATCGTGGTACGGACATTCTGTTTCCCTTCGCATCCCAAACCTGAGTAGGTTGGATTGTCATGAGTTGTTCTGTTCCGGCAAGTAATCCGGAAAGAGACCATTTTGATCCGTCATACTTCAAACCGATCCGGTAAAACTCATCATTCAGCCTTTTCTTGTACTCGGAAGAACCGAATTGATCCAGTAAAGCATTAACAACCGTTCGGGAAACATAACCGTCTGAAAAAGACCAGTTCTTTTCTTTCTTGAATTCATCGTTAACATCGTTATACCTGGTTTTACTCTTGATGAGCTTCAAAGCAGAAACCGCCTGAAATATGTCATCTTTCTCAATGGAATCGTGCAACTTCTTTGCAATAGTTTTCGATGAAACAAAGGTGGCGGACTTGTGTTTCGATGGTTTCTTACTTTCTGATTTCGCAGAAGTTCCTGCAACAAATTTTGCGTAAGCCTGGCTATCGAATGAAGTAGGCAAGTTGAACTTTTTAAGTGCCGTTTCTGTTTGCCCTTGCCAATCTCCATCAACATCAACTCCGGCTTTGTATCGCTTATTCAAAACAGTTTGAATATCACGAACAAGTGTTCCCTTGCTTCCATATTTTAAAGGGAATTGGTTATAGACTATTGGTTTTTTGGTCGGTGATGAAGATGCAGCAGAACCGGATGAAGTTGAAGAAGTTGTTTCCTCGCTTACCTGATCTTTAAGATCATCCATTGCTTTTTCATCTTTCTTTTCTTGAAGGTGCTTGAATAAAAAGAAGCCCCCTGTTGCTACCGCAACGGCTCCAAGCCCCCACAGTAGATACTTTTTTGTTTTTGATTCCATGTTGATTTTTATTTTGGTGGTTTTTTCTTCAGTGCAGCCTGCCAATTCCAAGACCAGTCAAGGTCTCCTTCCAGATCAGAATAAAGGCTGACTCCATAAAGTTTTCGATACACTCTTGCTGTATCGTAGAATGCTTTACGCGAAGGGAATTCCATGAAAACGGTTTTAATTGCGTCATCATCTGTTCCTGGCATGAAGCCGATCCAGGTATAGTTGACCGCTGCGTGAATCCGCTTTGCCCAACCTGTTGGATCGTAGATTTTCGTTCCTGCGCTACCTTTGGCTTTTAGAGGTTTACTATTCTTGATTGCCATCATTTCCTGGTATTCCTCTTTGGTTAAATCATCTGTCAGAGCTACTATCATATTTGCTCCCTTGTACATCCGTTGGTATGATTTCACAACCAAATCGAAATCTTCCTTGGAAGGAATCTCACGGATGGTCCGCCGGATCAAAGGAACGTCTGTTCCCCACCAACCATCATTGTCAATACCTTGCTTGATTAACTTTGCCCAGGTGGCATGACGATCGTTCCCAAATGATTTAGTTTGCTCTATTTTTGCCCGTTTTTCCCTGGCAACCTTCTTAGCATAGAGATATGCCAGGTAAAGAACTAAGGACATACCGGAAACAGCCGCAAAGGTGGCTACTACTCCTTTTACTCCACTTGGAAGGGAACTCCACCAACCTTGCTTATCTGTTTGGACAACAATTTTGGTGGCATCCTCTCCCCGCGAAGGCCGTCTTTGAATCTGACCTTCATTTTTCATGGATTTGGTGGCTTAATGTTCCTTTGGGTTATTTAACCCCAAGGAACTGTTTTGCAAGAGCAACTTTCGCTGGATCGGTTTTGACCAGGTGCGCTAATGCTTGAATGGTCTCTGCCGTTAGGTGACTAGCTAATGTTGCGAGTCCCTGTGCTTTTTCGGATGCTTCTTTCTGTGTACCCGAAATCGTAATTTTAAATGTGTGCTTATCCATCTTGTTCTGAATTTTGTTGGATAATGTCGAGGAACTCACTCCGCATTTCAGGATGCTTGGCAAAGATTTTCCAGATCTTTAATGCATTCATGAGTTTTTCCTCTCCTAACTGTTCTTTGAGATCATGATAGAACTCATCTGTTTCTGATAGTTCCTGGACTATCTCTACGTCCGAAGTTTGTGGTAAACCTTGAACCGTACCCGCTACCGGATTCTTTCCCTGGAATGTTCCGTACAATTGCATTCCCTGGGTTAACAAATCTTTTACATCGACTTGCTTTTCTTCCAGTAATTGTTCGGCTTCTCTCAATCTGCGTTTTGTCTTTTTATACTTTCTTCGCAGTTGAGTAAGTTCACTCTCCATGCTTTGTTTTTCCAAAGCTTCTGCAATCAGATCATTCACATTTTCTTTTCCTCCTTTAAAGCCGTTTAACCCGTTGGTTGGTTGCTCTTTTAGATGAAATACGTAACGGTTCGCATTGGGTGAATCCCCGAAATACATTCGAACTTCAACGCTGTTTGTATGAGGCTCTACGTAATCCAGGTAATCATCGAACAAAGCCGGGTCGTAAGAATTGTGAACTATCATTTCTCCATCAACCAGGATCGAATATCTTTTCTTTCGTAGTTGACTTTGCAGCTTTTCCAATAACCGTTTAAGTGCGTTTAACCGATCTTCACTATATGGTTCGTGGAATACTTTCCCTCCATTTCTGAAGGCTTTTCCTTTCTCGTAATCTTCCATGATTAGATGTTTTTAGGAATTACTTGTAGGAACTTCACGTGAACAACTGCCTTGGTATCAAGATTCGCAACCGTGAAATTTCCGGTGTGTACATACTGTGCTTCATTCAAAGAGATCGTTGTGTCATACACCCCTGATCTTGAATACACTCTTACCAGGGAAACAGGACTAAGCAAAAGGAATAGATCACTTTTTGCAGATACCGGACGTGTCTCACCGATTCCAAGAATCAGATGTCTGAAGCGCAATAGGTAATCATCACATCCGATACCCCTTTCACGCATCATCTTCTCTGCAATCTCAATGGCTAATCCCTCAGTCATAACTCAATTTTTAAATAGATAAATAATGAGTAAGCACCATCTACCGTCCTTTGATCTGAGTAGAATCCCTCGACAATTGTTTCGGTGATTGGACGGTTCAATGTGCTGAATTCAATCTTTGATCCCGATACCCAAAGTGAACCGTTATCGTATCCTGGTTGAGTGATTGAAGGCAGAATACTGATACCATAGTCCGATTGTTTAGCTGACAAAATCTCGGTGTAAAAGGTTTCACCCATGGATGGCGTTGCAAGCCAGAGCGTTCCGATGTCCCGACTTCTGAATGCTTTCGTTGCGGTGATTGTTGTGCAGACACCTACAATCCGCTTACTATCTCGTGGCAATCGAATCTGAAACAAAAGCTGTTGATTCGCGCTAGTAATCTGAAATTTTTTGACAATCAACCGTTCCATAACACTATTGATTAGTTGAACTACTTACCGAATAGGTGTATATGGTCACACGATATGGTTCAAATGTTGTTAGAGAATTTGGGGTGTCTTTGTATGAAACATCCAATGTGGCATTTCCAGTTGGCAGTTCCCCAAGTGTAACCATTCGTTGATCCGGTGCAACATTCAGTCCAGCCATTAGCAACTTCGCTTCAAATCCTTCAGGAAAGAGTTCTTTGTCGCTCAGTTGCATTCGATGGCTGCCACGATGATAAAGCAGATCTTCCCGATTCGAGGTAATAGAAATACCTAGTAAAACCTTAGCATTCTTGTCTAACTCAAACTCAGCCTTGAAGGTTTGGTTTTCGGTTGTTACCAGGATATCGAACCGTTCTTTGATTATTTGCTGCTTAAAACTCATTACTTTGATTTTTGGTGGTTGTAATTGATTGTGAATGGAGTAAATAGGCGGGTAGTTTTAATACCCGCCATTCTACTTATCACGGTGTTGTTCCTGTTCCGTCCAAGCCAACGTAAAGCCATTGGTTTGCCGGAATGTTCACTTGTGTCCCAAGCTCAATTGTAAACTCAATCAGCTCTTCGTCACGGATCAATCGCGGGTTATCCAACTTGTAATAACCTAACGGAACCGTCATGTCATTATCTGTTGCAAAGCGACGAATCGCCTGATTCTCCGGGATGATCTGTTTGCGGTTCGCTTTCAATGAAAACTCTCCGTTACAAATAGATGCAAACTTGTTTACGCTCTCAAAACGAATTGCTTTATGACCTTCCGGATTCGTTGGTTCAGGGTTCGTGCCTGTTAACAGGAAGATCCCACTGACAACGAATACCATGTTCTTTGGTAGCTTCGCATTCGAAATGTTTCGAACTCCCACTTCCTTGTCGTCCTGCGGTTCAAACATTTTAATCGTTTTGGAGTTGATTGGCTTCATCGAATAAATCGTATAATCCGCCAGGCGAACACCTCCTTTTTTCAACTCAGCTTGCACATGGGCTGGAACTTGTGAAAAGAACTTCTCCATGTCTTTCCGCGACCCTCTGGACGCTTGAACTTGACCTTGTTGTGAAACCTTCTGTATGATCTTTGCGCGTTGAATTGGGTTTGCGCTTTGATACATCCGGTTAATTGCGTCCAACCCGAACAGTTCTCCTGCGCTGTTGAACTCTGAATTAATGAAATCGTTCATTTGATTTTGATTTAGTTACCTGCCTGAATAAATCCAGGCAGGTGGTTGTTGATTTATTTGCCTTACATTTGATTTAGATCCGGCATGTCGTCGATAATGGCAAAATTGATAGTCTCATCGTCATCATCGTCATCATCGAAAGGTGCTGCACTTACGGAATAATCCGGTAATGCGTTCCGATCATAATTCTGATTGATTTCGAATTCGTTTGCCTGTTGGTGGTTGTAGTCCTCAAAGAAATCAAGTGCTGATAAATCAAGCGCACCTACCGATTCGTCATCTTCCTCTGCTGATCGCGCTGCTGTCGTACCGCTCGACTTTTTCTTGAAGATTTTGTCCAGATAGAATGCGGACATTAACTCATCTTTGTACTTGCCGATTCGTTCTTTCACGCCTTCCGTGCCGGATAGACCTTGAACGCTTTTATTGGCAGTATCACTTTCTTGAAGGAACTTTGCAATTCCGTAGGTCAACATACTCGCACCGATTGTTTTGTACAGTCCGGTTTTGTCTCCCATGAAATTACCAGTTACCAAAACCCCTAAACCGAATAGAGCTGAGTTTTTACCGATGGCTGCTCCAAGCAGTCCCCCTGCTAAAGCTCCACCAACATCCATCCCTGATCGAATCAGTTTGGTTGAGGTTCTGTTGTCATTTCCGTCTGCCAGGCGTTTAAAGAATGGCATTTTTGATCCCGTTGATCTTGACGGACTTTTTCTGCGTTTTGGCATTTTGCTTCTGTTTGATTGTTAAAGCAACTTTACTCTGCGAACTCCGGTGCGAGGTTTCGCACCTGTTTTCTTTCTTCTAACCGTTTTACGCTTGGTGGTCGTTGTTCGGCTTGCTGGACGTTTTCGTCTTCTGACTCCATCTAACCCATCCAATCCGTCCAAACCATTTACTGTTTTCGACTTTACGGTTTTACCTTTTGATTTTCTGTAAGCTCTGACAGCAAGTACTGTCCCTCCGATAACTGCTGCTGCGATTCCGACTGTGGTTAAAGGATGATCCTTTATCCACTGCCATACACCACCTTTAGTTGCATCTGGTGCGGTTGTTGACTTAGCCATTGCTGTCGAACTTCTAGCTGCTACTTCCTGGGTGTCATCCAATTCAGTTAAATCAACTGCTTCAGTAGATGCATCTTTAGAAGCCGGAACCGGAAGTGTAGGCATTGGTTCATCCTCATCAGGTGGAGTAAGAGCTGCGGACGGAGATGGTGACGATGCTGCCGATGTTGCATCAGGGGCTAAAGCGCCTTTTGCCATGTCCAGGTATTCACCAATCTCTTCCGTATTATAAGAATCATTCTTTTCTCCAACGGTTCCTTCTTCCGTGTTGTCTTGAATAATATCTTGTTGCTCTTGCTTCGAACCTTTCTTGAAAATCCCGCTCAGTTTTTTGATTAGACCTGCTATCGTTCCAATGATTCCTGAAGCTGCTGCAATTGCTGCTCCGGCGGTAATTGACCCTAATCCATTAATTCCACTTGGATGTTGTACAGAATCAAACTCGTCGGAATACATATCCCCTCCAATTATTGAACGCAGATTGTTTTCATCATAGATTGGCGCATACCCAAGACCATTCACCGCAACGGCTCTGTTTTTGTTACCGCGACCAGTTAGAATGGCTTTTTTCAAATTCGCTGGT
This sequence comes from uncultured Fluviicola sp., assembly GCA_965650135.1. Lineage (GTDB taxonomy): Bacteria > Bacteroidota > Bacteroidia > Flavobacteriales_D > Crocinitomicaceae > Fluviicola. The sequence continues at coordinate 10,958 of CBFGNC010000011.1, forward strand.
TTACCACCTGCACCGAAAAAGACCTTTTCAATTTTTTCACGGATCTTTTTCAGCTTTTGAAACTTTGGCATATCTACGTTGTTCTGCCGTGCTTGTTCATCTGTCCAATACGTATAACGCAATTTACTGGCAACTTTCATCAGGTTCGTCTTCATACTGACCAATACACCTGCTCTTAAAAGAGCAGTTGCAGGATTCAGTTTGTTCACAACGTGCAAAGTTTTCTGAATCCCTCTTTTGATCCGTTCCTTCAACGGTCCTTTTTCTTCTCTCTTGGCTTTTCGGGCAGCTTTCTTTTCTTGTCTTTTAGCTTTCCCGTCGAGACCTTCCAGATCATCATCATCGAAATCATCGTCATAGCCGTCAAATCCGTCTACTTCTTCATAAGGGTCGAAGTCGTCATCATCAAAGCCATTCAAATACTGCAATTCCATATCGATGTTTTTTATTTCCAGATAAGGTGCTTCAAAATTGAATTGATGAACAACACAATCCATTATCACCTCATCCTGATTTGTAATTGCAACGGGGTAAACATGTTCATACCCTGCTGCGCTCATACTATTCCTGGACAACCTTATTACAAAGGGAATTCCCAGGTTTAGTAAAATCGATCCGATAAATACTGTCATACAGTCACAATCTACGCCTTGCTTTCGGTCACGCCAGGTGCGGGCAGGACGTCTGACTTGTTCTATATTTTCTTCATCTCGTCGATATTGCAAATGCTTAAAACAGAAGTTCCATACATTTGCTAACGTTTGCTTTTCAGTACCCGATTTCAGTAAGTTCGCGACCTTACTGGTATCGGAAAGGGTTTGATTAATAGCCCTTTTCATTAAAGCAACCGTGTCTTCCAGTTCAGCACGTTTCTTGATGCGGACATTTTCTCCTTCCGGTGAGGGAAATAGGTGGTTATACTGGTTTCCGCTTTCAATTCGTCTTGCCCCGGTTTTCATACCTTCATTGTTGTGGTTTGCTCGTAAGGAAATGCTCCGAACAAGGTAAATACCCGTGCTTGTGTTTCTACTTTGATTGTAAGCTTTGTTTTACCATCCTGGTTCTGAAGCTTCTTAACCAAATCAGGTGCTACACTTATCAGGGAAAGCCAAGGAATGATGACTTCGGATTCTATCGCTCCTGTTTCTCTGCTTGCACGAATGATGATTTTGTCATTGTCGCGGGCTTGCTCAGGTATGTCGATTTCCCGCATGTTACTTGTTGCTACCTGCTTGCCGTTTAACGTTATCCGGATTAACGGTGGTGACATTCGCAGTACACTTGTTGTGGGGTTCTTGATGTTGTAACTGACTTTCAGGATAACCCCTTGTGCTGAAAGTTTGTGAATCCTTCCTCCAACTGCCAACACAATTTTGTATTGGGATTTGTTAATGCCGTAGAGGTAACTTCCTGCTGCCAGGGCTAATCCTCCAATGGCGATGATCGCGAAGGTTTTCATTTGATTTTTGATTTAGGTGTTTACTACTTAACTTACTTCTGTTTCTCCCGATTTCGGGCATTGAGCTTAAATGATATGTTTCTTACTTGTCCGTCTAATCGTCCGACCTTTTTTGACATTTCTTTAAAGTCTGAATGAAAGTCTTTGACGAAATACAGGCAAACGGCTACCAATATGCTGTTGATGATTAATAGGGCTTCCATGTGTTTATTTAAAAGAATGTTCTTTTTCTATCAGCTATAACTTCAAGTTGTTTAACTATTTCGGAGAGAATATGAGCATGTTTTTTTGTTCTTGACCTCCTTTCCCATTTGTTATAATACTTGAATCTAAGATCGTGTGTGTCGGTTAAACGTTTCTCTTTAGTGGATTTTAAAGAATCCTTGCCAATGAGCACTCTTTCTTCCCAAACCTCTAAATATTCTACTGCTCCACCCTTAATCCCATAACTTGCATAACCTAGCTTATGAGAATTATCAGTCCTGGCACGAATGTAATAGCCTTTATAAATTCCTTCAAATTCATGGTAAATCCGTTTCCTGTTAGAGGGGTTAAACGTTATTACGTCTCTTATTATACCTATGCTTTCCATCTTAATTATTTTTCGTTGTTCTTTCTCCAAATTTCGAGCTTCTGATTCCGAACCATTGCGCAATTGTTCACTTCGATTCGCTTCGATTCGCAATTGTTCGGAATCATTCGCTATAATTGGCTCAATTCAGATAGATTTCCATTACATCGAATGGCTTATCTGGTCTTGCATCCAACTTAGAATTAATCACTCGCAAATGTCTTGCAACATCAGGTGATATTAATTTGTCGATCTTGGTTAGAATGGCTTCGAAGATCTGCTTCATTACAAATTCATCGGTTCCATTCTCCTTTGCAAGATCAGAGTAGGATTTTTCTTTTACGATGCGGTCCAGGAGAAGCTTAATTTGAATGTCCCGAAGTTCTCCCCATAAATCTGGATCGTTCTTGATCCATAGCATAAGGAAGATGTTGATGTCTTTTTTTTCTAATTGCATGACTGAAAAAATTTAGGTGTTAACGATAAGGGTTGAGGTATGAAATGACTTCCTCTTCGTCCAATTCTTTGTATTTACAGAATTGTTTGAGTGTGAGAAAACCATTCTCGATGCTTAGAGCATCGCGGATGTGCTGGTGTTCGCGCTGTGCGCTACGGATGTTTTGCCACCCGTATAAGGTCTGAATGTCTTTGGGAGTTATGTATATCCCCCCTTTTAACTTTTCCATGATCTAGGTGATTTCTGCAAAGATTGTACACTTGCTCCGTTCGCAAAGAATGGGAACTACCCCGTATCACCGCCGGATGGAACGGGGATTACTCCTGGACTACGGGGATTACAGAGGGGGAACAGGTCTGGTTGGCGGGGGGACGGGGGGGGACATGGGGGGCAGTACTTTTAGGAAAACAAGGAAATTTTGGCTCAAATCCTAGGTAACTCCATGTCACTCCATGTTGGAAGAAGCTTTTTCCATGTAAGGTTATAGGTTGAAATCAGGTCATTTTTCATGTTTTAACTAAAAAAAGCGTAACAAAAAAGCATATTACTGATTCATCCTAATTTGCTCATTATCAAATTACATGTTAAAAATGGTTGGGTAAAAATTAAAATATTGTCATTTTTTAACAAACCGATAGTTAAACCTTTTGGAATAATTGACTGTATAATTCGTTAAATTAAGAAACTGTAAACCTTAAAAGTCGGGTAATCTTCCCCTAACCGCATAGACTACAAAGTTGATTGTTACAATTTTTATTATTGCGTTATGGCCACCCAACATGATTATTACACCCCAGAGGAACTCATGCAGAGATTCCCTCAACTCAAGATGCTTGGGTGGAACTCTTCAAAAATTGGTATTTTTTTCAGTTCAGGACTACTAATAGGATATCATAGTGGAAAAGAAAAGAAAGCTTTGATTTTGGAATCTAGCTTTATTGAACTCATTGAGTTTACGAATACTATTTCGGTTAAGAAACAAGTGTTTACTTACCCTAAAAATCAGTAACTAAAAAAGAGGTGCGGCAACACCTCTTCATTTTTAATTTACCGGCTCTTTCATGCAAACGAAATAGAGTGCTTAAAACAACTGACCTAAATATAATAAAACTTTTTAATCGTTACACATCTGTGTAATATTCTCATTTTTGAGAATCAATATTTCTTTTTATTATCGGTCAAGTACGGGTCATGTTCATCCCACGGAGTTGCACCATCAAGATCATTATTTTTTGATAAGATCGAAAAGTTGCTATCGTGTAATTTTTCCATGAAAACTTTCGGCTCTAATCCACCGGTTAAAGTCTTAATTTGTTCTTGTATGCTGTGAATTCTAACTACAAATCGTCTCTCTTGGTTTAAACTTTCGTACACTTTTAATTTAGCTTCAAGATGCACAATATTAAAAAAAGTCTGCAATGCAGCTTGTTCTAGATTTAAAGATCCATGCTGATTAATGACACTTGAAAAATATTTAGTGTACTTCATTTTTCAAAACTACAAAATGAGTAAATATAAATCAATAAATGATTAATATACAATCAATTTGTGGCTCATTGAAAGAAAAAAGGCACAAAGACGGGCGTCCATGTACCTTTTGCTATTACCTAACCACTATTCACTAACTATATAACGTCTTTATTAGTTCAAAGTTGCATGCTTGACTACATTTTAAGATTTTTTTTGATTCTAGAATTAAAGAAAAAGACATTAGAACGAGCGTCCTAATGCCTTTTTAATCAACCTAACCTAACCACCTAAATCAGATGCAAGGTATAAAATATTTTTTAAATCACTTTTTGCTTTTAAGTAATTCTTCTAGTAATTGAATTCGCTTTTCTTTCTCTTCTAATAATTTTTCATATACATCCTTTAGGTCTTCTCCTGTGAATGTAAAAGAATTGTTGACTCCTGAAAAAGTGCCCGATTGATTACAATTATTAAAGACATTCGCTTTATCAAAGTTTAGCATGTCATTTACATCAACACCTAGAATTGAAGCAATTTCTTCCACCTTCTCGAAATCTATCTTTGTCTCATTATTTTCAATTTTACTTAATGCAGGTTGGGAAATTCCCAATTTTTTTGCAAGGTAGTCTTGTGAAATATCTTTGAATTCTCGAGCAGCGCGAATTTTATGCCCAACTGCTATTTTTTTTGATCCTATTCCCGCCATGATACAATTCCTTAAATGATCCAAATTCGATAAAAACAAATATACATAATGAAACGCTTATCGAATATTTCAATGCTTTTTTTTGAGTAATAATATTTGCTCATGCAAAATATTTTCCGAAAAATCAAGTTATAAATTATAACCTGAAAAATGTAACAAGAGAATAAAAAAACATTATACTTGTCGTCGTTAGCTTTAATCACTAGCTCTCAACTTCTTAGTTGAGAAAGCTTTAATCACTGAATGAAATTCAGCGAAAACATATTTAAAATAATGGAGGTGCTGTAACACCCCCATCAACGCATTTCGGTGTTTACAGACTAAGATTTGCAAAACTTTTGCAATTGTTGGATTGCCGAAAACGCTATTGTAAAAGTATTGAATTAGAGTAGGCAAAACAAATAACACATTTAATTATGAGCAAAACACTTGAATCTTTACAATCAAAGAAGTTTGATTCAAAAAGCCTGACTGGAATAGCAGGTGGTGAAACTACCTACGGATTATGGCGCGAAACTCGTTATGACGGAATGGGAGGACAAGACGGAGATACTGCTGCGACGACTTACAATCCGCCAAACACTCCGTCAGGAACACAAGGAACTGATTATTTGCCTAAGAGATAATCTGGTTCGATTCAATATCCCCTGCTTTTCTACAAAGCAGGGGATTTCAAAAAACTAAAAAAGTGAAAATGAAAAACGCTCTCTTCCTATTCGGCATTTTAGTCAATGTCTGTTCTTACGGACAATTCAACCACATTCAATACAAAACGGATTGTGATGTAGCATACCGTTCAGCTATTGATGATTTGAACTATTCGAAAAGTTTAAGTGCATTATCGAAAGTGGAGAAAAAGTACGGAAAGCTTTATTGCGAGGAATATATTCTCATGGCTCACTGTTATAAAAAGTTGGGTAAGGAAACCAAAAGTGCCAAAACCCTAAGAAAGGCTTGGTCGAATTATGGATTTGACATGGTTTGTCTCACTCAGATAAAACAGATCGACCTTGGAGAAATAAACAAAGGCTATACCGTTAAACAGCAAAAATTCGTGCAGCAAGGCTATGACAATTTTGCGAAGCTGAACCGAAGCAATACCGATTCTTTGAAGCTTGTTTTAGAAGCTATGCTGGAAAGGGATCAGGTTCCACGCATGAAATTTTATAGCGACTCAGTGATTGATACCATTGCGGTGAATCGTGAAATTGTTTTGGTAGACTCACTTAACTTAATTGAATTCCGGAATATTATTTACAAACTGGGATATCCCGGAGAATGGATCCTGCCAGGTAATGTTTCTCGGGTATTTGTTCTGTTGGTTCATTCGTCCTATAACCAAGCATTTTTTGATGAAATGCAACCGGTGTTTTTAAAAGAGGTGATTGCAGGCCGGATGCCTCCCAGTCATTATGCCTTGTGGTTAGACAGGCACAATTCCGTGGTGGATTTACCGCAGAATTATGGTATGCTTGCTGTCGGGGGGAACTTAAACCTTTCAGAAAAGCAAAAACAGGATATTCAAGCAGCCCGTTTAAAGGTCGGTTTGATTAACAATTGCCCGATCCCCACTCAATTACTGATGTTCAGATGATCCTGGTTTTTACTGAACGTGCTGATTTAAATTCCCGGATTGTTCTTTCTTATCTGAACGATCATAATGAACCATTTGAAGTATTTTTGGAAGACGACGCAATCGAACTGGAATACTGTATTAAACGGAATACATTTGATTACCGAGTTTACAAAAATCACAAGTTCGTATGCACTTCCAATCAAGTAAAATCTGTTTGGTATCGGAGAACAGATATCCAAGTGTATCGTTTCGGAACGGGTGAATTTTCTCAGGAAGCATTGAAAACATATTCTGAGGAACACATTAAGACCAGGTCTGAACAAATCAAAAGATGCTTTCACGCGAAAAAATGTTTGGGGAAATTCGGAGTTGGGAATTACAATAAAATTGAGTTTCTAGAAATATGTACTTCCCTAGATATTGAAATCCCTAGCACGCTTGTTACAAGATCCAAAGAACAGTTGCTTGATTTTTGGAAGAATTGCGGGGAAGAAATTATTACGAAATCACTTGCATTCCCTTTTGAATGTGTCAACTATAATGAATCTGGGGAAATGGATAGTTACCGCATGGGATACACTGTTCCGGTAAGAAAAACCGAATTGGAATCACTGCCTGATTTTTTTGATCTGAGCATTTTCCAGGAGAAGCTTGACAAGCTTTTTGAAATCCGTTCTATTTTTTTGGATGGAAAAATTTATTCAGAAGCAATTTTCTCTCAAAGCCGAGAGGTTGCAGCATTGGATTATCGTTTGGGTTATGATTCGGGAATGAGAATGTGCAATTACACGCTGCCAGAACAGATTGGAAAGCAGGTCGACCAGCTTATGAAAGCATTAGATTTGAATTTCGGATCGCTTGATATTGTGGTTACAAAAGATAAAAGATATGTGTTCCTAGAGGTGAATCCGAACGGTCAGTATGGTGCGGTTTCTCAGACAACAAACTCGAATGTAGATTACGAGGTCGCAAAATTTTTAATGAATTGATAAGCAATGGAAGGAATCAAAACAGCAGATGCAATTTTATCTAAAAATTTTCCTGGCGTGGATCTTGATAAAAAAAGAAAGCAAAGAGAAGAACGGACATCCATTACCATCCAAAAATTAAAAATGGATCGCCTAGAATGTCTGTATGAACCAATGTCGCCCATTTCATTAATGATTGATTATTCTCAAAAGATATGAATGCAGCTAGAAACGGTCAGGTATTGAAGTTATATCCAAATGTGATTCCCGTGAGGGGATATAATAGGTCATTGCTAGTAGATTTGCAAAAAGCAAAATCGCATTTGGTCCCGAATGATCTGATCGATTTTCTGGAGCAGGATATTTCAGCTTTTGAGGAATATGAAAATTTCATCATTGAAAATGAGTTAGGGGTCTTTATTGATCGGGAAATCGGAGTATGTTTAACGCCTCTTCCAACAGATTATTACCCTACATCAGCCATCAATAATGCAATACTTGAACTGAACGAAAATTCTTCTTGGAGTATTCCGTCTGTTCTCAATCAATTGGATGAATTAGGGACGCAGTTCCTAGAAGTACGGTTTTTGGATTTCTATTCGGTTGTGAAGAATTTAAAAACTTTACAGTTTTACAGCAATGAAACCACTATCGAGTCAATTCAAATAATGGTTCCGTTTCATAAAGACTTGAAAGCTTTTTTGGACTCATCTTTGAATGAGCGCTTCTTTCGTTTAAGTACGATCCTTATTTACAATGCCTCAGAAGGTTTCGAACTAGATGTGAATTTTTACAAGTTGGTATTTACCCGGCAGGAAGGTGTTTCACACGAGCATTGCGGAAATATTTCGATGGACCATTTTAGACAGAATACTCAGTCATATGTGCGTGGACAGAATTATAACAGTTGTTTGGCTCATAAGATAAGCGTTGATAGAAAGGGATTCATTGGTAATTGTCCTTCAATGAACGAAACGTTTGGTCATGTAGATGATAAATTATTTGTCGAAGTTCTTCAGGAAAAAGAACTTCAAAAGAAGTGGAAATTGACTAAAGATAAGATCAGCATTTGTTCTGTCTGCGAGTTCCGAACAATTTGTACTGACTGCAGGGCTTTTACCATGGACAATACAGAGAATGGCAAGCCTTCCAAATGTGGTTACAATCCCTTTATCAGTCTTTGGAAGGGTGAAGAAAACTATTTGTCGGAAAAAGATTGTGGAATACGCATTGAAAATGGGAACATTTCCATTCCGGAAGAAAAAATTAATGAAATAAATGCAAGAATATGGGGATGAAATTATACCTATTTTTAATTGGGCTGTTTTCTTATTTTGGTTTGCAAGCACAAGATTTTGCCGAAGTCAAACTGGCTGATTCCCTTTCAATCTCATTTGATGTTGGTAGCTCGACGGTGAAAAATCCGGCAGCGTTTTTAAATAGGCTCAATAAATTAAAACTGACATACGGGAAAATAAAAGTTATTGCTTATACGGATACTGTCGGAACTGCTGCATACAATATGAACCTGGCTTCAAAAAGAATGACTTCGGTTTTAAAGCTCATCGAGTCGTCAAATATAAAAGCATTCGTGACTGACACGCTTAACAAGAACGAAGAACGGAAACAGCTCTCAAACAATGAAGAAAGCTTTCGTAGAGTGGATGTGTTTGTATACAGCGTAAAGTCAGCCATCAAGTACAATGTTCCGATGAACCTGAGAATCAATTTTCATTCGGGGACTAGTAATATCGTGAAGAGTTCCATGGAAAACTTAAGAATCCTTGAAATGCTCATGAAGAGTGATACTGCAATCCGCATTAAACTAAACGGACATGTTTGTTGCGAACCGGATATGAAGCTTTCTGTTGCCCGTGCGGAAAAGGTGAAGAGTTACTTGGTTGATCAGGGCATTCCGGCGGTCAGGGTCAGTTGTAAAGGATATTCCAACGAGGCAAAACTGTTTCCGGAATCAAATGAAGTGAATAAGAGCAGGAACATGCGTGTAGATGTTGTTTTTATTAAATCTGAACGTTAGTGAGACTTTTCCCAGTTTACATGCAGCCAGATTCTATGGATTGTGGTCCGACTTGCCTTCGCATGATCGCAAAGTATTACGACCGCTCCATAAGTCTCGAGAGGTTGCGTAATCTTTCTGAAACGACGCGCCAGGGGAGCAGTCTTCAAACACTCAGCAATGCAGCGGAAAGAATCGGCTTTCGCACACTGGCTGTAAAAATTAACTTGCAGAGCCTCAAGCAAGACGCCCCATTACCTTGTATTTGTTTTTGGAACGAACGCCATTATGTTGTTTTGTACCAGATCAGGGGCGAACGGTTTTATGTTGCTGATCCGGCAAAGGGAAGACGGGTCTATTCCAAAAAAGAATTCTTAACGAACTGGATTGGGACTCATGCAGATGAAAATACCGAAGAAGGAATTTGTTTATTGCTTGAAACTACTCCTTCATTTCAGGAAAAGGAAAGCGAAGAAATGCGCGGAAATGGTTTCTGGTTTTTATTCAAATACTTAAAAAATTACCGGAAATTATTAATTCAGTTAAGTTTTGGATTGCTTGCGGCGAGTCTTCTTCAATTGATCGTCCCGTTTTTAACCCAAAGCGTTGTGGACATCGGGATACAAAATAAGGATTATCATTTCCTTTATTTAATTCTTTTCGGACAGCTGTTTGTTTTCCTTGGAAAAATGAGTGTGGACGTTGTGAGGAGCTGGATTTTGCTGCATTTAAGCGCACGGATTAATATTTCATTGGTATCGGACTTCCTGGTCAAATTAATGAAACTGCCGATTTCATTCTTCGATATTAAAAAGATGGGCGATCTGATGCTCAGGATCGATGATCATACCCGGATAGAATTGCTGCTCACCAATCAGACATTGAGTGTATTGTTTTCATTCTTCAATTTTTTGATCTTTAGTATCGTACTGATAGTTTACAGTCTGCCTATTTTCTTGATTTTTCTTGCGGGAAGCATTCTGTATTTTGTTTGGATCCGGATTTTCCTAAGGAAAAGAAAGGATCTGGACCAGGAACGTTTTTCCCGCGGTGGAGAAGACCGATCGAAAATAGTCGAATTGATTCATGGAATTCAGGAAATCAAATTGCATAATGCAGAACGACAAAAGCGTTGGGATTGGGAACGGATACAGGTGAAATTGTTTAAACTCCGGATAAAAAGTTTGCGTTTGGAACAGTTCCAAAGTAACGGAGCAACATTCATCAATGAATTAAAGAATATTCTTGTAAGCTTTTATACCGCTAAGTTGGTTATAGACGGTGAACTGACACTGGGAATGATGTTATCGATTTCCTACATCATCGGGCAGTTGAACGCACCGATTTCCCAATTTTTGGGATTCATTTATTCGGTTCAGGATGCTAAAATCTCCCTTGAACGCCTGAATGAAATTCACAACAAGGAAGACGAAGAACCGGAAGATTCACATCGACTCCAGGAGCTTCCTGAAAAGAAAGACCTGGTATTGAAAGAAATTAGCTTTCGGTATGCAGGAATTGAAAAGAATGTTTTGGAAGGAATTAACCTAACTATTGAGTCCGGTCGCTTAACTGCAATTGTGGGAGCAAGTGGCAGCGGTAAAACAACTTTGATGAAATTACTTTTGCGTTTCTATCAACCAACTGCCGGAAAGATAAGTATTGATACAACGGATCTGGAAAACTTTACCCAGCATGTTTGGAGGGCAAATTGTGGTTCTGTTATGCAGGATGGTTACATTTTTAATGATACAATAGCGAATAATATAGCTATTGGAGAAGATCGAATTGATAAAGAAAAACTAAGACGATCTGTTCAAATAGCCAATATTCAAGATTTCATTGAAAGCCTGCCATTAAGCTACAATACTAAGATTGGAAGTGAAGGTATGGGTATCAGTGGGGGACAAAAACAACGAATTTTAATTGCACGAGCAGTTTATAAGGATCCAACATTTTTATTTTTTGATGAAGCAACAAGTTCACTGGATTCAAGAAATGAGAAGGTAATTATGCAAAATCTTGATGAATTCTTCCAAGGCAGAACGGCAGTTGTAATAGCACATAGATTAAGTACTGTAAAAAATGCTGACCAGATTATTGTGTTAGACAATGGATCAATAGTCGAAAAAGGAACACATAAGGAACTTATTGCATTGGAAGGTGCTTATTATAATCTTGTTCAAAGTCAACTCGACTTGGAGAAGATAGAAAGAGTAGAAATCAATTCATAGTCATGGAAGAAAAAAGAAACATCGATATTGAATTGAAAAGTGAGCAAATGAATGAAATGCTTTCAACCCCACCCAAATGGATCGTAAGGTCTGGAAATGGAGTGTTTTTAATTGTGTTATTGATAATTACTGGTCTTGCTTGGTTTATTCGTTATCCGGATGAAATTGTAGGTGAAGTATTAGTGACATCTTCCAAACCGCCTATCGAACTTTCAAATCAAAGTTATATTCAACTAAAGACTATAAATGTTGCAGAAAACCAAGAAGTAAATGCTGGAGATTTAATTGCTCAATTTGATATCCAAGCCAAATCAGAAGACATAGAAAAGGCTAAAAATTACTTGGATCAGTTGGAAACATTTAACGGGAAATTTCAAGAAAAAATTCCGGTTTTTAGTCAACAACTTAAGCTCGGAACCTTCCAAGAACAATGGACTACGCTTCTTTCAAAAATAGAAGAATGGAATAGTGAGTATTCGGAGAACATGATTCATCAAGAATTAGCATCCATTAAACGTGAGATTTCCTTTCGCGAGCAATTACAGATCATTTCTAACAAGAAAATTAAATTGTCTGAAGGTGAGTATGAACTGATTCAAGAACAATTGGCAAGTAGTGAGAGATTAGCGGAGCAAAACGCCATTTCAAAGCAATCCCTAACACAAGATAAAAGAACACAATCACAAGCCTTACAATCTGTTCAAAGTCAAAAAGAACAACACGTACAAAACCTTATCACATTAAACACCTTGCGGAAAGAAAGTTTACGTTTGGAACATGATGCAAAATTGAAAAAACTTCAAATGTCCTCGGAAATTCAAATTAGTCTCTCTGCACTTATAAACGGTTTTCAGACTTGGGAAAAGAATACGGTTTGGATTGCTCCTTGTTCGGGTAAAGTCATGTTTAATAAGTTACTTCAAGTCAATCGTTTTTATAAAGTAAATGAGGCTTCCATTGTTATTGTTCCTAAAGGAAGTGGTTATACAGCCATCGCAACTATTGCAAGTACTGGATCAGGAAAAGTAAAAGTTGGTCAAAAGACATTTATTGAACTCACAGACTTCCCAAGAACTGAATTTGGAATGTTAGAAGGAAAAGTGAGTACGATTACTAAAATAGACAAGGAAGGGAAATATGAAGTGAAAATCCAATTGCCAAAACAAATGAAGACAACTTATAACAGGGATATTCCATTCAAAGCGCAATTGAAAGGGAGCGTGAAAATTGTCACCAAAGATAAACGGTTGTTGGCGCGATTTTTTGAACAGTTAACGGATTTGATAAAATGAAGTTGTTCTTGTTCATAGTTTCATGTTTTTTGTTTTCAATGGCATCTGCTCAGGAACCAATTACGTTGCAATTCTGTTTGGATAAGGTAAAGAGCAATTCACTTCAAACGGCAACAGAATCAAGTTCATTAAATAATTCAACGCTAAACAGCCAATACCACTGGTGGAGTCTGCTTCCAAATTTAAGTGCATACGCAGGAGTAAACACCTCATTCGGTCGAAGACTTGATCCATTTACAAACACATTTGCTACGAGTTCAGTAAACTCCCAATCATTTGGTTTGAATTCAAGTGTTATGTTATTCAATGGCTTCAATTATTTTCATAAGCGGAACATACTTACAACTACAATTCAAAGAGATGAAATCAGTTTAAATGTTAGGCAAAATGAGTTGAAAATTCAAGTAATTGAAACCTATATTACTTTGTGCAAGTTATCAACTCAAATCAAATTGGCTGAATCCAGGATTGAAAAATACAAACAGATCCAAGGTGTTCAGCGTTTGTTGATTAAAGAAGGAAGGATTAATTCAATTGACACACTTAAAAGCCATAATTCACTTTTGAGCGAACAAGATTTATTGTTGAACCTAGCTAATGAATCGAAATTGAAAACTATTCAATTGAATTTTCAAATAGGTTTGCCCCTATCTATGAACCATACATTTGATTTGTCCTCTATTTCTTCAATCTCCGATAAACCGCAATTATCAGAGAAATACGCTATTGAATCACTTGAAATTGAATTAGAAATACTGGGAAATCAACTAAAATCTGACCGTTCCGGTATCATACCAACGATTGCTCTAAATGGTCTTGTTGGAACAGGGTTCTCAACTAACAATAAGGACTATTTAATTGCTGGAAATCCAACAAAACGGTATGGAGATCAAATTAATCAAAATCTTTACGAAGGTATAGGATTCTATTTGAGTGTTCCAGTATTTAATCGGGGAGAATGGTTAAAGAAGAAGCAATTGAATTCAATTAAACAGACTGAAATCTCTGATAGAAAACAACTAGCTGAATTATCTTTTGAAAAACAAAAGCTGGAGCAAGAACAGAAATTATTGAATATTAAAGCCAAGCAAAATCAAGCTAGTCAGATGGCTGATAACTTAAAAATGATTTATGATAAAAGCCTGGCATTATATGAAGAAGGTCGCATAACGTATACCGAAATTGAAACTGTTTTTATGGAGTGGCAAATGAAAGTATTAGATCTGGAGACCTTAAAGTTGGATTCCGAATTATTGAAATTGTACCAACCTTAGATTTTATGACACAAACAAATTATTCAGGTTTAATTATTAGACTGATTAGAGACGATATAAGAAACATTAAGCTAGTTAGTGTTCTTTCGAGGTATTACAAGGACGCATCAATTTATCGACTTAATCTGCATGAAGCAGTTTTCGAACTTATGGAACTTAATAATTATGAGAAAATTGATGAGCTTAAAGAATGGTATTTTAATAAGACTGAAAACGCGAAGCAAGTCGGTCTAAACTCATTAGACACAGTAGCCATAGACATATTTGCAGGTCTCAAAATGAAATATCATGGGAAGAATTAGTATTTAAAACCGATGAATCCAAATAAACTTTAACCATCAATTAATAAAAAAAAATTGAAGTTGAGATTTGATTTGCATTAAGCTTAATATCTTTTAATTTTTGCTGATAATGGATCATAATAATACTCACTTATTGTGCCGTCTTTAATTCGTTCTACCATTTCATCAATGATAAACAAAGGAACTAAAAACCATTCCCGCGCCTTTACTAGTTTTCCAAAACGATCCTTAATCTCGATATTCAGTTTTGTTCCATTGAAAAATTTATGAATCAATTTTTCAAGTTTCATACGATTGATGTTAGCGAGTTTATATGAAGCAATGATCTCAACCTCTGCCATAAGGAATGTTGGATCATTTTTAGCGTTGGAGATACGTTTTTTAATATCCCCTCCAGTCACACCTACCTTGTGGACGATAACTCTATTCTCTTCTACAAGCGGGTGGTTTGACTGGCTACGCAACACGTAAATTGTACCGGTTTCCAAATCATCTTCACTACTCTCGCCTGAAAAAAGCGAGCCAGGTATAACTTCGCTTTCTGTAATAAATCGGCTAGCTTCATCTTTGTACATTGCTCTAATCAATGACCTTAACAAAATATTACTCTCTGTGCCGTTATCGTAAATCACTCGTAACCGCGCATCGTCCTCACCATTTGGAGCCTTGAACGTTTCTCCAATTCCGGCTATGTAGGAAATCTGACCACCCACAATTATGAATTGTCCTGTTTTAAACGTAGTTTTAGTGAATCCTGAATCTTTTCGAAAGCGAATCATCGTCCTATTACCAAGGTTTAAATCATATTTAACTTGATCAAATAACGGTTTAAATGTATTGAAGTCTTCACATCTTGTCCTATTAGCTACTTCTTCTGCGGCTTTTTTATCTGCTCGGGATTGAACGTGTTTTAAATTAGTTATCGAGTCATCTGAAGTTTCGTTTACACCAAGCTGAGCTAAAAGCTCGTCGTCATTCAGCTCTTCCATCATATCTGTGGTTGCTACAAAATTGCCTTCTAACAAATGCTGATGATCCAAATCTTTAAGAAGCCGTTTAAACTCAGCAACACCTCGGAGACGATCCAGTCTGATTGCATATAATCTCTCAAAGATATCTTTATCTTCACCATGTTCTGGCAAACGCCCATTTTGTTGAACGAACTTTTGTATTTCCTCGAATCCGGTAATTACACGTTCTTCAAGAGAGGTATGGCTGGCGATCGTTTTAGCTACAACTTCTATACCAAGCGCTGCCAAAAGTTCGTCATCTTCATCTGAAAGCTTCTTTTTTTTATCCATTTCTTTCTTCAGCTTTAATACGAGTAAGATAAGCAATTCCTTCCGCCATTCTTTGTTCCCAAGGATCTGCTGATTTTATTTCAGGCAACCTACCGCGTTCCTTTTTGAAGTTTAAGGCCCGTTTGGCTAATTCTCGCGCTTCTTCTATAGACATTGTTGGTTTTTTTCCTGAAATAACCTCTGCCATCGCCTTTAAACTTTCCTCGGTTATTGCTTTTGACAGGATTGAATATGCTTCACTAAACGGGTTTATGCTATCAATCCAGTCAACATCGAGTTCTCTAACATCCATAGCGAATTTCCGCACGCCGTCAATCAGGGAAGTATTCGCACGAACGATTAATTCCGGATCACTATTTAGGGTTTCCTTCGCTTTCTGTGTTAGAATTAATGCAGCAATAGCGTGTTGTCGTACAGCTTCAATATCTTCATCTTCAAGATCTGGATACCTATCTTTAATTATCTTCCCAAATCGAACTTGCGTTAGCTCTTCTGGAACAACTTCTTTATCGAATAATCCACGTCCAATTGCTTGCTTATCTTGTGCAAATGCAGCAATAACTTCGTTCAAGTCTTCTCTACAAATACGCTGTGCATCTGCACTTTTCGGTACGGAAAGCCCCTTAATTTCTATTTGGAACTGACCAGTTTGTGGATTAAAACCGATATTTTCCTTATTTGGATCATAACCAAATTCGCCATACTCAAACCCTTCGACGGGACCATTTTGTTGATTTTTAGGTGTGAAATTAAATCTTGGTGCGAGTACCTGCTCCATTAACAAACTTGCAGAAATGGCTTTAAGTGTATCATTGACCGCATCAGTAACGGCAGATTCTGAAGCATCGGGTTCTGAAATCAGATTTGTAAATCTCGCATGCGTTTTATTGGGCGCGTCACGAGTGACTCTGCCAATTATTTGGACAATTTCAGTTAAACTAGAGCGATAGCCTACTGTCAAGGCATGCTCACACCAAATCCAATCAAAACCCTCCTTCGCCATTCCCAAGGCAATAATTATATCAACATGTTCACGGTTCTTCTTTACTTCAGGCATTCTTAGTGCCGCTTGGACTTTAGAGCGTTTTGATGAATCATCATCTACTAGGTCAGCAATTTTTATTACTTTCCCTTCACGCGTTTTAACAAGTTGAAAACCGGTTTCGGAATCAGTTCCTTGCCAATCACCGAGTTCTTCTATGATATGTTCAACTTCTTTGATTTTATCGCCTTTGCTTTCACGAGAATTAACATTGGGTATATGAATAATTGTTTTCTCATTCGGGTCAAGAACATTTAATATTTCATCAGTATAGGCTCCACTGTAAAAGTAATAGGCAAGATTTAATGTCTTGAGATATTCGTACCCATTGAGCTGTTCATAATATGTATATGTTACTGGTTCAAACTTCGCTTCATCCTCCGGCATGAGTACAGGATTTGCATCTCCTCGAAAATAGGAACCAGTCATTGCTACAATATGTACTTTGTCTCGCCCAACAAGTTGCTTAAGTTGTGAACCAAGCACATTGTTTTCATCAGCGCTAACGTGATGAAATTCGTCAATGGCAACCAAGCGATCGTCAAACAATTCGATTCCTAAGCGTTCAATTGCAAAACGGAATGTCGAATGTGTACAGACCAGCACTTTGTCAGTGCTTTCAAGGAATGACTTAACCGAGTTAACTTTACTTCCATCCTCCCCAGGTGAGTTGCAAAGATTCCATTTAGGCTCTACGTGCCAATCATAGTTATAGCCGAATTTTGTAAGTGGTTCGTCAGCGAAACTTGCGCCAATGGATTTTTCGGGAACTGCAATTATAGCCTGTTTTATATTTTGATTGTGAAGCTTGTCTAGAGCTATAAACATCAATGCACGACTTTTGCCAGAGGCCGGAGGAGATTTGATTAGCAAGTATTGTTCTCCCCGTTTTTCGTATGCGCGTTCTTGCATTGCCCGCATTCCGAGTTCATTTGGCAAAGTAGAACTTTTGGTGCTTTTATAGTTGACAGTAACAGACGGTATAGCTTTTTTTTCGGTCATCGTTTTTTTTGTTTTGAAACCATTTGAGTGTATAAATCGAAGAGTTTACCAAGTCGTTCGGTATCGTTTTTAAAACGTCTACCAATATAAATACGTTCAAGCACCTCGTCATTTCGATCATGAGCCTGGCGAAGATCTTCAGGCATTATATTGATATCATACAGCTCAGCGATTGTAGCTGGGAAATGTCTTTCACGAGTAATCAAAATTTCCTCCGCACATTTAGTAAGATCTTCCTTATTCTTTTCTGTTAGATAGGGCAATGGAAAAGTATTCCATCCCAAAGTATTAGAATATCTGTAATCTTCTTTAATTTTTCCACATACTGTGGCTGCCCAAATTAGGTGCATACGTGAAGAATAGATGGCAAAGTCACGTAACCTCAGATCATACATAATCATAGCACTGTCACCAACAACTGTCGAATCATCCACAATAATGGAGGGAAGATAAGGTCTCTTTTCCGAACTATGTCTTGGTACAAGTAAACTTACACCTTTTTTATGGCGACGTTCACCAAAAGAATGGGCAATCTTTGCTAACGCATTGGTCTCCGGTCTACTGCTGTCTGACCTGTGTCTAGCAACCAACTCAATTCTTCTGGAAATTTCTGGAATTTGTTTAGCATCGTTTGACTCATTATCATTAATCCAGAGACAGTAACGCAGATTACCTTGAATACTGTCACTTGAACCAAGAAACTTTCTACAATAGCTTTTAGCTTGAGGAAAATCACTCACAAGATTTCGGTATTCATCTGTAGTTAGCAAAAGCCCCCCGCCATCGTTTGGCATAGAGCCATTTGTCATTGGAGCTAAGTCAGAAAGAACATTCCGCGAAGACGAAACAATTGTATTATGATTTGGAACTAAATAAGGACCAATATATCCAGTTGAAAGGACATGACCGTTGCTAAACAATTTTTTAGACATACTTGACCTAGGGCCTATACCGATAATTGAAACAATTACCGCTGCTTTTTTTGAAGCTAAATTGCTCCAAAGAAAGGAAGGCTCCGCAAAACGAATTTCCAAATCATTTTTTAAGAGTGCTGGCCAGAACAAAGCCACCTGCCTACCCTGACAGATACTATTTGTTGTTACAAAAGCAAAAGATCCGCCATTGGAAATTACGAAATGTCTTGCCTTAATAAACCAGCCGGATACATAGTCAGCAGACTTGGTTGACTTTATAGCCCCTTGAAAAGCAATCTCTAAATCCTTTTTTTGTAGTGACGTCTGGTCTTGACTTCCAAGATAAGGAGGATTACCACATATATAGGTTTCGCCTCCTTCGTTCCTGAAATCAATTTCGGCCTGATCTATAGGGGTACTAAACAAGTCATCTCCATACAGTTTGACTCCAGTACCATCTGGAGGACAAACGGTCAACCAATTAATTCTTAAAGCATTTCCTTGGGTAATCCAATTCTCCGCATTTAAAGGTAAAAATTCTGCTAGAGCTAGTTTCTCGCCACGATAAAGCACATCACATTGGTACTCAGCTATTATTAATGCTAACCTTGCTATTTCTGCTGAAAAATCACGTAATTCGATACCTCGAAAGTTGGTTAATGGAATTTCAGAGGGAAGGTTGCTCTCTTCTCTTCGCTTGTTAATCTCAAATTCTATTTCCCGAAGTTGTTTATAAGCAATTACAAGAAAATTTCCTGAACCACAAGCTGGGTCAAATACCCTAATTTTGGATATGCGTTTACGTAAGTTCTGCAGTTTTCTAGGATTTTCCCCTGCATCATCCAATTGCTGTAGAAGATCATCTAAAAATAGTGGATTTAGAACCTTTAAAATATTTGGGACAGATGTATAATGCATTCCTAACTCACCGCGCTCATCATCATCCGCTACAGCTTGAATCATTGAACCGAAAATATCCGGATTAATTTTCTTCCAGTCCAAATTCCCCACATGAAGAAGATAGGATCGAGCTATTTTGGTAAAAACTGGAACATCAGTTGATCCTGAAAACAACTGACCATTTACATATGGAAATTTACATGCCCAATTCTTGACTTTTTTCCTTTTGCGTTCAACCAGCTTAATGTCCATTGCTCTGAAAATCTCGCTAAGAACTTCGTGAAAATTGGACGCATCGCTAGAACTCATTTGTTGAAGTGTTCCTGTAAATAATGAGTCACCAGGGAATATATCTGTGTCTTCAGCAAAAAAACAAAATATCAAACGGGCCAAAAAATGATTCATATCGTGACGTCGTTCAACGGTTGCCCATTCAGGATTATGTCTGAGCAATTCAATGTAAAGCTTGTTCAAGCGACTAGTCGCTTTTATATCAAAAGCATTTTCGCGAATTTGTTTAACCGTGCTGATACCAGCCAAAGAAAGGAAGAACCCAAAGTGGTGATGGAAGTCAGTATAATCGCAAACAACTGTTTCACCACTATTTAGATCTTCAGCTTGAAAGTCATTTCCATCAGTAGCTAAAATATACTTGGCTTTCGCCTTTAATGTAGCAGCGCTTTGTTTCAATGCCACTAGCGTATCCGCTACATTTCCCTTCTTGCATACACATATATGTATGTTGTTCTGTTGTAAAACTCCTCCTTTGACGTCAGATTTATTATTTCCAGTTTTCAGTCGTTTTATAGTAGTTTCCTTATTACCAAAGGCTTCTAAAAATGCGTATGGAAACTCATCACCTGCAAAAGGTTGCTCTGCTAATGATGAAATAGCTTCTTCAATCTCAACTGCATTCATTGATTAGATCTCTTTGATAATTCCTATATTTGACAATGGCAAAACAATGAACAAGGTTAGTGATTTTTTATTATTTAAAATATGGTTTTAGAAGATATTTAGGAACTCGTTATCAACAGAAATAGTGTAACCACCCAAGTCTATTTCAAATAGCTATATACGTTCCTTATTGAATTTTAATGATACAGAATGAATACAAATGCAATTATGAAAAAATTCTCACCGAAATTCTCACCGAAACAAAATTTCATAAAAAGCAAAAACCCTAGAGCATTTGATACACTCTAGGGTTTTCTAAGCTTACAGCCATATAAGCTATTTTCTTCTAACGTTTTTTAGCGGTCTGGACGGGACTCGAACCCGCGACCCCATGCGTGACAGGCATGTATTCTAACCAACTGAACTACCAAACCAATTTTCTTTGCTTTCGCTTCTGACTACAGTCAGATTCAGAAATTGTGTAATGCTTTACGTTAAAAGCGTTGCAAAGATACACTGTATTTTCATTTTAACAAGTGATTCATGAAAAAAAAATCATTTTTATTCTTTCAAATTCCCATTATTGCTAGAAATCAGCAAATTATTGACGAATTCTATGTTCCGTTTTCATGAAGAAATTCTTAAAAAATCAAAAAATATTATTTACCATGGTAATTAATTCAAAAGTTGTTGTATCTTTGTTCTATCAAATCATCCAAAAGGAGAAAACAATATGAAAACAATCTTCCACTCAGAAAACTCAAGAGGCCATGCCAACCACGGTTGGTTGAATGCAAAACATTCTTTTAGCTTCGCTTCTTGGTATAACCCGGAAAGAGTTCACTTCGGTACCTTACGTGTATTGAACGACGATACCGTTTCACCGGGAATGGGATTTGGAACACATCCTCATGACAATATGGAGATCATTACGATTCCATTGGAGGGAGCTATCGCACACAAGGATTCCATAGGGAACAGTGCAACGATCAATGCCGGAGAAATCCAGGTGATGAGTGCAGGAACAGGCGTGCAACACTCGGAATTCAACCCGAATGAAGACAAGGACCTGAAACTGTTCCAAATCTGGTTGTTCCCGAACAAACGCAATGTGGAACCTCGTTACGACCAACAAAAAATCGAAGTGGATGAGCATCCGAATGAATTCGTTCAGATCCTTTCGCCCAATAAAGATGATGCGGGAGTCTGGATCCATCAGGACGCTTGGTTTCACATGGGGAAATTCACGGAGGATAAAACGGTCACTTAT
This sequence comes from uncultured Fluviicola sp., assembly GCA_965650135.1. GTDB lineage: Bacteria > Bacteroidota > Bacteroidia > Flavobacteriales_D > Crocinitomicaceae > Fluviicola. The sequence goes on from CBFGNC010000011.1 coordinate 32,610, forward strand.
GAATTCAAAAATCCATCCAATGGCTTGTATGTGATGCAGGTGGAAGGAAGTTCGGTTATCGACGGTCAGCAATTAAATCGTCGGGACGCATTAGGAATAATGGATACTTCCTCCGTAACTTTGCAGATAACGAAAGACTCTACTCTCCTGCTCATGGAAGTCCCGATGGATGTGAAATTGTAACAAAAGAGAAATGAAGAATGCATTAGCATGGCGATATGCCACACAGAAATACGATCCGACGAAGAAAATAAGTAACGAAGACATGCAGGAAATCCTGGAAGCGATCAATAGCGCTCCAACTTCCTACGGTTTGCAACCCTTCAGATTGATACACGTGAAATCTCCGGATCTACGCGTACAACTAAGAGCTGCTGCTTTCGACCAGTCTCCCGTTACAGATGCATCTGACCTGGTCGTTTTCACGGTAAATCGCAAGGTAGCGGATCAGCACATCGATTCATACATGCAACGCATTGTAGAAGTCCGGGAGTTAGAACGTGAAAGACTGAACCGGTTCCAGGAAAACATCGTTGGCACATTGTCCAGCCTGAGTTCCGAAGAGCTGATTGCCTGGAATACAAAACAGGCATATATCGGGTTGGGATTCGGATTGGTCATGGCGGCAACTTTAGGAATTGACAGCACTCCGATGGAAGGCTTTCAAAAAGAGAAATACGACGAAATTTTAGGTTTAACAGACGATCATTCGGTCCTGGTCCTGACCTTCGGATATCGCTCGGATGAAGATCATACGCAACATCACAAAAAAGTCAGAAAGACTTTGGAGCAATTAGTAACAATTAAATAGATAAGAGGATATTAGGACTTTAGGACACTAAGACTTTAGGATATTAAGACTTCAAGACGGTAAAACCAAATTTGAACCTTTTAAACCTTTTAAACCTTTTGAACCTTTTTCAAACAATTAAAAACAAACAATTTAAATTCAATCAAAATGAGTACGACAAAATGGACAATTGACCCTGCACACAGCGAAGTAGGATTTAGCGTAAAACACATGATGTTTACAAAAGTAACCGGAACATTTGACAAAGTTGATGCAACGGTAGAAGCAGAAGACGGATTCAAAAACGTAGTGATCGATGCAAAGATCGATACGGATTCCGTTAACACACGCAACGAACAACGCGACGGACATTTGAAAAGCGGAGATTTCTTCGATGTGGAAAATCACCCGCAAATCACCTTTAAAGCAGAACTTCCTGAATTGAAATCTGGTAAGATCGAAGGTGAGTTTCAACTTCACGGTGTAACGAAACGCATTCCTTTGGAAATCGAATTTCACGGAGAAGGCAAAGATCCATGGGGAAATGAAAAAGCAGCTTTCAGTTTCGAATCCTCTATTAATCGCAAGGATTTCGGTTTGACCTGGAATTCAGCACTGGAAACAGGTGGCGTTTTGGTTGGAGAAGACGTAAAATTACGTGGTGAAATCCAGCTAGTTAAGCAATAAGTTTAGTAAAACAGTTTAGTAAGGACAGGTTAAAAAGCCTGTCCTTTTTTTGTTCTTTTAAACCCGTAGTTTACACATCAAACTAAACAGTTCATTCATTGTTCAGAATGAAATCATAATTCATTAGTAATATTAATTCACAAATAATTAATACTACTACATGAAGAATCTACTACTATTTAGCTTCCTCCTATTTCCCCTAATTCCGTGTTTTGCACAACCTGCCAATGACAATCCATGTTCGGCAACACCCTTAACAGTTGGAACATCCTGTTCATTCGCTACGTATACCAACGCGGCGGCAACTGCTTCTCCGGGAGTGCCCGCACCGGGCTGTGCAAGTTACAGTGGCGGAGATGTTTGGTTTTCAGCCGTTGTTCCGGCGAATGGAATCTTAACCGTTGACATGAATACCGGGGTGATATTGGATTCCGGTTTGGCATTCTACTCGGGAACCTGTGGCTCATTAACTTTGATCGAATGTGATGATGACGATTCCGGAAACGGAAACATGTCCATGATCAACGGGACCGGATTAACTCCCGGCTCAACGGTATTCATTCGCGTTTGGGAATATGGAGGAGACAACAACGGAACATTTTCCATCTGTGCCAGTTCACCGGTTCCGATGACAAATGATGATCCATGTACAGCTATCTCACTTCCGGTGAACGCTTCCTGTTCCTACATCGGTGCAACAAGCGTTGGCGCAACAAATACTGCGGGGGTAACAGCTCCCGGTTGTGCATCTTACTCCGGTGAAGATGTTTGGTTTACGGCAGTTGTGCCTGCAACCGGATCAATCATGGTGAATACCAATTCCGGTACCATGACTGACAGTGGAATGGCATTCTATACGGGAACTTGTGGTTCCTTGACTTTATTGGAATGTGATGATGATGATTCCCCTAATGGAGCGATGTCCATGATCTCAAGAGGCGGACTCACACCGGGAAGCACCGTTTACATTCGCATGTGGGATTATGGCGGTGGATCCGGAACATTTTCAATCTGTGCGGTTGCAGGTGCAGTCTCCAATTCATGTGGAAGCGCTGCAACCAATGACAATTGTCCCTCTCCGGCTATTTTAACTCAGGGCCCAGGAACATTCAGTGCATCAACAGACGTTACTTTTACAGCAGATCAACCAGGCAATGTGACTTCCGTATTTTGCGGATCCATTGAAAACAATTCCTGGTATCAGTTTGTAGCTTCAAGCACCACGCACACCTTCCCTATTGCATCAGTAACAGGTTGTGTGAATAACTATGGTATCCAGGCACAAGTTTACAACGTAACTTATGATGCTTCAGGATGCTGTACCGGGTTTACATCCATGTCCAATTGCTTTAATCCGGGAACAGCTTCAACAGGAACGGTTACTGCATCAGGCCTGACAATTGGAAACACTTATATTTTAATGATCGATGGAAACGCAGGAGATGGTTGTGAATTCACAATTTCGGGTTGGACAGCAACCGGAATATTACCTGTCGAACTTTCTGAATTCAATGGTAATTCGACAGACATTGGAAATGTACTTTCATGGAAGACGGAAAGTGAATACAAAAATGACTATTTTGAGGTGATGTATTCGCGTGATGCAGATCACTTTGAACAGATTGGTACCATTCAGGGAGTCGGAACAAGTTCGGAGGCTCAGGAATATCAATTCATTCACCAGGGGGTCCCTGCAGGAACAAGTTTCTATAAACTGCAGCAAGTTGATCTAAATGGAGAAAGAACTGAATCCAAGATAATTTCAATCAATTCAAAAGATGACTCGGACGGACTGTTTAGTGTATATCCTAATCCAATGAAAGAGCAATTGGTAATTCAGCTTCAAAGTTCACGAAAAGAAACCATGGTCATTGATCTTATGGATCAAAAAGGAGTTTCGATATTAAAAGAACAGGTTGATGTCAACAAAGGGGTTACAAATCTTTTCAGAGACATTTCTTCACTAAGTTCCGGAGTCTATACTTTGATTATTACAAGTACTACTTCTTCTCAAAAACAACGTATCATTAAAATTGACTAAACATGAAAAAAACAATCTTTTTATTTGCGATCTGTTTTTTCTCAACCGGTGTTTTCTCTCAGACATCCGTATTTGAATTAAATCAAGAGAAAGCGCGTTATAACCAATCGAAAAGCATTTCACAAATCGTTTCGGATACCTTTCATTCCAAAATTCCGATCACCGATTCGGATTTCACACAAATCGCCGCTACAATGGAACAAAAAGACGGTTATGTTTCCTGTACATTGAATGCACAAAACAACCTGGTAGTGGAATATGAAAACTGGATAGAACTCAAAGACATTCAAGACCTTATCGGGCAATTTGTTCCGGTTGAACCAGTAATAAGAACAGGACATGTCATGAAATAATCAATACCATTTGGATAATATCCAAGCTTGAATTAAGAAAACTCCGTTTGTCAACTGACAAACGGAGTTTTTTTGTCCTACCGGGAATGCTGAGTTTAACGGCAGTCCAAATTGAAAGTCGAAATATTACCAAAGTTCACAGTAATTACTCATCCCCGACAGACAGCTTCTGATAAAGTAGCATAAAAAATCCCGATTCACAGAAGATAGCACTTGTCAAAACAGTTCGTTAAAGAAGCTGAAATCATTATCCATAAAGAAATCCCTCATCTTATCCTTTGACTTCCTTAAATCCCTTAAAAAGCGGATTAGTGCTGACCGAATCCCATCAATAAAAAAAGCGGTCACTCTTTCGAATGACCGCTTTCACTTCTTAGAAGAAGATCAGACGCTTAGTTCTTAACAATTCTTTCCAGAGAAGTGCCGAATTCGGTTTTAATTCTCAATGTATAAACACCTCTTTCATAAGTACTCAGATCAACTTGATCACCTGACTTAATTTGAGTCGCTTGAATTAATTTCCCTTGAACATCCATTACTTCAACAGTTGCTGAAGAAGCATCCATTGTTACAATAACATAATCGTGAGTCGGATTCGGATGAACCGAAATCGTTGAGATCACACTCTCTTTGATTCCAACATTCGCAATCGTCACACAATTCGTAGTATCCGAACATGTTCCGTTTGATACGATTGCAGCATACGTTCCGTTTGCAGTCGCAACAAACGTTTGCGCTGTTGCTCCGGCAATCGGTGAATTTGTCGTACAGTTGATCCATTGGTAAGTTGTACCGGCAGATGCAGTAGCTGTAGCATTTCCGTTATCCGTCGCAGTTGCAACAAACGGTGCGATTGTCAGGTTCAATGTAACCACTGAATCACAACCTGCAGCATTTGTAATCGTATCATTATACATACCCGAAGCAGTATAAGTTATTCCAGTTTGTGCCCATGTATAAGGATTACAAGTGGAAACAGTTACCGTTGCCACTGTCGGTTGACTGATTGTCAAGTTCAATGTGATAATCGAATCACAACCTACCGCATTTGGAATTGTATCCGTATAAGCACCGGAAGCTGTATATGTCAACCCATTTTGTGCCCAAGTATACGAAGTACACGCAATTGCAGAAACACTTGACGTAGTCGGTTGAAGGATTGTCAGGTTCAAAGTGATCACTGAATCACAACCGGCAGCATTTGGAATCGTATCCGTGTACATCCCTGAGGTTGTATAGGTCATTCCATTTTGAGCCCATGTAAATGAAGCACATCCCGATTCGATAACAGTTGCTGAAGTTGGCTGATTGATAGTCAAACTCAAGGTAACCACAGAATCACAACCAAACATGTTTGGAATCGTATCATTGTAAGCACCTGATGTATTGTATGTCATTCCATTTTGTGCCCACGTATATGAACTACAAGCTGTAACAGGAACCAAAGACGCAGATGGCCCACCAATTGTCAGGTTCAAAGTCACAACAGAGTCACAACCTGCAGCATTCGGAATCGTAGCCGTATGTGTTCCGGAAGTTGTATAAGTTGTTCCGTTGATAGGCCATGTATACGTTTGACATGCCACTTGGTTTACTGTAGCTGTTGTCAGATGATTGATTGTTAGGTTCAATGTGATCACTGAATCACAACCAACAGCGTTCGCAACAGTATCATGGTAAGCACCGGAAGTAACATAAGTCATTCCGTTTTGAGCCCATGTATACGTGTCACAAGCCGCAACGCTTACAGATGAAGCTGAAGGACTGTTGATCGTCAAATTCAATGTAATCACTGAGTCACAACCTGCAGCATTCGGAATCGTAGCAGTGTGCACTCCTGAAGTTGTATATGTTGCTCCATTTTGAGCCCATGTATACGTTCCGCAAGCTGTTGCTAAAACAGTTGAACTTGAAGGTTGATTAACCGTAATAGTTGCTGTACTTTGAGCTGTACAACCATTTGGCGCGGTATATGTCGCTACATAAGTTGTCGTTGCAGAAGGTTTTGCATAAACTGTTCCTGTAGTTGCACCAGTATATGCTACTGTACCACCTGCATTTGTATATAATGAACTCATCGGAGCCCAAGTTGGCTGAAGGTTAGTATAAACAAAACGCATGTTCGGTCTCAGGTTACTTGCTCCTGAAGTTCCCCAGGTTGATAAGGCATCGTATCCTGCAATTCCACCCGCTACATTATCTGTTGAACCGTAGAATACCGTATTTGTAGCAGTTGTTGTAGTATTGGTACGTGTACCTGAACCATTTCCACCATTCCCTGCGTTATGAACAGTTTCCACAACGATATTCGAAGTTCCATCCCATGTATATGGAGTAACCAACGTAAATGTTACCAATCCTGCAGCAGAAGGAGTAAAAGTTGTAGGTCCGTAAACGGTAGTCGTTCCTCCTACAAATCCTGTCAATGCAGTCAATGCAGTATTCCCCATACGGATTGTAAAGTTCGTACAAGCATTTGCTGCAAATGTATTCAGGTCAAAAGCAACTGAATTGATTTTACTTCCCGCAACCATTCCTTGTGCGGTCAATTCAGCAGCTGTGAACAAGATCTGGTGTTTTGTACCACCATAGTATGCACTTAACGGATTCGGGAAAGAAGTTGTTCCTGGTGCCGTTGTTCCATTACCAAGTACAGCAGTTCCTCCAGCAGATCCTCCAACAGTTAATTGTTGAACAACTCCGTTACAAACAACAGCTGTAGCCGGTGTTATCGGAGAACTTAATGGCGCCGGATTGACAATAATTGAAGTTGTCGCAGTTGTAATACAACCGTTATTAGCCCCACCACTTGCATCTGTTGCTGTAACTGTATAAGAAGTGGTCACAGTTGGAGAAGCAGTAACTGTTGCCCCGGTTCCCAAACCTCCTGTCCACGTATAAGTATAATTCGGATCGTTCGGACTTGTTACTGTCAATGAAGTTGAACTTCCATTACAGATAGTAGTCGTTCCAGCAATTGAAATCGCCGGAGGAGTTGTTACAGTTACCGTAACTGCGGTTCTTGCACTTGAACAAGTCCCATTGTTTTCTGTAACATAGAAAGTTGTCGTTGCAGAAACCGGATATCCTGAAAGTGAACTTCCCGTTTGACCTGCAATTGCAGTACCTCCTGTCGGAACCAAATACCATGAAAAAGTATTTCCGGGTGTTCCTGTTCCGGTAACAGAAGCTGTTGGTGTCATAATCCCACACTGTGTACTGTTATTTGCAACCGGAGCAGCTGTCGCACTGTTAATGGTCACTAACGGAGTCGTGGCAGTTGCCACACATCCTGACATAGTATTTGTAGCTGTTACCGTGAATGCCTGTGTTGTAGCGGATCCACTTGTATTTGTAACAGACGTTGTTGCAGTTGGAGTATTCAAACCTGTCCCGGGAGACCATGACCACGTGTAGGAATTGTTGTGATTCATTCCGAAAGTCATTTTTGGTCTCGAAGATCTTGTTGATGAAGCGGTTGTTGCTGCCAAAACCGTCGCCGGTGTTTGACTGTCAACACGATAATATGCTGTTGAAACATACGCCGTATTATCATAACTAACTTCAGAAGAGGATCCTCCGGTATTATTATTACTCCAGGAAGTTTGAACGATCAGGTTACTGGTTCCGTCCCAAACGAAAGGAGCAGATAAAGTATATGTATTTAAACTTGATGGAGTCAATGTCAACAAAGCTGTTGAATAAACCTGAGTCAAGGAAGAAGTCGGAATCAATCCGGCAGATAAATCCGCGCTGGCAGTCGTTCCCATATGGATAGTAAACCCTGCATACGTTGTTCCAACAGTTCCTATGTTCAATGCCACAGAAGTAATGTTACCGGCAGTTAAACCTGCAGCGGTTAGCTCCGAAGCGCGAATCACAAACTGTTCTTTAACTCCTCCATAATTGTGGTAGAACGGGCTGTAATAATCCGTAGACCCCGTAAGCGCTCCTGCTCCTACTACAAACGGTCCGTCATTTGCGGAAATTGCATTTGCGGATAAGGTAATGTTATCACCACTACAAACCGTAGCCGGAGTGGCTGTTGCAGCGCTTAACGCCGGAAGGTCATTTACAAGCACCGTTGCAGTTGCAGATGCAGCACATCCGCCATCCGTAGCAGTTACTGTATATGTATAAGTTCCAGCTGCTGTCGGAGTAACTGATATCGAAGCTCCAGCCATTGGTGTTTCAGCACCACTTCCTGCAGTACTCACTGTCGAGTACGTATAATTTTGGAATGGTGTCGGATTCAGGTTTGAAGCTGTCAAAGTAACTGATCCGCCGATACAAATTGCAGCAGCAGATGAAGTCAATGAAACCTGATCCGGTGTAGAAACACTTACAGTAACCGGTGTTCGTGCACTTTCACAACCTGTTGTCGTATTCAGTTCACTGACATAAAAAGTAGTTGTTACTCCAACGGTAGAAGTATATGTTGTTGAAGTACTTGACTGCAATGCAGATCCACCTGATGATGCAGCATACCAGTTAAATGTCGGTGTTGGTAATCCACTGGTGGAAGTAACACTTGCAGTTGGAACCTGCACACCACATTGTGCACTGTTGACAGCTGTTGGCGCTGATGGAAGCGGATTTACAGTAATGGTTGTAGTTGGAGCCGGTGTAACCGAACAACCGGCAGCAGTAATAGTTGCTGTGTAGGTTGTTGTCGCAGCCGGAGTAACTGATATTGGATTCGTTGTTCCAACAGTTGTTGCACCATCAGACCAGGAAATGGACTGAATTGGTGGTACTATACCACCTGTAAGTGTTACATTCAATCTATTCGTACTCAAGGTTCCGGTTGCGCTCCCACTTGTCGACCAGGCAACCATATTTCCTGCAGTTGCAGTATAATATGTCTGAGCATTATTCGTTGCATTTGCACCGTCATGACTCACTTCAACAACAATATTGGACGTTCCGTCCCAGATGTAAGGAGTTGAGAAGTTGATAACGTTCACCCCTACAGCATGTGTATAAGTTGCAGCAGGGAAAACCGTTGTATAACCTGTAGTAGATACAAAATCCGTAAATGCTGTCAATGCTGTCGTTCCAATCTTGACAACAAAGTTTGGATTCGTTGCTGCATCCCCTAATGTTGAAATATTGAACGACATGGAAGTAATAGGTCCTGCAGTCAACCCTCCAGCTGTTAATTCCGCAGCAGTATAAATAGTCTGCATGCGGTATGAAGGCCATCTGTTACAAAATGCGGTTGGTTGTACAGTTGCTCCCGTTAAAGTGGTAGCTGTTCCAATTGTAGCCGCTCCGTTTTTCGCTAATACTGCAGTTAAAACAGGAGTTGAACCAGCACAAATTGTACTTGAAGAAGCATTCACACTCGCCGTAACCCCTGTTAAAGGTTCGTCCGAATAAGCTGTCCCCGCATATGAAGAATTCAAACCTAATGAATTCTGTGCGGCTACTCCCCATGCAATAACTGCATTAGCAGGAGTTGGCACCGGAATAGTTCCTGTCCACGTATTACCGGAAACATTTGTCATAACAATATTTGTCTGAACAACACCATTTACTGTATACCCAATCGTTGCACCAGTAATTGTTCCGGAAACAGTTGTAATGTCCACAGAAATAATTCGGGCAGTCGCGGTACATTGTGCAGAAACCGGAGGAGTTACAGAATTCAAGGTAATTACCGGTGCAGGAGTAGTACCTGCAAATTCGTAAGCTCCAATATCCGGAGTACCTGACCTTACAGCTCCGGTATAATCCGTTGTAATTCCCGGAACACTTGCCGCCCCACTTTCAATCTGAGAAGTAATTCCCGCAACAGGACGAAGGAAATCTGAACTTGATCCTGTTAAACTGATAAAGAAGTTACCTGCTGTTCCGTAACCAGATCCTGTAAATGCCGCTTCCCCGCTAAATGAATTCACATCTCTTGGAGTAACCACACCCTGATAAGCTAAAATGGTTTGATAGGATGTAGTTGCATCATACATAATTAAGCGAGTCGCCGAAGGTATACCTGCATATAACAAGTTACGGTTCGAAGAAGAAGCATAATTATTCAACGCAACACCTGAACGACGAAATGCGACTGCAATACCTGTACCAACCGGAGTGGTTTCATTGACAATAATATTGTTGCGCATATCTAACGCAGCGGTTGTTGCAGTAGCACTTACCTGATGATAAATTCCGGATGTACCGAAATTAGTTCCGGAAGATGTCCCGTTTAAATAAACGGAGTTGTAATAAACCCCGTATGTTGCAGAAGTAGAAGATGAATTCACACTAATCCCTCTGACAACATCCGTTCCGCTGGCCGTTGTTGCGGTAAGTCCGCTGATAATATTATTGAACACATTTACGGTAGTTCCTCCTGTGATGCTAATTCCGTAAACGGTACCACCTGCATTGGAAGAAGAAAGTCCATAAATTTTGTTTGCACTGACATTTGTCAAAGTTGCACCTGAAACGGAGATGGCGTTTACAAGACTTGCTCCGGTTGAAGAAAGTGTATTAATGTCGTTGTGATCAACCGAAATGGAAGTTGCCGTGTTTGCAATTGAAATCCCGGTAACCGTTGATCCTGTTCCTGTTGAGGACAAAGATGAAATGGTATTGTTTTGAATCGATGTAGCAACCGTACCTGCAAAAGTATTGGATAAGTTGATCGCAGTGATCGAGCTTTGACCGGAAATATTGCTAAATGTATTGTTTGCTACTGTTGAAGTCGCCCCACCCCAATAAGAAGTTGAAAAACCAATTATTGCACTAGTTCCTCCTGTAACATTGGAAAATGTATTGCCTGTTATAGTTTTCGAACAGGCACTTGACGAACCATCTGTGTTATTAATAAAAGTCAGAGAGGTTGCACCGGTAACGCTGATATTCGAAAAGTTATTATTACTTAATGTATAAAAAGCACTGTTCGGGGAAGAGGCTCCCGTTGTGAAACCAATTATAGATCCCCCGGCTCCGCTCTTTGTAAACTGAGTAACAATCGAGTTATTGGAAGCCGTTGAAGACCCACCACCCGGAATTGTAAACGAATGAGATACAAATGTCACACTCCCTGTTGTAGCTGCAGTCAGGTTATTGAAACTATTGTTATTAATCGTTGTTGTAAAATTCGTACTCGCTGTTGAAATGAATGTCAAATTACCCGTCGGGGCAGCTACGCTATGTCCGAACCCATTGAATTGGTTATTGGATATATCCAGAGTAGAAGTAGCCGAAGCAGATCCTGAAGGAGAAGTAATCCCCACAACATTTCCTCCTACAGCAGCCGATAATAAATTAAATGTATTATTCGAAATGACCTGGGAAAAGGTTCCCGTTGGAGTATTGGAAAATGCCTGAAGCTGAATTCCATTCAAAGTACCGGCAGTCACCGTACCATTACTGGTCAATGTATTAAAAGAACAGTTTGTATTTTTTACGTTACGAAATAAAATCCCATTCACAGTTCCTGAAACAGCATTGAATCCGGAAAATGTTCCGTTTAATCCGAATGTAATCGTGTTTCCATCTCCGGACAGACCACCGATTACCAAACCTGACGCATGATCAGCAGCTGCCGTAGGTCCAAGAACAACAATCCCCATATTGACAGAAGAGATCGTATTTCGTTTAATCGTCAAATTGTTATTATTACCTGTCGTTGCAGTTGCTCCGGAGTTCATTGTCGTCGCATTGTGAGTAGAATTCGCATAAATTCCCATCGCGTTTTGATAGGTAGCTCCCAATGCAATCGTGTTGTCTGTTATTGAAACATTCTGACAGCCATCTGTGGTAGTTGTATAAAACAACGCGATACCGAACTCCGTCATATTGTTCGTAGCAGCAGCAGTAGTTGTATTCGCTGCATTCTCTCTCAAATCCAAACCGGAGATTGTAACGTAATCCGAACCGATCAATTTGATGATCCCATCATTCAAAGCACCGGCAGTTAATGTACCGGACGCAGTGATAATCGGTTTAGGGGCCCCGCCCGTTCCCTGCATAATAATTGGATTTGCTGCCGTTCCTGTAGCAGTAATCGTAAACCCTCCTGCCGGTGCCGTTTCGGTATACCCGGAAGGAACATTTAAAGTAACACCTCCGGAACCAATTCCGTTCGTGTTAATGTCGGTTATGAAATCTGCAATGGTAGCATAGTCAGTAGGGATTGTTTTTATTCCCGAGACTTGTCCGAACAAACTTCCCGAACCAAGAATCAAGAGTGCAAAGCACATAATGAACCTTGAAAAATTCATGGTACTGTTTTTCAACATAATCTATAATTTAAGTAACAGCACAAAAGTGATACTATCCTAGCTACAAAAAAAATTGACATGCCAATTGACGTACCAATAATTGATTTGATAAACCGATTTAGTAAATTTTGCGAAACTTAAAAAAATAGTTAAAACCCAAAGGAAGCAGGGTGAATTGGATTAAAATAAGGGTAAAAAAGAAAATGTCAGCTTGTTAATTATTTAACGTAATAATTATCAAAAATTAATAGAAGCACTGCAATAAGTGGTTTTAAAAAGCTTACACCTGTTATCTTCCAGTGATCTATGTTAAATTTTATTACAAATATTTTAAAAAACGATTTCTTAACATTTCTGTTAAGTTTGAATGAAGTCTGGAATTTTCAACGAATCTAGATAAACCGAACAATTCTGACTGCTCCTTTTGAATCCCGGAATCGGAACAACTGTACTTGGTTTGTTCTTGGAACCGACAAGGGAATTTGCCCGATTTCCCGCTTCCCAAAAAGCATTTTTCCGTCAACACTCAATACTTCCAATGAAAAACCCGATTCCTCGCTCGTAATTTCAATCACTTCTTCTTGAGTGACTATTTGGATTTGTTCCAGGTTCAAATCAGTCAGACCCAATGAACTGACATTCACTTGGACGGAAACAGTATCTGAATTACAAGGAGAACTTGCAATCAGCTGAACGGTATAATTTCCATTTGATCCATACGAATGCTGGGCATCAGTTGTTATTGCTGTTTGTCCGTCTCCGAAATTCCAGCTATAACTTACTGCCCTCGAACTCTCATTTGCCAACTGAATGGTTTCTCCATTTTGAATGATTGAAAAATTGGCTTGAGTGGGTTCATCAACCGGATGTAAATGAAAATGATCCAGGGAATCCAAAATGACCAATGCAGCAGCAGTTTGCAAGATTCCGGCAGTTGTCGCATTCAACCCTCCATAAAAGTTCGAGCCAGAAGGCGATTGCTGAAAAAGAGAGGTGTAAAATGTGCAGGCAGCCAAATAAGTCCCTTCCACCGATGGATGGGATTCATCGGCGTTGTACAGATTGATGGTCGGATGATTTGCACGGACATACGACCAAACTCTTCCGACCGGAGAAACCATGGACCTGTCGCTCGAATCCGCCATACGTATATAGGCATTGTACAAGCGGGTATTCATTTTTTCAAAGGTGTTTATCTCCGACCATTGAGGATCTCCGTTCTGTCTTCCCCACGTCATGTAGTACATCACATTACCACAAACATTGTTCGCCCAAATGCTATCGGATAATTGAAGGGCATAAGGCAATGTTTGCGAATCTACTTGAGAGTCGGGGAAACTAGGTTCCTGGCTTTGCCCCTGAATAACAACCACATCCCACAGTTTTGCATGGATCTTGGAGAAAGTTAGGGGGTCATTCACCTGGTTTTGAAAAGTGAAACCGCCATTTGTTTTGGAATCGATGGTGATTTCTTTACCCAGACTGGTCGCGAGTGAACCCAAGGTTCCCGGTAAATCATTTACATACGTATAGCTGTTTCCAATAAACAGGACAGAAATGGAATCTTGCGCCAAAAGAGACGAAACTGTTATCGGAAGAAGGAAAAGCAGGAGGAGAAATTTTTTCATAGTTTATCGTCTTTGATTCATAAACCCCAAAACAGTTTTGGAGTTGCTCTTTATTTTACCTTAATTTGAAGGAAGTATTGTAATCCTAATTGAATGAAAAAGGCTTTTCTTATTTTGATCACCTTCATTGGCTTTTATAATTCAATTCTATCTCAGACTTATCTGGGTTTTGAATACAACCCGAACATTCCTGTGAAAGTCGGAAGTACAACACTTAAGAATCCTTGGGCAGGAGGAATCAATTACGGACAATTTTCGAGTATCGACTATAATTTCGACGGATTGGAAGATTTGGTCATCTTCGACCGAAGCGGAGATGAATTCGTTCTCATGAAACACGTTATCAATGCTTCTGTTCATGGATACGAATATGTTTACAAAGGATTTCTTTACTTCCCCTCCGACTGTAAATACCGCTCTGCTTTTGTAGATTATGACTCGGATGGAAAGAAAGATCTGTTTACCTATGGAATCGGAGGTATCAAGGTTTATAGAAATATCGGGAATGCTTCTTTGGGGTTGCAGTGGCAATTGATCACAGATATCCTTCAAACCGATTACGTCGGAGATATTTCGAACTTATATGTTAGCGCAAGTGATATTCCTGCATACAGCGATATAGACTTCGACGGTGATATGGATATCCTGACCTTTCAGATTGGTGGACAAAATGTCGAATACCACCAGAATCAAAGTATGGAACTCTATGGAATTCCCGATTCATTGACCTTTGTTTTGAAAAATCAATGTTGGGGGAAATTCAGTGAGGATGCCAGCAACAACGACCTGTTTTTGAACCAGACGGCTTATCCGTGCGAAAATGGGGACATTGCAAATCCATTAAGACCTGCAAACGCCGGAAATGAAGGTGTCGCGAAACACTCCGGTTCCACCCTATTGGCAATGGATGTGAACAACAATGGAGTCATTGATTTGATTCTGGGAGATGTCGCTTATCCGAATATTACACTTTTGGTCAATGGTGGAACAGCTCCAAATACCAATTCACCCATGATCAGCCAGGACCATGATTATCCATCTGTAGCTCATCCGGCATACATGCAGTTGTTTCCGGCAATATATTGGGAAGATGTGGATTTCGACGGAAAAAAGGATCTGATTGTAGCACCCAATGCACGAACTGTCTCGGAAAATCAAAACAGCGTTCAATTTTTTAAAAACACGGGAACCAATGCCCTTCCAAGTTTCGTTTACCAGGAAAACAACTTCCTGCAAAAGGATATGATCGACCATGGTTTGGGAAGTATCCCGGTTCTTATCGATGAAAATGGAGATGGATTGAAAGATCTCCTGGTCGCTAATTTTATTCGTTACAAACCTACCTTGAACCTGGAATCTGTTTTTCAGTTATACCACAATACGGGAACAGCTTCGAATCCGGAATTCACGTTGATGAATAATGATTATTTGGGCTTATCTTCACTCGGATTAGGTTTGCGCGCAACTCCCACTTTCGGAGACCTGGATGGCGACGGTGACCAGGATTTGATCATTGGAAAAGAAAATGGTAGCTTGGTTCGTTTCATCAACACAGCCGGAGCCGGAAACCCTTTAAGTTTTGGAACACCCGTTCCTCTGAATGACAATACCGCGACCCCGATTCAAGTCGTATCCTATGCGTTCCCTCAATTGTTCGACTTGAACAAAGACGGCTTACTGGACCTGATTGTCGGAAAAAAGACAGGCGAAATATCCTATTACCAAAATACAGGAACAAACTCCAATGCCATTTTCACACTAATCACTCAAAACGTAGGGCAAGTTGATATTTCACCAAATCCGGATGGATACGCTGCACCCCATTTCTTCCGGGTGAATGACACGACACACCTCTTCGTCGGGGCATACAACGGTAAACTCAATTACTACCGAAACATTGACGGACATTTAACGGATGGAGACACCTTCAGTTTATACTCAAATAGTTTCATCGATTTGGAAGTAGGGCTCTACAGTACTGTTTTCGTTGAGGACATCAATGGAAACGGTTTCCTGAATCTATTCGTCGGACAAGACCTTGGAGGTTTGTTCCTGTTTGAAGCAAATCCTTTAAGCTCAGCATTTCTTGAAGAATTTAAAGTCGAATCCAGCCTGATTCTTTCTCCAAATCCGGGGAATCAATTGATCCGCATCCTTTCGAAAGAAGGTATTACAGCTGACCTGAAACTTTATGGAGTTTATAATGTAATGGGACAAAAGCAGGAACTGGAACTATCCGGAATGACTATTGACGTCAGCAACTTAAGTAATGGTTCTTATTATTTTGTTTTGGAAAGCAATGGAAAGATCGAGCATTTGAATTTTATTAAAAATTAAGCTGGATTCATTATGATTTTGTTGCAATAAAAAAATAACAACCCTTTAAAAATCAGTTAGTTAATTATGAATCTGTTCGCTTTTTTGCGAACAAGCGAATTTGAGAATTTGAGAATTTGAGAATTTTTAAAGATGAAACTAAAGTTTCAAATAGGTTTCGTAGTGTATTTTCCGGGACCACTTTATGGGTTCGATTTCCGATTCAAAAATCCCAAACAAAGTAGATCCCGAACCAGTCATGGAAGCATAAATTGCTCCGTGTTCATACAACTCAGTCTTGATACTCTCCAATTCCGGGTATTTTGCAAAAACAGGTTGTTCGAAGTCATTAACCAGGTGATCTTTCCAGGATCGCATCGGTTTTTCAAGAATCTCTTTCAAAGGAATCCTGTTATTATCCGGAGTTATGCCCTCATATGCTTCTTTTGTTGAAACATGGATCCCCAGGTTCACCAAAACAACATATCTATTTTTCAAATCGAGATTCAAAGGAGTCAGGCTCTCTCCCTTTCCGGTTGCAAACTGCAATCCGCCAGTGATGAAAAAAGCACAATCAGAACCGATCTTAGAAGCCATTTCAATCAATTGGTCGTTTCCAATTTCAGGAGCATAATTATCTCTGAGCAATTTCAAGGCAAATGCAGCATCGGAAGAACCGCCTCCCAGACCACCTCCCATCGGAATAAGCTTATGCAAATGAAAAGCTTGTGGCGGAATAGATTTATGCCGTTTAAATTCAGCAAGCGCATCCAAAACCAGGTTACCTGTGCCTGGGATCTCAAGACCGGAAGTGGTAAATACGGATTCGTTGCTTTCAACGAGTTCAAGGATGTCATTGAAAGGAAGTTCCAACATTGCAGTCTCAATGTCATGGTAGCCATCTTCTCGTCTATTTAAGATGTGCAAACCCAGGTTTATTTTGCATGTTGGAAAATTAATCATGTCGTAAAATTAATAGATGCGAACTATTTTCGTAAATTTCGCCCCTCAAAATAGCAATATAGCAATTATGTCCACATATTTAGATTTTGAAGAGCCATTGAAGGCTTTGGAAGAACAAATTGAACAAACACGAGAAATCGGAAACAGCACCGGCGTTGATATGTCTGATAAAATTCGTGTTTTAGAAGAGAATCTCACTAAAAAAACACAGGAAATATTCAGCAACTTGACCCCATGGCAACGTGTTCAACTATCCCGTCATCCTGATAGACCGTACACTTTGGCTTATATCAATGCGATTACCGATTTTTCTTTCCAGGAATTACACGGTGACCGTACTGTAAAAGATGACAAAGCAATGATCGGTGGTTTCGGATTACTTGATGGAAGAACAGTGATGTTCATCGGTCAGCAGAAAGGAATCAATACCAAAATGCGTCAATACCGCAATTTCGGGATGCCGAATCCGGAAGGATACCGCAAGGCTTTGCGTTTGATGAGATTGGCTGAAAAGTTTAACAAACCGATCGTAACCTTTATTGACACTCCTGGAGCATTCCCCGGATTGGAAGCGGAAGAAAGAGGTCAAGGTGAAGCAATTGCACGCAACATTTATGAAATGATGCAATTGAAAGTTCCGGTAATCTGTATCATCATCGGTGAAGGTGCATCCGGTGGAGCATTGGGAATTGGTGTCGGAGATAAAGTAGTTATGCTTGAAAATACGTGGTACTCCGTTATTTCCCCGGAATCATGTTCTTCCATCCTATGGAGATCATGGGAATACAAGGAGAAAGCTGCCGAGGCACTGAAATTGACCAGTTCAGACATGAAACGTCTGAAATTGGTAGATGATGTGATCAGCGAACCCCTTGCAGGGGCTCACAGGGATCCGGAATCAAATTTCCAAAATGTAAAAGGGAAAATCATTGAATACCTGAAAGAATTGGATCCGAAAAGTCCGGAACAACGTGTCGACGAACGTATTGAGAAATTCAACTCAATGGGTGTTTGGAACGGATAGGACTTTTTATCTTATTGAAACATATTGAACAAAAGGCTTCCGTAATTGGAGGCCTTTTTCTTTGTTATGGATGGTTCCGCTATCTATTCGACCATTGAACAACTGTCAGCTCATTATTCAAATCAATGACCCATTTCAATTTTTGAGCTTTCGACACAATCATTCTTTGCTCCAAAACTACGTCTACGGAAAAATCGTTGAGTATCGTGTGCTCCTGCCAGATTGAATTCCTCAGGCATTCACTCACTATCCGGATCTGATGCTTTCCTTTCGGAATCATCACTTCGAAGCTACCTCCTGCGCTTTCTAACGATTCATTAGAAGTCACCAATTTCATATCGTCTACGTAAATACAAAAACGTGATAAATGATCAAACCCGGGTTCAATATTGATGAACTTCCAATCAATTGTTAATGGCAAATGTTTCCCCTTAAAAACAAGTGGTTTTATTTCCAATCCTTTTTTATCAAATCGCGTAATCGAAGTCGGTTTGCCATTCAGATCAAATACTATTTGAACTTTCGAAACTTCTTTTCCATTCATACCAAACTCGCATACGGCATCGATACTGAATTCATTTTCAAAAGCATGTTCCATCCACATTCCTTTGCAATAAGCTTGATTTATCAATTTAATTTTGTGAGTTGACTTTGAAAGCCGGAGTTCATAACTCCCCCATTCACTTTGACGAAAAGACTTTGAAACAGGCATTTCCTCTCCATCAACTATAATTTTACTCCTATTCAAATAGTCATACCCCTCTTCAATCCCGTTGAATTTCCACTCCAGAACCAGAAGCTGTTTTTTTGAATGTGCATTCAAAAAGAATAACACAAATACGCAAGTTAAGATGTAGTTCACTGTCATATCTATTTCAGTACTACAAAGTTAGTGAATAAACCGAACTATAAAACTACAAATCACCTATTTTACAATTCCAATATTTTAACCTATTTCTTATTTAGAATAGAAATTAATAACAAAAACATTCCAACCTTACACATCTTTATGCATTAAAAGCGTAGTTATTTATCTAGGTAAATATTATCTTGGCAACCAAAAAGAAACGAATTAAAATGATTCAAAAACTATTATTTATAGGAGCAGCCTGTTTCCTGACACATTTATCTATTGCCCAGGAAACCGATTCAACAGAAGTAGCGGAAACAGAAAGTGAGGTTGAAACCGATTTGGTTGAACAAACCTTTCAATCTACGCGAATTGTAAGTGGTCATTCAGTAGAATGTTTGCGCAAAGGTGTTTTGGAATTCCGGGTAGAGCACCGTTTTGGCGATTTTGCCGGCTCTAACGGAGGTGTTCAGAATTGGTTTGGATTGGACAATTCAAGTGATATCCGCTTAGGTTTTGAATATGGAATTACCAATAATATTATGGTGGGTGTTGGAAGAAGTAAAGGTTCCGGATCGCCTTATCGTTCCTTGATCGATGGATTTGCAAAATACCGCATTCTGCAACAACGCAAGAAAGGAATGCCTATTTCACTTGCGGTCACCGGAAGTATGTTTTATACTTACATGAAAGCTTCTCCGGACATCTACACAGTTGCGCATTTCCCGAAACAAGAATACCGCTTTTCCTATTCTGCATCATTAAATATTGCTCGTAAGTTTGGTGATTTGGTGAGCTTGGCGTTGATGCCGACTGTGGTTCACCGCAATTACGTAGCTGCAGATGATCAAAACACACTCTTTGCTTTAGGCGGAGCCATGCGTTGGTCAATTACACAGCGTTTAGGAATTATGGTTGAATACTATCAGGTTTTTCAGGGTGAAGGATATCGAAAAACGAATTTTAACAGCCTTGGATTCGCCGTTGAGTGGTTGACATTCGGACACAATTTCACCATTTACTTAACCAACGCACGAGGTTTTGGGGAAACACAATTTATTACCAATACCTATGAAAATTGGTTGAAAGGTCAATTTAGGATTGGTTTTTGCATCGGACGTAAGTTCGAATTCGGACAGTAAAAGTAAAGTTTAATAAGTTCAAAAAGCTGAAAGGGTTCCAACATATTAAAAATCTATTTGAACATTTGAACAAAATTTAAAACAACTGATTATGAAAAAAATACTTTATCCAGCTTTAGCCCTTTGCATCTTTGCGGGCTCTGCATTTGTAACACTTACTGCAACAAAGGACTATACCTTCAAAGAAGGATTTACAATCTCTTTTAAAAGTAAGGATCCATCCGGGGAATTCAAAAAAGCCAAAGGCACTATCACTTTTGATGAAAGTGATCTGGACAAGGCCAAGTTTGACATTTCTATTGATGTGAATTCCATTAACACCGGAAACTCCATGCAAAACAAGAAAGCACAGACATCCGAATGGTTTGAAGGGATCAAATATCCGACAATCAAATTTGTTTCTTCGAAAGTGGAAAAATCCGGTGACGGTTATTCCATCACTGGTAAATTGACAATGAAAGGTGTAACCAAAGAGAAAAAAATCCCGGCTACATTAACCAAATCAGGGAATGACCTGACTTTCAGCGGCAAGTTCACTGTAAACCGAATTGATTATGGTGTTGGACACAAAAGCGACGCTGTTCCGGATTTGATGAACATCTCGTATTCGATCCCGGTATCTGAAAAATAGAATGGGCATGTTTAAACGTTTTTTCTTCCTTGGGGCTACTTCCGGATTAGTTGCATCATTTGTTGAATGGATCTACTCATCCATTTATAAGGGAATGATTGCGGACTTCACAGAGGCTACCGGATTCTGGCACTTGCTGTGCTTTTCCTTGATGATCACTTTAGGAAGCAGTATCATTGGAGCAGTCATCTATTCCCTGTTAAAAAACAGATCGCTGGCAGCTTTCATTTGTAATTTCATTCTTTCGGGATTTTCCGTCGCCTTGGTATTCTATGTATTCCTAATGGATGATCCTGAATTTAAAAATGAAGACGCCATGGCCATGATTGATTATTTCAAGGGATACCTTATCCCATTCGTGTTCATTCCGGCACTTTCATGGATGAGCTTAAAACCTTTATTTATTAAACATTAAATGAAAAAAATTATTTCCATTTCTCTTGCGTTAAGTAGTATTGCTATTCTAACCTTGTTCCTTCCAAGTGCATGTACAAAGGCTAAAGTACCGGCATCTTTTGGGGACACGAGTTGTCCGGATACCATTTCATTCAGTCAACAGATCGGCCCTATTATTGATGCCAACTGTGTATCCTGTCATGGAAATGGGGCTGGAACTGCTCCTACACTTTCAAACCACGCAGAAATTTCTGCTAATGCAGATGCCATTCTTAACTCCCTTCAAGGTATTCCTCAATTAATGCCTCAAGGCGGACCTGCACTTGCAGATTCTTTAATTCAACAAATCAGTTGTTGGATTAAACAAGGAAAAATGAATAACTAAATACGATCATGAATAAAAACTACGTTTACATTGGATTATTAGCTGCCTCAGGACTTTTGGTGAGCTTTTCAGGAAAAGAATCCATCCAAAAAGTTAAAAATTTCAATAAGAATTTTCACACGGTTTTAGATTCTTCGGGAAGTCCGGGTGGAAAAACAGGAGCTCCGGGAGATGCTACCTGCACACAATGCCATTCGGGAACTGTTCAAAGCGGATCCGGGTTTAATACCGTGACTCTTTTGGATGCAGGAAATCCTGTATCGGAATATATGCCAAATACGACCTACCAAGTCCAAGTTAGTATGACTACCAATAATCTAAAAAATGGATTTGAGATAGTTGCCTTAAGACCAAACAATACATTAGCCGGTACAATTGCCATTACAGATGCAACTCATACCAAATCTATTAATGTTGGTGGAAAAACACGTGTCACACACAAAGCTGCTGGGAATACTTTAACAAGTTGGTCGTTTAACTGGACTTCACCTTCAACAAACGTTGGAACAGTTACTTTTTATTTAGCTACCAATCAAACAAATAGCAACAATAGCGATTCGGGGGACATTATTCGCACTTCTCAGCATCCATTTGGATCTCAAGCAGGTATTGAGGAAGTAACAAACAAAGTAGAAACAAGTATCGGTTACCAGGCAAGTACTAACTCATTGAATATTCAACTAAACAGTAAAGTAGACGGTTCTGTATTTGTCAATGTAGTGGATCTTGGTGGAAAATCTGTCTTCACAGAAAACCTGGGAACGGTCAGTGCAGGAGAAAGCTCACTTGCTGTAAGACTGAATAGTGAATTAAACAGTGGTATTTACATGGTCAACGTTTCAGTAGACAACAATATGACCATGAAACGGGTTTTCATTTCGAAATAAAATATTGTAAATTTAGCGTGTTCTGTTTCTTCTATGGATATAGTATCATTGCCCCATCCCAATAAATTTCTCATTATCGAGCCGTTGGATTATTCCAATCCTTACAATTTTCATACACCTCACCGGCACGATTATTTTGAGATTATTTTGGTGGAAAGTGGCAGTGGAGATCAACTGATCGATTTTACCAAAAGTGAGTTGAAACCCGACCACATTTATGTGATCTACCCGGGACAGATCCACTTGTTGAAACGAGAAAATGCCAATGGACTGATTATTCAATTCAAGAAGGAGATTTTTGAACACATTTTCCCGATACAGCATCATTACCTGTATTCCCAGGAATCTGAAATTTCTGTGATGGCAGCTGATTTCAAGCATTTGTATAATTTAGCACAAAGTATTTTCACTTTGAGCAACAACGAGAACCTATCTCCGTTGTCCATCCATAAATCGTACAGCTACTTGCAAATCATTCTCATTTCGATCATTGAGTTTTCCAACAGGAATACGCATCAAACAGCAAGCAGTTTTGCCGGTAAATTCCTGCAACTGGTAAGTCAGCATGTAAGGGCCAAAAAGAAGGTGGCTGATTACTCGGAAATGATGAATCTGAGTCCCGACCGGTTAACATCCTTGTGCAAGGATGCTTTTGGAATCACTCCGCTAAGACTTATTCATGAAGAATTATTGCTGGAGATTAAGCGACTCATGGTTTTGGGGAATTTATCGCTTAAGGAAATCTCATACGAAACGAACTTCGACTCAACGGCCAATTTCAGCGCCTTCATTAAGACTGCTACCGGAAAAACACCTTCAGAACTACAGTCAGCATTGAAAAGCGAATAAACATGCATTTTGATGGCTGTCGGATTGGAAATTCATAATTTATCCCCGCAATTTCATAACAATAAATCATCCTTGGATAAGTAGCTTCGTAACAGGCAATTATACATCATAAATTGTCTGTTACAAAAAAGCTAATTTATCTGATTATGAACAAAAATTACATATTTATCGGATTGTTTTGGGGATCGTTACTTCTAGTGAGTTTCTCAGGAAAAGAATCCATTCAAACGGTTAAAAATTTCAGCAAGAATTTTCACACCTTGAATCAGGCAGGAAGTCCCGGCGGAAAAACCGGAGCACCCGGAGACGCAACTTGTACACAATGTCATTCCGGGACTGTTCAAAGCGGGTCAGGATTTAATCTGGTTACCTTAACCTCAGGCGGAAACCCGGTATCTGAATATTTGCCAAACACAACCTACGAGGTAACTGTGGCCATGTCGACAAACAACGCCAAAAACGGTTTCGAAATTGTTCCGTTGAATCCGAATAACACAATGGCCGGAACAATTGCAGTTACAGACGCAACTCATACCAAATCAATTAGTGTCGGTGGAAAAACACGAATTACTCATAAACTCGCAGGCACTAGCTTGACCAGCTGGTCATTCAACTGGACTTCACCGGCAACGAATGTTGGAACAGTTACTTTTTATTTAGCGACCAATCAAACCAATAGCAACAGCAATGAATCCGGAGATATTATCCGTACATCACAGCATCCATTTGGCTCTCAGGCCGGTATTGAAGAAGTAACCGACAAAATCGAAACCCGTATCGGATATCTCGCAAATACAAACTCCTTGAATATTCAACTGGACAGTAAAGTGGATGGCTCTCTGTTCGTGAATGTGGTAGATCTCTCCGGGAAATCTGTTTTTACGGAAAATATGGGAACGGTCAGTTCAGGTGAAAGTGCATTTTCAGTTCGATTGGACAAAGAATTAAGCAATGGTGTTTACCTGGTCAATGTTTCTGTAGATAACAATATGACCATGAAACGGGTTTTCATTTCGAAATAATCTCTCCAGCCATAAAACTTTGCGCTCTTTACACTTTCAATGCAAAGAATTTAAGAGTGCAAAGGTTTTATGGTTCAATTAATTCGTAATTCGTAATTCGTAATTCGTAATTCGTAATTCGTAATTAATTTCAACCTATTCTCCTCTGCACCAACTCCTCTACCCGTTCATAAAACTGAGCCGGTGTAGCAGTTCTCCATTCGATATCTTCCAGATCTCCGCCCATGACAAAATAATGATCTACCCGCGCTTTCTCAAATTCACTGATCACATGATCGTGAAAATTGACTAAGGCAATCCAGCCATCTTCCACATCGTCGAACCATTCCTCGTAATAGCAATCGTCCGAATAATGAAAATTCAACACGTTTTCTCCTATCAGGATAAATTTATTGATTCCATGCAACATGATTTCTTCGATCACATTGCGTTTAAGGGTCATGATATCATTCTCAATGGCATCATTCCATTCCCCTATGAATTCCATAATTGCAAAGCCCTCCTCATAATCAACAAACAGGATTTTCGTAAAAAGTGTCCTGGAACCGATATTGTCCCATTGTGGATGGATCAGGAAATTATAAATCCGATCTGTAAATTCAAATTCGCTGTATTCCCTATTATAAAATGGAGAAAGTGAATCCTCAGAAGCGATATATAAGTGTCTCCAATTAAAATAAGGTTCAATAAAATGCACAGGATCAGTGTTTTAAGTTTGGAATAAAAATTGTAAAAATGAACTTCGAAATTAAAAAGAAAGTCTACATTTGAGTGTCCATTTGAAACAAAAATTTACCTATGAAAAAATACAATAAATCGCTAATATTCAGCATTTTCACTTTGAGCGGAATTTTATTCATAAGTTCGTGCTCTTCCAACTCTACAGAACGGGATGCTGCTGAGGCTACTTCTGCTTTGATTGAAGGTAATGAAAAAATTGTTGCTTTCGGTCACATCAGCGCCATGAATATTTTGGATAATGCAGATTATAAAAGCATCCCGAAAGTAAATGTAATTCTGGGAAGCGTTTTGGGAAATTGGAAAAAAGGATTGGAAATTGACAAACCGATCTATTATGCCCTGGAAGCACCATTTGCAAAAAATGGGACCCCGGAAACGATTTATGCCCTGATCAACGTTAAGAACCAGGACAGTCTTTCATCCATCATAAGTGAAATGGGATATGCCCTGGATAAAGATGGTGACATTTCGTATCATCAGGAAGACGATGTAACATTCGGAATCCGGAACAAACTCCTGATTATCATTAGTAAACCCGGTGATTATGATGGTAAGGCAAAAATCAAGGAAGCGTTCACACTGACAGAAGGTGATCTTTCTGAAGATACTGCTGAAGAAATCATTGAACAAAAAGGAGATATCGTTTCAGGAGTTGACATTGCCCGTTTATTGAGCACTTCAAACACCGAATTGGCAAAATTATCCACGGAAAAGAAAGATCATCTGGACGAACTTGTAGAAAATGCCTACATCAAAACGGTAGCTAACTTCACAAACGGAATGGCGACGATCGAATCTACCAATCTTTTCTCTGATGATTTAAAAGACGAATTGTTCTTCAAGGATAAGAATGGTGCTACATTAGTGAGCAAGCTTGGTGGCGGCGATCCATGGATGGGAGTTGCAATGAACCTGGACTTACGAAAAGGTGAAAGTTTCCTGACCGACTATTTGCCAACCGCACAAAAACGATTGATGGAAGATTTCCCGGGTGAAGCAAAATTTGCATTACTGGCCCTCGGGGATAACCCTTTCTCTAAATTGTTCTCCGGCCAGGCAGGCATGGTTCTAACTGGCAATCCAAAATCCGCAATGGGAATGGAATTGGAATATACGAGTTTTTTAGGGCTTGGTCCGAAAGGAGACATCTTGCAAAAAGTATTGGATCAGCAGTTTTCTGTTTTCGGTGAAAAGAAGGGAGATACATACATAATGGGAGATTTACGTATCCAGTCGAACAAAAAAGGCATTTTCGCTTCAAGTGGAAAACAGACAGGTGGAAAATTGAATCTTCCTTCATACGCCAAGAATTTTGGTGAAGATAGCTTCTCCCTATTCATTGCTTTCGAAAAGATGGATGTTGCCAGTTTGGACTTGGAAGACGAGGCAAAAGTTGTTGAAATCCTTCAGTATGTTACAATCAATGTAAACAGGGATGGTTCAAAAATGGTCATTGCTGCAAAAAATAAAAACACAAATATCCTGAAACAGGTAACTGATTTTTACGCGAAACAAATCATGGGTAAAATTGATTCCATGGGGGCATAGGTAACTAGTTTATTTTTTGGAAAGGCTGCCGGCAAATGGCAGCCTTTTTTATTGGGAACTATTTGAAGAACAGTTAAAAACAGTGAATCTCTTTCGTCGAAAATAAAAAACTCTAAAGTTTAACAATCAACACTTTAGCGTCAAATCTGTTCGCTTCTTTGCGAACACGCGAATTTTCAAATTCTGGAATTCTGAAATTTTCAAATCACTCCAATCAATTACTTTTCACATCCATTTTTTTTGTACCTTGTTATGCCAAATTAAACTGATGAAAGAAAAAAAAGATTGGAATCAATTGACTCCCGACGAAGAACGCATTATCGTCCGTAAAGGAACCGAATATCCTTTCACCGGTCAATATAATAAATGGGAAGAACAAGGTGTTTTTGTATGCCGACGTTGTGAGGCCCCTTTGTATAAAAGTTCAGACAAATTTGATTCCGGATGCGGATGGCCCTCATTTGACGATGAAATTCCAGGAAGTATCAAACGCATTCCTGATGCGGACGGAAGACGTGTAGAAATTGTCTGTGCAAATTGTGAAGGTCACTTAGGACATGTTTTCACTGGGGAACGATTCACACCAAAAGACACACGTCATTGCGTGAACTCATTAAGTATCTTATTCAAGAAAGCTTAATTTTACTCGACAATATTGCAGCTGTAAACCGGAATCCCCTTTTGCTGAATGATCTGACTCAATTGAATATGTGCAGCCAATGCCAATTGTGAATAATTCTGAGAGCAATTCCCGAAACTTCCGGCACTCGTTACCCACATTTTTTGAATCAGCTCCTCACCTGAGCTTACCGGTCCAATAGCATTCACAACTGCTTTCACATTCAATGCCCCGGCATGATAAACATGCATCGTAAGCAAACGGAACCAAATCGATTGTTCATCGACTACCAGACCCGCGCCTTCCGCAATACCTTTTGCCGAAGGAATACAAATGCGTTTTAACAATTGGGAAGCGGCATATGCCGAACGCATAAAGTCTTTTCGCTCATCTACCGAACGATTCACTGTCAATCCCATGGATCTCGCTACAGCTGGCATCAGTTGGAAAGGCCCATAAGCTCCGACAGACGATTTTTGCATTCTTCCCGGACTTTCGATCAACAAAATGGATTGTGCATACCAGGGATCCACCCCAAATTGCTCAAATGCCGAAACTCCTTTGGGTAGACTTTCAAAAACAAGGTCAAAGCGGTAAAAATCATTCTTTCCTGTGGTAACATTGATTCGCTCGTCTGCATTCAAACCAAACAAAGAGCGGACACTATCTTTGAAAATAGTTTTCTCAGCTTCGGTCTGCGTATGCCAGTCCTTGTTCGACATTTTAGCTATGATTTGCCTGGTAGAACCTACATTAACCAATACCGAATCCGGAGAGAGAATCATGATTTGTTGCCAGAATTTCGGATGTTGGAGCTGATCCCATTGCGCGGCTTCGATTCCCGCTGCACCCATAATGATATGTTCAGAAGTACCGTCCGTAACAGCAATCATTTCTTTTTCCCATGTGGAATTTTGAGAGGATACAATAAATGGAATACACGCAAGTATTGCAAGGAGAGTTTTGCGTTTCATTGTTAATTGTGGGTTTTGGATGATGCAAATTAAGAAAAGGAAGTGAAAAATGCAATTGATTTGTGAGATATTAAAAAGTGACCGCAAAACATACCGGATCTTGCACCAAATTTGAAATCAAAGTTTTAGTCGGACCAAGGTATTCAGAACCGTTTCAATCCTTCCCCGTTTACATATCCTTTCAGGATCGCTTCCATCTCGTCAATGGAAACCGGGAACCACGGTTCTTTGGCAATCTTCCGGATGGTTAATCGCTCCTTGACAGAAAGTGTCCCATCTACGATCAACCCGAAAACAAGTAATCTTGCAACGATTGCATTTTCATTTGGATCGGAACTGAACAACTCCTCGATTTTCACTTCCTGGTCGTATTTTAAATCCAGGTCCGGAAGGATCAACAGCATTTCCTTCATGAAAGAATAAAGTGCAAAATTGTATTGCCGTTTTTGTTGAGCAATGAAGTGAACCAATTTATTCAATTTCTTTTCGACAAGAATAAGCTCCTTTTCCGGAAATTCACTCATGAAATCCTTTGCCGCAGCGGTCGAAACAATACGCATTTTCGTTTCCTTGATCACTTGCCTGCTGCTCCATGCATTCCAAAAAGCAAAAATTGGAATCCCTACCAAGTCCGTTACGATGCGTAATGCATATCTTCCGAGGAAACGCCTTACCAGGAACTTCATCAATACATTTGAAAGAGTTGCCTTCAATTTTGTTCCGATCAGAAGGGCATAATAAGAAAACTTGGTTAGTCCGATATAAGGATCGATTTCAAGCAATTTCATGTGTTTCGCAGGTATCTCCAATCCCGCTTCAGTCAGTAAAGCGACTTGCTCCCGGTAATCATTTTGAGAAACGGAAGGATATTTATAAATCTCGCAGATTCGTCTCACTGCATAAATATTCAGCGTATTCAAGAGCCAGATTTCAGGGAAGATCATTACTATGGCATAGACGGTATAATAGAGTTCGAAATCAAATTGGTATCCTAAAAAATCAATATGCTGCGCATCCAGTAAACTGGTGAAATGAAACGGAAAGATGACAACCATGACCGCACAAGCACCGATGATCCCCGCTACCAGGTAAACCTGTAATTGCAGTTTTTTTAATTGTGCTTTTTGTACTTCATTCAAGGTATAACCATGTCGCTCATTATTTTGAATACGCGCTGTTTTTTTACTCAAATAGGTGTGTCCCAGTCGAAATGCAATGCTCTTTTTTCGCTTCTTTTGAATCTCTTCCATAGTTCCGGAGTAAAAATACTGAAATAGTTGTTCCATTCTTATGTAACTTTGTGTGGAAGAACACCATGAAATACATCAAGCAGTTTTTTATTTTCCTATTGATAATCCCCGTGAAGATCTACCAGTGGATTATCAGTCCCATTCTTCCGAATGCATGCAGATATGATCCAACCTGTTCTGCTTATATGGTTGAGGCTTTAAAGATTCATGGGCCAATTAAAGGTTTGTGGCTCGGGACACGCAGAATCAGCCGCTGCCATCCGTGGGGCGGACATGGGTATGATCCGGTTCCGGAGAAAAAATGCAATTGTGAAAAAGACTAAAATTCAAGTGAGAAGCTTAAGCCTCCTATTTTGAACATTTGAACATTTGAACATTTGAACATTTCAATCTTTTCAAAAAAAAACACAAAATTATTTCTCCAATTCATTTATTTTATTTTACTTTGAATTTCAAAGTTCTTTTATGGAAAGTGAAAAATATTTAGCGCAACTTCAGGAGATTCAATCGATGATGCAAAAGTCTTCGAAGTTTTTGTCTTTGTCCGGCTTGTCCGGAATCCTTGCCGGTACTTACGCTTTAATCGGAGCAGGAATCGTTTACTCCATGAGAGAGCGACTTACTTCTGACATCAGTTATGATTCTGTAGAATTTTTGACCGTAGTAGGAGTTGCAGTACTAGTAATGGTTCTTTCACTCGCAACAGGAATCCTGTTCTCGGTTCGCAAAGCAAGAAAAAGACAAGAAGTGATTTGGAACCAAGTGTCGAAGTTGTTCATTATGAGTTTCTTGGTTCCGTTGGTTACGGGCGGTTTATTCGCTATTATATTAATCACTAAAGGAGCAATCGGGCTCGTATCACCTGTTACCCTTTTGTTTTACGGTATTGCGCTGGTCAATGCAAGCAGGTATTCCTACGAAACCCTGAGAAATCTCGGATTCATCTTTATCATTCTCGGATTGGCAAATAGCCTGTATATTGGTTATGGTTTGTATTTTTGGATGTTCGGTTTCGGAATCTGTCACATTTTCTATGGTGCATACATGTATCTGAAATACGATTATAAAAAGCAATGACAAGTATTATCTCAGATATCAACAAAACATTTGATCATCGGATCAGACTGGGAATCATGTCTATTCTGATGGTGAATGACTCGGTGGATTTTAATCGACTGAAGGAACTATTGGAGGTTACCGACGGGAACCTTGCCTCTCACATAAAAGCCCTGGAGCTTTCCGAATACATCGACATCAGGAAACAATTTATTGGAAAAAAACCAAATACGACCTATGAAGCAACATTACTAGGAAAACAGACATTTGCCAAGCATCTGGCCGCGCTTGAGCAATTAATCAAAACCAGCAAATAGCTATTTTTTTATTTACTTACTTTGAAATTCAAAGTTCTTTTAAACTTAATAAAATGGAAAACAAATCAGAAACAGCAGACAAACAGGAAACGGGCAATTTTATGAAGTTTCTCAACTCTTCCTTTGGGCGCTTTGTCTTAATTGGAACAATTACCATTATCCTTATTGCCCCATTGGCACGTGTTATCTTCCTGATCCAGGAACGGAAAGACCGCGCAGAATCAATCAAGGAAGAAATACGGTCCGAATGGGGAAATGACTTTACATACAGCGGAGTGACTCTTCGGGTTCCTTTCATTGATGAAAAGAAGAAAAAATCGTACATCTTCTATTTCCCGGAACAGGAAACCAACCGGTTGAACGTACAAGTGAATTCCAAAAAGCGTGGAATCTATCATTTCCCTGTTTTCCAATGTGGTGTCTCAACTAAATCGAATTTCATTCCTAACCTGAATGATCCGCATTTGGATTTGGCACATGCTCAGATCGGATTGCTCAGTGATCCGAATTGTCGCATTGCAGATATCGGGAAAATCAGGTTCAATGGAAAGGAGTTGGAAATTGAAGAAGAAACCTACGCCAAAGCAAACTCCTCCAAACTATTCTATGCAACAGCTCCATTCACTATCGACAAATCAACCACCAAAATCAACATCGATCTGAATTATTCTGTAAACGGATCCGGGAAAATTGTGCTTCAAGGTCATGCGAAAAAGAATCAATTCATTATGACTTCCAATTGGAAAAATCCTTCCTTTACAGGAAGTTCACTCCCTGACCCAAATTCATTCAATCTTCAAAAAGGATTTACAAGTTCCTGGAAAATCATGAATATTGCTCAAAATCCAAAGAATGGAAGCTTGGAACCGAATCGTTACTCATCCACGGACTTTGCGTTAGTAGAATTCCTAGAAAGCGTGGATCACTATCAACTGAATGAACGGACAGTGAAGTATGCAATCCTGGTAATCCTGCTCACTTTCACTGTTTTTTACCTCATCGAATTGATTGGTAAAATGGTCATTCATCCCATTCATTACCTGATGGTAGGGCTTTCGTTGATCCTGTTTTATGCAATTCTGTTGTCTTTCTCCGAACAGTTTGGATTTGCAAGCTCTTACCTGGTGGCAAGTATCGGTATTCTTTCGCTTTTAAGTTGGTATGCGTATTCGGTTCTCAGATCAGTGAAGTTTGCCCTCACTATTTTCGTCGCGATTTCAATTCTTTACGGCTTCCTGTATGTTATCGTAAATCTTGAAACCTATGCCCTGATAGTTGGAAGTTTGGGCTTATTTGTAGTCCTGGCAGCAATCATGAGCTTTACCCGACGATTGAAAGTTTGAGTTACATCAAATCAAAATCCCCGGTTCCGGTTACTTAGTGTAACCAAAATACCGGGGATTTTCCTCTCTCTCCTTCTCCTCCATGCTCCTCCGCTCGGCGAAGGCGCTGATTTATTTGGTGTAGGTGTATTTACGTGATCGGGTGATATTGATTCCGAGTGAAACCCCATAAGTGGTTCCGTATTTATTCATACTTGCATAAAGATTCAATGGAACATTCAGCGCCCCCGGTCGAAAGGTTTTCCCAACTGCAAATAAGAAATTGGTGGAAAAATACGTTGCTCCCCGAGTATCCGGTCTCTTGAAATAATCCATGTGAGCCGCATCCGTCACTCCCATATCATCATTCAATTCCTGGAAAGTGTGAAAATTTCCATCGTAATCCGTTGTTCCGGAAATGAGTCGTTTCATGGTAAATGACGGACCCATGGCAATTTCCCAAGCTCCTTTACCAAAACGGACACCATGCATAATCGCGAGTGACGGAATGGGTGTACCGTGTTCCATTCCTGCAACGTTTCCTAAAAACTCGAACAATCCGCTAAATTTTTCTGTTCCTGCATACTGTACTTCCAACTGGTATCCGATATTGAACAAGACAGGCAAGGTTCCTACCCCACCATCCCGTTCATTCCGGGTGAAAAACTCTCCGTTTTCTCCTGTCGCAACTGCAAAACCGATACGGGGTCCTGAATTATTCATCTTTCCCAAACCTGAACTGGCAGTTGGCCCATCCTTGAAGAACAAGGCTTTGTATACTGTAAAGTCAACATCTGTCTTGAGCAATTTATAAATCATGATATCTGTCATGCGATTGAGTTCCCGCGGTTGATTTTCAAATTGCTGAATTTCATTTTGCTCGATTTCTCCCGTTTTCACATTGACAATTTTCATGGAAATAAGAATCCGGTCTCCCAATCCTTCATAACTGGCACTTATGGCAAAATCAGCATTCAATTTTGTTCCGACCTTTCCCATGCAATCTTTCCCCAGGCACTCTTTCATTTTAGTGTCACCCAGCTTTTCGGCCACGTCGTAACGATCATTGACAACATACTTCTTAGAATTCACCAAGCTTTTATAAATAACCGAACGGAGGATATCTTCATTGGATGGAATATTCCTTACCTCGATTCCCGCAATGACCATAGAAGGTAACTCGGCGGTTTGTGCAAACGATTTGTACGTATATAAACCCAGGCACATTAGAACTATTTTTTTCATGGTTTTCAATTTTAAGTTTCGGGACAAATTTGCTAGGTATGCATAGGAAATAAAAACGGAATTCTGCACATGCCTTAAACGAGTTGCGATTTTCCGTACAACTATCCGGAATAAAACAGTGTGTAGCAGTTATAGTTAAATAATCAACGTACTGCTTTTCGGTTTGTACTATTGAATTAATCCGAAACAAAAAAGGCTGCTACGAATGTAACAGCCTTTTCTCATGATTTGTTTTGTTCTATTTTTCCAATACGATAGGAATGTGCTGTGCTCCTGCATCCGTTAAAACCCGAAGCGTGTAAACACCTTTTGCCATATTTCTCAAATCGACATCTTGTTTTACAGTTTGTAGATTGTTCAGTTCATAAACAACTTGGCCTTGTGCATTGAACACTTTTACAGCATTCAGATTCACTTCTCCCGAATAAATTGTTATCAATCCGGTTGACGGATTAGGATAAACTGAGATCAGGTTCAATTCGTTTTCAGAGATGGACGCACAACCGTCAACTACTACAGTCGTTTGAGCAGAACCGGAACATCCGTTCCCATTGGTATAATTGTACGTTACAACAGTAGAACCGATTCCAGTCGTTGCCGGATTAAACTGACCTCCGCTTACTCCAGTTCCGGAATATGTTCCACCGGCAGGACTTCCTTGTGTCAAAGTATAAGGCCCATCATTTGAACACAACATTGGAACCGAACCGAAACTAACCGTAGGGTTTGGATTGACCGTCACCAAAATGCTGTTTGAAGCCGGAGAAACACACGAAGCAACCGTATTGGTAACCGTGTATGTTCCGGAAGCAGAAACAGTAATCGAAGATGAAGTGGATGCGTTCGACCATGTATTTCCTGAACCTGCAGAAGAAGTCAATGTAACTGAACCTCCCTGGCAGAATGTTGTCGATCCACCGGCAGTAATTGTCGGTGCAGCCGGAACTGCATTCACTGTAATATATCCTGTCTGGCTTGATGCGTTTGATCCACCGAGATTTGTTGCTGTCAATGATACATCATAAGTACCGGCAGTCGGATAAGTCACCACCTGGCTTGCAGTCGTCGATGTGGAAGGTGTTCCTCCCGGGAATGACCAACTGTATGAAGTAGGATTATTTGTAGAAGTACTCGTGTAAGTAACCGATTGCCCCGCACAAACAGATGTTCCTGTTGAACTGAAAGATGCAACCGGAGTTGCAGGAGCACCGCTGATTCCTGTTATATTGATATTATCCACATACAGGTTGTTTCCATTGCCTGGAATATTTCTAAACGAAATCCAAACAGTACTATTACCGACATATGGTGTCAAATCTACCGTTTCCGATCTCCATTGTGCAGCCAACGGAGCAAAACTCCCTGTTGTTGCACTTGCAGTTGCCAAAGTTGTATTTGACTTGGAATATACGGTTGTAAAAGTCTCCCCGCAATTGGTTGAAACCAAAACTTCCAGACCATCATAATAAATGGCACTATATGGAGCATAAGCCACATCAAATACTAATTGAGCGCTGGAATAGGCTGCAATATCCAATTTTGGCAAGCGTAATTCATCATTCGTTTCATCTGCAACATTGTAATTATCAAATTTCACCGAATTACCTGCAGTTGGTGCCCTACCAACAGTAGAAGATCTAGCCCAGGTTGTAGGTATCGCTACACTATTCGGGTTTACAATAGTCCAACCGGTTGGCGGGAATGTAGTTGACACAAAACCTTCTGTAAATGGTAAACTTACCGTCGAATTTGTGCTAACTGAAATGTAGTTTGTCTTGGATTTTGAATACGTTGCACCATTCGATGTAGCGGTAATGCTTAAACTTGCGTTGTAAGTCCCAATTGTAGAATAAGTAACGGTTGGACTTGCAACAGTTGAGGTTGAAGGAGTTCCCCCTGGGAACGACCAGGAATAAGTAGCAATTCCTGAAGTTTGGCTTGGAGTATAGGTAACTGTTGTACCTGTACACATCGTTGTCTGGTTTGCACTGAAATCAAGCGCACATAAAGAGGTTCCGGGACCACCACCAACTAAATTCAAATTGGCAGTTGTCCAGATATTGTTTCTACCACCCACTGAGCTTGTCAAAGCAGTTCTCATACGCGTAACCTGCCCTTGTGTGAACATTTTCGAACAATAAGAATAATCCATATAGTTCTCAATATTGTCAATCACATTCGTAGCCCACGAACTGTAGTTATTCGGGTCGTTTGTATCATCGCAGGTATTGATTGTGTTCACATTCGCACAAGAAGTCACACCAATACACATAGGCGTATCTTGTACGTGATCATCGTCTGCACAACTTGCGGTATTTCCCGGGTTGTTGTTATCACCCCAAACATGGGAAAGGTTGAACCAGTGTCCCACTTCATGTGTCAATGCACGACTGTTTGTAGTGGACGAAGTACCAACTGAACCACAGTAGTCGTCCAGGATAAAAATTCCGTTGTAATACATATTGGATGCACTCGCTGTGGAGTTCCCATTCGGATTGAAAGTATAACCTGCAGCACCTCCAATGTCTTTACACACATAAATATTCAAGTATTTGTTGTGAGCCCAGACACCTTGGTATACGTTATTTCCGGCGATAATGGCATTTACCTGAGCCTGACCGCTTGAACCATCATTCGTTAACGCATTTTGCGTGCGTGTGATCCCCGAGAAGCAGTTCCCGTTCGGAGCAACGGTTGCAAAAACGAAATTGATCTCGGCATCAGTCGGCATTCCTACAAAAGGAGCGGCCACGTTATCCGCATCTGCATTTAATCTTCTGTAATCGCGGTTCAGGATTGCCAAAGCATCAGCAACCTGGGCATCTGAAATATTCTCTGTCCCACCGTTGTGAAGAATGTGGAAAACAACCGGAATAGTGTAAATCAATCCGGTAGATTTTACAATACTTCCATGCGAACCTTTCGGTAACGGATTGATGGTTTCTCTGAATACAGTTGCAAAACGATCAGGATCGTTTATCTGCATTTCTTTCATTCGGTCATGCTGACTGCATTTGTCAACTTCTTGCGGAGAGACAAGTTGTTGCGTTTTTTGAGGAGTACCTTGCGAATAGGACGTAAATCCACATAACAAGGTCACAGAAAAGACGAGTTTTCTCATAAGCGTAGTTTAATTTTGAAATATAGCTTTTTAGTTCTGGTAGGAAATTTAATTAAAAAATCGTTTCAAGAACCTCATCGTCACTCCAATAAATTAAAAACGCGACTTTTTTTCAGAAAAGGATCCAATCATTATTTCACAAAAACACCGTAACGACTCATATAACTATCACGGATCTATACCGAAAAGTAAACTGAAAATTATTTTCCCTGCCTAAACAAAAAAAGCGGGCAAAAACACCCGCGTTACTATCTAAAAAAGTAATTCTGAAAATGAATATTAACTCAGCTTCTCCAATGCAGCTTTCAAATTGGAAATAACTCCATCTACATCTTCAATTTTACAAGTGCCGACAGAAAGCCTGTACCAATTGGAATCATCCGAAGAACCGAACGCATAGAATGGTACAATCGCCACCTTCGCTTCATCCAGAATGTATTTCGTAACATCCTGTGTCGTTTCCAAAATAGTTCCGGAAGCAGTTTTCAAACCATGCAGCTTAAATTGAACGGTCAGGTAAATCGCTGCTTCAGGGGCAATCGCATCAACCTGATGCCCTGCTGATTTCAAGGATTGAATTCCATTGTAAAAGCCCAACAAGCGCGCATTGATTTCAGATTTGATGTGATTCAGGTATTTATCGTATTGACTTAATTCGTTCAAATATTTTGCTGTTGCCATTTGCTCGGCCTTTGGAGCCCAGGCCCCCACATGCGTCAGGATGGATTTGATCTTGTTGATTACGAATTTCGGACCCATTGTCCAACCCACCCGAACTCCGGTTGCAGCCAGGGATTTTGAAATCCCATCTACGAACAAGGTATATTCGCGCATGGCCGGTCGCAACGAAACCGGGTTGTAATGTTCGATTGAACCATGAGTCAACGGCCAATAAATTTGGTCGTACATCACATACAAAGGCTTCACTCCTGCCGATTCACGTTTTTTATTTTCCGCAATCACCAAATCACAGATCTGTTCCAAATCTTCTTTTGAAAAAACTGTCCCTGTCGGATTCAAGGGGGAACACAAGGCCAACAAACTCGCTTCTGCAAGATATGGCGCTATCTCCTCGGCTCTCGGCATGAAATTGTTCTCCGGACTCGTCTCAATCAGGATCGGACGGGCATTATTCAAATAGGTGTAATGATTGTTATTCCAGGATGGAACCGGGAAAATCACGGCATCTCCCGGATCTACAATCGCCTTGAAAATAGCATAGATAGCCGGGCGGGCACCTCCGGTAATCACAATTTCATCCGTTGCGTACTCTAAATCACCTCGTTTACTCAATAACTGAGAAACTGCCTGGCGCAACTCCAACATTCCGTCTGCAGCAGGATAATTCGTTTGGTCGTCGTCATACGCTTCCTGGATAAATTGTTTTAATTCCGCCGGAATGGGGAAAACTCTCGGATTGAAATCTCCAATCGTCAGATTGTAAACTTGTTCTCCCTGTTTAATCTTCTCATTAACTTCTGCCGCTAACTTGATGATCTCAGAACCAATGATATGTTCTGCCAGTTTAGAAACACGAAGAGTCGAAAGTTCGTTTTTTGTATCCATGACATAAAATTTTATATGGTGTTGCAACGCTTGTGCTGAAGCTTGTTCCATCGCTAAAGCTATTGGCGACATGCGATCAGCGTAGGCACAAAAATATACACAATTGTTAGCATACTTCAAGCGAAAATTAAAAAACTAGCCGAATTACGGAAATGACTTAGCGAGAGGTTGAAAGTTCGGGTTGAGTGGCAATGGTTGATGCCCAGTATCTCAAAAAAACACTATACTTACATAAACTCAATCCAACTGAAAATGCGAAAAATTGGTATTCTTCTCTTATTTTTTCAACTGGCAACGTGTTCCATCTCATATGCCCAGGATCAAACAACTGAATATGATTGGCAAAAAGTGGAAGTACGTATTATTGAAAGTCGCAAAACGTCCAAGAAACTAAAACTCTTTGGGGAATCCATGATAAAGACTCCTAGCCCTATAAAAGCCCTTAGTGATTTCAATGAAGACCAATTGATGGAAATGAAAAAAAAAGCAGCAAAGGATAATGCCGGATTCGTTTATGTCGATTTGAAAGGAATCTATAGCTCACCC
This sequence comes from uncultured Fluviicola sp., assembly GCA_965650135.1. Taxonomy (GTDB): domain Bacteria; phylum Bacteroidota; class Bacteroidia; order Flavobacteriales_D; family Crocinitomicaceae; genus Fluviicola. The sequence goes on from CBFGNC010000011.1 coordinate 71,110, forward strand.
GATTTTCTCGCTTTAGCTAACAAGGAGAAAATATATTATTATTGGGCAAATGAGAAATAAGAGAATCAGCTTTCAATAAAAAAGCCCGACTCACAAACTGAATCGGGCTCTTTATACTGACAAGGAATCTTAGTTCTTAACCAATTTCTCCTGAAGGATGGTTCCTTCTGCATTAATCTCAATCACATATGTCCCTTGTTTTAAGGAAGCAATATTCAATTGATTCTTGTTTTTCAAATTTTCCGACAACACCTGTTTCCCCGACATATCATAGATCACAACGTTGAAATCTGTTGCTTTCGTCTGAATAGTAATCGTCTCAGTTGCTGGGTTCGGTCCAAAACTGATTGTTGAAGCAGCATTTTCTCCTAATCCTAAATTAGGATCGACCACTGTTACTTTTCCTGTCATCATTGCAGAATGGACATTACAACGATACATATAAACTCCTGCAATGTTGAAGCGTTTTCCAAAAGTCCAGTTTGTACCTGTTGTCAACATAGAGAACGACTCAGGATTTGAAGGATATGTAGCAGTTGTACCGTTCAAATTGTGCGACCCACTGTTATTGTTGATCCATGTTACGGAATCCCCAAGATCAATGGTCAGGTCATTCGGAGACCAGGACTGCGCTTGTGCATTAACTGTATAATTTGTCTGACCGAACGCTACCGGTGCCAGACACATCATAAATAATTGGGTAATTTTTTTCATAAGCTACTTTTTTAAAAGTTATATTATTAAATATTATTTAAGAATATAACGTGTGAAATCTGCAAAGGTTGGATTCCAAAGAAAAAAAAATAATCCGGACAATATTCTAAACTTTTCCCATTTGTAACCCGGCATCCGTGATTCGTAATTAGATATAGTCCGTCCCACATTTGTCTCGTCCTTGTTCTGCATAATTTCTTTACTTTTAAAATTCTAAAATCAATGTATGAAGAAACTAGTTGCTTGGGTCATGATTGGCGCAATGGTTATGAGCCTTCGAATGCCGAACCTACCAGAACAGACACCTGGCGCTCCATTATGGATGCGCTACCCGATCATCTCACCGGATGGAAAAACCATTGTTTTCACTTACAAAGGAGACATTTACCAGGTTCCTGCAACCGGTGGAACTGCCACTCCGATAACCTTGAGCGAATCCTATGACTTCATGCCGGTATTTTCACCCGACGGAAAAACCATTTATTTCGCGTCGGACCGCTACGGGAATTTTGATGTATTCTCCGTTCCGTTAATCGGTGGAGCAACTAAAAGGCTCACACTTCATTCAAGCAACGATTATCCGCAATGTACTTCACCGGATGGAAAACGAATCGTGTTCATTGCCTCCCGTGTAGACAATGCTGCTATGTCACAGTTTCCTTATGGAGCTTTGGGCGAAGTATATTCTGTTGGGATTGATGGCGGACGCGAAAAACAGGAACTTTCGATCGCAGCTGAAAACATCAAATGGAACAAAGCCGGAACAAAAATGATTTTTCATGATAAAAAAGGATACGAAGATTCCTGGAGAAAACACCATCAATCATCCGTAACACGGGATTTGTGGATGTATGAAAAAACAGGCGATAAGTTCACCAAACTAACTGAGTTTGCAGGAGAAGACCGGAATCCGGTTTGGAATAACGATGAAAGCAGCATTTATTACCTGAGCGAAAAAAGCGGCTCCTACAATATCTGGAAAATGAATCCGAATTCACCAGGCTCAGCAACCCAGGTTTCAAAGTTTGATAAAAACCCGGTTCGCTTCCTCTCAGTTTCCGATAACAACATACTTTGTTACGGGTATGATGGAGAAATTTACACCCAAAAAGAGGGTTCAAATCCGGAAAAAGTCAGCATTCAAATTAACGCGGAAGACCGGAACGCGGATACCAAAAACATTTCGGAAACAAGTGGAGCTTCTGAAATTGCTGTTGCACCAAGCGGAAAAGAGGTTGTTTTCACCAATCATGGCGATGTATATGCTGTTTCACTTGAAAACGGTGTAACCAAACAGATCACCAGTACACCGGAAGAGGAACGCAATGTCAGCTTCTCTCCCGATGGAAAAGCAATTCTGTACGCATCCGAAAGAAATAACATCTGGGGAATTTATCAGACAACCATGATCCGGAAAGAAGACAGTCATTTCTACGCCTCTACCCTTTTGAAAGAAGAAGCACTGGTTGTTACTGAAAATGAATCGTTCCAACCGCAATATTCCCCGGACGGAAAGGAAATTGCTTTCCTGGAAAACAGAACCGCAGTAAGCGTTTACAATATCGCAAGTAAAAAGATCCGCAACGTGTTACCCGCAAACAAAAACTATTCTTATAGTGATGGCGACCAAACATTCAATTGGGCTCCGGACAGCAAGTACATATTGGTTTCTTACTTACAGGATGGAAACTGGCACGAACAAATCGGATTAGTGGATGTTAACGGGGGGAAACCAATGCTTGAACTGACACAAAACGGGTTCTCGAATGGCGGACCGAAATTCCAAATGGATGGAAAAGCAGTTTTATGGTTCTCCAATCGCGACGGGATGAAAAATGTAGCAAGCCATGGTTCCCAGCAAGATGCTTATGCTTTGTTCCTGGATCAGAATGCCTTTGACTTGTTCAAAATGAAAAAAGCCGATTATGAGCTTTGGAAAGAACAAAAGGAGAAGACTGACAAGGAAAAAGATAAGACCAAGGAATCCGAAACAGCAAAAAAAGGAAAAGGTGAAAAAGCGGACACAACCAAAAAGACAGAGCCATTAAAAATCGACATGACTGGATTGATGGATCGCCAGGTGCGATTGACCGAAAACTCTTCCTTCCTGCAAGATGCATTCCTGGATCCGAAAGGAGAAAAACTGTATTACCTCACTCCGAATGAAGACGGAACCAATTTATATGTCCGCAACTTCAAGGATCACGAAACAAAATTATTGATTCCCTTAAAAGCTGGAGGTGTTTGGAGCACTTCCATGGACAAGGAAGGGAAGAATATTTTTGCAGTGATTGAAGGAAAATTAACGCGACTGGATTTGGAAAAAGGGGAACGAAAAGACATTCCTTTCAAAGCAGAACGCACACAAGACAGTTATGCAGAACGCGCTTACCTGTTCGAGCACATGTGGAGACAAGTGAAAACAAAATTCTATGTTGCAGATCTTCAGGGAACCGATTGGAATTATTACAAATCGACCTATCTAAAGTTCCTTCCTCACATCAATAACAATTATGATTTTGCCGAAATGTGCAGCGAATTATTGGGTGAATTGAACGCATCTCACACAGGTTGCCGTTTCTATCCACGTCGCGAAAATGCAGATGAGACAGCACAATTGGGTGTGATCCTGGATGAAAGTTTCACTGGAACGGGTTTGAAGATTGCAGAAATCCTGGACAAAGGCCCGCTGGTGAGCTCCGAAACAAAAATAAAATCCGGTGCGATCATCGAAAAAATCGATGGTGTGGAAATCAAACCGGAATTGAACTATTACTCCCTGTTGAATCGCAAATCCGGCAAACCGGTCTTACTGTCCATTTATGATCCGTCGAATGGAAAACGTTGGGACGAAATCATTAAACCGATTTCTGCTGGAATGCAAAGCGAACTGCTTTACCAACGATGGGTGAAACGCATGCAGGCAATGACCGAAAAATTATCTGATGGTAAATTGGGTTACATGCATGTTCGCGGAATGGACGACAACAGCTACCGCGAATTCTACAATCAGGTAATGGGAAAATACATTAACAAGGAAGCCTTGATCGTGGACACCAGATTCAACGGTGGAGGTTGGTTGCATGACGATCTGGCGACCTTTTTGTCCGGAAAACAATACATCAATTTCGTGCCGAGAGGCCAAAAAATCGGAATTGAACCAGGTTCCAAATGGACCAAACCAAGCTGTGTCATCATGGGAGAAGGAAACTACTCCGATGCTCATATGTTCCCGGTTGTTTACAAAACGTTGAATATCGGTAAACTGATCGGAATGCCAGTACCAGGAACAGGAACAGCAGTTTGGTGGGAAAACTTACAGGATCACTCACTGACTTTCGGGATTCCACAGGTCGGGGTCATGACCATGGACGGTAAATACTACGAAAACAACCAATGCGAACCGGATTTCAAAGTAGCAAACGACTACAACACCATGTTGAAAGGTGAAGATGCACAATTGAAAAAAGCAGTGGATGTCTTATTGGGAAAATAAAACAAATTAGAATAAAGCAAATCCCCGACTCCAATGCGCACGGAATCGGGGATTTGTTTTGTTAGAATCAATTTGAAACACCAATCAATCAATAGAAGAAAGGCTTTATCCCTAATAGTTCTAAAACAATTATAAAGCAGCTAAATTAGGGTAAGTTATTCTACTAAAATCATCTTATGAAAAGAAGTCTTTTATGCTTTTTATTGATTCTAACAGGTGCCCTTACCTCCTGTAAAAAGGAAAAAGACTACCTCTACGTCATCAAATCTCCGGTTATCTATTCAGAAGATTCCCTTGAGTTCTCAGCCCCGGTTTTCTACGGACAAAACAATTTCATTTTATACGATTCAAAAACAATTCTATATCACAACAAATCTGTATTTTATGGGTGTGGAACAGGAATTGATTTCACAAAACCAGCAAGACTTTACCTTTCTCCAGATAGTTTTACTGAAATTAAGTATTCTAAATTGGCACATTTTCTAAAAACAAAATTCAATTGGAAAAAGGGTTTCCATAGCAAAATCATGTCCATTGCCTCTTCGACCGATACAATTAGAAACCCGGGGTATACCGCATTGATGAATTTCATGAAAAGGCACAAAGAGATATTATGCTCAGTTCGAAAATGGACAGAAGAAGAGGAATATACTGCGAAAGCGAAAATTAAAAAAGGAAAATACGAACCGCATAAAATTAAGTGGAAAACTGGATTCGCAGATGGAAATAAATTATTTACATTGGAATATCCGGTTCGTTTTCTTGAACCAATTGAACAAAAAAAGGAAGAGATTGGAAACTTAATAAAACCATCAAAAAAGACAAATCTGACAAAATATTTCTACCCAAACATGTCTTCTTGCGGCGGCGCCCTTTATGGCTATTACGACAGGCACACACTGGTGAAAATCGACTCCAGATACAATGCTGAGCTGGGTTATTCTCAGAAAATAATTCAATACGAAAATGAGGAAATCACACAAATCATTTATGCAGAGCATTTTGCGAAATGGGATGAATACCTCGAAAAATATCCTAATGACGAAGAAACTGACGAAAAAAAGATGAGCTACACAGATGACCGTTTAGAAATCGATTTCTATCCGGTAAAAAAGATTCGAACATATTCCAATAACCAACTAACAAAAAATGTCGTTTCTGAAGAAAGCATTCAACAACTACTCGATTGTGCCAAACAAATGGAAAAGGAATTAAGTAGCGAAAAGCAATTGGTTAAAGTCGAATAATTAATTAGCAATTTAGACGTCATGAGTAAAAAATCTAAAATTCTGATCCATTGCATCATCGGGATAGCAGCAATATCTTTGACCTATTATTGCATCTCCATATATCAGGAACATAAGCGTTTCGAAGCTGCCAATAAAGCATGGGCTAAAAAATATCCTATGCTCAAATTTGAGTTTTAGATAGTTGATTTAACAAACTTCAAGAAATTAATTTTAACTATTTTATGAGCAATTCACTCACTTTGGACGAATTCATGCACGTGGAAATGCGCGTCGGAACCGTTATTGCCGCGGAACCATTTCCCGAAGTCCGCAATCCGGCATACAAGATCACGATCGATTTTGGAGAATTCGGGATCCGGAAAACCTCCGCGCAAGTAACAGCTCTTTACCAGGCTGAAGAATTGATTGGCAAACAAGTCGTAGCCGTCATCAATTTCCCGCCCAAACAAATTGCCAATATGATGAGCGAGTGCCTGATTTTAGGTGGAATCGGAGAAAATAAGGAAGTGACTTTATTACAACCGGAGCGTACAGTGAAAAACGGAACGCGGATTGGGTAGAAGAATTGAAAAATGGAGAATGGGAAAATTGGAAAATTGAAAAATTGAAAAATTGAAAAGGAGTTAATGATAGTTTCCCGAATCGAGAATGTTTTGAAAATTCCTGCTTTTCAATTCTCCATTATAAATTTTCAATTCGCTGCGCCTGCGCCATATGCCGTTGATTATGGTAAATCACAAATCGAAACGTGTCACCCAATTTCAATTTGATCAATTTCGAAATACTGATCGCCGTTCTGGTTTTATTCAAGCTGATTTTGTGCGCATCCTCCAACAATTGAAGCAATTCCGTTTGCTGATCCGCAAACTCTTGAATGACCTGTTTGTCCAATTTGCTATTGACCGGATTCATATTTTTGAAGGTCTTCATTTTATTCAGTTTTGCCTTTGGCAACATGCTATTGGCGAAATAATTGCCCAACCATCCACTTTTGAAAACAGCATTTTCCTTCCCCCTTTGGAGGGGGATTGAGGGGGAGGAAGAGAGTTGCTTAACAATTTGTTTTTTGATTTCCGGGAGATAAAACCGTCCGTACAAATTCAAATGCTCCAGACATTCCAGAATGCTCCAACTGGTTTCGTCTGGTTTGTGATTGAGTACTTCTTCAGGTAACTGCATGAAAGTCCTGGCTTCCTGGATGAGCTGCTTGGTCCTGTTTGCCAAATCAACCAACAATGCTTCTGTCTGTATTTTCATCTCGTTTATTTTTGACAAAGGTCATGAACTCCCATTCAAAAAACATTGATTGAAATCAAGGCTTTTTCAAGCGCGACAACGTTTCGGGTGTCATCCGCAAATAGTTTGCAATGTGCCTGTTGGAAATCTCCTGGAACAGGATCGGACTGCGTTTCAAAACCCGCTCAAAACGTTCCTTGGGAGAAGCGGTCAAGAGGTCCTTTTCACGTTCAATTTGCTGGATAACCAAATCTTCCAGGATTTTTACCCACAACTTCAGGTGATTTTCATCCTGGTAGATAAACTCCATGAACCCTTTTTTGGGGATGACCTTCACACGTGTCTTTTTGATTGCCTGAATGACAAACTCAGAAGGTTTTTCAGTCAGGAACGAATCGAGTGAAACCAAAATATTATTTTGATAACCGAATCGAATGGTTCGTTCTTCGTCCGCATCCACAACAAAAACCCTTAAACTTCCTTCCTCAATGAAATAGATATTGGTATCGGTACTTCCGGCAGTTTTCAGAAATGCATTGCGTTCAATCGTAATTATTCTTTCAATGAGGTCATTGGTTTCGATCAACCTGATCAGATCTGCCTGTTTCATGTGTTAGCTTAGTGAACGTTTAAAGGAATATCGTACAATTTATGAAAGGATAACTTATCCCAATAACCTCGCTGAAAAACAATTTTGTCATCAATCACATGAAAAAAACCGCACCCGCGCATTCCTTTCGGATCTTTCCATTCTAAAATCGCCCATTCGCCGTCTTCGAAGATATTCTCCGGTATACAGACCATTTTGGCACTTGCAAATTCACTTGTAAACATTTCCCTGATTGCCGCCTTGCCAATTACCGGTTCATTCGCAACCTGGTGATTGATCGCATTCTCTTCATACAATTCAGCAATTTTCTCGCCGTCTGCTTCATTGAACAAATGAATCCATTTTTCTAAAACTTCTTTCGGTGTCATTTTCTTACCCTTCTTGGAAGAATAAAAATACAAAAATGACCACCGATCTGATCCAAACTGTGAATACTGCAATTTTTCAGATAAATCGTATAACACAAATCCGGTGGAAACTTTCCAAATTAAAATAAATAAAAAAGTATGCCGGAAGGTCCATCCATCGTCATCCTGAAAGAGGGAGTGCAAAAGTTTAACCGCAAGAAGATCGTCGAAGTGAGCGGAAACAGCAAAATTGACCAGTCGCGGCTGGCAGGTCAAAAAGTGCTTGAATTCAAAAGCTGGGGCAAACATTTCCTGATCTGTTTCAGTGGATTTACATTGAAGATCCATTTTCTGATGTTCGGAAGTTACCGTATTGACGAACAAAAACCGGAAGCTTCTGCACGCTTATCGTTCGTGTTTGAAAACGGAGAATTGAACTTCTATTCCTGTTCGGTCAAATTTTTAGAAGGAGACCTGGATTCTCATTACGACTGGAGTGGTGATGTGATGAACGATACCTGGGATCCGAAAAAAGCCAAAGCAAAACTCAAAGAACGTCCTAACCTGATGGTCTGTGATGCACTTTTGGAACAGGATATTTTCGGAGGCGTCGGCAATATCATCAAAAACGAAGTATTGTATCGCATCAAAATACATCCGGAATCGGTGGTTGGCAAATTATCCGAAGCAAAACTGAACAGTTTGATCAAAGAAGCTCGCATTTACAGCTTTCAATTCCTGGAATGGAAAAAGAATTATGAGTTGAAAAAACATTGGTTGGCGCATACGAAAACATGGTGTTTGCGCTGCAATTTGCCGATTATAAAAAAATATACAGGAGTAAAGAACAGGCGCAGTTTCTTTTGTGTGAACTGCCAGAAATTACGTCTGTGAATTTTCCAAAAGAAAAAATCCCAAAGGTTTGCACCTTCGGGATTCAATTTCCTGCGGAGAATGTAGGATTGAAGATCCTGGAGGGGATCAGCTAATCAAATTGAATCCCTTCGTTTTCTTCGAAAACTTTAGGCTTTTTCTTCTTATGACTTTACCGAAAACAATTCCGGAAAGTCACCAAAGAAAAAATCCCAAAGGTTTACACCTTCGGGATTCAATTTCCTGCGGAGAATGTAGGAAACTACGGCGATCCAACTCTGCTATTTCCTCTACCCCTTTATTTTCCTTTCTTTCCATAGGGATTTTATCACATTTTTAGGCTTGGCGCTTTGGCGCTTTTTGGTACTCCGACAGCATTTCCCGTAGAATTTTGTTTTCCTGGTCCTTGACTTCCAATAACTCCTGATAAAGTTTTTCTGTTTTATTTGATTTATTTAACAGAATGTCGGGATCATCAACAGGTTTTTGGTAAAATTTCTCACCGTACCCCGTCAAAATCCAATTAGCATTTACCTCCGGAATCATCGCTAAAATTTTTGCAAGGACATCGCTCGAAAGAGAAGATTCAAGAGCTTTACCACGAAAGTTTCCCGAAGAAACACCTATATCTGAAAAAAATTTTTCTTTATTAACTCCTTTATTTTCAAGGACTTCAATTACTCTTCTCTTCACTGACATGAAAAAATTTTTACTTAAATTGTTTTTGTTGCAAAAATTTTTGCAACATTTGACGAACAATAATGTTCGCTATAAGTAAAAATAGGTTTTTAACTGTAAATCAAAAAAACAGATGCTGAAGTATAGAATTGAAGAGCTGCTAAACGAGATCCCACACCAAAAAGCAAAACTGGCTACGAATTGGTTACCACAGCAATTAGGGGTCACTCCGAAAACCTGGAGAGTATGGAAGAAACTACAACAGGAGGACTCCGGAGACATCCCATCCGAAAAATTATTTCAGATAGCGACTTTTTTCAATGTGGAACCGGCAGACCTATTCACAGAGTTGCCGGAACCGATCACACCGGAACGCCCGGACTTTAACGCAACCAAAATCGATGAGATATGAAACAGATTCCCTTTTCAGCAAAAGAACGACTGAAAATTTACGAATTGGCTTTGGGTGATTGGACCGGACGTTCAGCATACACAAACGAAGGGCTTTGCTTTTACTTCCTCAAAAAGTACGGGCTTGTTCATGATCACCCATATGTAATAATAGAAGCAAACTTTCCTGAATTATGGGAACAACGCCCCGAAAGCAATAATGAAGGGGGGTTTTGGTTTGAAGTAGAATCCATAAGAGGTAGATACCTACGGCGCATTTGCTTAATAGCAGCCATTGAAGAAGTTAAACTAAAAATTGAAAACGATGAGAAAAAATGAAATTGAAAACGGCGCATGCTTCATGTACAATGACTTTGAATTCATGCTCAATCCTTTAACGAAAGCAGAAGAAGGTTACATCTACATGTTGGACAAAGAGCGCAAGCCTATGGGAATCGTTGGAACCTATTATTGGGGAACGGACAAACACCTATACATTACCCGCGACGTAATGCCCCAAGTTCCTGCCACAGTTGCCATATGGAAAAGCAAATGTTTCTACACCGGAAAAATCGAATTCAATGTATAAGTACAACATACTCGAACGCCTGGATAGGCTTAGCGGGAATGACCGGATTATTTTTTGGCAATGGGCGCCGGAGCAATTATTCCGGAACAAAGAAACGATCCGGGGCTGGCTCTATATCCCTGAAAAGTCTTCCAAGGAAATAGGAATCCCGGCACTATTGAAACTCGCAGTTTTCTTCCAATGCAAAGTAGAAGACCTATTTACTAACGAACTGGACCGCAACGCCGTTGTCGAATCCATCCAAAACCATAGCAACCATGTTCACCGCAGAGATTGACCCAATTCCCGGAGACATCCGTTTCTCCTTGAAAATCAGTTTTCCCGTTTGGGGAGCCGAAGTGCCGGAAGTAAAAACGTTTGAATGGGTCGTTACCCAACGAAAAACCGCCTACGAAATGTTCATATCCCACGCAACCGATTACTTGCGATGGACCAGCGATTATCTATATACCCTTTTACAGAAAATGCGGGTCAATTACTTCGACCCCACGGCAGTGCCTTATTTCGGGAACTCGCATAAAAAGTGGTACACGGCTTACTGGCTTTTCCTGGACTCGCGCGACCGGGTTCGAAATTTCCCCTACTCCCAATTGGAAACCGCAAAATCCTATAACGGGAAAATGTTCGGAGAACTCATCCCAATTTATCATTTCGATCAGCGGGAAGAAATCAAACTAGCAGTTGCCGAAATAGCAAAACTATCCCTTGAAATTGTAGCGACCATCAAAAAGCTACACCGCGAAAGCAGCATTCCTGCACTGGCAGACTAATTATTGTGTGCTGAAGCAAAGACATAAACGTCTATCCGGTCCGTAAAGTCAAAAACAACTATGTCTCCAGGTATAGCCAAAAATAGCTGTACGATCCCACAGCCAAAAATAACTATGCGATATCTAAAATAAATAACTATGCAAAATCTCATAAAAGAATCATTTACCGGTGCAAAGTCCGGTTCCGGAGTAGCTGAGTTTATAATTAATCACGTGCCCGATGGTGGCTGGTTTTTCGAAGGATTCGGGGGAAAAGGAACTATTAGTAAAATCCTTGAAAATAGCGGAGCTTCTTTCACCGGAATTTATTGCTTCGAAATAAATCCGAAAACCTTCCATACTCATACCAAAGAAGATTACAGCATCGGTTTTTGGAACTGTGACTCAATCAAATGGATCAATCAGGCAATAGACAGAGGCGAAATTGATGAATCCGACTGCTTTTATTTTGATCCACCTTACCGGATGGAAAGCAGAACACACCAGCGCAAGTACTATGGAAAATTCGATTGGGAAGATCCGGAGCACAAACGTTTTTTCCAGTTGATAGAACGGTTAAACAAAATAGGTGCCATGGTGCTTGTGTCCCATTATCCTGATCCGGTTTATGATGAACAGTTCAAGTCCTGGAATAAAGAAGATTTCAGAACTTGGGTGAGAACAAGAAGCGTAACGGAGCGCTTATACTGGAATTTCGATTTGAATGAACACCGGTTGGCAACAACCGCATTCCTGGGAAAGAACTTCACAGACCGACAACGGATCAAGCGCAAGGTTGAACGAATGACGGAAAAAATCAACGCACTTCCCCGCCACGAACGGCAAGCTATTGTTGAATCACTTTTATTGACTTACGAATGCTAAAACACTTGAGCTTGTTTTCCGGAATTGGCGGGTTTGACTTAGCCGCCGAATGGATCGGATGGGAAAACGTAGCGCACTGCGAATTAGATCCCTTTTGCAGAAAGACACTCAATTATTATTGGCCCAAAGCAACTTCACATGAAAACATCATTCAAACAGACTTCACTGTTTACAGAGGAAGAATTGACATTATCACAGGCGGATTCCCTTGCCAGCCGTTTAGTGTTGCCGGGAATAGATCCGGGACAAACGACGACCGTTACCTATGGCCTGAATATTTACGAGCAATACGGGAAATTCAGCCCACTTTCGTCATTGCTGAAAACGTTACTGGTATCCTCAGCATGGAAGAACGAGAGGTGTTCGTTAGAGTGGACAGTCAAAAATGTGTGCGCCTCGATTACATTGACGAGTATGAGAAAATATACACACGACAAGCATCTTTGTTGCTCAACTCAATCTGTATTGATCTTGAAAAAGAAGGTTACTCAGTCCAACCGGTTGCTATTCCAGCTGCGGGCATTGGTGCACCCCACAGAAGAGACAGAGTGTGGATTATTGCCTACTCCGACGGCAATGGACACAACCAGCGGGGGAACCGACTTGAAAAAGATCGATCGAAGAAGGGAAAAAGCGAAAAAGAGCGGGAAGAACGGAAACGGGTTTGGAATGAGTTTGAGAGAAATGATGATCCGGAAACTGTTACCAACCCCGGCGGCACAAAATTACAAAGGCGGAAGTTCCACGAAAACAAGGAAAAGACAGGGTGCGGCGAATTTACCGGATCTGATAACCGAGCATGGACAAACTTCCCAACTCAACCCCCGGTTTGTGATGGAAATGATGGGATTTCCTCCGGATTGGACGGTATTACCTTTTCAAATTGGCGAAACCAATCATTGAGAGCTGCGGGAAATGCAGTAGTGCCGCAAGTGCCGCATGAAATCTTTAAAGCAATAGAAATCTTTTTGAAACAGTGAGTTTATGATAACAATTATTACAGGACCGCCCCAAAGCGGAAAAACAAGTAGAGCGCAATATATCGCAAATGCATACAAAGAACCCTTTCAAGTAACTAACGAGAAACAAGAGGTACCCAAAACGGCAGATTTAATCATTTATGAAGAAATGGACCTTACAGGATACGGATTCTTATTATTTCTAACCCTCCGGTTTATACACAAAACAAGTGGTTTGGATGCGGTTTTCATTACTCAGGATCACCTGAATGATAAAACAAAAAGCACGTTGAGAAAAAAGGGAGTCACAATCATTGATTTATTCAAAGAACAATGAAATTACTAGAACAATATCAAGATAAATACCAAGCACTTTTCAATAAAGGATTTCGGTTCAACCCGGAGGAAAAGATCCTGTTCCAGGCGAAAGGTAGAAAGCAGGAAACCCCGGAAGAATTCGAGAATTGGGAAGTTGTAGAGTTTGACAAAGACGAATACCTGAACGAGCGCCTGGAAGAATTGGGAATCGATCCGGAGCACAACAAAGTAGATTTGTTTGACGAATCAAACGGACGGGCAAAAACACGCGGAGCGTTCGGAATTTTTACAGCGAACGAATTCGGAGATATTGAAATACTTCAGTATTCCCTTACCCGCAAGCCATACACATACAAAACTGGCGAAACTTCCGCAGGTCCGCGCGAGGAATGTTACTGCCAACGCAGACTAAATCCCATGTACGCAGACTTTTGCAAAGGGAAATATGACTACAAGGACGGGATTGTCACTCCGTTTTGGCATCCTTGGCTCATCGATTTGTATGAATGCAAAAATCAAGATGATGAAGGGAACCCGATCATTCAAACGCTTTTCATTACAGAAGGTCAAATCAAGTCTTTCAAAGCGTGTCATGATAAAATACCAATGGTGGGACTTACCAGCATTTCCCATTTTCGCGATAAACAGAATGGAAAGATTCACCGGGAAATCGTTATGTTCATCCAGGCGTGCAACATCAAGAACGTTGTTATTCTTTGGGATGGTGATTGCCGGGACATTTCCATCAAAGACCTGGAAAATAACCGGGATCTAACGCGCCGACCGCGCGACTTCTATAAATATGCTTGCGAGATCCAGGAAATGACTTTCGAATATTTTCCGAAGCAGAAAATACAGTACTATTTCGCAACGATCAATAAAATTGAAACAGATGAAAAAGCGAAATCGCCAAAAGGAATTGACGACTTGCTCCTTTACCTGGGGAAACCCGATGCAGTTAAAGAAGAAGTAAAATACCTAGGAGAGATCCCGGGCCGATACTTGTTCTTTCAAAAGATCAACAACGATATCGAACGAAAAAAATTGAATCGTTGGTTTAAGCTAGACAAGGTAACCGAGTTTTACCGATTCCATCAAGATCGAATTGGGAACCGGAAATTCATCTATTACGGATCCACATACGAGATCAAAGAAGGACACCCAGTTATTTCCATTCCCGCCGACATGAAATCATACATGCGGATAGGCGTTTCTTATTACAAGATTAAGAAAACGCCGGTGCCGGTCGGAAAATCGGGTGACACCGTTCTTGAAGATGTGTTGGAACCCTGGACATCTGACGCAATCAAAATGGACCACGGAAAGGACATGTTTCACCAAATACAACGCTTTGAAGGATTTACCAATATTGCCAACCACACCAATTACCAGCAAGTAATCGACGGACACTGGAATTTATACGCAGACTTGAAACACCAAAAAAGGGAAGGTGATTACCCCACAATCAAAAACCTGTTAAAACACTTGTTTGGCGAACGATTCGAAAACGGAATGATCCTGGATTATCTCACCATCCTTTACCGATACCCCATGCAGAAACTACCCATTATTGTATTAGCCAGTCCGGAGCAAAACACCGGGAAAAGTACGTTTATCAACCTGGTAAAAATGATCTTCAAAAGCAATATGTCGATCATTGGAGCAAAAGATTTTCTTAGTGATTTTACCGCCGGATGGGTTTCGAAACTGGTTGTTGCATGTGAGGAAACGATGTTTGATAAAGCATCCGCTTATGACGTACTGAAAAACATGACCACCAGTGAAACAATTACCCGGAATGAGAAAAACAAAGCCCAAACCGATATTCCAAACATGATGCATTTCATTATGGCAACGAATCATGATGAGACATTCGTCCGGATTGATGAAAACGATTCCAGGCTTTGGATTGAAAAAGTGGGACGCATTAAAGGAAAGAACCCGAGATTTAAAGAGATGATGCGAGCTGAACTACCGGAACTCATTAACGACCTGGAATCAAGAGAAATAATCGCGCCGGAATCCGACCGGCTTTGGTTTGACGAAGATTCCTATAAAACTGATGCTTTCTACAACTTGGTAAAACGCTCCGAACCGGAAATTGTGCGGGAAATGCGCGAACGGTTTAGAGATGCTTTCTTAAAATTTGGGGTTTCAGAAATCAAAATGACCGCGGACGATATCCGTTCGCACTTCGGAATTAGAGCAACTTCCAGCACGTATATAAACCAATGCGCGAAGCAGTTTTTAAAGGTAGAGCGAGCGAAAAACAGCAAGGGAGAGGAATATGTAACAACGTACAGTTTCCCGATAGACAGTGTACACGAAACGGGGCAAACAATAGATGTCAAAGGAAAAGGCCGTCCGTTTGTTTTTCCACGCGAATTATTCCTTACGGAACAAGAATTATACCGATTGGAAAACAGCGTGAAACCGACTAAAAAGAAGGTGAAAGGCGAAAGTATCGAATATAAGTTTCGCGCAGAGTGTGAAGCGGATGCAATGAAATTCTTTGGATTACTTCCATCTGCTTTAGAAACCGCAAAAATTGTGGGGCTTACACACAACAAACACAAACTGCCGGATGTAGAGGTTTCATTCGAATGCAATTTAAGCCTGAAAGAGCTACGCAAAATTATGAATGTGATAGTAGACGGCCATGTCATGATGCAAACGATTGAAGAGGCAGCCAACTACACCAGCGAAAGGAATTATTCTATTTAAATCTATACATATGCTAATAGGCTACACCCTCCCGAATGCGATTCAATTAATTGCAGACGGAATCAAAATCCATACGCTCCGGGAAGATCCCAAAGAGCGCTTCAAGGTTGGAATGATCCTGGACCATTGCACCGGAGTACGAACGAAGAAATTCAAAAAGCATTTGCAAAACACCTGTGAGCGAATCGATGTGGTATTCGTGAACCCGAGAGATAGATCCGTGCAGGTCAACGGCGAAACCTTAACCGAGATGGAAAAACAGATTTTCATTGCGAATGATGGATTCCCCGACTTGGAAAGTTTTTGAGAATGGTTTAACGAGCCAAAGAACCTGAGACTGATACAATGGACGAAATACAAATATTTTAATAATTGAAATGATGGAAAGAGAGAAAAATAGCTATACGGTACCGCGTAAAAAGAAAAGACAAAAGTATGTTGTTCAGCTTACGCGCGGACAGCTTGAATTTTACTGGAAAATGCCGGTTCCTAAAGACTTCACTTCGGTTGTATATGTGAAGAGCACAAAAGAAGGCATTATAACAGATTGGAACAAAGCGTTGGTATACCAGGCGCACGAGATCAAGGACACCGATTTCGTGCTTGTGCCGCTAAAGCCTGGACGTATCTGCCCGCATTGTATGATTTATACCACTGAGGCGGATTCACACTGCTATAAAGCACCTGTATTCAAAAAAGGACAAATCGTTTACACGATTTACAGCCGAATTCCTGGAATCCTGAAATGTGAGATTTACGCATTGGATCGGGGGGAAAGAGTAGCGTTAACCATTAAAAAGGTATACTGCACAGAGAAATGTCCGGAAGCGGATAACAATTTTGACAGCTACATTGAAAACCTATTGTTTACGGCGGATGAAAACAATGTATTCCCGGATTTAGAATCGTTGTTTCAACGAATTCAGAACGATGGTTTAATTTAACAATACCAAAAATGGAAATACACTACATTAAAGCCGATAGAGATCTATTCCTTTCGGTTTCACTAAACAGAAAATTGTTTCTTGTTGTGGACAGCAAAGAGCATGAATACAAAGAGGGTGATTTGGTCGTTTTTCAAGGATATAGCGATAAATTAGAATGTTTTCTAGGACTTCATTATCAAAGCTCGATAGTGATCGTAGAACAGAACCAAGCATTAAAAGAGGGTTTTTCCATCATAGGACTAAGAACCAAGACAGAACATTCCAAATTTTTAGTGGTAAAAATTTGTACTGCCTGTGAAGGGTTGGGAACGGATGAAGAATCTATAATTAAAATTTTCAATACGATAAAAAGGGATTCAGACCTTGACAATTTGATTCAAGAATTTGACAAACTAAAGCTCTATTGGGCAGCGAATTCCAAATCCTATTTTATCAATAACACAATAAATTTGTATGAATTATTGGCACATGATGGATTACTGAAGCCTGTACAACAAATACTAATTCACAATAACGTAAAACCTCTTTATAGCACCCGAATACAAAAAAAACGTTGGTGGAAAAGAAATAACAATTGTGGTTTACCGCAGTATTCACCTGAAATCAATTAGTTACATTTGTTTCACAAAATCAATTTTAAAATGAAAAAATTAAGCCTATTAACTTTGTTCGCTGTCTTAGTATTCGCAGGATTGAATTCTTGCTCCAAAGAGCGAAAAATCGAAAAAAACCTTTACAGCAAAGGCGGTGATTGGGACGTTTCTCAATATATCTATGCTTCAGGATCAATGAACCCGGCTATTAATTCCTATAGCACAGCAACCTTTCAAGATTGCGGAAAGTTCCATTTCTCCAAGGATGGAAGCGGCACGGTATCAATGAATTTGGACGGGGACTCTTATACCGAGTCATTCTTCTACAAAAACACCGATAACAAGCTCACAATCACCTTCGACACCTACACCCAGGTGTATAACCTGGATTGGTCCAAAAACGTCATTACAATCAATTACGATGAGTCTACCACAGATCCGGACGGTTATGCAGAGATCGATCGCGAAAACATTGTAATGGCTAAGAAATAAAGCATTCGTACAAATAAGATAGTCCCGGTCCTTTGGATCGGGATTTTTTTTGTGGTCAAGGTCCACTCAAGGTCGACATTATACCTTTTAGGAATTCAATGGTTATTCTCTTACTGAACGATGAAAGAAGGAAAAGACGATTATTTTGCTTCACTCTATTTTTTTGTTGTTTTTGTTGATTTAAATAAAAAAGGTAGATAAAATAAGGAATTCAAAAGCAACACCACTCTATTTTTTTGTTGTCTAAATTGTTGCTTTTGTTGTCTTTTCAATTATTATTTTTCGTCAATAATTGATTAAAATATAAGAATCAACAAGATTTTCAATTGAAGCAACAAAAGTTGTTGCTTCTGTATTCCTTTATTCATAACGGTTCCGGTGAAATAAGCAACAAACAACGTTGCATTCAGAACTTTGTCATACGGAACCGACTCCCAATTATATTAAAAACAAATAGGTTTACAAGGAATACAGAAAGGTTTACGCACGTTTCTTATTCCATACGATTCCGGTTTACACATTGATTTCGTGCAGGTAACAACCGTTATTTGCTGAAAAACAAGAAAACAATGTTTAAATTTTCTTCCTCCGGCGGGTCCGTCAATTATCGCAATGAAATCGAGCGCGAAAACCTGAATTCAGAAATTGAAACTTTTCAGCAAAACCACGGTGAATGCGCCTCTTTCAAGGAATTATTTGAACGAATTCTGAAAGTCGCAAATAGCCAGGAATTACCAATTGAACCCATTACGGTTATTCCGGATAATTACGTTAAAATCGCCGATATTGGTGATTTAGACGAAAGAAATCAATTTTTTGAGCGACTTGAATTGATTCGAAAAAGTTATGATTTCACAGCCGATGCACCTTCAAAAGTATTGCTTCGTCAAGCTATTGAATCCGCACTTTCTCCGAAATCAACCCCCGATATAAAAGAGGTTCCTGTTGAACTACCTGAAAACGCTATGATTATCCAGTTTTCAGACGATCCGAAACGTCCGATAGCTCGGAAAATGGAAATCTTACAGGCAGTGCAGACAAACCGCCAAAAGAAGTACAACCTACCGGTTCCGGAATCACTGTCATCAGTAGTTGAAAAGTTGGTATTCAGTGAAGGTGCATTGTTCAATCACGGTGGCGACGTACACACCGGATTCTAAAAATCACAGACAAAGCGGGGATAATCAGTGCAGTTCTATATTAGTTAGGTTAAGTTTAGGTTAGGTAAACTGATTCCCCCGCTTTAAAATATTCAAGTGCGCCCAGAGCGCTTAGCCCGGCAAAAATTCAAACTGACATACTTTGAACGAGTATTCGTGCATTTTTTAAAACGTAAAAAACAAACCAATGACAGAAGATCAAAAATTAATTGCTCAGTTGCAGGAAAAACTGGACGCTAGTCACGCGAAAATAGCTGAAATGGAAGGAGACATCCTTACCACGGTCGAAACGTTCGCCGGTGTTCTGAAATCTTTAGGAATCAATCCGGAAGATTTTTCCGCCACAGGAAAACAATCTGATTTAATGCAAAAGGTTGCAATGGTACTCCCAAGGATATCGATGCAATTTGCAACCGGACAATTTGACGGTCAGGCAATCCAAAACGTGTCTGCATTGACGCCAATTTTCTCGAAGTACAAGTATTTAACTGAGGCAATTACTCTACAAGACAGCAATGAGCAAGGTTGATAATTTATTCAATACCGCTGTGAACCTGGCGGATCTGATTTCGGAACAAACGGAGGAAAAAACACCGGGAGTTTTGGGATTAGATCAGCCGGCTCTGCTTGAGAGTGATTTTTCACCTCGAAGGGAACCAGCCCCGGCGGCCCCGGAACCGGAAGAACCATACGACGCTGAACAAGAAGCCAAAAACCTTGTTCATATGCTGAAGGCAGGAGAGGGATTGTTGCTCCCTCCCATTGCCGCAGTAACCCTTAAGAAAAAACGCGGCGGGAAAAAGGCTATTGAACGAATGTCCAAAGCACACGACAAACTTAACAAGGGTGGTGAGCTTTCGGAACTTGAATCAAAAGCGGCAGCGGACTTCGAGTCTTACCAGGATGACATAAAAAAAATGATGCGCTTGTTTTATCCGGATTCCGACGAGGCGAAAAAGCAAATGGATTTGGAAACTAAGCGACTTATAGAGGCGGCAATTCCTTACTGTGCAGCGACAAAGTTCCACATCAACGCTGGGTTTGCCTTTTGGACCATGTACACGGGAAGTTTGGGAGGTAAAATCATTCAAATTATTGGCGCATGATTTTGAACTGGATAACTTCTCACTTCGAATTGGGGTGGACCATCTTTCGCTTTGGCTGGAACGAAGCCGGAAACCACATGAGTCTTATTTTAACGGTTTTCCATGCAGTGCTTTTTATTGTCTCACAAGTGCTTTTGCGCAAGTCCAAACGGCTTTTACAAAAAGAAAAGGCGGAACTGACCATAAAAGTGACGCAGCTCACAGGCCAGCTGAACTATTTTAAGAGGAATTATGTCTCGAAATAACTTAGTTATATTGGTAGCCGGGGCGCGTGGAAAAGGGAAAACAGGCTGGGTAAAAAAGAACATCGTTTTGCCGTCTAAACATCCTAAGAAACTGATAGTAGACACCTTTGATTCTTCCTCCTGGCGAACAATGGAAACTTTCGACCGCCCGGATCTAAGACTCATCCCGGTTCCCGTGCTTCCACATGATGCCGTTCCTGAATGGAATTCCGGTTTGTATCGAATGTTCGGGCAACCAGGCGAAATGTTTTCACTAATCGAACAGCACTTAAATAATTCTTTGGTTGTTTTTGAAGATGCCACAAAATACGTAGGATCAAAGCTCACAGAGGAAACAAAGCGGTTCGTATATGACAGTAAGCAGAAAAACCTGGATCTTGTCTATGTTTTTCATTCACTGGCCTCCATTCCTCCGGAGTTGGTTCGTGCGGCAGATATTTTGGTCTTATTCAAGACAAACGAGGGGCAACCATCCAAAGATAAGTACCCATTCCCCGAAATTGGTCAGGCAATGGATCACCTCCGGAATTTGCCTGGTGATTTCACAGAACCAATTTCCTTGCGCTTAAACTGACCCTATGAAAGACTTGAAATCAAAAAAATCCTTATTTAAGTCCGAACTAGCGGAAATAATCGAAGTTTCCCCGCGTCAATTATCGAAACTGATGAACGAAACCTACTACGAAGAATTGAAATCTGCCGGATACAATTCGAAGGATTCCAAACAGATTAGTCCAAAGGTTCTACGCGCTTTCTTTGATTGTCATGGAGTTCCTTTTTCCCTGAATGATTTGATAGATTAATTATGAAACAAAAACTTAAAAAATACAGTATGCTTATTATTATAATTGCACTCGCTTCATGGCTCTTTTGTGAGTTATTTGTAATACCCCCTTTCTCTTCTCCACTCAAAATGGACCTGGAAAAATCTACTTTAGAATCAAAAAACAACGCCTTGCGTCGATCTATCCAAATTCATGAATCGACAATTAAACATCTGGAAGATTCAATTGAAAAATGTGATATGGTGATAAAAGCGTATAAGGATCATGTTCCAACCGTTAAGGAATCACTTTCAGTTCTCCAGCATAGAAAAAACCAGGCGGTTATTGACAATGATTTCGCCGGATATGTTTCGCAGGATTCCATCTATATGGATACGGTTTCCGGGCTCATTTCGCTTTACGAATCGATAATTGAAATTCATGAATCAAAGGCAGCCGCCCAGGATTCTATTATCAACACTTATAATGCAAAAGACTCCTTACAATCTCAGCTATACGAGAACGGAATAGCTTTGATCCGTAATAACCACAAGGTTGAAATGGAAAAGCTTGCTCACAAACTAAAACGGGTAAAACGCCAACGGAATTTGTCTTTAGGACTAAATGCCATTCTTACGGCGGTAATCTTTTGGAAAAAGTAATCCCGGATCCTGCATAGATGTTTTTGGCTGTACTTCAGGTGCAGCCTTTTTTGTTTTATGCGGGTCCGTATAGATGGTTTTTTATTCTTTTCAAGTCATTTTCCGGACTTACCAAATGTTACCTGCACATACCGGAAACACTGATTTTTAGTTGCTTAATCTTTGTCACTCAACAAACGAATTTCAAATGAATGTAAAAGTTTTAAGCTGGATTCTCATCGTTCTCGTTCTCGCATTTATGGCTGTTTATCTATTCGTGCCAAAACACGTCGACGCTGATTCCGGAAACCTGAAGCTTGGTAAAGCTTCGGAAGAATAAAAAATCAAAAAAAATCAGAAATGACAAAAACATTTAATTTAGGCGCATTACTGCATCCAGCTATGCAAACGGCCCCGGTGAAATCCCCAGACGGGGGGATTATTGACCCTACAAAACCAAATGCCACAGCCGTTCCGTTCGTTATGGATTTTCAACGTCAATACTCTTTGGGTAAAGGACGAGGTAAAACCCTTATTAGTGAAGGGGTAGGAGCGCAAAGCGTTTCTTTCACTGTCACCAACACTTACACCGTTGCAAAAGTTGTCTGTTTAGGCGCATTGGTTAATTCAATGTATGCAGATGCTACTGCCCTTAAAACAGCGTTGTCCGCAGATGCAATTATCAACGACGGTATTATTTTAGGTTCCGCTGACACAACTGTTACAGTAACTTCAAACGATCCGGGTCGCCCAATTGGGAACTTCCTTCGTTACGCTGCAACCTCACCTACTCGTATTACTGGCGCTCGTTTCACCTCGTTGAACATTTTGGACAATTCTCCGAACTCTGCCAACTATGACGGAACTATTTCGACGGTATTCGTTTCTCCTTATGCGGCTCCGCTTATTGAGTATTTCAACATGCGTGCATTGAGAAGTTCTCAAGACTTCGCAAAAGAGTATGCAGAATTGGACTTTCGCAAAGCAGGTGTTATGGTAATGGTTACTCCTGAGAACTTCACCACGGTTACGGTTCAGCCAGGAACCTCGCTTACAATCGTTTTATACACTGGTGCTCAGGCTTCAACCGCTCAACGCATGTACCGCGATTTGAAAGCAGCCGACGATTTGGCCTCCACTTCCGGCTTGTTTTAATCCTGCCATTGAACAAATGTGAAAACCCGTCCGGAAATGGGCGGGTTTTTTTTATTAAAAAATAAAGACATGGTAAATATTTTAGGCACCGGTACCGGTTCCGGGGCAAGTGCAGTCGGCGGGACGAGTCAACAAGCCGTGAAAATGAATTCATCTTTTATTGGGAATATTGTTGATGCAGTGCCACAGTTAACCGCACAATTCAACACAAAATACCAATCAAATCAACTTCAGATTGCAGAGGCAAACGCTCGAGCCGCTGAAGCTTCCGCCACAGGCGCAAATGCCCCTTCCACATCAAACACTATTATTTGGGTTGCCGTGATTATTGCGGTACTCATTATTGCATACATGCTAATGACACGTAAATCGTAAAAAATGGCAACTACAATAGAACTTACGGAAATCCTTGCAAAGAAGCAAGCCGAATATGATTCGTTAACCACGGAAATTGTGAACCTGCAAAAAGCGGGGAACGACTGGATCAATGACGCCAAAAACGACAAAATCCGTACTACAAAAGCGAACAAAGCAAAAGACATTGCAGACCGTGATCGCAAATTAGCACTAGGTCAAAGTTATTTGGACCAGGCACAACAAAAAAAGGCTTTGCAGGCTCAGTTGGTTAAAGACATGGATGCAATTCGTGAAACCTTGAAAGCCAAGGACGAGCAAGGAAAAATTCTCGCAGGACAAGGTATTTCTCAATCTGCGAAAGAAATTGAAGCCAACGCGACAGCCGATGCAATCAAAACCAGTTCCACAATAACAGCTCAAGCCCAGGCGAAAGCACTGGAAACACAAACTGCTTCGGATGCACAAGCACAAAAAACCAAGCAGTACATCATTTACGGCGTTGTTGCCATTCTGTTTGTTGTTTTCGTGCTGCTTTTAATGAAGAAATTGAAAAAACTCAAAAAATAGTACTATGAACCCAAGTGAACAAGCAATTAAGGCAATAGAAGAATCGATGTTAGGCACGGGTAAAACCACCATTCCATCATACTCACAGCCTTCTCAAACGACTACCCCCGAAAAAACGGCGGTTGGTAAATCCGGCGCTCCCGATAGCAAAAGCTATGACAATAGCACGACGTATGCAGTCAATTTGGTACTTCCATCCAAACAGGATCCGAATGACCCGGACGCGGCATTAACCGACGAACAAAAAAAGAAACGCCAGCTTTACATCATGGGTGGAATTTTAGCGGCAATCATTATTCTAATTATCGCGCTGTCAATGCGCAAAAAATAGTTCATTATGGATATTGCACTCGACACCCGTATCGATCAAAACTCGGTCTATATTTTAGCCATGGCACTTGCAATTGTGGGAGTTTTAATAATTCTTGTCGCACGAATCGCTAGATAATGAAGACAAAGAACTTTTTAGCGAACTTTTGGTTCAAAATGTCTCCTATTGAGCGTTTGATCTTCATTATAGTAATTGCTGTCTTGGCTTATTTGATGTACAAGTATGTTCATTCCAGGTTGCAAACTGCGTCACAAGCCGCCGTGAAAAAAGGTGAGATTGACGCACTGAAGGCTTCCGGGCAAAAAGCAAATTACACGGATCCGCAGTATAAAACCATGGCAAACGATTTATATGAGGCTATGGACGGACCAGGAACGGACGATGAGCTTTTGAACTCGACTTTCAAAAAACTAAAAAGTGACATTGATTTCGTGAAACTTGAAAGCGCTTTCGGTGTCCGGGAGGCCAGTGACAACCTTTTCGGCTATATGGACGACGAAGACCTTTCCGGATGGATCAAAGGAGACTTGAACCCTAGCGAGATTTCCAAACTCGACCGGCAGTTAAAAGCACAAAATCTCACCTACCAATTCTAATGCAGGAAATTATAATTACTCTGTTTTCCTCCGGGTCCTTTTTTTCGCTGATAACCTGGGGTTTTACCAGGAAATCAACCGCAAAAAAAAGCGAACTGGATAATACGGAACAAGCGGTAAAAATTTGGCGGGAACTTGCAGAGGGCTTGTTTCTTGAATTGGAAAAACTGAAAGAAGAGGTCCACGAATTGAGAGAGGAACTGAAAAAACGAAATTGACAATGAAACAACCGGTTGTAAAAGCATTATTGATAATCACAATCGTGACTGTATTCCTTGTTTTTGTTGCAAATCAAATCATTCACAAAATGGCAGAAAACATTTTATTATCCCGCTTGGCGGTATTCATTAAGCGATGGGAAGGCGGTTTATCACGCGATCCGGACGACAATGCCTCTTCCGATCCTGCGCCCTGGGAGTTCAAAGGGCAAACGGGCTGGCACACAAACAAAGGGATTACTTACAAAACCTTTAAAAACAATGCAGCTCGTTTAGGATATGCTCCAACCGCTGACAATTTTTTCAATATGCCGGATTCTATTTTCCTGTCTATTCTGAAAAATGTCTATGCTGCAGGTTTTCCATTGGACAAAATTGACCACCTTCCCCGGATCCAGGCGGTAATTATTACCTGGGCTTGGGGTTCCGGATTGACCGGCGCTGAACGTTATCTTGCAGACTTTCAACGGGAGGAAATGGGAATCAAAGATTCCAACATTACAAAGGACGAGATTGTCGAAAACTTCCGCGCCCGCATCACCCCTTTAAACGAAAAGGAATGGTTCTCTAAACTTTCCGCTCGCCGCATTGCCGACTTCAAAAACATGTCTGACTGGCCCAAATATGGTACAGGATGGACCAACCGTCAAAACGACTTTAAAAAGACATTCGCATGAAAAAGAAACCAAACGTTAGATTTCTACTACTGATCGCGGTACTGGCGGTTCTCATCATTTATTTGATTTACAGAACCCGGGGCGCGAAAGTTTCGGACGACGAAATCGAAAAACAAATTGCAAGTCCGGATGCACCTTCCCCTGCAAAGGCAAAAACGCCAAGCACATCGACCACACTCGGAAATGATGCGGTGTTAAAGTATGGAACCAAAGGCCGTGAGGTTGGTTGGATCCAATATTACTATAACAAAATGATTGCCCGACCAAAAGGGTTAACGCTATTGGTCCAGGATAATAAATTCGGACCAAAAACGGAAAGTGCGGTTTTCTCTGTCCTGGGCAAGAAAACTACATCCTGGTATGAATGGAAACATGCATTGGATGCAAAGGCTTTCGCACCTGCTATTTCTTCTCCTACACCGCTTCCATTCAGCGTACCTGTGGCAGAAAGCACGAAATATGTAAATCCATACACCATTAAAGGATAACGGATGAAAAACAAGGGAACATCAACAGTAATAACTGTAATAATCATTGTTTTTGTCATGATCTTGACAATAAGATATATGAACAAACACAATCTGTAACAATTCAAAAACAAAAATCATGGCTACAAAAAAACGTGCAACCAAAAGAAGAAGCAACTCAAAAGAGGGCGTGAAAGCAAACGGTACCCTTAAAAAGGGATACCGTTACACAAAAGGCGGTAGAGTTGTAAAAGCAAAGAAAAAGTAATGAACTTTAATCTTGCTACATACAGCATGAAAAAACTGGTAATAATCGCGGTCGTACTGGCTGCGATTATTCTCATTTATCAATATCGCTATGTAATCCAGGCAAAACTTGAAAATAAATAAGAACATACGGAACCTTGTTATTATTGTAGCAATTTCAATAATTGTTGTGCTCTTATCTCAGTATGTTCTGAAACGAATTATTAGTCAATTCGCCTGGCCCGTTGAGGGTCCAATTACATCTCCCTATGGGAAAAGAAACTCCCCGAAAGCGGGAGCCTCCACAGATCACAAAGGAATTGATATCGGGGTTCCATCCGGAACAAAGGTTAAAGCTCCCGGTCCCGGAACTGTCACCAGTGTTTTCTACAATGAATCCGGAGGAAACCAGTTGCTCATCAAGCACAAAAACGGATATCAAACCGGATACGCTCATTTGAGCAAATCGGTAGTAAAAAAAGGCGATACGGTAAGAACCGGAGAACTTATCGCATATTCCGGTAATACCGGTAATTCGACCGGAGCACATTTACATTTCTCTATGCGGGATCCAAAAGGGAACTATGTGGACCCGCAAAAACACTTAGTTTAAAACTTAATTTTTAAAACATGATTACTATTACAGAAATTGGAGGAAAATTAAAGATCTCCACGAACGGAGATCACCTTACCTCACCATTTACGGCAAAATCTTACGGGACCAATGTTGCTATTATTGAACTTCAACCATCCGGGGGAAATCTCAACTATCCTTACACAGTATATGAGAAAAGTGACTCAAGTACTTTTGCATCCGCAGAGGAATTGATT
Organism: uncultured Fluviicola sp.; assembly: GCA_965650135.1. GTDB lineage: Bacteria > Bacteroidota > Bacteroidia > Flavobacteriales_D > Crocinitomicaceae > Fluviicola. The sequence continues at coordinate 98,321 of CBFGNC010000011.1, forward strand.
GACTACTTGACGCCATTTATGGGTTTTAGCCCGGCCTCGGGCGGCAGCGGGGCAAATACCGAATATACAGAAACAATACCTTTATCGGATGCACAAATTGCCACTTTAGGCTCCAATCCGGTTGTGCTTTCGACTTCTTTTGCAAATCAAAAAGGACCAGGGCAACATTACAACATTAAGGAAATCCAATGGAGATGCTATGGGGGAGGCTCGCCTTATTCAAGTGAACGAGTAAACTTTTATGGTTGTTTCAATGCAATTTTACCTACAAACTCTCTGCCATCTGAGGACGCGATCGCTATAATTAGAGCGCAATCGACCCAAACATTTGTAGATGGTACAGATCTTTATTCAGAAGCTCCATTTAATGTGATAGGACAAGAGCTGAGCGTTTCTACTTATACCGGTGACGATCCTACTGTCATTGGTAACGGTATGGTTGTGGTTGTAGTTAGTTACACAATTATAGATTTTTGATCCATTACAATTCGGGGATTCCCTGTACAAACTCGGTATTCTCCCCCATCCCTAAAGACTTCAAGTAAATGTCCGTTTGCTCTATGCTGGAGTGTCGGCATTGTAACTGAATCGCTTTGATATTTACTCCTGCTTTATATGCCTCAACAACCCCTGTATGCTTCCAAGAATACAGGGTTTTTTCTTTTATATCGGTGAGATCCAGGATCTTTTTATATTTCTTGTAGTAGGCAGAGGAATAAGCATGGTGTTTGCCTGGTTCCAGTTCCGGGGTAAATAAAAAGTAATTTCCTGGGTAGTCCTGGAGTTTCATTTCTTGAAACATTTCAACTATGCTGTCCGGCATAGTTACAAAACCCCGCTTTTTGTTTTTGGAGTTGGTCCCGGAAATGAAAATTTGTCTATTCTGCAGGTCAACATCCTTTACTCTTAATCGCGCCAATTCACTTTCCCGAATGAAGCAATAATAGAGCAACCGAACGATTCGCCAAACCTTCGGGTTCTGATCCAGGATCAACGCCTTTAATTGCTTTTGTTCCTCCCGGCTGTATGCTTCGTTCCGGTCTGACTCAATCGTCTTAGGGCGGTCGCTTCCCAGCCAGGGGTTTATTTCAACTATTTTCCGGGTAACTAGTTGATTCCATATTAAGCGAAAAACCATGAATTGATTTTCTACCGTGTTTGGAGATATTCCCGACAGCGTTAAATGATCGATGTATTGCTGTGCAACTTCCTTGTTTATTTTTCGAATGTCATTTGTAGGCCAACCGATATTGGCGCAAAAAAGCTCAAATCGGGCGCAAATACTTGTAAATGTAAGGTAGGTTTTCCGGTTCTTTTCAATTGGATATTTCACCGAAATAACGAAGTTTATTCCCTTTTTTAAAGAATAAGTTTTCGACCGGTCACTGCTTTTGTCTATGCTTTCCGGAAGCCCAATTGCGGCATAGGGTAGCAGGTCGTTGATTTTCGTACAAATCTGTTTTCCGTAACGTTTTCGAGCACTGTCATTGGGTAATGAGGCGAATGTCTTATACTTTCTTTTCCGGACCAGGCTTTCGGTTACCTGGTTAAAAATGTAGTATTCAACATACCAGCGACCGCCGGGCAATGACGGTTCCACCAGGATCGCCTTTCGATGAGGATATTGTTTCGGTTGCATTGTTAGTATTGGCGGGATTAGTGTTTCTCCTTGGCGCAAATCTTTTGAGAAAACAGAAAAAGCGCCGTTATACAGCGCTTTCATGTCTTCCTGCGGAGAATGTAGGATTCGAACCTACGGTACCTTGCGGTACAACAGTTTTCAAGACTGCCGCAATCGACCACTCTGCCAATTCTCCGCGACAAAAGTAGTGCTATTTTCCTTTTTGGCAAGTATTAATTGAAAAAAAAATAAAAGTTATTTACTTGTTACCTGAAAATCAGTACCGTTTAATCAATGATTTTTTGTTTATCGGGTTTCATATTCGGTAAATCCTTCCAAATTCATTAACTTTACGAGACCTATTTTAGAATTATGAAAAATCCATTTTTGGTGGTTTTGACTTTACTTGTTCTGATTTCAAATTCGTTTGGACAGAAAAATCAGATGAAAGCATTCATTGATTACAAAAGTTATTATTCGCCTGAACAAGGACCGTATATCGATTTACAATTTCAATATGTAGCATATACTATCAAATTTGCACCTGTTGATTCGGTCTTACAGGCGAAAATTGCCGTTTCGACCATCGTAACGAGTGAACCTTCCGGTGATACGGTTTACAGCAGTGCCTTCGCATTGGAAAGCCCCAGAATGCGCGATTCTATCGTGGAAGATTTTTTCGATAATATCCGGATTCCTTTACAACCTGGAAAATACACCGCACATGTAAGCTTGAAAGACCTGTATGGAGATGACAAATCTCTTGACGGACAAATTGAAGTGCATGTTCCAGATGTATTCACGAGTATCTCCTCTTCAGATATCCTGGTTGCGGAAGTTGCAAGTCCGAGTGCAAACACCCAGTCACCTTTTCATAAAAGTGGTTATGAAATCATTCCCCGAATTTCAAATTTCTACAATCAAGGCATGAATCACATTCCGTACTATGTGGAATTGTATAACACCAACCTGGTTCAGGATAGCAGCTTTGGCTTAAGACAACAAATAGTTTCCACGCAGACCAGCCAGGTAATGCCCGGATTTTCGCGTTTCACCAAAATAAAACCGGCTCCTGTTGTTCCGATTCTTAGAAACATTGATATCTCAAAATTGCCTTCCGGTTCATATCATCTCACATTGGAGATTATTGACAGAAACAGTAAAACCATCGGTCAGACTGCAGATTATTTTTTCGAACGTGTCAACGATATCGAAATGGCTGAAAATGTAGATGAGATCATTCTGGATCCATCATTCCAGGCTTCTTTAACAGATGATTCGACAAAATATTACCTGGCAAGTTTGATCCCGATCGCGCGACCTGCGGAAGTGAAATCAATCATGAAAACTTTGAAAGCAAACAGCCCTGATTTGAATCGCAAACATATCCAACAATTCTGGGTTCAGACTTCAGGGGTCAATGCTACGAGCCAATGGCTGATATACAAGAAAAACGTAGTGCTTGTTCAACAAAATTATGGCAACAATTTCCAGGACGGTTTTGAAACGGATCGCGGAAGAGTTTACCTGCAATACGGTCCGCCGAACACTATTATTGACAAACAAACCTCGCCATCGGAATATCCTTACGAAATCTGGCATTATTACAAGATCAAGACTTTCAGCAACAAGCGTTTCGTATTCTACAACCCGGATTTGGTCAACAATGCATACCGTTTATTGCATTCCGACATGGTCGGAGAACAACAAAATTATAAATGGCAGGAAATGCTTGTGAAACGCAACAACGCAAGCAACAGCGTTGACAATACAAGTGGAAGCAGCCAATATGGAGGAAACAGCAACTACTATTACAAACAAGATTAGAAGTTATCTGTGCAGAATCCTGACATTGCCGTTGTAATTCTCAATTGGAACGGCTTACATTTCTTAAAACAATTTTTACCTGAGGTAGTCGCTCACTCAAAACCGTTTCGGGTTGTGTTGGCTGACAATGCCTCAACGGATGATTCGGTTTCCTGGACAAAAGAACATTTTCCGGAACTGGAAATCGTTGTCAACAGCTCCAATGGCGGATTCGCAAAAGGCTACAACGATGCCCTGAAACAAGTAACTGCCGATTATTATGTTCTACTCAACAGTGATGTGGAAGTCAGTGAAAATTGGCTTTTACCTTTGGTTGAAACCATGAAAAACGAATTGGTGGCAGGTTGCCAGCCTAAAGTTCATTCGTTCAAATCCAGAGATCATTTTGAACATGCCGGAGCGTCAGGAGGTTTTCTAGACAAATACCACTACCCTTTTTGTCGCGGGCGAATAATGGATCACGTGGAAATCGACGAAGGTCAGTACGATCATCCATCCAAAATATTTTGGGCTACAGGAGCTTGCTTGATGATCCGATCAAAAATTTATTGGGAAACTGGTGGATTGGACGAACGTTTCTTTGCACACATGGAAGAAATCGATCTGTGTTGGAGAATCCAACGCCTGGGGCTTCATTTCGAAGTGAATCCGCAAAGTGTGGTCTACCATGTCGGAGGAGGAACTCTCAATTATATGAACCCTAAAAAGACTTTTTTAAATTTCAGGAACAGTCTTTTGATGATCCATAAAAATCAGCGCACCGGATTAGCTTATGTCATTTTCAGAAGACTTTGCTTTGATGGTTTAGCAGCATTTATCTTTTTACTGAGAGGACAATTCACACATTTTTGGGCCGTTTTCAGAGCACATCTATCTTTCTACAACCATCTTCCATCATCCATGAAAGAAAGGAGAAAATGGAAAAAACTGGACAAGAAGGCTCCTGTATCCTTTTACAGGGGAAGCATCCTTTGGGCACTTTATATTCAAAAAGTGACTAAATTCAAAGACTTAAATCAACGGAAATTCGATATCTGATGAGTTCTTCCTTGGCAATCTTTTTAGGTGGTTATCCACATGCAGTTCGGGAATTATTTCTGAAAACCCAGTATTTGTTGGAACAGGAACTTCCGGATAGTCATCAGGAATTGGACATCGCTGCAAAGATGCTTGCATTCAGTTACGGTCCCGGATACAAAGGAATGGTTTGCGTATTGTTACCGTCTCAAAAAGGGGTGAAACTCTCTTTCAGTAAAGGTGCCGAATTTTCAAATAAGTATGGGCTGTTGGAAGGGACAGGAAAAAAAACACGCTATGTTGAACTGAGTGACCACTTACTCAAAAAACCGGAACTCATCGAGCTCATCCGAAATGCAAAAGTGTTTCACGATATGACCTCCAATCGTTAGTTATCCATGACAAGCAAATTCCTTTTTGCCCTTTGTTGTCTCATCGGATTCCAGTCCTTTACACAAGACGCCATTCCTTATGATCTGAAGCAGGAGGATCAAATCATGGTGCTTCCTTCCGAATTACGGGAGGTTTCAGGAATTACTGTTATCGATTCAAAGACTTTGGGTTGTGTCCAGGATGAAGAGGGATTGATTTTCATTTACGATTTGAAAAAACAGGAAATCAAACAGAAAATCCATTTTGCAGGATCCGGCGACTATGAAGGAATTGCAATGGTAGGAAAAGACATTTTTGTACTGCGAAGTGACGCTACCCTATTCCGCATTCAAAATTATCAATCCGCTAAGCCGGGTATCGATTCCATCGCAACCGGAATCCCGAATAAGGATAACGAAGGCTTGTGTTTCGACCCGAAAAACAATCGCTTGCTGATCGGCTCCAAAAGTAAAATTGCCAAAGGTGCTGAATTCAGGAATCTACGGACAATCTATGCTTTCGATCTGAAACATGAAAAACTGGAAGAAAAACCGCTTTATGTCTACGACATCAGCTCCATCAAAGAATTTGCAGCCAAGAACCAGATTCAATTGCCGACAAAACCAAGTAAAAAGAACCCGGATGAGCAGGAAGCTGCATTGAAATTTCAACTTTCAGCAATCTACATTCATCCTAAAAGCGGCTTGCTCTATGTCTTAAGTGCTTCGGATTATTACTTATTTGTTTTTAATGACCAGGGCGAGATAATCCATCTCAAAGTTCTGGATCCTGGAAAATTCAATAAAGCAGAAGGAATTGCAATTATGCCCAATGGCGATTTGTATATTTCCAACGAAGGACAAGCCGGTGATCCGAAAATCCTTTTATTCAAAGCAAAGAAATAATTCCTAGTTATAATTAACCTTGAAGTACCCAAAAGAGGTAATTTCGCAATATTACGTCACCAACTTCAGATAACACCTCGTACACTATTGAAAATCAGGTATCTAGAAAAAAATTATGATTCGTATCTCGATAGCTATTTGGACACTTCTCAATTACAAGAAAGTGCAATCATTAGTTCGCAGCAAAAGCCAAGACTTGTTTACTTAATTTCTCGACTGAAAGTAAAAGCGGCTTTTTCCAGATAACCGCTCCGGAAAGTGCAAAATCTAAAGTGTTTGTAAAACAACTTTGGATTTTCATTTTGGATCGTGATCCCTTCTTCCCGCTAAGCGGTCAGGAAAAAGAAGTTGCTTGATGGTTGTAATTGCAAAGGTATTTTTCCTACTTTTTGTGCCTTGCAAAAAGTAGTAGTCAGCTATTTATTCTTCTTCACCCGGTTAGTCAACTGAAACTGGGCTCCGAAAACAATATTGTATTGCATGAAGAAGAAATGCTGTTTTGCTTTGTCCTCCGGGTTTCTGGTTGTACGGATATCCGGCATATGGATAAAACCGTATTTAGCTTCCCCCTGGATAAAGAAATATTTGAAGAAGCTTAATTTGATCGCTCCGACCAAACCTAGTCCGTATCCGGCAAGGTGAAATTCATCATGTCTTGGATTCCCTAATAAGGTGGTATTTGTTCTTGGAACCAAAACCCCGGCTCCTGCTCCGTATACAGCACTCAAATTGAAATGTTTCACATTGATCAGGGCATCGGATCTTCTTACTTCCACATTCAAATAATTCAATCCATCCGTATGCTCAAACTTTAAAAATGAGGTGTCCACCATCATTGCCTGATTGTTATAGACACCATCATAAGGAGTTCCTGAATTTTCGATGTGCCCGTTCATATTTACCGTCTGAAAAGGTTTCATCACATACTTCATGTGATCTGCACCGAACGAAATCTCATATTTATCCTTGAAATAATATCCCAAACGCAAATTGTATTGCGGAATAGACATGGTGGAAGGATTGAAATACAAATTCGCTTTGAATAAGGATTGACGATCATTCGCTATGACATTGTCCATTTTAAAGTCGTATGACTTACCCCAAAAAGTAATATCTGATTTCGAATAAGCTCCACGATTCCATCCCCAATAGATGTAAAAAGAGCCTTTTTTATTCGGCTTCCAAATTTCAATCTTGTCTTGTGCGTAAAAATGACTGGAGGTGGAAAAGATCAATAGGAGAAGAAACCATTTCATAACGAATAAATTTGGGTACAAATTTAGTATTCTTTCAGGAAGTGAATGTTAATTTGCCTAGTTTAGAAAGATTTCAATTTAATGAACGATTCTCCAATCCGGCTGTAAAGTAAACCATGAAAAGAATAGTACTACTTGTCACTTTTTTAATGGTTGGCGGAATCCTGTTTGCCCAGAAAACTGCAGACTCCTGTGTGATCGTCGCTCCGACAAAAATCGGGAAAGAAGGTTGTGGTGACCAACAAGTTCATGTGCAATTAACCAGCGAGTGTGCAATCCGGAATCTGGAAATCACCATCTTCAACCGGTGGGGAGAAAAACTTCACGTTTCAAACCAATTGGACTATTCCGTATCCGGGAAGATCATAAATGAAGGTACTTACTATTATATAATTGAAGGCACTTTTTCCAATGGGACAAAAATCAATCAAAATGGGTTCTTTATGATCTCCGTTTCACCGTAGCAAACAATCATTCAATTATTGATTTGTTTCCTAAACAAAAAAAGGAGACGAATAATCGCCTCCCTTTCCATGAATAGGGTTAGTAGTTCGTTGTTATTCCTTCACAAATTTGATTTGTGTCACTCCATTATTTACTGAACTGATTTTTACGAAATAAATTCCCGAACTGATATCTGAAACATCGACTACGTTATTGCTTCGCAATTCGCGGGTTGAAAGGACTTTACCATTCATATCCATCACTTCCACCTGCATGATTTCATCCTGATTGGATGAGCTTACAACCAATTTGTCTTTTGTCGGATTCGGATAAACCGAGTATGTTGCGGTATTTGTTTCCTCTCCAAGGTAAGAAGCAGAAGTTTTCGCAACATTCAAGGTATAACAAGTCGGACTGTTTGCGCCGTTATAACCAAAAACACGAACAGTATAAGTTCCAACTGCCAGGTTTGAAATTGAAACATTCTCGGTCGCTGTTGAGCCTGTTCCCGATCCGATCAACGTTCCTGCACTGTTATAAATATTCAGGTCGTAGTCAACCCCACTCGGTCCCGCCAGGGCAAACTGATGTGTGCCCACAGAAGTGGTGGTGACTTTGAAATAATCCTGATCCGTGCTGGAAGAAATCGCAGAAGAAATCGGTGTTGCCAATGGAATTGCCGCAGCAGCCGAGATTGAATTATTCGGTTCGTAGGCTGTTGCACAATTGCTTACAGCTGTCGCAGTGGCAGTCAATGTATAACAAGTTGTACTGAATGCATTGTTATACCCGAACACTTTCACAGCATATGTTCCGGCAGCTTGCCCATTCAATGTTACTGATTCGGTTGCAGTCCCTCCGGCTCCTGAACCGATCTGTGTTCCGGCACTGTTGTATATCACCATGTCGAAATCTACGCCGGAAGGCCCAACCAAGTTAAATACATTGTTTGTCGTTGTGGAAGTCGTAATCTTAAAGAAATCCACATCTCCGGCAGTTGCAATCGCAGCCGAAGCAGCCGTACCGCTTGTCAAAGCAGCAGCAGCAGACTGAGTTTCATTCGGTTCATAAGCACTTGTACATGTTTGTCCACCACCATCGGTATCGCAAGTCAGGGTAATACAACTGTTCACCCGACTTCTGATCAGGTTTCCGGGTTGAGGGCCAAAACCAAGCGTAAAGTTCATACCGACACTCACTAAATGGCAATAACTCATGATCGTTCCTCCATTCGCGGGAATAGGACCGTTACACCCTTCAGAGTAGCCGGCTTGCGGACCACAACCATCAATCGCACCACCTGTCCAGCTGCACGCATGCGTGTGTGGTGAACCTAAATTATGACCGACTTCATGCGTCGACACATTTACAGCCCAGCTATAAGTTGGAATAGCATTTACAGTTCCACCGACTGCTCCGCAAAACCCGTGCTTGTAATATTCATTACTTCCGCACAACTGATCCAACCAGGCAACACCTCCGCCACCTGTATTCGAAAATAATGTAGCGATATTTGCCCCGAAATTCGAGCGGTTCGCCGAGAATGTATTCAAATCGTCATTGTAAGTGTCCGCCGTTGTCCAGATATAAAGTTGATTCAACTTCGATCCGATCTGCTCGTTTTCATACATCAATTTGAAATTATTGAAGATATTCGTTATGTGATTTGTAACTGCTTGCGTACTTCCTTTTGCAGTATACAAATTGTAGCGTGTTTCCCAGAAATAAGTCACACACTTGTATGTCGCCTTTTCCATTTGCGCCAAGTCCTCCTTTTGGGAAGAAAGTCGCTCAACTGCTTCATAGTATTGTTCCAACCCTTCGGAACCGCAGGAATAAACCGGTCTATTCTTCAAATCATCGTCCGAATAAATCACATGAATTCCTGTTTTGTTTTCCGGAACCCGTATAAAACCGGCTTCGATGGTTGCATCTTCCGTTGAATTTCTGTTAATCAGAACATAAAATTCATCCTGGAAAAAACTGACTCCTACAACCGCATCCTCACCGCGAATAGTTCCCTGGTAATACAAACCGAAATTCACTCCTTTCTCCAAACCTGGGGTACTGGTTTCCAACTTGAATTCATCTGTAAAAAGATTCACCTGAACCAAATCGAGCGTTAAAACCTGGTTTTCATAAGGTAATTGAACAGATAGGATTTCTGGCCGGGTGGCAAGCAGGTTTGAAATAGAAGTGGCATTTGAATACGCAACAAAGCCCGACTTTTCAAGCGCAAGATGGGTTGTTGATTCAATTTCCTGCGGAACAGATTTGGTACGGGCGGTAGTAAAATCAAAAGCATAGATTTCGTCCATTCCCTGAAATGCGTTGTTGACACGTTTCTGATTAATCCGTTCAAAGGATTTGCTTTCCGTGTAAATTCCCTTAGGAAGGGACACCCTCTTAAACTCCTGAGCATAAGAACCCAAGGAAACTCCAAGACACAACAATACTGTCATTTTAAAAGTAACTTTCTTCATAATTAGCTTTTTTAATGTTAGAGATGAATATTACAACCTTTTGTTTGAATTAAAACAATTATAATTGTTAAACTTTTCATTTTTAACAATTTAGAAATAAATTAACAATTTAAGTCTCGCCAATTAGATTGTTGAAAAACAAATAGTTATATATCATTACCTAATTATCGATTTGAAAGTCAACATTCCATTAACAAAACGACAAACTAGTTCGTTGGTTTACAAATAATTAGGCATAGCTTTCTTCTTGAAATAGTTAAATTCTCACTTATTTCAACCTTTGAGCGACTTGATTCTAGATAATTTGGTATATTCGAAATTCAACAAAAGTCTACTACTATGGAACAAAAACTCCTGTCACTTATTTTATTTGGCAACCTTTGTTTTTATTCATTTTCTCAACAGAACACGACTGCTTCCGGAGGAAATGCAACAGGAAGCGGGGGTTCCGTCAGTTACTCAATCGGTCAAGTCGATTACATCAACAGTTCTGCCTCAACTGGGAATTTCAACCAAGGTGTCCAACAAGTTTATGAAATTGGAGCTACATCCGGGATAAGTGAATTGTCGTCCCTGATTACCGCGCTTTTCCCTAACCCGACAAGTGGTGTGCTTAGTTTGGAAATCAGTCCATCCGATGAAGAACTAAGTTATCAACTGGTCGATTTAGCCGGCCGGGTTCTAACCTCATCTAACATTCAGGTTGCTCAAACCAGTATCGATCTAAGCTCTTTCGCCTCCGGAGAATATCTTCTGAATATCTCTTCGAAAAACACCTGCATTAAAACCATCAAAATTGTAAAACACTAATTATGAAAAAACTTATTGCTACAACATCTTTCGCTCTTTTAGGTTTATTGACTTTTGCTCAGGCTCCTCAAAAAATGACCTATCAATCCGTTATTCGAAATAATTCCAACGCGCTTATTTCCAATACCTCTGTCGGAGTACAAATTTCCATTCTCACAGGTTCTCCATCCGGAACTGCTGTTTACATCGAACGCCACACAACAACGACAAATATCAATGGTTTAGCAACCTTACAGATCGGCTCAGGAACTCCTGTTTCGGGATCATTCAGCGGAATCGACTGGTCAACCGGAAATTACTATGTAAAAACAGAAACTGACCCTGCCGGTGGAACGGTTTACAGTATTAGCGGGACTTCACAATTATTGAGCGTTCCTTATGCATTATATGCTGAAGAATCCGGAAGCGGAAGTTCATTCAGCGGTGATTACAACGATTTGACAAATGCTCCCACCAACGTTAGTTCATTTACAAATGACGCCGGTTATATTACCAATCCGAATGACGCGGATGCAAATCCCGCCAACGAGATCCAAACCTTATCTATTGCCGGGCAAAATCTTTCGATCAGCGGGGGAAATACAATAACGCTTCCTGCAGGAGGAGGCGTAACCTTGGACGGTGCATACGATCAAGGTGGCGCGGGAGTAGGGAGAACCATTACTGCAGATTCCGGGCCGGTACAGATCAACGGATCGGGAACGAACACCGCAGCATTGGGAATTCTTTTCACCGGAACCGGTAATTCAATCAATGCAGTTAACAACAATGCCTCGAATACATTTTCCGTTGTCCAGGCAGTTACAAACAGTACCGTTGTAAACAATTCGGCTATTTTCGGACAAAGTTCAGGTGCTGCAGGAGCTTTATCAGGAGAAGTTACCGCAGCGGCGACAGCAGCTGTAGCTGTTCGTGGAAACAACCTGAGAACAACTGGCGGAATCGGTGTCGAAGGTGTCGGTTACAACGGGGTTTCCGGTCAAACAAATTACCGCGACGGTTACGGAGTATTTGGTCAGAATTTCGATCTGACAGGACCCTTAACATCCAATTCAGTCGGTGTCGGCGGTGTTGGTTACATTGGTGTGCTTGGTCAGTCAATCGATCCTGCAAATGGTGGTGGAATTGCTTCTTTGGACAATATCATTGCATTGGGAGATTTAACGGTTTCCGGAACGAAAAACTTCCGTATCGATCATCCGCAGGATCCAGAGAACAAGTATCTGAACCACTTTTCTATTGAATCCAATGAAGTGTTGAATATTTATCGTGGTACGGTGGCATTTGACCAAAACGGAAAAGCAGTTGTCCAGCTTCCTGACTGGTTCGATGCAGTAAATAAAAATGCATCATACCAACTGACTCCAATCGGAGGATATGCACCTATTTTTATAGCAGAAAAAATCAAAGATGGCCGATTTGTTATTGCAGGTGGAGCGCAAGGAATGGAAGTTTCCTGGGCTGTTTATGCAGAACGAAACGATCCTTATTTGCAACAACATCCGGAAGCAAGACAAGTTGAAGAATTGAAATCGGATCGGGAGGCAGGAAAATACTTACGTCCGGATCTGTACGGAAAACCTGCTGAACAAGGAATCCTGGTTGCTCCATCAATCAAAGAAAACAAATAGAATATAACTAGTGGATCCTATGCTGACATTCCGGATCAGAATTAGAACCGGGATGTCAGCTATTCCACAAATCACCTCGCTCCAATCCATAAAACACCAACCGGTTTCAAATCTTTCGTGCTAATTCAACTAAAATTCCGACCTTTAAATAAATTCAGAAGGAATGGATACATTTTTTAGTTTTTGGCCCAAAATTGCTTATTACATTTCACTTCGTTATTTGTTGATTGCCGGCGGAGCATATTTCCTCTTCTACATCCTGTTCCGAAACCAGTTCTTCCAGCGAAAAATCCAATTGGTTTTCCCAAAGAATAAACGCGTGTTAATGGAAGTGGTCTATTCCATGCAAACCACTATACTGTTTGCGACTGTTTTCTTTTTAGTAGTCATCCTCTTACGTCCGTACACCAATCTTTATAAGGAAATCGATCAATACGGAATCATCTATTACCTATTCACCATTCCGGTGATGTTCGTGATTCACGACACGTATTTTTACTGGATGCACCGGACAATCCATCATCCGAAATTATTCAAACACATCCATTTCGTACACCATCAGTCGACCAATCCGACTCCTCTTGCAGCCTATTCCTTTCACTTCTCGGAAAGTATCCTGGAGACACTCATCATTCCTATCATTGCATTTACTATCCCGGTTCACAGCAGCGCTTTGGTCATTTTTTTGTTGGGACAATTCATCATCAATGTTTACGGTCATTTGGGATTTGAACTGTTCCCTCCGAAATTTCAAAAAACATGGATTGGGAGATGGATCAATACGTCCGTAGCTCACAACCAACACCACAAATACTTTCAAGGAAATTACGGCTTGTATTTTTTGTTCTGGGACCGTTGGATGGGAACCTTACGAACAGATTACGATGAAGCCTTCGACGAAGTAAAAAACAGGAAAGAAGTTATTCATGGAGAATTACAAGGAAATAAATAAGCAACAATGGAATGATCGTGTGAAACCACACGTGGAATCGGAGTTTTACGACCTGCAAGGCTTTTTGGCTGGGAAAAGTTCGTTAAATGAAACAGAACTGGAACTGTTGGGAGACATTTCGGGGAAACATATCCTGCATCTCCAATGTCATTTCGGACAGGATACCATTTCCTTTGCCCGGATGGGCGCCAGTGTTGTCGGTGCGGACCTTTCAGACAAAGCAATTGACAAGGCACGCGAATTGGCCGCAAGAACCGGAGCAGATGCTACTTTTGTCTGTTGCGATCTGTATGATCTTCCTCAACACTTGGATGGTCAATTCGATATCGTTTTTACTTCTTATGGGACGATCGGTTGGTTGCCTGACCTGGACAAATGGGCTTCGATAATCAACCATTTTCTAAAACCGGGCGGAAAATTCGTTTTTGTTGAATTTCATCCGGTTGTCTGGATGTTTGACGATGACTTCCAAAAAATAGGCTACCGTTATTTCAAATCGGACCCGATTGTGGAAACTTCGAGCGGAACATATGCCGACCGGGATGCTGCGATTGAAACAACGTCCGTTACCTGGAATCATGGGATGAGTGAAGTAATTACCAGTTTACTCAAACAAGGCATCCGATTGCAAGACCTGCAGGAATATGATTTTTCAAATTACAACTGCTTTTCGCATACGGAAGAATTCGCGCCCGGAAAATACCGCATCAAGCACCTGGGGAACTTCATCCCGATGATGTACTCGATTGTTGGAACAAAAAACTTTTAAACTATGGAAATCATTATCAAAATTGTAATCGGAATTGTCGCTCTTTTTCACCTCTATGTCATGTGGCTGGAAATGTTTGCGTGGACGACTAAAGGTCCTAAAACTTTCAAGAATTTCGAAAAGGAATTGTTCCCGAAAACGAAATCGTTGGCCGCCAATCAAGGATTGTACAACGGTTTTTTAGCCGCAGGTTTGATCTGGACATTTTTCATCTGTAATCCCGAATGGCGGTTCAATGTCAGTTTGTTCTTCCTGATCTGTGTCAGTGTAGCCGGAATCTACGGTGCATTGACAGCAGATAAGAAAATCTTCTTCGTTCAGGCTTTGCCCGCTTTGGTCGGAATAATTTTACTTGTATTCACCACAGGGATGAATGATGTTATTCAAAAAAAGGAAAACTTTCAATTCTACACATTTTCTTGGCGAAACCCTTCTGACACAATTTGGCTGGAAAGTATTTATAAACACAATGAGAATGATACGTTGCTTTACTCTCACTCTTTTAAATCCGGAAAAAAGACCAATTATATAGATATCTACTGTTCTATCCAACCTGCTATCGATGAACCGATTCGCTATGAACTAAGGGGACTCGGTATTATTTATTCGGAAGGATTGGTTAAGAACTATATCTCTTCAACAAACGATAGTATAAATAAAATCATTGACGCAGGGTTGAAAGAGATTTTAATAAAAGAATCCTTTCTTTCTTCAAAAATTTTCCCTCAAGAAAAGACTATACAATTTATTGAACCGGGAAATTAGAATGAAAAACCCTTTAAACTTTTAAACTATGGAAATCGCAATCAAAATTGTAATCGGAATTGTCGCTCTTTTTCACCTCTATGTCATGTGGTTGGAAATGTTTGCGTGGACGACTAAAGGTCCTAAAACTTTTAAGAATTTCGAGAAGGAATTGTTCCCGAAAACGAAATCATTGGCTGCAAATCAAGGATTGTACAATGGATTTTTAGCCGCAGGTTTGATCTGGACATTTTTCATTTGTAATCCGGAATGGCGATTCAATGTCAGTTTGTTCTTCCTGATTTGTGTCAGTGTTGCCGGAATCTATGGTGCATTGACAGCAGATAAGAAAATCTTCTTCGTTCAGGCTTTGCCCGCTTTGGTCGGAATTGGATTGCTGATATTTTCCCATAAGACCTGTGACATGAAATGTGAAAAGAGATGCGAAGAAAGATGTGACGTAAAAAAAGAAAAGACAGCTTACTATCTTTTACCAAATGATGCAAGACACCAAATAGACACGGTGACTGCATCAGAAATCCTCAAAAGGAATGACAAGGACTCATTGATTGGAATCGGTTTTATTGACGATGCAAATGGCAAGGGAATCGGGGTTTCTCTTTTCACGAATGAGAATCACGCTCTTATCGACGGCAGCGAGACCACTGGTTACGTTGAAGGTATCGGAAAAGTTTACAGCCATTCGATTACCTGGAGAAATTTCAACGTTCTTCAAACAAACAACGACAGTATCAATCAAATCATTGCTTTGGGCCTGGCAAGATTGATCTCGTTGGAGACAGAAAACAGGATAAAAAATCCGCAGATTCCTCCTACGGAAAAGACAATTGCTTTCACCCCATCCATTAATTAATATTCCAATCTTCCTCATCGTGTTACCCATAATTTTGACCACGAGGCACACGAAGAGCACGAAGAAAAATTTATTGAGCTATATTTTCCCTTCAGAGTGAAACGCTTTACACCGTTTCTTAAGAGTTTTTCATTAAAATTGATAAGATAACCAAACTCTTTCTTCGCCAATTTCATATAAGTTAAAATCTGAGCTTGATGAACAGGTGCTAAGAAATCTACGGATTTCAATTCTACAATTATTTCCCGTTCAACGAATAAATCCAATCTTAATCCAGAATCAATTATTATATCATCATATTTAATTGGTAGAGACTTCTGTCTTTCTACCAAAAGTCCTCTTTTTGTCAGTTCATGTAATAGGCAAGTTTCATAAACAGATTCCAACAAACCAGGACCTAACGTTGTGTGAACTTTCAAAGCCGATTGATAGATGATTTTCATCCATTCTTCTTGTTTTTCGTAGTTTTCTGAATTCATTGATAATGCTTTTCTTATATAAGTTAAGAAAAAACATCACTTTATCCTACATAAAAAACTTTGTGATCTTCGTGTGCCTCGTGGTCAAAGAATCAATAGCCGATTTTCCCGCGTCGATTCCATTCAAACCATTCCAAACCCAAACGGTATCCATCCATTCCGAAGCCCATGATCGAACCTGCACAGACAGACGTAATGAATGAATTGTGGCGGAATTCTTCCCGTTGAGCCAAATTGCTGATATGTACTTCCACCACCGGAATCTGAATCCCTGAAATCGCATCGCGGATCGCAACACTGGTATGAGAATATCCACCGGCATTGAGAATGATGCCATCGTGTTTTGATTCATGAAGTGCATTAATCAATTCGCCTTCCACATTACTCTGGAAATAATCGATCTCTCCGGGGAAAAGCTTCTTCAGATCTTCCAAAACATGTAAAAAAGTGCGATTTCCGTAAATTTCAGGCTCTCGTGTTCCTAAAAGATTTAAATTCGGGCCATTGAGAATTAGAATATGCATAAGTGAAAAATTGGGAACGTACTATTAAACAATTTGTTCATTATCTGAAGATAGAACGCAGTTTAGCTGAAAACTCCATTTTTGCCTATCAGCAGGATATTGCTAAATTACGTGACTTTTGCGAATCTTACACACTTTCTCCCGAGCATATTCAAACAGGACATCTGAAACAATTTGTTGCCGAGTTATATGACATGGGACTGAGCGCACGTTCCCAAGCCAGGATCATCAGTGGATGGAAACAATTTTTTGATTTCCTGCTCCTGGAGGAAATCCGGAAGGATGACCCTTCGGAAAGTCTCGAACTCCCAAAAATTGGAAGGAAACTACCCGAAGTACTGACCATTGAAGAAATTGATGCCATGATTGCTGCAATTGATCCCGGTTCAAATGAGGGTCAGCGAAACAAGGCAATTATCGAAACACTTTACAGTTGCGGATTGCGCGTGAGCGAGTTGGTTAACCTGAGATTTGAAGATTGTTTTTTCGATGAGGGTTTCATTCGTGTCATCGGAAAAGGAAACAAGGAACGTTTGGTTCCTGTGAGTCCGAGCGTGATTGAAGAAGTGAGCATTTACACGAAAAACGACCGCGAAAATGTACCTGTCAAAAAGGGAAATGAGGCCATTGTATTTCTGAATCGGCGCGGTGCGCAATTGACACGTGTAATGATTTTCACCATCGTCAAACGGTTGGCAGACCTGACAGGAATCAGGAAGACGATCAGTCCGCACACCTTCCGGCATTCTTTTGCAACTCATCTGATCGAGGGTGGGGCAAATTTACGGGCAGTCCAGGATATGCTGGGTCACGAGAGTATCACTACGACAGAAATCTATACGCATTTGGATCAACGTTTTTTAAGGGAAGCCATTTTAACATACCATCCAAGAAACACGTTGAATTAAATTCAAAACTTTTGAATTTTAAAAAAGGTCTGTTCCCTGAATCCGGATACGCGCACGATCCACAAATAAATTCAAACTATCGAAATAAGCATTGCGTTGTCGTTGGTTTTCCTCAGATATCTTGATACAGCTTTTCAGCATGGATTGGAATACCGCAAATGATTTGTTTACATAATCCTGATCGATCGTGTAAAGATAATTCAGCATATTATGCGTGATATAGAGCATACGATAAGCATTCGTTTCCGAAATGATAGTATTATCCTGGATATAGGTCTGATGCAAGTATAAATGGAAATTATCCGCATCCGTGATAACCGGTTGACCTTTGATGAATTTGCGTCCGATTTCTGCTTGTTTCTTGATATGATCAACCAAGGATGCAACCTCATCGAGCAGGAACAATGCATCTTCAGGAGTTTCAAAATAACCCAATTCGTAAAACGAGACGATTTCCCGGATTAAGCCTTTTCCCGCATCATAGCCAATCACTTCTGTAGATTTCACCCGGATATAAAAATTGGCCATCTGCTGCAGGTGTTCGTCCGAAATGTCGCCTTTCCAGCCTTTGTGGAACTTCACTTCTTCCAATTGCCCCAACTTCAGGTAGCATTTTCCGAAATAGAGCAATTTAAAACGCAAAAGAGCCGGTGAATTCAATAACTGAAAAATGATCAAATCCAGATTCGACATGTACAACTCTTGCGTACGTTGGGCAACCATCCGCTTAAAACCGTCCATGATTCCACTCAGATAAGTTTCAAAAGAAAATTCGGACCGTTGAATCGGATTGTACTGAAATGTGACACTTTTCCCGGAAACACCGATAATCTTATCAATCGATAGATCGTATTTCCGGCATAATAAATTGATTTCTTCCGGCTTCAGGGCTGTTTCCCCTCTCGCTCTCCGGTACGCAGAATCCCTGGACAATTCCAGATCATCCATCAGCAACTTACCCAACGAAGTGTCCGGAGGTAATTTTGCCTTTAGCTGTTCAAGTAGGCGGTTTTGAATATCCATGGTGCCAAAGTAAGAAAAAAAGTAAAAGCCGTCCATTTCTGAACGACTTTACTTGGTTATTGGTATTAAATATTAGTGTTTCTGAACACGGAAAGTTACTTGTTGACCATCAACCAAACCGGTCACAAAGTACATTCCCGGCGCCTGATTTGAGAAATCAACATCAATCGTTTGAGCAGAAGAATTGGAAGATCCGAATTGAATCGCTTTCCCCTGGATGTCAACCACGTTTAGAATCGAGAAATCAGCTCCCGAAGTTACTCGTGCAGTGAACATCCCGGTTGTCGGATTAGGATAGATTTCCAAACCGAATTCCTGCCCGTTTTCTGTCAAACCTAAACATGCATCCACATGGATTGTAAACATTGCTTCGCCGTCACAGCCATTCGCATCCGTATATGAATACGTAATCACATGATCACCTGCTCCAGCCGCTGCAGGATCCAAGACGCCTGCGCTCACTCCCATTCCCGAATAAGTTCCCCCAGCCGGACTTCCACCGGAAAGTGTCAATGGTGCATGATTGATACACATCGTTGAAACCGGTGATGTGAATGAAACCGTTGGTGCCGGATTTACCGTAATGTCGGTTGTTGCAGCATTCGAACAATTGTTCGCATCAGTATAGGTATACGTGATTGTTTGAGTTCCTGCTGAAGGATCGAAATCACCACTTGCATTCACTCCTGTTCCACTATACATTCCTCCTGAAGGGCTTCCTCCGGTCAATGCTACAGGACTTGCGTTGCTGCATACCGGTGAAATAGCACTTTGAGTTACTGTTGGAGATGGATTTACCATAATAGTTGTACTCGTATTATTTGAACAACCATTTGCATCTGTGTATGTATAGGTAACTGTTTGGGTTCCTGCCATCGGATCAAAATCCGAACCTGTAACGCCTGTTCCGCTGAATGTACCTCCTGCCGGGCTTTCTCCTGTCAATGCCAGAGTTCCGGAATTATCACAAACTGCTGAAATCGGAGCTAATGAAACTACCGGAGCATTATTTACAGTAATGGTATAATTCGAATTGAATGCGCAACCATATGGATCTGTATAATCATATGTAATCGTTTGTGTTCCTGACATCGGATCAAAATCACTTCCCGTAACTCCTGTTCCTGAATAAGTTCCTCCTGCCGGTGAACCTTCTATCAAGGTATAATTCCCAGTATTATCACATAAAGCCGGAGCTGTCGCAAACGTGATCGGATTGGCAGGACAGACTACTGTAATCGAATAACTTTGAGATCCTGAACATCCGCTCGCATCACTTACAGTTACGGTATAATTGAATGTTCCTGTAGCAGTTGGAGTTCCCGAAATGGTGCCACTTGTACTCAAAGTCAATCCCGGAGGAAGGGCTCCTGCCGTAACCGCATAATTCGGTGCTCCCAAAGCTCCTGTCTGAGTTAAAGCCAACGAATATGCAGAACCTGCAACTCCACCTGTCAGAGCACCACCAGGAGTCATCGTGAAAGAAGGACAAACATACGGTGTATAATCCACCTGGTCGATCCCGATGTAATCCGAATTGGTACCGGATAATCCTGCACTTGTTACAAAATAACGGAATGCAATACGACCCGAAGTCGGTGCCGGAAGACCTGAAATGGTGATTGTATACATGGTCCATGTAGTCGGATAAACCCCTAAGACAAGCGACGGATTGACACTCAATAAAAGTGTCGTATAATCTCCGACGGCTGATCCGGTTCCAACAGATGTGCTCGCACCATTTGTACTTAAACGAACTTCCAATCTGTCAGCATATGTATCCGGAGATGGTTTCCTTGTATAGAACGTGATTACGTCCCCATTGCGGAATGTACGATTAGGGGTCATCAACCAGTTACTGATCGTACCTGTACTACCGGTATTGTTATAGTTTGCTCCAATGTATGCATTGGTAGCACCGTTGTACGAATCAAATGGTCCGCCGGCGCCAACAGGATTCCCCTGAAACCAGTTTGTTGAACCAACAGCAACACTGGCGTTTGTCATCACCCAGTCATTTCCTGCTAGTGTCGTGATGTCATTAAAACTCTCTGAGAAGGATTGTGCATTGTATTTTGAGATACTCCCAAGTGCAAATAAGCCGCACAAAGCAGCTGTCTTTAAAATTCTTGCTTTCATAAGTTCAGTGAATTAACGGGTTTGAGGATTCGTTACTTCTGAATAACGTGTGATTTCTTCTTGCAATTGACCTTTCAACTGCGCATCGGTTGTTTTCTCCAATTCAACTTTCAGTAAACGAAGGTATTCTTCTTTCAACACACGAAATTCGTCATTCAATTTACTCACTTGAGCTCTGGATGTAGCAGTTGACTGATTGATCTCTACTTGTTTTGAATCCAATTTTGCACGTTGAGCGCTTAAACCTGCATGTGATGAAACAACAATAGGAGTCGATTCCTTTGGAGTTTTAGTTTGGGATTGTCCATAGCTCGAAAACGATAACGAGCACATGAAAAGTCCGATGAATAGTAACTTTTTTTTCATGGTAATCTGTTTAGTTGTTCAAAAATAGAAAATTACGTGTCGCGATAAATACCAAAAGCAGTCGAAAGAAGAGAATCAGGGGTTTACCCTTGAAATAGAAAATGTGCTGCAACCCATTTATGGAGTTCAACTGAAGACTATCGAAAACAACCTTCTGACCTGTTTAGATTTCACCTGTGAATAGTAACCTTATTTTTAATGTAAGTAATAGTATATGTATCGGCAAAAATATCAATTAATCAGGTAGTTAAAAGCAGATTTAGCGACAAATGAGCATATTCCACCTATGAATTAGCCAATTCAAGGGTTGAGTAAATATTTAATGAAAATTTAATAGAAACTAAACTTACAGCACGAATTTTCCGTAAAGATCGTAATGGTCGGCAGAAGTGATCTCTACCAGGGCAAAATCCCCGATACTTACATATCCTTCCGATTTCTTCACCAACACTTCATTATCCACTTCAGGTGAATCGAATTCTGTCCGACCGATGAAATAATCTCCTTCAATCCGATCAAAAAGGACTTTAAACGTTTTTCCGATCTTCTCCTGGTTCATTTCATAGCTGATACCGGATTGAAGTTCCATGATCTCATCCGCACGCTGGCGTTTTACCTCTTCCGGCACGTCATCTTCCAAAGAATAAGCATGGGTATCCTCTTCATGGGAATACGTGAAAATTCCCAAACGGTCAAAACGCATGCGTTCCACGAAGTCGTACATTTCCCGGAAATCCTCTTCTGTTTCTCCGGGATATCCGGCAATCATGGTAGTGCGGATTGCAACACCCGGAACTTTTTCACGGATAGTATTCACCAAAGCTTCTGTCTTCTCACGGGTGATTCCTCTTCGCATGGATTGAAGGATTTTTGTAGAACCATGTTGTAGCGGCATATCCAAATACAAACATACGTTCGGATGTTTCACCATCGCATCCAATACATCCATTGGGAAACCTGCCGGGAAAGCATAATGTAAACGAATCCATTCAATTCCTTCAACAGCCGCCAATTGATCCAACAATTCAGCCAGGTTCCGTTTTTTGTATATATCCAATCCGTAATAGGTCAAATCTTGTGCTATCAACAGGATTTCCTTCACACCCTGGGCAGCTAAAGCTTTTGCAGAATTCACCAATTGATCCAATGGAGTGGAGACGTGTTTTCCACGCATTAACGGAATCGCACAAAACGAACACGGTCTGTCACAACCTTCTGCAATTTTAAAGTATGCATAATGGGAAGGAGTTGTCAATAAACGTTCCCCAACCAATTCGTGTTTGTAATCCGCTTTTAATGTTTTCAATAAGCGCGGCAAGTCCCGTGTTCCAAAAAACGCGTCCACCTCCGGAATTTCTTGCTCCAGATCGTCCTTATAGCGTTGAACAAGGCAACCGGTGACATAAACTTTATCGACCAATCCTTCATTCTTCGCATCCGCATAACGCAAAATCGTATCGATTGATTCTTGTTTTGCATTGTCAATAAAACCACAAGTATTGATGATTACAATTTCAGAATCATCCTGTTTGGCTTCATGTTCCACTTCAAATTTATTGGCTTTCAATTGCGCCATCAAAACTTCGGAGTCAAAGGTATTCTTTGCACAGCCAAGTGTTATGACATTTACTTTATTCTTACGAAGTGTTTTTGTTTTCATGAAATCAACCAAAAGGGGTGCAAAGATACGACTAGTAATTCAATATTTAAAATGCAAAATTCTGAAGCCGATAAAAACCAGTAGGGGCGCGATTAATCGCGCCCCTACTGAATTCACATAAAGATTTTCAATTATTTCAATGGAAGTGGTGTCGCGACCGCTTCGTCAAATTTTGCTTGTTCTTTTTCAGGAACTTTCCGGAAAGTCAGGTAGAGACCTATCAATATGAACGGAATACTCAACAACTGTCCTGTATTCAAAGCCCAAACATCATCGCGCTGCGTTTGTCCGACCTTAACAAATTCAATTACAAAGCGTGCTGTCCAGATCAAGATCATAAACATTCCGAATAATCTTCCCGGAATTGCTTTTGCGTTTGTTTTCCAATACATTCTAAACAAGACGAAGAATGAAAACAAATAAGTGATTGACTCATACAATTGAGCCGGATGGCGGGGCACAACCTTTCTATCTACCAAATATTCATCTCCCGCGTTGTAAAAATTGAATCCCCACGGAAGGTCTGTCGGAGTACCGATAATCTCATGATTCACCAGGTTTCCCAAGCGGATAAAACAACCTGCAATGGCAACCGGGGCTACGATCCGGTCTAAAATCCACAACATCGGTCTTTTGACTACTGTACGCGAATAGACATATAACATAATCAAAATTACAATTGCAGCTCCATGGCTTGCCAAACCTCCTTCCCAAACTCTCAAAATAGACAAAGGATGAGAGAAATAACCATCTTCAATCAATGTCCCGTTCGGAGAAAAGGTATCCCAATAAGGGCCGTAAAACAAAACATGGCCTAAACGTGCTCCGATAATCGTTGCAGGAACTACATACAGCAATAATTTATCCAGGTATTTCTCAGAAATTCCTTCTGACTTGAACATGCGTTTGATGATGTAATACCCGAAGATCATTCCACCAACGAACAACAAGCCATATAAGTTAGGCGTAGACCATCCATCTACTAATTGAGATTCAACTCTCCAGTCAATTGCTAATTCCACGTATCTGATTTTGTTGCCCGAAGATAGCTGTTTTATTGATTCAATTTCTGCAATAGATGCCCAGCTCTTCCTTTTTTGAATATTTTATTGCTGTTTTCCAACCCTTTTCGCAACGCTTTTTGCTCTTCGAAAGAAAGATGGGTGATTTCCTGGCATTCAGGAGTACAGCAGCTTTCATATTTTGCATTACACTTTTCGCACTGGATGAACAGTAAATGACAGGCCTCGTTTGCACAATTCACATGTACATCAGCAGGTTCGCCACATTGATGACAGTTTGAAACAACATCGTCCGTGATCCGTTCTCCACGTCTCTCATCGAATACAAAGTTCTTACCGATGAACCGGTTTTCCAATCCCTTTTCCTTGCATTCGTTGGCATACTTGATAATTCCACCTTCCAACTGATGCACATTTTTGAATCCGCGGTGCTTGAACCAAGCCGAAGCTTTTTCACAGCGAATCCCACCGGTACAATACATCACGATATTCTTGTCCTCATTCCCTTTCAAATAAGCATCTTCAATAATTGGTAGGGATTCACGAAACGTATCCACATCCGGAAGAATGGCTCCTTTGAAATGCCCTACTTCATGCTCGTAATGATTCCTGAAATCAATCAGAATAGTATTCGGATCTTGGGTCAATTCATTGAATTCTTCTGCTTTCAAGTGCTTTCCAATATCCCGCACATCGAATGATTCATCACTCAATCCATCTGCCAGGATCTTATTCCGCACTTTCACCTTCAGTTTCAGGAATGGGAACTCAGCTCCATCTTCTTCGACAGCGATATTCAATCTCACTCCATCCAAAAAGTCTATCGAATAAAGTTCCGAACGGAAATCATTCAAGCGATTGGTCGGCACAGAGATCTGCGCATTAATTCCTTCGTGCGCTACATAAATTCGACCAACAACCTGGACATTGTCCAATAATTGGTACAGGTAATCTCTAAATAATTGAGGATTTGCAATTTTTGCGTACTTGTAGAAAGAAATGGTCGCAAATTCATGACCAGCCTCGCGCAATTTTTGCTCTAATTCCTCTTTACTAAATGTGTTCCACAGTTGCATGCTATGTTTGTTTTTGTAAAAAGTTGGGACAAAGATATAAAGACTTTGGATATTAGGACATCAGGATATTAAGATTTTAGGACTGTAATAAAAAAGGAAACTCTGATTAACCGAAGTAAACCAGAGTTTCCGAACTTAAACTAAAGCCTAAATCATAGTCATTTAGGTTACCACTAAAACACTATTACAGAAAAACTGTAACTATTCAAAATCACATACGAATGAAAATCTGTTTTGGATTTGAGGTTTGAATAATTCCTAATTAAACTGATTATTCAATGTGAAGGGTTATTAAAAATTCTGGCTGCTATTATTACATCGATGAACTCAAGATGAACTCAAGATGAACTCAAATTGAATAGCTCTAAATGAAAATATTCGTAATTCGTAATTCGTATCCCGATAGCTATCGGGACGTAATTCGATCTATGTTTTCCGCTTCTGCTTCTTAGCAGCCGGGAATAAAATATTGTTCAGGATCAACCGATATCCCGGTGAATTCGGATGCAAATTTAAGTCGGTTGGCGGATCTCCAACTTTGTGCTGAAAATCTTCCGGATCATGTCCACCATAGAAGGTCCAAGTGCCTTGTCCCAATTCTCCATGAATGTAACGGGCCGTATTCAACGATTTATTTTCTCCCATAACCAGGACGTTCGACTTGATCAGATCACGTCTGAAATCGGTGGTTTGCCCCATGAATCCGTCAATCACATCTGTGTGGCATTGGGTCAACATGGCCGGAACAACATCCCATTTGGCGGAGAAGTCGAACAAGGTGAATTTATCCTGGTTTTCAGGCAAACGATGTAAATCTGTTCCGTCGATATTTGAATATTCGTACACCATCGGATCCTGGACCAGTATGAAATCCTTAAATGCGAACGTCATGTTGTAGTCCAATTTATTCTGACAATTCGGATCCCGCGGATCGCCATCAAACATGCGCTCGCAGATGTCCGTGTCATGAGCGGCCAGCCCGATATCGAAACTATCGGTTCCACTGCACATGGTGAACAGGAATCCACCGCCGATCACAAAATTCCGCAGGTTATTTGCCACAGCCAATTTCAACTGCGACACTTTTGCAAAACCGAGATTGGAAGCATCTCTTTCTGCATCAGCAACCTGGTTGATGTACCAGGCTTCCCGATGGAAGGACGCGTAAAACTTTCCGTATTGACCGGTAAAATCCTCGTGATGTAAGTGCAACCAGTCGTATTTCGGAAGAACTCCCATCACGATAGCTGAATCATAAATCTTATCGTAAGGGATTTCGGCATAATCCAGTACCATCGTTACGGCATCATCCCAAGGCAAAGCACTATTGGGAGTATAAACGGCAATTTTCGGAGCTTTTTCCAATTGCACAATTTCCATGTTGACTTCCGGATTGGCAATTTCTGTCCGGATAGCATTTACCTGGCCATCGGCTACAATTTCGTAGCTCACACCACGGATAATCAATTCTTCTTCGATAGTCCGTAAATGCGGAAACAGGAATGATCCGCCACGGTAATTCAGAAGCCATTCCATCACCACCCCATTTTCAAGCACCCAGAAAGAAACTCCGTAAGCTTTCAAATGGTTTGCTTGTCTTTCATCCATTGGAACCAGGATGGAAGAGGCTGAAACGGTTTTAACAACGATTAAGAATGCGATTGTCAGGAAAAACTTCATACTTATTTTGTGATAGACACTAAATTAATTCAAAAATAATATAACGCCGGATTTACAACATAAATTGTGAAACGGATTTAGAATGGTGTTTCATCCGGCCCGTTGAAATCTTCATCCGGAACATTGTTCATATTACTTCCCAAGGTGATTGTTCTTGGTGATTCATCGAAACCTCTGTTCATGGACATTCCGGCACTCATCGCATTCGGGTTGAAATCATTGCCAGGAGCGCTGTTGTACTGATCCTCCATATTTTCGAAACGGGCATATTTTCCAACGAAACGCAGTCGCACATCCTCCAAGGCACCATTCCGGTGTTTTGCAATGATGATTTCTCCTACTCCTTCATTGGATGAGCCGTCTTCCGCAGTTGTAATCCCATAATATTCCGGGCGGTACAGGAACCCAACAATATCGGCATCCTGCTCAATCGCTCCCGATTCACGCAAGTCGGAAAGTACCGGCCGCTTATCACCTCCACGCGTTTCCACCGAACGGGAAAGCTGTGACAGGGCAATAACCGGGATATTCAATTCTTTGGCGATTTCCTTGATGGAACGTGAAATAGTTGAAATTTCCTGCTCGCGGTTCCCTCCTTTTCCGGTACCTGCCGACATCAACTGCAAATAATCGATGATGACCATTTGAATGTCGTACTGCATTTTCAACCGGCGGCATTTTGCACGCAGGTCGAATACACTCAACCCGGGTGTATCATCAATATAAATCGGTGCTTCGGCCAATTTCGTGACCCGGCTGTATAATTGCTGGAATTCGTATTCTTCCAGTTTTCCTTTTCTTAATTTCTCCGCTGAAATCTGGCTTTCGGCAGAGATCAAACGTTTTACCAGCTGAACGGAAGACATCTCCAGAGAGAAAACCGCTACTCCCATTCCGAAATCAACCGCAGTATTTCGCGCCATGGACAATACGAAAGCTGTTTTACCCATCGCCGGACGAGCTGCAATTACGATCATGTCGGAACGCTGCCAACCTGAAGTCAATTCGTCCAATTTTCTGAATCCTGTCGGAACTCCTGAAAGCCCGTCGCTGTTTTTAGCTGCCTGTTCAATTTCCTTGATCGCCTCACTCACCACGATATTCATGGTTGAAACCGATTTTTTCATGTTGTTTTCAGCAATTCCGAACAAAGCTCCTTCCGCTTTGGTCAATAATTCAAAAACGTCGGATGTTTCGTCGTATGCATCGCGCAATGTTTCCGAACACATGCGAATGATTTCGCGCTGAATGTGTTTTTGGGAAATGATACGGGCATGGTATTCGATATGTGCAACCGAACCGACACGCTGAGTGAGCGAAGACAGGTAAACAACCCCGCCACAAGCTTCCAGTTCACCGCGTTGTTTCAATTTCTCTGCAACTGTCAATAAGTCGATCGGATTGGAAGTTCCGAACAATTCCCTGATCGCTCCGTAGATGTAAGTGTGTTTCGGATCGTAAAAACTTTCTGCGGACAACATATCAATGGTATCCGTAACCGCATTTTTATCCAACATCATCGCTCCGAGAACAGCCTGTTCCACGTCAACTGCCTGGGGTGGAATTTTCCCCATTTCATTTGAAAGCGGTAAAATAGTATTCTTGGTACGAGCTCCTACCCTACGGGAATTGTTTGGTTGTTGTTCTTCCATGGGGCAAAGATACAGAATCAAAAGTTGCCTTTAGAACGAAACTTCAAGAATTAGTTACCAAAAGTTAATGAACACGTTATGAACAAAAAAAGGGTCTTGAAATTTAATATTTCAAGACCCTTCCCAAACCAATGTATGACTTCCAGGCTAGAATCTGTAACCCAGTGTTAGCTGAAGCCATTGATTTTTATAGCGTGGAGTGGATGAGGAACCATCGCCATGGTTCGTTTGAAAGTCCCATCCAGCTCTCGGAGACACCACAAAATGGTTCACATTTACATCGAAGCCAACTACTGCTCCCAAGGTGTTTTTACGGATATTGTCATTTTCATAGTCCCTGAACTGGGTTGAAGAATAAGGTCCGGATGTGAAATGATCTTCTTGGTTCAATAAGAATGCAAATTGAGGTCCTGCTACAACGGAAAAAACCGGAAAGGGTTTGAATGTAAACAAGAGCGGAACCTCCAGGTAATTTGTTGTGCGTTTAAAAGAATAGTTTTCTCCCAATAAAACTCCGGATCCCTGGAACCCCTTTTGGGAAAAAAGTAACTCCGGCTGAACACCTAAGAATTTACCGATCGGAACATGTAGGAAGACACCTCCTGCAAAACCCGGCTTGCCATTTGCTTCGAAATCATTGTCCTGTTCGTCCCAAACATTCGAGTAATTAGCCCCTGCTTTGATACCGAATTTCAGATTCCCTCTTAAGTCTTCCTGTGCGTTCAAATTCATTCCGAATAATGAAACGCTTGCAATGAATATGAGTGTTAACTTTTTCATGACTCGTAGTTTGAATGTTTGGAATACAATTGACCAAATCCATGCCTACGACTGGAAAACAGGTTCACAAAAAAACTTAAACAGCACGTATGGAAAGGCTTTCTGAGGGAAGGTTGAAAAATGCCGCTTATGCCAAAAAAGCGAATCCGTTTCATTTTGAAAATGAGGAATTCATTTTGGAAATGATTTAAAGGTGGGAATCAAAATATAAAGAACAATTAAGTCACTTCATTTAACCTAGAGAACCATTTAAGACTTTATAAAACTTGTCATCTGACATCATTTTACGGTGGCAAAATCTTCTCTTGTATCTTTGTGATACAATCTCAATTCTTTCCTTATCGATTGTTAGGTAAATTTTAAGATTTTTATTTCTTGGAATCCGTATTCCTTTTGGTCGGATTAATCTGATTTTAAGCATCCCTTTTTCCTGAAAAGTAAACTGATTTTCTTCCGTGAGAACCGTTTCTTTATCCATGCAAAAATTGAGTTCAATGAACTTACTTCCTTTTAGCTTTGTTTTGACTTCGTCAGCTTTCACTTTAACTACATTCCCTCTACAGACAAATTTGTATGGTTCAAAACAGCCAATAAAAACAGTAGGCAAGGTTGTATCTGAATAAATCGTAATACTTATCTCATGGGAATTATGAATGGCTTTTACATAGACCTGAGAAAAGCATCCACTATTAAAGAGTAGAAATAAAATCGAAATAATAAATCTCATATTACAAACTCAACTCCAACCCAACCGGGCAATGATCCGATCCGAAAATCTCATTGTGGATGGTTGCAGCTTTCAGGCTTGGAATAAATCCTTCTGTCACCAAAAAGTAATCAATCCGCCAGCCTACGTTCTTCTCTCTTGCCCCACCACGATAACTCCACCAAGTATATTTGATCTCGTCGCCATTCAGAACGCGCCAGGAATCAACCAATCCGCTTCCTACAAACGCGTCCATTCCATCGATTTCTTCCTGCATGAATCCGGCAGATTTGTTATAGTTTGCTTTAGGTCGGGCCAGATCAATGGCCTTATGAGCCACATTGAAATCGCCACAAACGATTACCGGTTTTTTTTCTTCCAATTTTTTCAGATACATCAGAAAATCCGCATCCCATGCCTGGCGATAAGGCAAACGCAACAATTCACTTCCCGAATTCGGAACGTAAACCGTAACCAAGTAAAACTGGTCGTATTCTGCACAGATCACTCTTCCCTCTTCATCATGTTCCGGAATTCCCATATCGTAAACAACTGAGATCGGTTCTGTCTTGGAAATGATTGCAGTACCTGAATACCCTTTTTTTCCTGCTTCATTTGCGTAAATAAACTCATAACCCAAAGGATTCACCGTTTCCAATACTTGTTCAACAGTTGCTTTGGTTTCCTGCAAACAAATGACATCTGCCTGCATTTCTTTCATATCGGAAAGAAAAGATTTTCCCGCAATTGCCCGGATTCCATTTACATTAAAAGAAAGAAGTCTCATATTTATAGAAGTTCTAATGTTCAAAAAATTCAAAGTTCCCATTTACGAGAAACCTTTGCGGAAGTAAAAATAGAATTTTGCCCAGTGATTCTAACCAAAAAAGAGAAAAAACTACATATTCATTCTTCCCCGCAGATGCACAGATTAACCAGCAAGGCTGCCGCTCTCGCTTTAAAATATAATTTAGCTTTACCCGTACGAGTGCAAAAAAAACGGGTTCGTCTGAGAGATTATTTAGTTACTTCATCCTGATTTAAGTTCAATGCATTGCCAACTTCCAAATTGACATTATTTTTACATCATGAAAGGATTTGACCGGCAAACACTTCACGATTTAGAATTTGACCAAATCAGGGAATGGTTGGCTGCATTCAGTATTGGTGCAACTGCTCAAACCCGGTTGGAAAACCTCGAGCCGAACAATGACTTTGATGCAATCGAATTTGAATTGCTTCGCGTGAATGAGTTCAAGAGCATCCGCGTGGAAGGCGAATCTTTTCCTGCTCTCGATTTTGAAGAATTGCTGGCGGAAATCAAATTGCTGCCCATTCAAAATGCAGTTTTACAGCAGGAAGGTTTTGTGCGCATTACACGTGCTTCCGAATTGGTTAATCACCTGTTACATTTCTTCGACAAGCGTTCACAGGATTTTCCGAATCTATTCGCGCTTTTAAACAACGTTTACTTTACCCGGGAACTGATTGAAGCCATTGAAAAAGTATTCGACCGAAGAGGTTTGATCAAGGACGATGCTTCCCCGGAATTATATGCCATCCGGCAACAAATTGCCAAGCTGAGGAATCAGATTAACCGCAATTTTGACAAGGAAATGCGCAAGTATCTGAAAGAAGGACTTTTGGGGGACACCAAGGAAGCATTTGTTAATGACCGGCGGGTACTTACGGTTCAATCCACTCACAAACGGAAAGTGGGAGGAATTGCAGTCGGGTCGTCCAAAACAGGAAGCCTTACATTCATTGAGCCTGCTATCAACATTCCTTTGAATAATGAATTGGAAATGTCATTGGATGATGAACGGAAGGAAATTTTCCGCATTTTGCAGGAACTGACCCGGGACATTGCACATCATCTTCCCCTGATTGAAGCATACCAGGAACTCCTTACCGAGTTTGACTTTATCAATTCAAAAACCAAATTAGCGCTTGATCTGAATGCCAATTTACCTGGAATTGTTCGGAATACACGTATTGAACTGATTGACGCCTTTCATCCGATCCTTTGGAAAACAAATAAGAACTTAGGAAAAGTGACACTTCCCCAAAGCCTGATTTTGGATGCGACCAGCCGGATGCTGGTTATTTCAGGGCCGAATGCCGGTGGGAAATCCATCACCCTGAAAACGATCGGGCTATTACAGTTGATGCTGCAAGCCGGTTTATTGATTCCGGTTCACGAGAACAGCAAGTTCTGTTTCTTCCAACAGGTATTGACCGATATCGGGGACAATCAATCCATTGAAAATGAATTGAGCACCTATTCGTATCGCTTGAAACGGATGAAGTATTTCCTGAAAGTCTCAAACAGAAGAACCCTGCTTTTACTGGATGAATTCGGAACAGGTTCAGATCCGGAACTGGGCGGAGCTTTGGCTGAAGTCTTTTTCGAGGAACTTTACAAAAGAAAATCATATGGCGTCATCACCACGCATTACGCCAATATTAAGCTCAAAGCAGACCGGCTTCCAAATGCCATAAATGGCTGTATGCTTTTCAATACGGAAACACTGGAGCCGTTGTATCGCTTTTCCATGGGACAACCCGGAAGCTCCTTTACGTTTGAGGTGGCTCAAATGAATGGTATTCCAATGGACCTCATCGAACAGGCAAAGGGAAAACTGGATCAGAGCCGCGTGAAGATGGATCATCTGCTCAATGAATTGAATCGCGAAAAGATGTATCTCCAGCGCTTGAACAAGGAACATATTGAAGCCCAGGAATTGGCTAACAATGCACGTGAAGAGTTCATTGAGAAAAAACAACGCATCGATGAACGCCTGCGTTCACAGCAGGACCTGGCTGAAAAGAACAACCTGTTCATCAATTCGGGCAAAAAGATGAAATCATTTATTGATCGCTATCAGACCAGG
>CBFGNC010000012.1:0-126268 GCA_965650135.1 uncultured Fluviicola sp.
ACAACACATTTGGTCAAAAGAATAAGAAATAGAAGAATCCAGCCTCAAATAGGGCTTTACGTCTTGAATGGAAAATTTTGCACTTTTCATAAACACAATTTTATATTCGTCTGACACACTATGTATCAAACTCGGAAGTTGGCACCGGTTTTCCAATACTGACAGCAAGCGTCAGCACTTAAAGTTGGTTGCCAGAGGGTCAAAAAGTCCGTCTCTCGCCTCTTCTGTATAAACTACTTGTATTCTCGCTTAGAATTACGGCACAAAGATTCCTAAAAGATTTTGATAAAAGCAAATAAATCAGCAACATTTTTGATTTTAACATTTTAGAGCTTTTTTATGAAATTTCATTACATTTAGTTTTGTGAAAAACATCCTACTAGTTATATCCTTCATGAGTCCCTTATTTTTGTGGTCTCAGCTTTCGGTTTCTCCGACTTTGAACAAATTAAAAAAATGCAAATCCGATAATTGCGATTCTGTATTTGTGAAAGTCGTTGATCATGAAATAAAAAAAGACAAAAAGAACCAGTTTGAATGGTTGGCCTGGGAGATTGGAATTTTAGATTCGATCGGTTCGGATAAGAGAGACTCCATGCTCCAGTTCATTCCGCATAAACTGGTTCCTGATCTAAAATACGGCTCCTCCGTATATTTGGTTTTAGGTAAGCAAAAGGCTGATTCAAGCCAGTTCAATGAAGCCATCGTTTTATTTTATAAAGGACTCAAATTATCCCAGAAGAACAAACTTCAATTCACAGAAGCAACTATCCAACGACAAATTGCATTGAGTTATTTGAAATTAGACGAATATAAAAAAGCCGAAAGTCATTTACTCGGCTCCCTGAAAATTGCACGGGAATTGGAGGATCCTTTGTTACAGGCAAATGCATACATCAGCCTTGGTAATGCGGTAAAAGAACAAAAAAGATATCCTGAAGCCATCCGTTATTATAACAAAAGTTTAGCCTTGGCAAGAGAATTGAAAAACAAGCGTTTGATTGCCGGGAACTATAATAACCTGGGGAATGTGATGCGTCGCACAAAAAAATATAATGACGCACTGAACTATTTTTTCAAAGCCCTGGAGATGAACAAGGCCAGTAACAACCAGGAATGGATTTCATTCAATTACAACAACATTGGCCAAACATATGAAGACCTTTCCAATTATTCCGAAGCAATCACTTATTTCCAAAAGTCATGTGAACTAAAGCAGGAAATAGGCGATTCGTTGAATCTAATCTCCAGTTACTTAGGACTCGCCGGAGCTTACGCAAAAAATGGTTCCTATAAGGATGCTTTTAAATTCATGGAAAAATACAATTCCCTGAAAGACACCATGAATTTACATGAGCAGGTAAAAGTATTGGAAGAATTAGAAACCAAGTATGAAACCGAGAAAAAAGAAGCTCAAATAAAGAACTTCCAAATCCAGGGTGAATTACAACGAGAGCGCGAACAACGTTTAGGAGAGCAGGCTGAAAAAAACAGGAATTATGTCATTTTAGCATTCGTTTTGCTCCTGTTCTTGAGCGGCGGACTTCTAATACTAATCCGGTCAAATAGGCTGAAACAACTTTCAAACCGATTACTCAATTCCAAGAATTCTGAAATAGCAGAATCTCACCTTGCACTATCCGAAGCAATGGATGAACTTCAGGTCAAAAATAAAGAGGTGTTGGATTCCATTAATTACGCAAATTACATTCAGCAGGCATCTTTGCCGAATTTGAAACAATGGAAGAACCCTACACTTGATATTGATTTATTTTTCTTACCAAAAGACATTGTAAGTGGTGATTTCTATTTCTTATTTCCAAAAAAAGAGGCACTTATTTTCGGAATCGGTGATTGCACAGGCCATGGTGTGCCTGGAGCCATGGTTTCATTGATCGGGATGAATGGATTGGAGAAAGTGACTAAAGAAAATACAGGACTGAATACCGCCAATATGGTTGAAGAAGTAAACGAATTCCTATTGAAAAGTCTCCACCGGGGAAGTAGTACGATAAACGATGGAATGGATTTGAGTTTTTGCATTTTCGAACCTGACAGTAAAACACTTCACTTCACAGGAGCAAATCACAATGCATTGATAATCCGCAGTAAATCATTAAACAATCAGACTGAATTCCCGACCCGCTATGAAAATGAAACTACTCAGATTGGAGTGATCAACGGTACAAGAAGACCGGTTGGAAGATCATTGGTAAATCTCCCTTTTGAAAACAATCAATTCAAGTGTATCTCAGGAGACCGGATCGTTTTATTTTCAGACGGTTATTCCGATCAAATTGGAGGAGAGGTTCGTAAAAAAATGAAACGTGCGAATATGATGAACTTACTTTTGGCATCATCTACCGAGACCATTAATGATCAGATCAATTTTATGCGCGATGCTTTTCAGAAATGGAAAATGAACGCCGAACAAATTGACGATGTTTGTGTGATGATCGTTGAAATAAAATAATCTTTAGCGATCAGAAAGATTCATAGGAATGAATCCCTTATGCCTACTGCTCAAATAGACACATGTCTGTCTGTATTTTGGAATTGGATTATTTGTTGATGAAGTTTCTCTTAACACTCCGAAAGATTCACCGGAATATTTGTTGCCAATCCGCCATCAGATGTTTCCTTGTATTTCTCATTCATGTCCAAAGCAGTTTCCCACATGGTTTTAATGACGCCATCCAATGAAACTTTGGCAGTATCCGGATCTCCTTGCAAAGCCAGCTGACAAGCCGTAATAGCTTTAATTGCTCCCATCGTATTTCGTTCGATGCATGGAATCTGGACCAAGCCTCCGATCGGATCACATGTCAAACCTAAATGATGTTCCATTGCAATTTCAGCCGCCATCATTGCCTGATTCGGACTTCCTCCCAAACACTCTGTTAAAGCCGCTGCAGCCATCGCGGAAGAAACTCCGATTTCTGCCTGACAGCCACCCATTGCAGCTGATATAGTAGATCGTTTTTTGAAAATACTTCCGATTTCAGCAGCTACGGTCATGAAGCGGATGATGTCTTTCTCATCCGTTCCTCCGGCGAAACAAACATAATACATCAGAACTGCGGGAATAACTCCGGAAGCTCCATTTGTGGGAGCTGTAACCACCCTTCCAAATGCAGCATTCTCTTCATTCACGGAAAGTGCAAAACAACTGACCCAATTCAGGGTATTTTGAAAGATATTACTGGTTGCTTGAATTTGTTTGATGAAATCCCTGGAATCCTTGCAGGCAATTCCATTCAACAAACGTCTGCTCATCTCATACGCTCTTCTCTTTACGTTCAAGCCCCCGGGAAGCGTTCCTTCCGTATTTACTCCTCTGTAAACACAATCGCGCATAACATTCCAAATTTCCAAACATCCTGCAAATGTTTCTTCTTGTGTTCTCCAGGTAGCTTCATTTCGCAATACAATCTCCGAAATACTCACACCTTGTTCTTCGCAATATCTTTTCAAATCGGCAGCAGTTTCAATCGGATAGGGTAATTCAACCGAATTCGAGGCATTCATTTCTTCAGCTCCTTCCTTTACCACAAAACCTCCACCTACAGAATAATAAGTATGCGATTCCTCGTAACCATCCATCATGGTGACAGTCAGTGTCAATGCGTTCGGATGTCCTGGTAATGATTGATCAAAATGAAAAACAAGATCGTTTACAGGATCAAAAGTAATGACTTGTTCCCCGCAAATCTCCAGTGTTTTTGTCTGATGAATCTTCTCAAATTTCGGGTTAATCGTATTCACGGCAATAGTTACAGGATCTTCGCCCATCAATCCCAAAAGAACAGCTATATCCGTACCATGTCCTTTCCCCGTTTTTGCCAGGGAACCATACAAATCCACATGAATTCGTTTGATTTCCTTAATTCCGGGATTCTCCTTATACAGATTGATAAATTGCTGAGCTGCTCTCCAAGGCCCCATTGTATGGGAACTCGAAGGACCAACTCCGATTTTGAAAATATCAAAAACACTAATTTGTTCCATTGGGTGAATTTACTGAAGCAAGGTTAATCAAAGAAATTACGTAACCAGCTTTTACAAAGGTAAGTTTTCATCAGGAAATTGTTAAGAATTCCGGGTTAAATCAACAGAAATTAAACGTTGTGGTTTTATTTTCAGAATTATCTCACAAAAACCCATTCTGAAGCAGATGATTGCTTCTCATCAAACGAATAACCATCTACCTGGTAATTCTTCAAATCTTCAATGTTTGTAAGCTCATTTTGAATAATATATCTTGCCATTGCTCCCCGCGCATGTTTTGCAAATATCATTACTACCTTGTATTCTCCGTTTTTGAATTCCTTAAACACCGGAGTTACAACCGGATTCTTAATCTTTTTCCAAAGAATAGCTTTATTATATTCGGCTGATGCCAAGTTAATAATTGCCTCTCCCTTTTCAGTTTCTTTCAAAAGAGATTTAGTCAATTTATCTCCCCAAAACTGATACAGGCTATGGATATTCTCTTTAATATCCCATCTCGTCCCCATTTCCAATCGATAAGGGTGGATCAAATCCATCGGTTTCAATAAACCATACATACCTGAGAGAATACGCAAGCTCTTCTGTGCATTATTCAATTCACTTTCGGAAAGTGAATGCGGGTCCAATCCTTTGTAAACTTCTCCTGTAAATAAAAAGGCCGCCGGTTTCACATCATCTGTCGGTTCCGGAGATAAGTACCATGATTTATTACGATTCACATTCAATTCAGCAATATCCTTTGAAACATGCATCAATTCCATGATATTCTTTGCCTTCATTTTTTTCAATTTACCGACTAGCGTTTTTGCTTCTTTCGAAAACGTTGGTTGAGAATAATTAAATACGGGGAATTGACAGTTTTCGTTAATTGATTTTGCTGGAGAAATAAGAATTTTCATAATTGATTTTGCTTTGCTCAAAAATACGTTGAAAAAATTGAATTGGTTTTCCGTTTAAAACAAGAATCGCCTCAAGAAAGTACTTAAGGCGATTCCCACGCTATGAATAGTGTTTCGGTTTTACGATCATTTCAACAAGCTAACATGCCCATCCAGTTCAGTTTTTTTATCGCTCGTTCTGTGTTTCACCTTGATTTTCCAGATATAGGTTCCATCAAGGAGTTTCTCATTGTGGTATGTCCCATCCCAGCCTTCTTCATAATTCAGTGATTCAAAAATAAGTTCTCCCCATCTGTTGTAAATCCAGAGATGATAACTATTCACATCAAACCCGGATGTTAAAACCGGTTTAAAGACATTGTTATGTTCATCGCCATCCGGTGAAAATGCATTCGGGACATAATAGATCAGATCTTCTCCAACATGAACAGTTCTGGAAGTTGTATCGCGGCAACCATCGCTACTTACTGCTATCAGATGGACTTCATAATACGCAGCCTCCTCATCGGGGAAAACATGCGTCGGGTTTTCGGCAGTACTTCCCAAAGACTCGTCTGAAAAATCCCATGAATAAGTTACCGCTCCATAAGAATCGTTAAAGAAGTTGACAAATGTGTTGGAAGTTTCCAGTTCTGTCGGAGTCATCCTGAAATCAGCAATCGGATTCGGATAGACACATAAAAACGCCGGTTTGGTTCCCGAATTGGTGCACCCTTCCGGCGTTGAAACTGTTAGCGTTACATCATAACATCCCGGATCTCTCAATTCCAAATCTACAGAACCGCAACCAGTGTATTGATCACCGTTGGATAAGGTCCACTGGCAATTATTCAGGTTTCCGGTAGACTGATTTGTTAAAGTAGTGATCAAAGGGGAACATCCGGCAACTTCCGTTGCTGAAAAGTCGACCTGAGGAATCGGAACCACCGTAACATGGATGACATCCGTATTCTTACATCCGTTCACATCTGTTCCTTCAACGGTATAATCAAGAGTTGTTACAGGCGAAAAAGCAATTCCATCTACCACATTATTATCCCAAACATAAGTGGTTGCACCCTGACCATGCAGAGTTGCCGATTCTCCATCACAAATCGGAAAATCATTGCCGGCAAACACTTGCGGAAGATCCCAAACTCTCACCAAAACATCGTTCCCTATCGCATTGCTGCACATTGAAATTGAACCTTCTTGTACTGAAATCAATTCGTAGGTGTAATCTCCCGGGGCGTTTGTTGGTATGGGAATAGTCGCCTGACCGGATGCGGAAACGATTGTCTGAGTCGCGCCCCCATTCAAGGAATACGAAAAGGTAAACGGTGAAACTCCATTCGTTCCCTGAAAGGTTACATTGGGTGTATTCCCATATAAGCACAAACTCGTGTCTCCCAGAATCGTTGCACTTGGAAGTGGATTGACACTGATAGTTGCTGTTCCTCCCTGATTGGCTGAACAAGCTGTTGAAGAGCCGTCCTGAACACTGACCAAGGTATATACAAAATTACCAACTGTTGTTGTCGGCACAATCAGAGGCGCCACAGTCGATCCATTGAGTGTAGTGATGGTTTGTTGCACCCCATTCAATAAATAGGTGAATGTATAAGGCCCAACCGTATTCCCTCCGGTAAAAGTGACCTGAGGTTGATTTGAATATTGGCAGATGGTTGTATTTCCCGTTATGGAAGCAGTCGGTAAATCATTTACAACGACTGTGGCAATACCTTGTTGTTGATTCAAACAAGTGGTTGCACTCGCATCCTGCACACTTATCAAAGTATACTGATAAGTCCCGGCAACGTTTGTAGGAACCGGAATAGTCGCAACTCCCGCAGCATTCGATACGACTTGCTGGGCTGCACCACCGTTATAAGAATAACTGAAGGTATATGGAGCTGTTGCGTTCGCACCTGTCAAAGTAACAGTTGGTTGAAGGTCATTCAGGCAAACCGTTGTACTACCGGCAATTGTTCCTGTTGGCATCGGATTTACAGTTAGCACTCTTATGTCCGAATTTGTACATCCGGCGGCGCTTGTTCCGGTAGCTGTATAACTGGTTACTCCTTGCGGAGGTGTCACTATTGTTCCATTAGGCACATTGGCTCCCCAAAAGTAATTAGCAGCCGTTCCGGTAGCAAGCATCGTCATTTGGTCTCCATCACAAATAGTGGCATCAAGCCCTGCATCCACAGTTGGCAGCGCATTAATTGTAACCTGTGTGGTAGTTGCCTGATAGCAAGGTGCTGTTGGTGTAAATGTTACGGTATACAACTCTGACGTCGTAGTTGTACTAGTAGACAAATCCAAAACTCCGGTATTTGCATTAATTGTAACCGTTGCAGGAGCAACACTATATGTTCCTACCAAAGGCGTTGAAAGTGTCGGTGAAGGATCAACCGCATCCATACAATAAGCCGGATTCGGATAAGATAAAGTGTAAGGATTAGATGGATTTACGGTCACTAGAACCTGGTCCGTTGCTGCACAACCATTCGGATCGATTCCATTTACGGTATAGGTCTGTGTTGCTGCAGGTGCAAAAGCTACTCCGTTCGTAACACCGTTATTCCAAACAAAGTTCGTGCCCCCGGACGCCGTTAAAGTCACGCTTTGACCTTCACAGATCGTCTGATCAGCCCCTCCATTAATAAACGGAACAAATACAGTAACAGCAAAGGGTGCAGATTGACATAAAAGCACTCCATTGTTATCATACAATCCTGCTACAATTACCGTATCGCTATAGATTGGAATGGTAACCGTATTGGAAGAAGGTGTATTGTTACCGGGAATATCCCAGCCAATATTGGTCGTCAGACACGGGCCCGCATTGATAAAGATGTTATCCAATCCCCAGTTATCGCAGCAGTTTCCTGATGAATTCAGCTGGATCCATCTGAAGATGGTATTTGTTGTTGCTGCTGCAGCCGGAATCGGAATAGAAAAAGTACTCCATGTCGTATAAGCTGTTGCTCCGTTAATAGATGCATTCCCACCCGGATTAGCTCCAAGCTGGAAACCCCAAGGACTGAAATAAACAAACTCAATCCAGGTAGCTCCGCCATCCACACTGTATTCAATGGAAACCCCTTCGTCTTGCTCATCTGGTCCTTCACAAGGAACAGCTCCGCCCTGAACAGCGTATCTCATATCAAAATCCAAGGTTCCACCGGAACAGACATCAAAACTTGCACTCGTGATATTCGGAGTTCCTACAGCCGTTGATGCCCAAAAATAAGGGGTGTTATCCAATGAATTCCCACATAAAACACCATAATTCGCTGCACCCGAAGTAGACCATCCGGCAGGAAGTGCGTTGTTGTTGAAATTAAACGATTGATTGGCCTGTGTAACTGTACCTGTACCTGTGTAAGTAACCGGAACTCCCGGACAAACCTGGGTTGGACCAATAACAGTGACAGAACATGTTTGCGCATACGCGGTCATTAAACCTAGTAAGCACATTAAGAGTAATGCTGCTTTCATAGTAAGTCAGTAATAAATTAATAAAGAATCGAGATCAAATAATCTTCACTCAGCGTTGGCTGAAATTATTCCACGATCAAATTTTCAATTCGTAATTCATGAAAGTTCCATGCTCCCGAAAAATTCGGATTACGTAAGTAGACTTTAGTTTTGTCATCAGATCCGCAAGAGGCCGAATAAACCTGGTTGGGTGACAAACTAACATAGTAGAGGCTCTCATCGCTGCCATTACACCCGGCACATCCTTCATCGTATTGAACAACGATGTTAAAGCCAGCATGCAGATTGGCATTTGTGAGATTTTCAATTTTTAAAAAAGCAAATTGATAAGCTTGTTTTCCGGTTTCAACGTCACAGTCCCCACGCACATAGGATATTTTAACTTGCGGAGTAGTAATGAGCGGATGCTCCTCCTGTGAAAACGCTGTCGAACTAAAAAGCACGCATGCAGCAATACTTTTTGTCCATTTGAACAGATCCCTTTTCATAATCTAACAGTTAGTAGCATTGGTCTATTTAGTAGACAAATGTTAATTAATAGATGTGTGTTTTAATAATAACCCTTCAGAAAAATTTTAGTCAAGTTATCTATTCTATAAGACTTCTTCTTTGACTAAACAGCCTGTCTATTTTATCAAAACGCAACGGTCGGCTACAATTCTACTATTTCAGTCGAATATTTAAGGTTTCGTTGAATAGTCTCCTGAAAATGGGACCATTAAGATTTCAGTTTGTTCTTG
Organism: uncultured Fluviicola sp.; assembly: GCA_965650135.1. Lineage (GTDB taxonomy): Bacteria > Bacteroidota > Bacteroidia > Flavobacteriales_D > Crocinitomicaceae > Fluviicola. The sequence continues at coordinate 9,134 of CBFGNC010000012.1, forward strand.
AGAGGAACTATAACAAATTTATAATAATTTGTGACTTATGCAAGCATAATGGTAATTATTATTCTAAAAAGTTTAGGTAACGGGCATATTATGGCAAAAGCCACATTGTTACGGAATAATGAGGTGAATTCATCTAGAGATTACTCTTGGATTAAGATCATCAAAAATAATCCATGGTATTCCTCAAGAACTAAATCTAGATATTTGAACATCGGAATATTGCGATGTTCAAATATCTAGATTTCTCTATTTTGAAAAATCGAGTTTTAACAAATTTGCTATTGCACAAAATGAACTTTTCAACTAAATTAAATAAGAAAGAAACCATTTTATTTATTTAAATCCATAGCTATGGGAGCAAGAAAAGACAACTACTATTCACCGGAAGAAATCAATATGTCACAATTCGGAAGAGCACTATCACATCCGGCGAGAGCTAAAATGTTACGACTACTTCGAGAATACAAATCATTCAGAAATACAGATATGTGCAGGATTTTAAATATGAGCGTATCCACTGTTCACAATCATATTAGAACATTAAAGGAAGCTGACTTAGTCAATCTGGAATATGCCAGCCACGAATACCATATAACTCTCAAAGAGGAGAATTATATGTTCTACAAAGATTTAATCGATTGAAAGCTTCTTACTTCAATCCGAAATGCTTTTCAGCTTCGTCTACAATCTGACCGCCGATTGCTAAGGAAGCCGTTGCAGCCGGAGAGGGTGCATTTAAGACATGGATTGAATTCTCATGGAATTCAAAGCGGAAGTCATCGCGTGTATCCCCATCTTCAGCTAACAGAAGTGCCCGAACTCCTGCTCTACCGGGATGAATATCTTCCATAGTCAAACTTGGTATAATACGTTGAAGTGTTTTTAAGAAAAGACGTTTAGAAAATGCCCTGCGGTATTCGTCGATACCGAATTTCATATTGTTAAAGAACAATTTCCAAGTCCCCTTATAAGTCAAAGCATCAAATGTATCTCGCATGGAAAAATCAGTTTTCCCATAACCTTCCCGTTTGAATGTAAAAACCGCATTCGGACCACATTCGATCTCCCCGTTTGTCATGCGGGTGAAATGAACCCCCAGAAATGGGAAATCCGGATTCGGAACCGGATAAATCAGGTTCTTCACTTTGTATTTGGCATCTTCAGTCAATTCGTAATAATCCCCTCTGAAGCCAACTACTTTTTCTTTTAGTTTTACCCCATCTTTTTTCGCCAAACGATCCGCTTGAAGTCCACCGCAGAAGATCAGGAATTTTGCTTCGATATTTCCCTTACTGGTAGCAATCAGTGTTTTTTCAGCTGATCGCTCGATTCCAATAACTTCATGATTCAATTTCATCGCACTTTTTGGCTGCATGGAAAGGGCAATTTCAGCCATTTTCTCTGTTGCTCCACGGAAATCAATAATACCTGTACATGGAACCCAAATCCCACCGATGCTTTCAACATATGGTTCAATTTCTTTCACCCGTTTTGCATCAATCATTTCAATTCCTTCAGTGTTATTCGCCAAACCATTCTGAAAAATCTTATCCATATTGGATAATTCAGAAGGATCTACCGCAACAACTACCTTTCCGCATACATCGTGAGCAATGTGATGTTCTTTCGCAAAAGCAACCAGTTCATGTCGACCGGAAACACAATTTTTAGCCTTTAAAGAACCCGGTTTATAGTACAAACCACTATGAATAACTCCAGAATTGTTTCCTGTCTGGTGATCCGCCAATTTTGCTTCTTTTTCAATCAAAACGATTGCCAGATCAGGATAACGTTTCTGCATTTTATAAAGTGTTGCCGCACCTATGATTCCACCACCAATAATTGCTACGTCGAATGCCATGTAGATAAAAATTTTGATGCAAAGTTAAAAAAAGTCACGGTTTTGCAGACCTGATTGAACAAAGGTTTGGAGCAAAGTGAAACAGAAAATCGAAATGAGTACATTTGGTTCGCGATATCGCAAACATGCAACAACTTATCAAATAAGGAGAAATCAAAATAAACATGCAAGGAGAAAAAATTCACTTTGAAAACCTGAATGGATTACGGTTCATCGGTGCTTTCCTGGTTTTTATTTTTCATGCATTTACAATTAACCGGGAAGTTTGGGGGAGTTTTTTCGAGTCGGCTCCTTTTATCGCTATTCGCAAACTCACATCTATCGGACATTACGGGGTCAATCTATTCTTTGTCCTGAGCGGATTTTTAATCACATACCTGTTGCTGAAAGAATTGAAAGAACGTGGAAAAATTCATGTGGGATTCTTCCTGGTTCGCCGGATTCTGAGACTTTGGCCACTTTATTTCGTCATTATTCTATTCGGATTTTTCGTATTTCCCCATCTTCCGTTCGGAATTCAAACAGTTCACGAATTCTGGCGTTATGGCCTGTTTCTTTCCAATTTTGATGAAATAATCAATGGCAGCAGAGATTCCCTGAATTTTCTTACAGCAACTTGGAGCGTGAGTATTGAAGAACAGTTCTATATCGGCTGGGCATTGGTGATTGGATTCTTTCAATGGAAAACCATACGTTCATTCCAACTATTTTTTTTGCTGGTGGTTGTCAGTTCTTTCATCTTCAGGCTTTACTATTCGTCTAATCCGAGTTTCCTGTACTATCACACTTTGAGTGTAATTTCCGACATGGCAGTTGGCGGGTTGTTGGCCACCTGGGTTTTCGCAAAACCTACAATCAAAGTCATTGAAGAGCTCAAAAAATGGCAGATCATACTCGTCTATTTGGCTGGAATTCTGTTTCTGTTTTCAGCTAACCAATTACTTCCCGGAAGATTCATTGCATTGGAACGATTAATTTCAGGTGTCTTTTTTGCATTTATTCTCGTTGAACAATTGAAATCGAAGCACTCCTTCTTCAAAGCCGACCGCATCCCTTATTTCGAAAGGGCGGGAAAACTGACATACGGGTTTTATCTGTTCCATTGTCTTCTCATCTATTACCTCTGCAAAACATTCGAGTCCCTTAGCTGGACTCAACAAACCGGTGGATTTATCTGCTATTTTATTGTTCTACTAGTCGCAAATAGCCTCTTGTCCATCCTATCCTATCGTTACTTCGAAAAACCTATCCTGAATTTAAAACGTTATTTTCGGGCATGATTTCCATTGAAAAAATACAGCCGGAAGATAATCAGGCGATTGCGGTATTAATCCGTGAAGTGCTCACAGAATTCGGAGCCAATAAACCCGGAACAGTCTTTACAGATCCGACAACAGATGATCTCTATCTCCTTTTTCAAACCCGGAAATCACATTATTTCATTGCAAAAGATAATGGAACTGTTGTCGGAGGATGTGGAATTTATCCGACTGCCGGATTACCCGAAGAATGTGTTGAACTGGTGAAATTATACGTTTCAAAAAGTCATCGCAGTATCGGCTTGGGGAAACAATTAATGGAACGATCCATTCATGCAGCAATTGCCGAGGGGTATCGCGAACTCTACCTGGAAACACTTCCGGAACTGCATGTGGCCGTTGGTTTGTATGAATATTTGGGATTTGAATACCTCGATCATCCTTATGGGGATTCGGGACATTTCGCCTGTGATTTGTGGATGCGGAAAAAACTTTAAAATAGATGAAAGGGTTCAAAAGGTTCAAAAAAGTGGTTAGATTTTAGTAGTTAGTTTTTAGTGATTAGTGATTAGACTAAAACTATTGAACTATTGAACTATTGAACTATTGAACTATTGAACTATTGAACTATTTTAAAAACAAAAACCCGGACATAACATCCAGGTTTCATTCAATATGTGATAATATAATCGCTTATTGCAATCCGTTCAATTCCTCAATGAAATAAACTCCTTTGTCTTCCATCATCTGACGAATAGCAGGGAAATCTTTCTTTGATTTAGCTTCGTGAATTTTAGTCAAAACATCATCCCCAAAACTCAATGCTTCGTCAATCAATTTCTCTGTAGCGTCTGTTTTAGAGTCGTTATACAATTGGATTGAAAAACACTCATCTAGAACGTCGATGATCATCCCGTTCAATTGTTTTTTGATTACTCTCTTATTTGCCATTTTGATACAATTTTCAACAAATTTAAGGAATTATCGCTGACTTCTGCTAATTTCTGCCGATGTGACAATCAATTGACAAATCAAGCCCCAAAAAATCCGTAAATTTGTGCCGTGAATTATGCAATTGTAGATATTGAAACAACCGGAGGGTCCACAAAATCATCGAAGATTACTGAAATAGCTATATACAAGCATGACGGAGTCCAAATCATTGATTCATTTTCTACGCTCGTCAATCCGGAAATGCCTATTCCTGAATTTATTTCGAGATTGACTGGAATTCATGACCGCATGGTAGCAGACGCTCCGAAATTCTACGAAATAGCAAAACAGATCATTGAATTTACGGACGATTGCATTTTTGTCGCCCACAATGTCGGATTCGACTACGGAATCATTCGACATGAGTTCAAATTACTGGGTTACGATTACCGTAAAGCACATTTATGCACTGTAAGAGCTTCACGTTATGTCATTCCCGATCATGAATCCTACAGCCTCGGAAAGCTCACCAAAGCACTTGGGATTGATTTAGTTGACAGACATCGCGCAAAAGGTGACGCGGAAGCTACAGCGCATCTATTTACCCTTTTACATAAAACAGATTCAAAAGGATTGCAAACCTTCATTCAAGAGGATGTGAACCCTAAAATTTTGCATCCCAACCTGGATTTGGAAATCCTCGAGGAAATTCCAAATAAACCGGGTGTATACAAGTTTTACAACGATACCAACCAGTTGATCTATATTGGAAAGAGCAAACATATCCGAAAACGGATCGAGCAGCATCTTAAGAACTCCAAAACACTCAAAGGTTCGGTCATGAGGCAAGAAATTGCCCGTATTGAATTCGAATTGACGGGTTCCGAACTCATTGCACTACTCTTTGAATCGGAGTTGATCAAAGTGCATAAACCGCAATACAATCGTGCACTTAGAAAAAGTTCGTTTGCTTACGGGTTGTTTGATTTTGAAGACCAGGCGGGATACCTCCAATTGTATGTCGACAAAATAAGTAAGACCTCCAATGCCCCGATTACAACTTTTACCACTAAGCGGGAAGCTAACGAATACATTTTCGGTTTGGTTGAAAAACATCAATTATGTCAAAAGTTGTCCAGCCTGGAAAAAAGCAGCGGAAGTTGCTTCGGCTACCAGGTACGGAAATGTCACGGAGCCTGTGTCGGGGTGGAAACTCCCGAATCATACAATTCACGCGTAAAAGAACTGATCAATCTATTGACTTTTGATGATGACAATTTCTTCATTGTAGAAAATGGTCGGGATAAACGCGAGAAAAGTGTTGTCTGGATCGAGAACGGTTCTTATCGCGGATTTGGGTTCGTTCCATATTATACCATGAAACAAGCTCACAGAAATTGGCTTCGGTTTATTGATCTGCACCCGGAAGATAAAGATGCAAGAACGATCTTACGTTATTATCTAAGAAAAAATAATGAGACCTTGAAAGTTCCTTTCGGAGGTTAGTAACTCTTTTCAATCTCTTCTTTGAATTAAAATGTTCCCGACCAACAAAGCGAGAACAAGTGAAACGATGACTATCATGGCGTGCGTTTTTAAATTGAAAAGTGAGAATTGAAAAGTGAAAAACAAGATTCAAATTCTTGTCAATTTTCAATTATCCATTTTCCATTCTGATTGAACTATCTCCAAAAGGTTGTAAAAAACGACATAAAAAAAGCGGCTCATCTATTGAAGAGCCGCTTTTACTTATTTAAATATGTTTATTTCTTACTCTTGATCTTGAATGATCTCGTAAAGTCAACCAGGATCGGTGTAGCAACACACAAGGAAGAATATGTTCCGATTACAACACCAACCAATAGTGCGAATAAGAATCCTTTAATTGCAGGTCCACCGAAGATGAACATGATCAACAATACTACGAACAAGATCATGGATGTATTGAACGTACGACTCAAAGTCTTATTCAATGCCTCATTGATCACTTCTTTTGCTTCGTGTTGGTTCTTATCGAAATTCAAGCTCTCACGGATACGGTCAAACACAATCACCGTATCATTCATCGAGTAACCGATTACCGTAAGGATGGCAGCGATAAACGCCTGGTTCACATCCAAACTGAATGGCAGGAATCCGTGAAGCAATGAGAAGATCGAAAGTACGAACAGAACGTCATGCGCCAATCCAAGGATTGCTCCCAATGAATATTGCCATTGACCAAAACGGATGAAGATGTATGCGAAAATTGCAATCAGTGCCAAAGTAACCGAAAGAGATGCGGAAGACCACATTTCCTCAGATACGGAAGCGGAGATTGAACGTGTATCCGTTACCTGGATCCCACCTGATTTGGCTTTGATCGTTTCAAACCCTTCTTTCATTTTCTCCTCAACTTTCGCAGTTGCTGATGCATCTGCTAATAAGTAGTTTGTAGTAATCTCAACATTATACGCATTCGATTTTGTCTTGATCTCCACATTCGATTTCTCACCGTTCTTTTCTACAAAAACAGACTCCATTGCCTTTCTTATCGATTCAATATCAGCAGGCTTGTCCATTTTCACTCCAAACGTTCTACCACCAGTGAATTCAACACTTTGTTTCAATCCTCTTGTAGCCATTGCAGCAATTCCCAATACCGTAACAGTGATGGAGAAGATATAGAAGTATTTTCTCTTACCGATCCAATCGAAATGGAAGTTTGAGAACATGTTATGTGTGAACTTCGTACTGAAAGAAACTTTTTTTCCTTTCTCCAATGAAGATGTAATGATCAATTTGGAAATGATAATCGCGGAGAATACCGAAGTAAAAATCCCGACGATCAAGGTAGTTGCGAATGATTCAATCTCACCTGTTCCAAAAATCTTCAGGATCATTGCAACCAATAAGTGAGTCACGTTCGCATCAATAATAGAAGGTAATGCTTTGATAAAACCGATATTCACAGCTTCTTCCGATGATTTTCCAAGTGTATTCTCCTCCTTGATACGCTCAAAGATCAGGATATTCGCATCAACCGCCGTACCAATTGTTAGAACGATACCTGCAATACCTGCCAATGTTAATACTGCTCCGAAAGATGCCAAACATCCAAAGATCAGGATAACGTTTATGGATAACGCGATGTTTGCTACCAAACCTCCTTTTCCGTAGTAGAAATACATGTAGATGAAAACTGCCAGGAAAGCAAAAGCAAATGAAACCAATCCTGCTTCAGAGTTTTCCTTACCGATTGTCGGTCCAACTTTTGTCTGTTGTTTGATAACACATGGTGCAGGAAGAGATCCTCCATTTAACAATCCTGATAAATCGTCTGCTTCAGCAATACTGAAGTTACCCGAAATCTCCGTACTTCCTCCTGTAATTGCTTCGTTTACAACCGGTGCGGAATAAACCACATTATCCATTGTAATTGCTACCGAACGACCTACATTTTTCTCTGTCATCTGCGCCCATTTCTGAGTACCGTCAATTGACATCGTTACGCTTACAGTAGTTTGTAAATTTTGTTGGTTAAATGATCTTACAGCAGACTTAACGTCTTCTCCACCTACCATTGCTTTTCTTCCTTCAGGGATTCTTACAGCATATAGAATATATCCTTTTTTACCTTCAGCTCCTTCTTCCATGTTTGCAGACCACATGAATTTAAGATCTTCAGGGAATAAGCTGATGATATCGGAACGATTCAAGATTTCATTCACTTCATCTCTGTCTTCTGCATTTGCAATTCCAAGTCCCATTCCCGGTTCGATCTTCAAATAATCAAACAACGGTTTTCTGCTTCCTGACCCTTTTAGAGAAAGTGGTTTAATCGGAGCCGCTGCGGTCTTAGTAGAATCTTGACCTGTAGTATCTGATTCTACTTTTTTAATTTCCGGGTTTCTAGAAACCACATTCGCATTTGACAATCCTGTTTGAACTCCCGGATCTCCTAAAGCGTATGTTTCATAGAACTCCAAATTTGCTGTAGCAATCAATTTGGCAGCTACCGTTGCCTCATCCTGAACTCCCGGAAGCTCGATATATAAACGGTTCTTACGTGATTCTTTTTGAATGTTAGGTTGTGCAACCCCAAATTGGTTGATCCGTTTGCTCATGATCTGCTCCACTCCGTCCATAGAGCTTGCAATCTTATCATGGAAGTAACTGGCAACATCTGAATTGGAAGAGTTGTAAGACAATTCCTTTACTTCAGAAATGTTCAGATGACGAACCAATTTTTCGTTCCCGTTTCTTCTTTCGAATGCCGAAATGAATAAATCAATGAAATCGCCCCCTCTAGTTGTGTGGATTTCATAAGCTTCAGCATACGGATTTTTGAATTTCAAATCTCTCGGGTTACGAGCATAAGATTCAACAAACTTTGGAACATCGATTTCCATCGTTACACTCATACCACCAACTAAATCCAAACCAAACGCCAATGAACGCGCCTTAACGTCTTTAAATTTAGAGCCAATAACAGGATAAACCGCTTTTTCTGCTTTCTCAGTTAAGACCTGGTTGATCATTGCAGCTTTAGCAAGCTCAAATGCCTCAGGTTTATTGAAATCGATTATAGTTCCATTTACTAAAGTAACTTTATTACTATCAGCCGGATCAGCCGCAGCTTTTACTTTTAACTCTTCAACTAGACCTATTGCCTCTCGTTCAGCATCGTTTTCAACTCCAATTGCTACCCATGTAAATGACAATTGATAGACACATACGGCAGTTAGTAAAATCGTTAAAAACCAGAAAAATCCTTTATTACGCATTTTGATTGATGTATTTTAAGCCCGCAAATATATCATTTAAGGCTATCAAATTCAACTTATGTGTAAAACCTTTTAAAAAAAATACAGATAAGTGGAATCGAATCAATGAGTTTTGAGCTTTTTATCTTTGGAAGTTTCGGTCGGAAGGATTCTATTCTCAAACAACTAATCGGCTTAGGACAATAGTGTTAACTGTCTTTCTAGGAATAAATTCTTCTAATCAAAACCAGCTCGCCGGAGACTTACTTTTTAAAAAATAATTCTGGGAATGCTTTTTCAGGTTGCTGCTTGAATACCACAACTTTAATGAACGATTTAAGAAAACCCGTTCCATAACCATAAAACTGAATAACAGATGCTATCAAAGATAGAAAGCCAATTTTCAAATTGCCATTTTGAATAGTTCCAAAAAGGAAAAGCAGGATGAAATAAAGTGCATAGAGGTATAAGAAAACCGGAGTGACAAATATGCCAAGTCCCACGGCCACAATGAAACCGAGGCAAAACATGGAAGGTAGCCAAAAAGTCAGCTTTGCGTATTCCGGATACCAGGAATCCAAAATAGGCCTTGCCTTTCCAAATTTATTCACCTGTTTGTAGAATTTTGACCAATCAATCCTTCTTTTATGATAGACATACGAATCCTTAAATAATTTGCTGTCAAATCCCATTTCCCACAAACGAATGGACAAATCGGGATCTTCTCCCGGATGGATATTTCCAAAGCCACCAGAAGCCTCAAAAGCAACTTTTGAAAGTCCCATATTAAAACTGCGTGGCTGAAACCTGCCAATTTTTTCAGAGCCCCCACGAATTCCACCGGTTGTGAGAAAGGAAGTCATTGTAAAATTGATGGCTTTTTGGATATCGGAAAAGGAATCCAATGCGTTATCAGGTCCTCCGAAACAATCAACGTAATTCCGTTCAAGATTTTCTGCCGCGGAAGTCAGGTAATTCGGTGGTAAAATGCAATCCGAATCCAAAATGATGAAGTAACTTCCATTTGCTTTTCTCATCCCGTAATTCCTTGAATCTCCCGGACCCGAATTGGGTTTGTTGTAATAAGAAATAAACAGTTTTTCTTTATAGGAATCAACCACATGCTCGCAAGGAACGGTAGAGCCGTCTTCAACAACAACTACTTCAAAATCTTCCTGATACGTTTGTTCGGTCAAGCTTTTTAACAGCTCTTCTATTTCATCCGGCCTGTTGTATACAGGTATAATAAATGAAAAATACATGGATTCCTTTTCGGCAAAGTTAAACTTTCGCAACAAATGTCAATGATTCATTCCAAAAGTAAAAACGGGCTACTGTTGTCCGTATGAGATCAGCTGCATATCTATCAGATGTCCTTTCTTGACATTATTCGGATTTCCGTTGATAATGATAAAATCCCTGAAATATTTATGGATCATACCCACTTCTCTGGCATAAACTTCATATTTCCTGCGCGAATCAATGTACGAACTGAAATCTTCCTGTTCAACTGTGACCGTAGTGGGAAAGGTCGTTCCATTTACTGTATATGATGAATTGAGATTCGAATAATAGCAATTCATCCGACCAAGGGTATTATAAACATTCATGTCCCATTCGTCGTCTTCGCTTGGCGCAAAAACCAGCTTGATAGTTCGATTATTTTCTTCAACCAATTCTGCCCTGCCACCATCTATGATCGCTGTCCAAACATCATGAATTGTCCAGGGACCATTTGCACTCGAACTGAAATAACGTTCAAACTTCTTTGCAATCCGACCTGAGTTATCCATTATGGTATCACCAACCAGCGTTTTTATGAAATAATCGAAAGTGTCCTTTTGTTGAACCTGTTGATCTACAATAATCTCATGAACGGAATAAACCACATAGCGACCTTCACTCAATGGAAAGTAATCATACTGCATGTCGAAAGTGTCGTCTTTCTTACACGAATTGGTTGCAAGAAAAACTAATAAACATAAAATAGTAAACGTTATTGCTCCGATTTTTCTAATCATGGAATGAAATTACAAAAAAAGACGATCCCGGTTTGGCAAATTGTTCAAAAGGAATGTTCGATTGAAGGATTAACCGTTCGGATTGATTCCTTTGGCTTTACACTGCTTCAAATGAGATTCGAGTTCCTTCCCTTCAATCCTTTTTCCGTAACGGTAATATTGCTTTCCGGTTTCTTTTCCTGTTTGATCATGAGCAGATTGCCATCCATGTTGGATTCCGCCCTTAAAACGTTCGGTAATCATCACTTTTCCATTCGGGTGATTGGTAACAGCTACACCTTCTTTTTTACCGTTGATGTAAGTCACTTTACTTTTGATCACACCAGTGTCAAAGTACTCAATCACATCTCCGTTGATAACTCCCATTTTATATGGAGTCACTTTGGCAACAATGACACGTTTATCACTCGGATCTTCAAACACGTAATAAACAGTCTGATTTCCGTTCAGTTTTCCTTTCGAATAGGTTTCTTTGGTACTTAATCGTCCGGAAGGTCCATAATATTCCCAAATACTGTCTTTTTCCTGGTTTCTGAAGATACCTTTAGCCATCAGAATCCCATTTTCGTGATACATCAATGCGCTGGAACGTCCTGTCTTTTCGTCGTGTACGATAACCGCTTTTTTCTTTGTAGAAGCGTAGTAATAATAAAAAGTCCCGACAGGTTTATCATCCTTGAATTGTCCCTTATATTCAAACGCACGGGATTTCGGATAAGTCTTTTGCCAGGCTCCCTGTTTTCTTCCTTGCGTGTCTTTTTGATTTACAGACTGGCTCCAGCTCGTCGGAGCAACCAAAAACAATACTATAAAAACAATCCTAAACATCATAATCCAATAAGTTTATAAATGATTCCAGAGAATCACAGGTTAAATCAGCAGTTCCATGTTCCAATGCACCGGTGTGTCGAATAAACACGGTTTTCATTCCAAGTTTCTTGCCAAATTCGATATCCGAATCCGAATCACCAACCATGATTGATTTCTGAAAATCAACTGTTGGAAATTCACGTTTCGCCTCAAGAGCCATTCCCGAATTCGGTTTTCTTAAATCTGAATTGTCCGAGGCTAAATCAGGTGCAAAAAAATACCTGTTGATAAATGCATTTTCAGCCTTCAGTAATTCACTACAATAAGTATGAATATCAAAAAGGTTACGCTCCGTCATCAATCCTTTACCTATTCCCTGTTGATTGGTGACTACAAAAACATGTGAAAACAATTCATTTGCTTTCGCAATTGCACCCGCCACTCCCGGAAGTAAAACGAACTCACTTTGCCGTTTGACGTAATCATCCATTATTCGTTCATTGATCACTCCGTCCCGATCAAGGAAGAGTGTCCACGAACGATCCAAATTCCAATCCTTCATTGAGATTTCAGATTTCAGTTTCTATCAGATAATGGTTACGCGTAGACGAATTGCGCCCGACAAGTTCTGCTAAAAATCCAGCCAGGAAGAATTGAACTCCCATGATCATTGCTGTAATCCCTACAAAGAACTCCGTACGCTGAGCCACTCTGATTGCTGTCGAATGAATAAATAGTTTGTCGATTGTCAGATAAGCTGCAATTCCGAATCCGATAATAAAAAGTAAAGATCCCATCGCACCAAAGAAATGCATCGGTTTCTTACCGAATTTCCCCATGAAAACCACGGTCATCAGATCCAATGGCCCATTCAGAAAGCGGTTCAATCCGAATTTGGTTGTTCCGTATTTTCTAGCTTGGTGAATCACCACTTTCTCACCGATCTTATTGAAACCGGCAAACTTGGCCAGTGGCGGAATATAGCGGTGCATATCGCCGTAGAGTTCAATACTTTTAACTACCGCATTCTTATAAGCCTTCAAACCGCAATTGAAATCATGCAAATGAATTCCTGTCATGCGGCGTGCAGCCCAGTTATATAATTTTGTAGGGATCGTTTTCGTGATCGGGTCGTACCGCTTTTTCTTCCACCCAGAAACAACGTCAAAATCTTCCTCAGTAATCATCCGGTGCAACTCTGGAAGTTCCTCCGGAGAATCCTGCAAATCTGCATCCATTGTCACAACAACCTTACCTAAGGCTGCCTGGAAACCGGTGTGCAGTGCTGCTGATTTGCCGTAATTGCGTTGAAATTTAATCCCCCGAACATTGGAGTCCTCCAACTTTAATGATTCGATGACTTTCCAGGAACCATCCTTACTTCCATCATCAATGAAAATTACTTCGTAAGACAGTTTATGGTCATTCAATACACGCTTGATCCACGCATGTAGCTCCGGTAAAGACTCTACTTCATTAAATAGGGGAACTACTATCGATAATTCAAGTTGATTTTCCAACGTTTTAACTTTTGAACAAAAATAAGGATTCTATTGGATTGACAATAGGAGTCAAACATTCCATAGTATAAAGTAAAGAAAAACGGATTTTTTTATGATCCCCATAAAAACAGTGAGTTTTTATGGGGATCTATCAATTATTGCACAATAATTTTAATACTTTTTCCTGAGACAAGGACGGTATAAACTCCTTTATTTAAATCACTAACGTTCACCGTTATTTGTTCACTGGTCAATAAACCAGTTTTTACATTTCTACCAAGCTGATCAATCACATCAAATTTGAAACCAATTAGAGATTCAGATGCTTTAATTGTAATTACATTCGATGATGGATTTGGATAACAGGTAAACCCTATTGATTCTCCCAACTCATTCATACCTGCGGTCGTAGTATATGTGACTACTAATTTTGGTCTCAGATTTACATTAGTATGATCGCTTGAACCAAACCCTAATCTTCTAAAAGCACTTTCAGTATTCAATTTTACTAGAAAACCATAATTTGATGATGCGTCGATGATATCTTGTACAAGGTTCGTCAAATCAATATTCAAATAATCTTGCGTTGCACTTGTTGATTGAGCCAATGACACTCTATTTTGAATTGTTGTGGTCGGTTGATTATTCCAAGTAACTGTTGACTCATCCCAAACAGAGGTAACTCGTTCAATCCAACCGTCATTGGAACCACTCAATGAAGAATGTTGCCAAGGAGTTTGATCCATTGCATACAAAGATAGACTGGCACTTGTAATAGTTGCGTTTGCAGGAATACTTGACAATTCAGTAAATGCAAAGACACTTCTTAATTTACCTTGTTCTCCAGAATAAGTCCATGCAGCGGCTTCGATATGATCCGCAGTTCCAAAATTTAAGTCTGCATACGATGCATCATGAATCACAGCATCTTTTCCTACCGTTCCGTCTGGTTGAAACGTCACAGTGGTTTGAGCGATTGAAAAATTGCACATTGCCAGAAAAGGTAAGCAGCTTAAGGTTGATGTTTTTAGTTTCATTTTATTTGATTTATAAATCAAATATCCCTTTTAATTTCCCAAAAAACAAATGCCATTAGTATCTTGATTCTCAAAATAAAACCACAAATAAAAGATTTACAGTATAAAAATCGCTGCAATAATGAAAATAACAATAATTACAATATATTGCCAGACATCCACGAAATAAGGATAAAGCTTTTTGTAAGTTTTTTTGATTTTAGACATTTCAGCAATTTTTCGCTAAATTAATACTTAAAATCAACTTTCTCACACGTATGAATGGTGTCATTTTGTCTGTTTGAATTTCGGAAAACTGTCGTTTTGTCTTGAAATCATTCCTAAAACTGATTTGGTTCATGATTTGTCAAAGAGAGTGAAACAAATAAAGAATGGATAGCAATCAATTTACAATAAAAACACAAGAAGTCATCCAGGCAGCTCAGGAGTATGCTCAGACAGAGGGGCATCAAGCTATCGAGAATGCACACTTGTTAAAAGGAATCTTCCTCAAAGATGCGGATGTGGTTCCTTATTTATTCAAACAATCGCAAGTAAATCAACAAAATATAGAACTTGCTCTGGACCGCATTCTGGAAAGTCAAAGCAAAGTTTCGGGCGGACAAATCTACCTTTCACCGAAAGCCCAGGAAACACTTCAGTTGGCCATAAAAATTGCAAAGGAAAATGGAGATGAATATGCAACAGTTGAAATGCTCCTGCTCGCTTTGATCGATTCGAAAGATCAGATCGGGCAATTGTTAAGAGACGCAAAATTAGACAAGAAAAAGGTTATAAAAGATATTATGGATTTAAGAAACGGAGAAAAAATCACTTCCAATCAGCAAGAAGGAACATACAAATCGTTGGAGAAATACGCGAAAAACCTAAACGAATTAGCAAAAGAGGGGAAATTGGACCCTGTAATTGGTCGGGACGATGAAATCCGCCGCGTGCTTCAAATTCTTACACGAAGAACGAAGAACAATCCTATCCTGATCGGTGAACCCGGAGTTGGTAAAACAGCCATTGCAGAAGGGATTGCCCATCGAATCATTGACGGTGACGTTCCTGAAAACCTGAAATCCAAAATTGTCTATAGTTTGGATATGGGAGCTTTGGTTGCCGGAGCTAAATACAAAGGTGAATTCGAGGAACGATTAAAATCAGTCGTGAAAGAAGTAACCAGCGCCGATGGCGAAATCATCTTATTTATCGATGAGATTCATACTCTGATTGGAGCCGGCGGTGGCGAAGGGGCAATGGATGCGGCAAACATTTTGAAACCTGCTTTGGCAAGAGGAGAACTGAGAGCTGTTGGAGCAACGACCTTAAATGAATATCAGAAATACTTTGAGAAAGATAAAGCCTTGGTTCGTCGTTTTCAACCTGTTTTGGTAGACGAACCGGATACGGAAGATGCGATTTCAATTTTGCGCGGTATCAAGGATAAATATGAGAACCACCACAAAGTGCTTATCAAGGATGCGGCAATTATCGCAGCGGTCGAACTATCCCAGCGCTATATTACAGAACGTCATTTACCCGATAAGGCAATTGACTTGATTGACGAGGCAGCTTCCAAACTGCGAATGGAAATCAATTCGAAACCGGAAGAGTTGGATGAATTGGATCGCCGAATCATGCAATTGGAGATTGAGCGGGAAGCTATCAAGCGCGAAAACGACACCAAGAAATTGGAAGCTTTAGGCAAAGAATTATCAACACTTGAAGAACAGCGCAATGCCTTCAATGCCAAATGGCAAGCTGAAAAAGACATCGTTGACGGGGTTCAGAAAACCAAAGAAATGATTGAAAACCTGAAATTGGAGGCTGACCAAGCCGAGCGTTCCGGAGACTATGGAAAAGTAGCTGAGATTCGTTACGGTAGAATTAAGGAGGCAGAAATCCAATTGGAAGAGAATAAAAAGAAACTCATTGAAATGCAGGCAAATTCCAAATTAATCAAGGAAGAAGTTGATGCAGAAGAGATTGCTGACGTCGTTTCGAAATGGACCGGAATTCCTGTCAATAAAATGATCGAAAGTGAGGTTTCGAAATTACTTCGATTGGAAGATGAATTGGGAAAACGCGTAGTTGGTCAGGAAGAGGCAATTGAAGCACTTTCGGATGCAGTGAGAAGAAGCAGAGCCGGTTTACAGGATATGCGCAGACCCATCGGTTCTTTCATCTTCCTTGGTCCGACGGGTGTTGGTAAAACAGAACTTGCAAAAGCTCTTGCAGACTTCCTGTTCAATGATGAAAATGCGATGACACGAATCGACATGTCTGAATACCAGGAAAAACACAGTGTAAGCCGATTGGTCGGAGCACCTCCTGGATATGTCGGTTACGATGAAGGCGGTCAATTGACTGAAGCCGTTCGCAGAAGACCCTACTCCATCGTGTTATTGGATGAAATCGAAAAAGCGCATCCGGATGTATTCAACATCTTATTACAAGTCTTGGATGATGGACGTTTAACAGATAATAAAGGTCGAACGGTGAACTTCAAAAACACGATCATTATTATGACTTCCAATATGGGATCTCATTTGATCCAGGAGAGCTTTGATGGAGTGAAAGAAGAGAATTTGCACGAAGCGATGGAGAAGGCGAAATTCAAAGTACTTGAATTGTTGCGACAAACGATTCGGCCTGAGTTCCTGAACCGGATTGATGAAACAATCATCTTCACTCCTTTGAACAAGCGCTATGTGAAACAAATTGTTCAGCTACAGTTGAATCATTTGAAAGATATGTTGTTGGACAAAGGAATTAAAATGCACATGACCGAAGAAGCAAAAGCCCATTTGGTTGAAGCCGGATACGATCCTCATTTTGGAGCAAGACCGGTGAAACGCGTCATTCAAAAACAAGTGCTGAATGAATTATCGAAAGCCTTATTATCAGGTACATTGGATACTTCATTGACAGTAGTAATGGATATTTTCGATGGGAAAATTGTCTTCAGAAAACCGATTTCCCAGGAAGAAGAAATCGTGATTAATTAATCAGAATATACAACGATAAAAAACGCGAGGGTCTAATATATAGACCCTCGCGTTTTCGATTTCAGCTTCTCCTCCTTCCACTTCGCAAATTTGCCAATTTGCCAAATGGCGAACTTACTTCAACTTTTGTATTACATGAAAGAATGTAATCAATTGAAAAACAAATATTTACTTTTTTATTAATTAATTCTAATGACAATAGCTATCTAAATTGAATTCTATTACTTTTGCAACTCACAATGAAGTAACATGAATCGAAAACGAAACTGGCCTAAAATCATTAAACGCACAGCTATTTTCAGCTTGCTTTTCGGACTTTTCTGGTTTTTTGGAGCGAATTGGGCTATTGAATCAAATGCCGAAGACAAGATCTTCGATCAGGTAAGTGATTGCCCGGAAGTCAAAGTTGCCCTTGTTTTGGGAACTTCGCGCACACTCAAACACGGAAACGACAACCTTTACTTTTCCTATCGTATAAAAGCCGCTGTAGAACTATATCGCGCCGGAAAAGTGAAATTCATCCTGGTGAGTGGTGACAATGGTATCACAACCTATGATGAGCCAACTGATATGAAAAACGCACTTATCGCTGCCGGGATTCCTGCAAAACGGATCTTCCTGGATTATGCAGGATTCAGAACATTGGATTCGATGGAACGGGCATTAAAAGTATTCGGACAGAAAGAAGTAATTGTCGTTTCACAGCGTTTTCACAATGAACGTGCAATTTACCTGGGAGAACACTTCGGAATGACGGTTTATGGATACAATGCAAAGGATGTCGCCAAAATGGGCGGTTTCAAAACAAAAGTTCGTGAGCGCTTTGCACGTATGAAAGTATTTTGGGACATTCTATTTGGAGTGAATTCCAAATTTTTAGGAGAAACTATTGAAATTAAGTAAGTTAATCACCAAGAATACGCTTTTCTACCATTTGCAAAATTCGCTTGTTACATTCTGTTTTATGTTTCAGATACCAGGCAAATTGATCGGATTCCAAAAAACCGATAATCAGTCCGATACATTGATTACGTAACGCTTGATTATTTTGAATCATTTGCCTGGTAAATTGGTTGCGTTCCCTTTCCATCAGGTTTGATAAATTGGGGTTCATGTTTATACAACAATCTTTCACCAGCATCACTAAATAATCATGCTGGTACTTCAAAATAGCACGCAAGCATTGATTTTGAAATAATTCCAGATCTGTTGAATCAAGTGATTCATCAAAAAATATTTCCGGGAGCAATTCAGATCGTTTCATCCTAATAAAATCATCTGGTTTAATGCAGTTTTATCGGGAAATACGAGCAAACTAAAAATACCGTTACTCTTCCTGCAAAACGCCGCTATTTCCGTTACTAAATGAGTGTTGATTTCGATCCCGAAAAGGTTTAGGTTAATGGGAAATTCCATACTATTCTAACTCATTTTTTTTTATTTTATACAGTTCAAGCAGTTGTTCTATCTCAAAAGCTTTTTTCGTCCCGATCAAAAGCTTCCTTCCATCCTTGAAAACCAGCTGCAACCCCATTTTCCCGGAAACATTCAAAGCCCTGCCATTTCCGCCAAAGCTATAGCGCATTCCCCATCCACCATATTCAGCCAAGGGAGAATATTCCCGTAAATAAACCCGGTCCAGATCTTCCCAACTGTAATGACGGAATTTCAATTGTATGGGAAAGAAGCGGACATCTATTCCCCTATCTGAAATACGTGTTTCCAGTTTCATAATGAAAAACAGGAGCGATAAAATAAGCATAAATAAGAAACCCATCAATAATGCGGCATTGTCTGCAATATTATTCCCAAATGGCTGTCCGAAAAGAACCTGTGTAACAATGAAAAAGCCCATTACTCCTTTAATTCCCGCAAAAAGGAACCACAACCACCATTGTCTAAATTTTTGAGTTTCTGAAAATCGTTGATAATCATTCATGATCTGATTCATTTGAGTTAAACTGATTCACCCGATTATTTGCAAACATTCAATGCTATCCCAATAAAAAAATCAAAATTCTTATTGTGTATTTAATCCCTGTAAAATGGATGAAAAATGGCAAGTGAATAGCATCAGCGTCATAAAACCGTGTTACTCAAATATACTGTTATTTCGATAATTGCACCAGGATCAGTACTCCTTTTTAATTTTAATTGAATAAGTTACTTCATCAAAACCCGGAAATATGTATGCATCCTGCTGACAGAAAGAAATAATCAAATATTTCGGATTGGATTCCACAAATATACCTTTGCCGGTATAAGAGGTTGATGGAAAACCGGTATAAGCCAAAAAACCACTAACACACTTAAATCCAAAGTCATCATCAATAAAGGGAGTAGCAGGATCATTCAGGCTGTAAAAACCGGTAGTTGGAATTTTAGCGAAGGCAAATTCATAATAATCACCGTTATTAAGCCCAAACTTAATTACATAGTTTGCATCGGGGAAATTGGGAGTTCCGGAATAATAAACACTATCATAATCATACAGTGCATAATCCTGTTCACAGGGTGCTACAACATCCACATGCTCTAACGGCTTCGCTTGTTCTTTTTTACACGAACAGATAAAGATTACCAAAAATAGGTAGAATATAATTTTCATTAGGTGCTTATTTGAAACAAATTTACACTTTATTTTAGCTTTTCCATCATCATCAAATAAGGTTCCAACATGTGATTCATAAAAATCGCTTTTGGATCCTGCGGAAACCTGGTATAATAGGTTATATCAGGATAAAGAACGATGAAATTTCCGCAACGCGTAAAAGTTGTAGACTGGGACAATTTGGGAGGTTCAAATCCCTTTAGATTCTTTGTCATCAATTTACCTACTTTCAAACCCAGGTATTTTTCAAAACGGCGTTGCGTTTTACGAGAAGGCCGATCCATTTTGTTATACATGTGTCGAACTACCAATCGCGGGAAAAACGGTAATTTCCTGATTGCTTTTTTAGCATTCTGAAACGGATTGACACCGTTGAAATCATTCACGGTTTGAACTGAAAAAGGAGATTCAGGTACCCAATCCAGTGAATTTACCGTATTGTAAGCCCAACCATCTTGCGTCATCTTTTCATAATAATAAGCAAAATAGAGGTTCCCCGGTTTCGGTGCTGCGCTGCAATACGTTTTAAATTGAACATCTGCCGGAATGATCCCGTTCTCCTTCATGATCAGGAGATGAGCCGTAAGTAAATACGCCAAAGCTCCACCCTGGCTGTGCCCTGTAATGTAAAACTCCTTCTTTCCCTGGTCGATTTGAGCAAAAAGCAGAGAATCCATGTCTTGCCAAATACAACCTAAAGCTGTTGTCCACCCAACATGAACCAATGCTTTGGGATCTTTGGATAATTCATAATAAAACGTGTCTTTTTCACTGATCTTGATCCATCCCTTTGCAGGAACCATCCCGGCATAAAAATTTGCCCCCCAACTGGCAAAAGTTCCCGTTGTTCCTCTTAAAGACAAAACTCCCACTCCGGTCTTATCTTCCCAATAATCCCATTTATTATCAAACCCAACTGTTTTTGAGCGGTATTTGAACGCAAATCTCTCAGGAGTCGGCATCGAATCAGAATAAGTGGAATCTGCAAATTGAAAATTGACTTTCAATAACTCCATCGCTTCATACTTATCATACCCCGGTTTTAATTGGGCATGAGTACAGTTGATCGATAAAGAGATGAATAGGAAAAGAAAGAATTGCTTTTTCATGGAATCAAATTAGATGTGTCAGGTAATCAATCAGTATCAGGAGATGGTGTTTTTGTTGCTTCATTAAACGATCGGTGTATTCAACGGAATGTATGCTTCCTCCTCCGCTGTATTCTTCCTGCATTAGCTTACCGATAAGGGTACGTTCTTTTTCCATCATTGTTTTCCAATCGTCTTGCCAGGAACTCAACAAATCCTTGTCTTCACTGTTCATTTTGGCGGAGAGAATTGTGAAGTACTTGCCGACCAATTGTTCATATTCTGAAGCGCAAGCCAGGTTTGCCTTATTCATTCCTAAAGTCGTGGATTCTTTTTCCAATTGCCTGTGATATAAATTCTCGACGACAAAGGTGTCTTCCAAAAACAGGCGTTGAATGGAATCTGAAAACTCGCTCATTCCAGGCGCTATGTTCATTTTCCGAACCATTTCGTGACCTTTCAACCTCAATTCTGCACGCCATTTGGTTTTCAGGGCTTCCATCTCGGAATCCGAAACTTGAGTATAAGCGGAAAAGCTGCAAACAATAAGAAATAGGAGAATAATTCTGGCAATCATGTTTTTATTCTAAAAATAATCAATCTCTTACATTTTATACTACTAAAAATAAACTTTCTATCCTTTAAAGAGAATCGAAATCATTCAAATGGAAGTCATCAAGACTATTTTATTAATTTTAGTTCGATTTACTTTTAGCGCTGCCAAACTTATGAAGCAAAACCTACTTGTCCTTGCATTGTTATTCCTTATTCAGAATCTCACCTATTCACAGACAAAAAATCAACTCGATTCAATTCTGACCGTTTGTTCAAAGATGAAAAACGACACCAATAAAGTCATTTTTCAAAACGAAATTTCCTGGAGTTTCAAATATTCCCATCCAAAGCAAATGGAAAAATTGCTTCTCGACAATGTGAAACTTGCCAAAAAATTAAACTACGCTCCCGGAATCGCTTTAGCTTACAAAAACCTGGGAATCTTGATGGACGAAGCCGGAAATATTCCTAAGTCCATTGAGAATTATCAACTTGCCATCAGTTATTATAAAAAAGTAAATGATGAAATGGGGATTGCAAAAAGCGAAGCAAATATTGGGATTTTGTACCGCGATCTGAAAAGAAACCCGGAAGCAATCGCAAAATTTCGCGAATCGAATAAGATCTTCATCAAGAACGGGTTTCTTCAGGGCCAGTTGATCATTTATCAGAATCTGAGCATCTGCTACGAGTTCATGAACAAATTGGATTCCGCTACTGTCAATATCAAAAAGGCACTAAATATCATGAACCAGCTTAAGACCGTAGATCCGAATGTTTATGGGAACTATGCCAATATTTTCATGAAGCAAAAAAATTATGCAAAAGCCATTGAATATTATGAAAAGGCGGTAAATATATTGGGTTCAGATGGTCGGGGTATCACTTGGACTGATAATATGGGATTGGCCTACTATTATCAGAAACAATATCCGAAAGCGTTGCCACTTTTTCTAGCCAGCATTGACAATTCTCCCAATATTTACAATGCCAACACGATGGCTACTCATTTTCATTTGGCTAATTTGTACTACGCAACTGCCGAATACAAAAAAGGATTTGAGATCCAGCGAACCTACCTCGATATCAAGGATTCCATTTTTTCTTTGGAGAACACACGACAACTTTCGGAACTGACCAAGAAATATGATTCTGACAAGAAGAAAATCCAGATTGAGAATCAGAAGAAACAAATCAAAAGTGAACAGACCCAGAAGTATTTCTTTGCCGGGAGCATGATCGTTTTTATTGGTTTGGGATTCTTGTTATTCCGCTCATTGAAACAACAAAACAGGGCCAATCGAATCATCTTGGAACAAAAAAAACTGGTTGAAGATCAGAAAGATGCATTACAACACAAAAACCGGGAAATCCTGGATTCCATCACTTATGCAAAACGTTTGCAGGATGCCATTCTTCCAGCCACGGATTATTGGCATCAAACACTTCCGGAAAGTTTCATTCTTTACAAACCAAAGGATATTGTTGCAGGAGACTTTTATTGGCTGGAAAGACATACCATTTCAAATGGTCCGGTTTCGGAAGAGTACCTGTTCTTTGCAGCGGCAGATTGTACCGGGCACGGTGTTCCCGGAGCAATGGTCAGTGTGATTTGCTGTAATGCACTGAATCGTTCCGTTTTAGAGTTTAATTTAGTGGAACCCGGCAAAATTCTCGACAAAACGCGGGAATTGGTTATTTCAACCTTCAACAAAAGTGTGGAAAACGTAAAGGACGGAATGGATATCAGTTTGGGTTGTCTGAACGTAAGAACTAAGGAATTACTTTGGTCCGGGGCAAATAATCCGCTTTGGTTAGTTCCTTCCGGAAGCAATGAAATAATCGAATGGAAGGCTGATAAACAACCTATCGGGACTTATGCGGATGAAAAACCATTCAATACGCATTCGATGATCCTTGAACCGAAAACAACCATCTATTTGTTTACTGACGGATATGCAGATCAGTTCGGTGGTCAGAATGGAAAGAAATTCAAATACAAGCAATTCAAAGATTCCATTCTGGCAATTCATGATTGTCCGATGGAAGAACAGAAAGAACATCTGGAAGCTACCTTCGAAAACTGGAAAGGTGAATTGGAACAAGTGGACGATATCTGTGTGATCGGAATTCGGATTTAATTGAAAAATAAATCCGAATTTCAATTCAATGTTTCCCTCCGATCACCCACTTCAGGTCTACGAAAACAGTTCGTGGCTTCGGTGGCCCGTAAATGAAATTGCTATCACGGTATTTCGAAGTATCAAAATCAGTTTGATAACTGTCAAATACATTCTGAATTCCAAGACCGATTCGGACTGTCTGTTCAAATCGATGAATGTGGATTGCCCGTTCAGCACGAATTCCCAAATCCCAAAATGATTTTGTATGTATGATTTCATCCCGTACCAATTCCGGTGCTCCGGCAAAGTGTGGAACTAACATGCTTCCGGTATATACACAGCTGATCGATCCGGACCAGATTCCTTCCGGGAATATAGAAATGGTGGAAGAGCCATACATATTCGGAGTTCTCAAAAATCGCTTGATCGGCTCAACTTCCAATGACCATTGCTGGGCCTCTGTAAAACGCGATTCCTGGCAAGTAAAATTGAGATCCACTTGCAGGTATTTGTCCCAACGTACACGCACAGATTCGCTTAGTCCACTCACTTCTGCGTTGGAACCATTTGTTCTCAGGAGCAAAGTTTTACTTGGATCAGGACTCGGAATTTCATTCAGGACAAAAGAATGAAGCAATTGGGTATGAAATAAGGTCAATTCGGAAGAATAAAGCATTTTTTTTCGTCTCCTACTCCAATTCACTTGGAGAGAATACGCATGCGATTTTTCACTCTTCAGGTTTTTGTCTACCCGAATCTGGGAAATTCCACCGTTGGCAAAAGCAATGTGCATATCCGTTTCGAAAACTTGCGGTGCTTTGAATCCATTTCCATACGCTAATCGAAATTGCCACTGCCCGTTGGGTTTGAACAGAACAGCCGCTCTTGGAGTTACGATGAGATGCTCAACCTTCGAATGTTTCGTTGTTCTTACACCTGCAACAAATGACCAATTGTCGCCCAGATCAAACTGATCCTGCAAAAATCCGGCAACTTGCGTTATATTTTGATCGATGAAATAATCATATCCCCGGATTTCATCCTGGATGGCATCGTAATAATGTTCTACTCCACCGATCAATGTGGACTTGCTTTTTGTCCCGATTTTTTCAGCGTAACTGAATTGCAGCCCCGATTGCAAGGTTACATTATCTGTTTTTCCCCAAGCTTCTGCATGATTCAGTCCCGTATAATGATGCCTGTTTGTTTTCTGATAACCTGTATAAGCTTGGATATTCCATTTCTTGTTTCGGGATTTCCAATTTCCGGAAAATTGACCGATGCTGGTGATTTGATTTCTGAATTCACTTTGATCTGCTTGCTGAGGATCTCCGTTCCAGAACTGACCTCCCTGACGCTGTTCGTGCAAAATCCAAAAATCTGCATGAAGTTCAATGGATTTACCGATATTCTGAAATGCGTTGATTCCAAGCAAGGAGCTATTGATTCTCGGAATTTCGGTAAAGCCGTCTCCGTTCCGGTCATAACCATCCCTGATCTTGTTCATTCCAGAGAAAAGGAACCCGCTTTTTTTCGATTTCGAAACGAAGGCTCCGTTCATTTGGACCACTTGCTCAACCGGTACTTTCGGAATCATGGAGACTTTGTCCGACACTTCAATAAAATTGGTTTCCGGATGTTTGGTAATGATGTTGATTGTTCCGGCAATGGCATTTGAACCGTAAAGAACCGAACCGCCACCATTAACTACCTCAATCCGGTCGACAATATTTGTCGGGATCTGCTCCAATCCGTACAATCCCATCAAGGAAGAAAACAAAGGCCTGCCATTGATCAGGATCTGTGAATAAGAACCTCCCAAGCCGTTCATCCTGACTTGAGTGTAATTACAGGTCTGGCAATTGGTTTCCATCCGGATTCCGGGAGAAAATTTCAAGGCATCGGATATGGAAGTGGCTGAAATAGCCCGGAATAATTTTTGATCCAGGGTTGAAACTGAAATGACGCTATTTTTCTTCGATTGGGCAATCCGACTTCCTGTTATTGTCACTTCTTCTATTTCCCGCAATGAATCGGGAATTATCCCCAGGGAATCAATTGATTGACTTTGAGCTAAAGAAACCAAGGTTCCACAAGAAATAAAAACAGCAAACAGGTATCGCACGGAAAAAATATTTTCACAAATGTAAAACTATTTTTTAGTCATGTCTAAATTTATTTTAAAAATAGCCTAAACTTCTATCTTTTTATTTTTTTTCAACCAATGATACCAGAAGAACAACCCGATACCAAGCGGGTAATAACATAAAGCCCATCCGATAGGACTTATCTCAATTCCATCTATTTTATCAAAGAAAATAAGAAGAAAGTAGGAAACACATCCCACAGCTTGCAGCATCCAGCCATCATACGGAATTCGCCGCAAAAATTTTACGGATTGAAACAACCACAACAATCCATAAAACGGAAGCAACCAATAACCCGCTATGAGAACAATTAACATTCCGTAAACCAGTACCAGGTAGATGTGTTCAAGAGAAAGGTCATTTACAAACAGTAAACCTGAATATAACAATGCCCCGTAAAGTTGAGTATATAATACGACAAGGTAGATGTTGGTCGGGTTTCATTTATTTGATCAAAATTATCCGAATTTAAGCAAACTCAGACAACTCAATCCAGCGTTCGGTCTTCTCATCTATCTCAGAAACGATAGCTCCCAATTTCACTCCTGCTTCCATTAATTGCTCATTATTGGAATTTGAATCGGACAATACATTGGTCCATTTGGTTTTCTCTTCTTCCAAACGCTCCAGGTCTTTCTCAATCTGATCGAACTCGCTTTTCTCTTTAAAAGACAACTTTCGTTTTTCCTTCTGAGTTTCTTCCGAAATCTGTTTTACTTTGACTACTTCAACAGGTTTGTCATCCGCAGCAGCTTTGTCTTTCTTATAATCAGCGGCGGTTTGCTTTCTGAATTCCGTGTAGTTACCGATAATATCCTTGATTGCTCCCTGCCCTTCAAAAACAAACAAGTGATCCACCATCTTGTCCATGAAGTAACGGTCATGCGAAACCACGATCAGACATCCTTCAAATGTTCTCAGGTAATCCTCCAGGACACTCATCACGAAGATATCCAAATCGTTCGTCGGCTCATCCAAAATCAAAAAGTTCGGATTCGACATCAAAACCGTCATCAGTTTCAAACGTCTCTTCTCTCCACCACTCAGTTTGTGAACGAAGTTGTAATGCATGTGACGCGGAAACAGGAATTTCTCCAGGAATTGCGCCGCAGAAAGCTGTCTTCCTTTTTCCAATGGAATGAACTCAGCGATATCCCGAATCACATCGATCACTTTTTTATCCTCATCCACTTTGATCAGTTCCTGGCTGTAATACCCGAAAACTACCGTTTCTCCTGTAACAACCTTCCCTTTGTCAACTTCTTCTCTTCCATGGATGACATTCAAGAACGTCGATTTTCCGGTTCCATTGTTTCCAACAATCCCCAAACGTTCTTTGCGCTGGAAGTTGTAGGAGAAATTATCCAGGATCACTTTTTCACCGTAGGATTTTCCAATCTTATGCAATTCCAGGATTTTGGAACCCAAGCGCTCCATTTTCACCGGGATATCGATCTCATCATCGTCGATTCGTTGGCTTGCAACTTTCTTAATATCCTGAAAACTGTCTACACGTGCTTTTTGTTTCGTTCCGCGTGCTTTCGGCTGTTTACGGATCCAATCCAACTCCTTCTTGAAGGTATTTCTTGCCTTATCAATCGTAGATTGTAATTGTTCCTGGCGCTCAGCTTTTTTCTCCAAATAATAAGAGAAGTTCCCTTTGTATTTGTAGATTGTTTTGTCTTCTAATTCATAAATGGTATCACATACCACTTCCAGGAAATAACGGTCGTGCGTTACCATCAAGATCGTGGACTTTGATTTCGAAAGATATTCTTCCAGCCATTCTATCATATCCAGGTCCAGGTGATTCGTTGGCTCATCTAAGATCAGGAAATCAGCTTCAGCAACCAAAACCTGGGCAAGAGCAACCCGTTTCTTTTGTCCACCTGAAAGACTTCCAACAAGCAGGCTTGTATCATTCAGTTTCAGGACGGAAAGGATCTGGTTCACTTTCACTTCCATATCCCAGGCATTGAGCTCGGTCAATTCTTCATAACATTCGTGAATGGCTTCCTCGTTTCCTTCCCGAAGTGCCTGGTTGTATTTTTTGACGATTTGAAGTTCCGGTAAATCATGAGAAAAAACCGCTTCCAGGATCGTATGTGTTTCATCCAGGGTTTCCGTTTGCTGCATGAAGGCAACGCGTAAGTCATTTCTATAAACTACTCTTCCTGAATCAATCTGTTCGAGATTCATCAAACAACGCAACAAGGTAGTCTTACCATTTCCGTTTTTGGCCACAATGGCAACCTTGTCTCCCTGGTCAATACCAAAGGTAACATCTGAGAAGATTACGCGATCCCCAAAGGATTTCGTAAGGTTTTCAACGGAAAGAAAATTCATGCTAATTGTTTATTTGAAAGGTGCAAAGATAGTACTATAATTACGAATTATGAATGATAACAACGGGAATAGAAAATAATAGACTTAAGATGAAAGACTGTAGACTTTAGACAAATTTCTAGTCTTGCGTCTTTTGTCTTAAGTCTTAAGCCATTTTCTAATCTCCTTTTCAATTATCTCAAACGGTTCAACGAATCAATCGTCTTTTTGTCTTTGCGAACTCCCCTGATTCCAAGGAAAACAAAAATGAACGCTGCAGCATGTAAGTAGAAAGCAATTCCAAATGATAAATTGGTTGCAGGTTCCTTACAGATCGTACATTCCGTCGAATGAACGTTTGCTCCTAAAACAATCCAGGCTGAACTTAGAATATTCAATACCACTAAAACCCAACCCAAGAAAATCTGACGGTGGCGCATTTTGAATGAAAAAATAATCATCAATGCAAAAATCACCTGTACCAACGAAAGCATCCAGAAATCTACTTTTTGAAAAACTTCCGTTCCTTTGGAAAGTGAGTATGCCGATGCCTGGACATGCCCCATTTGATCGAAAGAAAACAGATCAGTTCCGAAAAGTGTTATTGCAACTAATAAAGCTGCGATTAAAAAGTAAACGGTTTGAATGCGTTGAATCATGTTTTATCTAATTTGTTCCCAAAGTTATCAATTTAGCAGTTATTCAATTCTATTCAGCTACATTTTAATCAATGACAACCCAAGCTTAGCATTTTTAAAAATTGTTTGTGGAAAATTGGATTAGATTTCATCTCAATTACCGATAACTATTTAGAAATCAAATTCACCTGCTATGAAAAATTTCGGAATTGAAAAACCTTGTTCTGAAGATTGGAACAAAATGAGTCACAATGAAAAAGGTGCCTTCTGCAAACTTTGTACGAAACAGGTACACGATTTCAGCAACAAATCCGCAAATGAAATCAAGTTAACCCTTTTACAGTTAAGTGGTCAATCCGTCTGTGCAAGAATGACTGTTAGCCAGGAAAATGAACTGAATACAGAATTTAAAATCTGGCTGACCCAAAGAAAACGCAATCCGCAACAACTGTTTATTGCAGCCTTATTGATTGTTTTCGGCTTAACATTATTCAGTTGTGAAGATGAACGGGATCAACGGCAAATCGAATCTGTTCAGCAAATTGCACGCAGCATCGCTAGCAATGAATTGACCAAACTGGAAAATGCTCCGGTAGAAGACAACATCGTTCCACTTCCGATCATACCAGAAGAAATAGTAGTGGAAGAATCCTACATCATGGGTGCATATCAAATGCCCGAAATTATACAAGCTCCTCCAATAGAAAAAGTAGAAATCGTTGAACCGGAACCTCGCATAATGGGCGGAGCCTCCGCAACAATGAGTATTCATCGTGAATTTTTGGAACAAACGTTTGTAGAATTGGACGAAAATGGCATTCCTTATCCAACAGAGTTCAAAGCTTTGGCATTTCCAAATCCTGCGGTTGAAAACACCACATTGGAAATCCAAGCCCCACAAAAAGGACGTATGGAGATCAATTTATACGATATGAGCGGAAAATTGATCAGAGAAGTTTATTCCGGGAAAATTTCCAGGGGTACTTTCCGGCAATCTATTGATTTGAACGATTTGACATCCGGTTTGTACCTGGTAATTATTCAATCCAAAGATTTTAGAGAAACGATCCGGGTCGTAAAGCAATAATTTCTTTTTAAAAATGTTTATGGAAATTGGTTAGAGCGTGCATCTTACTGGCGAACCAAATTAGAAACTAAATTCAACTACTATGAAAAATGTAGGAATTCAGCATGCTTGTTCTGAGGATTGGAGCAAAATGACACCGACAGAAAAAGGGGCTTTTTGTCAGAAATGCGCCAAACAGGTATACGATTTCACGAATAGATCCACTATTGAGATCAAACAAACCTTATTGGAATTGAAAGGTCAGGAAATTTGCGGTAGAATGACTTTAGGTCAGGAACGCGCATTAAATACTGAGTTTGAACATTGGATGGAGGAAAATAAGACCAACTTTCAACGCTTGTTCATTACCGCTTTACTGATTGTTTTCGGACTAGCACTATTCAGTTGCGAAGACGAAAGAGATCAACAAAAGATCACCGAAACACAAACGGCATTAGCCCGAATCATCGAAGAAAAAGAGACTCCGAAGGAAGAAACTCCCGTGAAAGCCGTTGAATTCGTTGCTCCACCTGAAGTGGTTGAACTTGCAGCACCCGAGCCAATCTATGAAGTCATTGAAGTAGTAACTGAAGAGGAAATCCCATTGGACGACGTTATCATAACCGGTTATGAACACGGATATGTCACCAGTGGAGTAATGATAGCTGATAGAAGTTACTACAACTACTTGACGGAAACAACTCCAACAGTTGAAACGGATGAAAACGGTGTTTCATATCCGACGGAATTCAAAGCTTTGGCATTTCCAAATCCCGCGGTTGAAAGCACCACATTGGAAATCCAGGCTCCGCAAAAAGAACGCATGGAAATCAATTTATATGATACCGGCGGAAAATTGATCAGAGAAGTTTATTCCGGGAAAATTTCCAGGGGCACTTTTCAGCAATCTATTGATCTGAACGATTTGACACCCGGTTTATACCTGGTCATAATTCAATCCAAAAATTTTAAAGAAACCGTTAGGGTCGTAAAAAATTAATCTAAAAGAAAACGGTCAGATTACAAATTGAAATCTGACCGTTACTGCTACCTAACTTACACTTAAACTAAATTTTTCAATCGAATCATAGTAAAAAAATCATCGCTTTTCAATATACATCAATCACCTAATGCAAACTGTAGAATACATTGGTCGTGTACCACCCATCAGTATTCCCCTGGTCAACGCCATACCAATCTCCGCTAGCTGGAGACGATGCGCTACCATCACCGTTCGTATCTCCGCCATGTGCATCATCCCTGATAGATGTGAATACCGCTGTAGGATCAATATTAAAATTGCCGGCACTCCATCCTGAAATTCCTCCTCCCGAACTGAATTTTATAATAACCCCTGGCCCCACAACGAACAATTCACTGCCCGTTGAACTCAAACTATTGTTTCCGCCGACATTTAAGACATAAGGAACCTCCGTTTCACTATAAACAACGCTTGTGTTTGCCATTCCCGAACCATACACAACAATACCATTGTATTTGTTTGTTTGACCCGAGTCGTCCGGATTGTGATAACTGTTACTTGCATCCAATGCGTAGTAACCGCTTACTAAAATGGGAATTGCGTTATCATAGAAAATGTTGTTGGTAACAACACTAACCGAAGGGTCTTTCATTTCAGCTCCATCAAAAGCAGCAGAATAATAGCTTGCACTTCCATAGGTATGAGCAAAAGTACAATGGTCGAAGGTGAAGTCATGGATATTTCCCGTGCCGGTATCGGCTCTTACAACACGGCCGCCGCCGTCTCCTCCTCCATAAAGAAACTTGCAATATCTGAAAAGAGAACCATGCTGGCTTCCTCGCATATTGATGTAACCCCAATCTCCTTTGGCTGCTGAGGAAGCATTACCATCGCCATTATTATCTCCACAATAATTATCGTCTTTATAGGAAGTAAAAATGATCTGATTGTTTGACGCCCCATCCGCAGTTACCTTTGCGTAAACCTGCAAGCCCGAAACATTCTTAAATTTCACGATTACACCACCTTCAATAACCAATGGTGCAGATATATCGATCCAGCTTGTTACTACATACACATTTCCGGAAGTCCATGTCGTAGGAGCAGTAATGTCACTACTCACTTCAATAACATTGCAACTGGTTGGATTTGGTGTCGGAGCTGGTTCTGGCTCCGGTTGAGGATTATTTTTCTTACATGAAACAAACACCAATACCAGTGGTAAAATCAACCACTTAACTACTTTTACCTTTCTCTTCATATACTTTGTTTTGAACAAAATTAGTCAGTGAAAGAAGGTGAGTCAATCAACCTTTTGGTTCATTTTAATTGAGAATTTAAAATTGAAAATGAAGAAGTGAAAGGCTTAAAGGCCGTAATTCGTAATTCTTTTAACCTACTTACCATACAGCTTATTAACCGCTTCGGTTTTGTTCTGAACTTGTAACTTTTCGTAGATGTGATTCAGATGACGCTTTACGGTGCTTAAGGTAATGTTCAACTTATCCGCAATTTCCTTATATAAATAACCTTTGCTCAATAAATCAAGTACTTCCCGTTCTCGTTTCGAGATCAACTGCAAGACCGGATTTTCCGTTTTATTAAAGGACTGGAGTACTTTCCTGGCTATTTTAGGTGACATAGGACTTCCTCCGTCATGCAATTCCAAAATGGCTTCCACAATTTTTTCCGGACTGGTATTCTTGAGAATATATCCTGTTGCCCCGGCTTTCAAGGCTTCAAAGACCTGATCATTGTCTTCGTAAATGGTGAACATGATAAATTGGATTCCAGGGTCACTGTTCTTTAATTCGGAAACACATTCGATGCCATTTTTCCCCGGCAGGTTGATATCGGTAATAACCACATCCGGCTTCAATCCCGGGATTTGCTCGATGGCTTCTTCAGCTGTTCCAAAGGAACGAATCCAATGCAATCGCTCATCACTTTCAATGACGGAACGTAATCCTTGTTGGATATCAAGTATGTCTTCTATGATGCAAATACCAATCATCTTAGCTACAAATTAAACGATTCGACCTGTAAGGTGCAATGGAACAAACGGTTGATTTATGTTGTTCTGAATGGAAACTCAAAAACCAATTCCACACCATCTTCCCCACTATTTATCTTCATTGTTCCGTTCAACTTCCGAATCCGATCCTGCATGGTTTTCATCCCGTTTCCGGATTTAGACTTTCCAAGCTCATCTTTTTGAAATCCATGCCCGAAATCCCGCACTGAAATGCGCATTCGCCCGTCAGTCAAACCAATTTGGATCCGGACTTTTTCAGTTCGTGCGTGTTTTACAATATTGTGAAGTGCTTCTTTAAAAGCCAGGAAGATCTGTCTCCTGATTTCTCCGGAAATTTGCTCATCTTCCACCAACTCATCCATTTCCATCTGAATATCAATCCGATTGGTCTCGAAATACTCCATGGCATAATGCCTTAAGTAACTCAGCAGATCAAGCAAAGAATCATTTTCTACTTTCATCGCCCAGATCAATTCGCTCATATTCTTTACCAATTCCAATGAAGTTTCATTGATCCGGTTAAGTTCTGCCTGGTTTTCAATTTTACGCAAAGCTTCTTTACTGAGATATGAAATCTTCGTAAGACCACTTCCCAAATCATCGTGCATATCATAGGCAATACGATCCCGTTCATTTTGAACTGCGTGTTGTTTTTCAAGAATAGCGCGTTGTTTTTCAATTTTTCTCAAGAAATACATCCGTGTAATCAAAAAGATGATTGAAGCGCTTGCAAAAAAGAGAAAAGTCTTGAACCACCAGCTGCGATACCAGGGCGTAGCGATTTCAAATTGAACAGGATGTTTTAAATAAACCCAGTTTTTCATTCCGGGAATTTTTGCACGAAGTCGGAAAGTATACACACCTGAAGGCAAGGACGAAAAATTCACACGTGGGTTTGTTCCTAATGAAACCCAGGTTTCAGAACTTCCTTTTAGCAAATAAGCGTACTCTACCGGGGCTTTCTTTAATGAATTAATCGCTGAAAAGGTGAATTGGAGTGTGTTTTCAATGGGAGAAAAATAATAGTTATTTCCCTTTTCAAGTTGCTGTTTACGATTGGAAACCCAAAATTCATCTATAAAAATTTTGAGTCCGAAGTGTTCTGTCTGCAGCAGTTTATCGGGAGAAAAGCGTAAAAGGTAATTATCACATGAAATCCATAGCATTCCTGTTTGCTTATCAAAGTAAGACGTTTGATCGAAATGTTCGGAAGGAAAACCATTTTCACCCCCGAAAAACCGAACCGTTTTTAAATCAGCTCCCAAACAGGCAAGTCCTTTTTTTGTCCCCACCCACAATCTTCCCTGGTCGTCGAAAACCAAATTGTAAATGTAATTGGATGGAATTCCCTGTTCTTTACCGAAAACATGTGTTCGTTTTGTAGAGACCGTATAACAAACCAATCCGCCTCCTTCAAATCCAATCCATACATTTCCTTTCTGATCAGTTGTCAAACACAAAATGATACTTTGATGTTGTTTTTCAAAAATTTTTCCGAAATCAACTTCTTCGAAACGGTTTTCCTTTTTAATCCAATGAGTCAAAACCTGTGTCTTATTGGAGGAAAACCAGATATCTCCATTGGGAGTTTCCGAATAATTGGTGAAATAAGATCCTGAAAATGATCCTTTCGCTTTCGAAAAATGGTTTATCTGTCTTGTTTTCGGATCGAAACACACCAAACCACCACCGGAATTCCCACTAAACCACCAATTCCCGTTACTATGCCGAAAACCAATGGTCACAAGTTCGGATTCAGGAAAATAATCTTTCAAAAAAGATAGTCCGGCAATTTGGCCTGATTGAATGTCAACCACTTTCAGGTTGGTCCCTTTTCCTCCGTGAATCACTTTTAAATCGTCCCTAAAAATGAACCATGAATCGAATAGTTCTTTTTTATGATAAGAAGACCATTGGTTGTTTTGCTCATCGATCTGATAAACTTCGTCGTAGTATTTTGCGGCAAGTAATCGATCCTTCGAAATCCGACATAGATTCATCAATGGTTCATCCGAACTTAATTTCAGATCCCAATCATCAATTAACGTGGTATTCCGATTCAAAGTACTTAAACCTTTGTACGTAGTAACCCATAAATTCCGGAACCGATCCACAAATAGGTTGTTCGCCTGGTTATCGATTATTGAAAAAGGAATCTGTGGATCGTGCCGGTAATTGGTTGCCTGACGTGTAATCAGATTCAAGTGAGAAATCCCGCTATTCCCGGTCACCCAAACGTAATCCTTATTGTTTTCATCCCGGATAATTTTGTTGGGCAGGATACAGATTTTTTCCCGAAGCATTTCCTGACTCCAGGAAAACACGATTTTACCGTGATAATCAACCTGGAACAAACCCATAAAATAGTTTGTCAAATAGATCCAATGATGAACCTGGTCCACATACAACAGGTCGTAACCAGTATTAAACTGATTATCTTCGGGCAATTGTGTCTGAAAGGATTGAAATTTCTTTGTTTCGAAATCAAATAGAAAGCGTTCATTTGTGGAATTAATAATACACTTAGAAGGACTGAGCATTCTCATTTGAAACCCAAAACCTTTTTTCCTGAGCGGGGGAATCATTGTTTGAATGATTTCTAACCGGTTATTCAAGATGAATAATGTATCAATAGAGGAAACAAGAATCCGGTTCTTATCCAATCGATTGAAATCCAATACATTTTTATTCTTCAGACTTTTCACAGGGGTTAAATCCTGGGAAACGGTATTCAAAAGAAATGCTTCTGAATTTCCTAAAGTTACTAATAAGCGATTGGGAACACTTTCGAAAAACACCCTGGAATTATCCATCAATTGTTTCTCTTTGAGCATTTCACTTGGAAAGTAAGACTTAAAATTTGCTCCGTCAAAGCGATTAATCCCACCTTGAGTGGAAATCCAATAAAATCCACGACTATCTTGAGCAATTCCCGAACAGATCGCTTCACACAGACCGTCTTTTACTCCGTAATTTATGAATTGGCCTGTATTTGATTGGCTCCAGACACCAAACCATGCACCAAAAAATAAAAGCAATATGTAGTATTTGTTCAGCAAACCGTAGCTTTGATTATAAACCAAAACTACGATTTTAACAGTTCATTTCAATGACTCATTTAAAATCAATCATTCTTTCTGAGAACATCCCGGTCCCGTTCATCCCTCAGGATCAGGCGCAAAGATGTATCTCCCGTCACGTATCTCCATGCCCAGTTGAAAAATACAGCAATCTTATTCCGAATACTTAGAATCAGCATCAGGTGAAGTACCATCCAGACCATCCAGGCAAAATAACCCTGGAATTTGAAATTCGGCAATTCAACAACAGCTTTGTGCTTTCCGACAGTTGCCATGGTGCCTTTGTCCTTGTATTCAAAAGGCAACATCTTTCCACCCGACCAACGTGCAACAAAATTCTTTGCCAATCTCTTCCCCTGGTTGATCGCTACGTTTGCCAATTGTGGATGTCCTTGAGGATATTTCTCTGTTTCCATATAGGAAATATCTCCAATAGCATAAACATTTTTGTAACCAACAATCAATGAGTATCTATCGACAGTGTATCGTGCACGAACCATTGTTGCATTTTCCAAACCGGGCAAGACATTTCCCTGGACTCCCGCAGCCCAAATAACCGTTTGGGTCGGGATGATTTCTCCTGTCTTCAAGGTCAGATTATGCCCGTCATAAGAAGAAACTACCGTGGATGTTCTGACATTCACTCCCATATTTTCCAAATACTTGCGTGACCATGTCCGGGACTTTTCGCTCATTGTATTCAGGGTATTCGGACTTCCTTCCAATAAAATTATCCGCAACTTTGAGAAATCATAATTCGGGTAATCTTTTGGTAGGACTTTTGTTTTCATTTCGGCCAAAGCACCGGAAAGCTCCACTCCTGTTGGTCCGGCTCCAACGATCACCAAATTCATCAACTCGTCTTTTTCCTGTTGATTATTCACAAACATGATCTTCTCAAACTTGGTCAGGATTGTATTCCGGATATGGATCGTTTGCTGAGTGGTTTTCATTGCCATGGTGTATTTTTCCAGGTTTGCATCTCCAAAAAAATTCGTTTTACAGCCTGTTGCAATGATCAGTTCATCATAAGCGATCTCACCCATAGAAGTTTCGATGACATTCTCGTCCGGACGAACACGATTTACGGTTGCATACCGAAAATTCACATTCTTCCTTCGCCTGAAAATTGCCCGAAATGGAAAGGAAATATTTGAAGGTTCCAGGCGTGCACTCGCCACCTGGTAAAACAAGGGTTGAAACATATGGTGATTCTGTCTATCCACCAAGGTAATTTCACAATCGGACTTAGCCAATTTACGAGCGAGATTCAATCCCGCAAAGCCACCACCTATGACGACTATTCTTTTTCGTTCCATGGCATTGAATTTAACCATTTCCACAAAGAAAACCGAGGATTAGAGTGCTATTTTTAGTTAAAAAAAAGTACTTTTTGCTTCTGAAAAGAAGAACTTCCCTTACCTACTTATACTTAAATAATTGAATCTTCAAATCTTTAAAAAACGTTGTACCTCCGCTCATAATAAATACGCATTGAATGGAATCCAATTCGCCCCAGCGATAATCCGGTGTCACATCCACTTTAATAAATTCCCACTTCTTGATACTTTGTGGCCTGGCACTTACGATTACATCCGATTGCCCCAGCAATGAGTCATTCTTATAATAATAAGTGACGAGATTCACGTTTTCATCTGGCTTGTTCAAACAAATATCCGTTGAAAGCCGAAGTGCAAAACGAGCAGAAGCATCAACCTTTTTTAACTTCATACCGAATCCGGTTGTATTTGGATAAGCAAAATCCGGATTACCACCATAG
Organism: uncultured Fluviicola sp.; assembly: GCA_965650135.1. Classification (GTDB taxonomy): domain Bacteria; phylum Bacteroidota; class Bacteroidia; order Flavobacteriales_D; family Crocinitomicaceae; genus Fluviicola. Next base: position 46,725 of record CBFGNC010000012.1, read on the forward strand.
ATCTTATTTGCTGACAACAATTTATCTTTAATAGAGAATCCACCTATCGGTCCGGTTACGGGCAGTGCAGTTTGGGGAATGGTATCAATCTTGGAATAGTACATGAAATTCAACCGGGCCTCTTCTTTTAAAAATACTTTTTTCCACATGGGATAATTCATGTAGTCATAATGAAGGATATGTAAATCAAATTGTCTCTCATATGTCTGATATACATGGATGCTGCCTGCAATGAATAGGACTGAAACTATTTTCCAGAAACCGTTGGAGTTTGTTACCAGGAATGCGATAGGTATAACTAGAATTCCATAAAAATCGATCATTGAACGCATTCCCAAACCACCGCCATACCACCAACACCACCAGGAAGAAAGGATATATGTCGCAGTTACAGTAAAGACCAGGATTCCATAAAATAACCTGCGTGCCTTGAAAAAGCATAGAACCAGTCCCGGAATCATTAGGAGCAAAAAAGGTGCATAAATGAACATCCCTTTCCGGAACCCAAAAAGAATCTCCCAGAAATATGGGTCTTTCCAATTATCGAATCCCTCATCCGAATATGGATTCAGACTCCATTTACCGGTTTGTGCATGTGTAGTCAGTAATTGGATAAAGACAGGGATGAGAAACACTATAACTGCAGATAATATGATCTTCAGATGTGATTTTTGGAAAATGAATTTCAGATTTGAGACAAAGGCTTTACTACTTTCAAAAAAGAATGGTAACACACATACGATCAGGATATTTGTCGGCCGGATCATGATACTCAAACTCAGGAAAAATGCAAACCAGACCAAAGCACTTCTTTTCTGATCCTGTGTCCATTTCAGCCACAACAAAAGCGCAGCATTGACCAGTGCAAAAGAAAAAACATGCGAATAAGGAATATCATGATAAGTATAAAAACACAAATTGGTACCCATCACTAAACCGATGAGCGACAAATAAACCGAAAGGTATGAGAGTTTTAACCTTCTGAGAATGAAAAACAGGCAAACGAGTCCTAAAAAAGCGTAGCACAGGATCCCGATATCCATCCACAACTGATAAGGCCTGCTATATCCATCCAAATCCGAACCGTCAAGAGATGCTTGAGCGTGACCAATAAGAAAAAACGGAGTTAAACACTGGGCCGTTCCGGTATAGTATTTATCATAAAGGCGCTGATTTTCGAGTCTTCCCAGGTTATCGGTAAAACCATCGTCCGGATACTTTACATTAATTACATTCATGAATTCAAATCCCTCTGCATGATGGATGAACCAATAGGGAAGAAATCCGTAATACCCTGCACCGTCAGAGACAATAGTAGTGGCGTCATGCGACTTTTCATTTGTCCAACCGTAACGTCTGTCCGATTTTGTTCCCAATAAATACATCAATGATGCAAATAGGAGAAAAATCATCCATTTTTTAGCCAAAAAGCGTTCAATCCCGGAATTCATCAGTAAGCATTTTGAATCAAAAAGTAATCCAATATTACCAATGCCGCCATTGCTTCCACAATTGGGACTGCTCTTGGCACAACACAAGGATCATGTCTGCCTTTTCCACTGATAGAAACCGATTCGAAATCCTCGTTAATCGTTTCTTGTTCGCGCATAATGGTTGCGACCGGTTTGAATGCGACCCTGAAATCAATCAGCATTCCATTGGAGATTCCTCCCTGAATTCCTCCGGAGTAATTTGTTTTGGTTTTCCCGTCTGTCGTAAACAGATCATTGTGTTCGGATCCTCTCATGGCAATGGAATCAAAACCGGAACCAATCTCAAACCCTTTCACAGCGTTTATCGAAAGCATTGCTTTACCTAATTCCGCATGTAACTTATCAAAAACAGGTTCTCCAAGTCCAGCCGGGACTCCTTCGATTACACAACGGATTCTTCCACCGATAGTGTCTCCGTCCTTTCTGACCTCACGAATCAATTCTTCCATTTGTTCTGCAAGTTCTAACGATGGAACCCGAACAAGGGTTGATTCGCTCAATGCTTTTAATCCGGAATTCCATTCCCCGGTCCATTTCAGTGAACCGATTTGGTCCACAAATGCATCAATGTGAATATTTTTTTGAGCTAAGATTTGCTTCGCAATGGCTCCAGCTACAACACGTGAAGCTGTTTCACGTGCGGAAGATCTTCCACCTCCACGATGATCCCTGATCCCATATTTCTGTTGGTAGGTAAAATCAGCATGTGATGGCCGGAACGCTTTCTGAACCTCCTCATAATCTTTCGATTTTTGGTCTTCGTTTTCAATCATAAACCCAATAGGAGTTCCAGTAGTTTTTCCTTCAAAAATACCGGATAAGAACTGTACCTGATCGGATTCTTTTCGCTGGGTAACGATAGCAGACTGCCCGGGTTTTCTTCGATCCAAATCTTCCTGAATCTGATCAAAATCCAGTGCTATCCCAGCCGGAATACCTTCAAGAATGCCTCCAATGGCTTTCCCGTGTGATTCTCCAAATGTTGTTAGTCTTACTAATGTTCCAAAGCTTGAACCTGCCATTATTTATATCGTTCCTGTGATTCATTCCAAAAATAAGCAATTAGGGAACAAAGGAATCAAAATAATCAACTTCATTATGAAAAATGCGTTTTCAATTTGAAAATAAATTTCAAATTGAAACCCGACAAGAGAAACTATAAACAGCATACAATTCACTGATTTACAAATCAATAGTGTAAAAAAGTAATATCAAAGAGGAATGGCAAGACTATTGAATTAGTTTTAAGACAAACTCAAAAAACTGAAGTCATGAAAAATGTAAGTAATTATTGGACAATCGTTTTAACTCTTTGTTTTTCATTATGCGCAATAGGAAACGATTTATTTGCTCGACCGGAACAACGTCCTTATTTCGTTCAAAAGCATGCCCCGAAGAAAAACAGGTATTATTATTACCCAAGACAAAATGTCTATTACGATCCCATTGAAAACGTGTATTTCGTTTGGGAAAGCAGTTATTGGAAACCCGTTTCAAATTTACCGGGAAGATACGTATCCGTAACTTATTCCAATACTCCAAGATTCGAACTTTGGATGACATCTACACATCCCTATTATTACAATACGGAACACCGGAAAACATATCACGAATACCGTGTCGTGAAACCGAAACCGGCTCCAAGGGTTCACGTCGAAAGCCGCCCCAAACCGAATGTCAGCTTTCATTTAGAAATTAATCCGCCCAGACCTGTTTATGTAGAAGAACGTGTTGTAATCGTCGAGGAGCATCACCACGATCATGGTTATCATGGTCGCGGACATGGCCCTGGAAGAGGACATGGGCATGGACATTAAGAAATAGAAACAAAAAACGTCAGCTACGGCTGACGTTTTTTGTTTAATTACATATTGTTTGTTCGGTTACCTTCAGAATTTCCCTGACTTCTTCCAAAGTCGGTGCCTCTGCATAGGTTCTCAAAACCGGTTCGGTTCCTGATGCCCGGATCATCATCCAACGGTTATCATCAAAGAAGAATTTCCAACCATCAACTGTCCCAACACTTTTCACTGTATATTTTCCAAACGATTTGTATTCGTTGTTACTGCATTTCGCGACAATTTTCTGCTTCAGATCTTCCGTAATGTGTAAGTCGTTCCGTTCGAATTTGAAAGCTCCAACAATGGCATACACTTCATCGATCAACTGATCCAATATCTTACCTGATTTCGCCATGTATTCCCAAATGATCAATCCCATCCAGATTCCATCCCGTTCCGGAATATGTCCTTTCACTGCAATTCCTCCGGATTCTTCTCCACCTATCAGGACATCTTCATCCACCATGATTCCCGCAATGTACTTGAATCCGATCTTAACGACCTGATATTCCAAGCCATAATGTTCAGCAAGTGTTTTTACACGCGGTGTCGTACTGAAAGCAGTCACCACTTTTCCGGTCATTCCTTTCTTTGTTACCAGGTAATGAAGCAACAACAAAATAATGTGATGCGAATCGATGAATTCTCCTTTTCCATTGTATAATCCGATTCGGTCGGCATCTCCATCCGTTGCCAAAGCGCAATGAATATTTCCTTTCGCAAGGATATACTGTTCCAGTTCTTTTAAATTCTTTTGAATCGGCTCAGGAGCTTGTCCATGGAAAGACGGATTGTAGTCACAATGTAACAATTGAACATCCGGTAAAATGCGTCTGATCACATTTTGTCCGGCCCCGTACATCGCGTCATACACCAAATTCAAACCTGATTTGCGGATTGCTTCCAAATCGAAATTTTTCTCAATATGCTGAACGTAACGCGTTTCAAAATCCACTATCTCCAATTTTCCGGACTTCTCAAAACTGCTCAAATCCACCGATGCGTAATCAAATGGCAGGGAATCCGGAATAATATCTTCGATTTCCTGAACCAATTCAGGTGTCAAAGGTCCACCGTAATGCGCTTTCAACTTATATCCATTGTATGATGGAGGATTGTGACTTGCTGTCAGAATGACCCCCAGACCACAACCAAGCTGATTTGCAGCCAGTGAAATCATTGGTGTGGAAACAAAACCTTTCGACATAAGCACCTCAATTCCTTCATGTAAAAGAACTTTAGCAACGGTTTCAGCAAACAATTCACCTGCAAATCTGCAGTCGTGACCTAATGCGATTTTTGAATTCCAGTCAGATTTCTTTAACCATTGAGCAGTTGCATAAGCAACTCTGGCTACGTTCTCTACTGTAAATTCATCTGCGATGATTGCTCTCCAACCATCTGTTCCAAATTTTATTTTTGTTGTCAAATTCCTTCTGTTTTATGGTTTCAAATATAGTTATTGCGACGAATTCAAATCAGAAAATGACAATATAAAATGTCCTCCCCCTCAATCCCCCTCCGAAGGGGGAAGCCTTAATAAATCTACTAAATCGATTATTCTTTTGTCCAGATTCGCGTATTCAGATTCAAATCTTCAATAATTCCTGTCATCAATTTCATCATATTAATGATGATCAGATAATCTTGCTCTTTCAACAGGCTTCCAAAAATAGACGGCTCAAATAAATCCATATTATTGAAAACTGCGATATAAACCTGGTTGTTCCGGAATGAAATTGCAACTCTGAAATTAATGCGTTTGGTCATTTCCAATAGTCTTTCCATCATGGAAGGAGTCAGGATATATCTGCATTCTTGTTCATCCGTACTGTAAACGGCAAATTTCTTTTCAAATTCAGGATTTTCCAATTTGACAAGTTCTCCAGATCTGCTCGGATTCCATTTCTGAAATCTACGTCCCAATTTACCTAAGTAGCGCTCCATCGTATCGATATCAATCATGGTTTCACCCTGGAAATTCTTATGGAAATCACTTACAAACAGCATCCCTTTAAAAATCGTATGCCAGTGTTCCTGCCGTTGCCCTTTACCATTCGTTGATACCGTTTTATACTCGGTATGGATTTCTCCGAAGGCAAAATCAGTAGACTCAAACTTTCCCGAAATCGTATCTTCTGCTTTGTGACGATCAACCCGCTGAGTAAAGATCCGACTTTCAGCATACTCTGTCATCAACCCCCTATTGGGATCATAATTCAATCGTTCGTCTACAAACTTCACCACCGCCGGAATCACCTGACCTTTGAATTTGCTTTTAAAATTTTTGTAGAATCTTTGATGTTTGACTATCGTGATAATCAAACCAGTAATCAAAATCAAACCTCCCGCTATGGAAAAGGGAATAAAATTTCGTGATTCGGAGATCAACCATGCTCCAAGAACTCCAATGAGTAGCCCGAAACAAATAAAGAATCCGATCCAAAACCGTTTAACGTAAGCTTTCCTTTCTCCTTCGAGAATGCCTAAATCTCCTGCAATCATCTTTGCCTGGAGCTGTGAGAAATCGATTTCCATATCTTAATCGTTGAATTTCAAGTATTCCTTCTTTCCCATATTATTTCGCTTCGCAATGACAGAAGACGGAAACTGAAGCACCGCATTATTGAAAATCTCAATCGACATATTGTAGGTTCTTCTGGCAGCAGCCAATTGCTCTTCCATTTCGTTCATACTTCGTTGAAGCATCATAAATTGGTCACTTGCTTTCAAATCGGGATAAGCCTCCGCCTTGATCAGAAACTGGCTGAATTGGCTTTGCAGGTCGTGATTGCTTTGAGCCAACGCTTCCGTATCTCTCGAACCGGATCTGAGAGCTGTCAATTTCTCCAACAAGTCTTTTTCATGTGTCATGTAACCACTTACGCAAGAAGTCAATTGAGGAATCAGGTCAAACCGCTTTTTGAGCATAATATCCACGGATGCAAATGCATTCTCCACCTGGTTTTCCTTGGCAACCAATCCGTTTTTGATTACGACGATGGTAATTACAGGAACCAGAACCGCTACAGACAAAGAAATGATTAAAACTAATAGCATAGGTATTTTTTTTTGCCGAAGATAATCAGACTCAAAAAAAAATCCCTCGCTCAAACGAAGGATTTTATAATTATTTATCAAACAAAAGAATCCTTAATCCTTTTTGAAGTTTAGAATCGTTTTCTCAATAATGGCAACACATTCCATCAATTGTTCTTCAGTCATCACCAATGGTGGTGCAAAACGGATGATGTTCCCATGTGTGGGTTTTGCAAGCAATCCATTGTTTTTCAGTTCTACACACAAATTCCAGGCAGTTTTACTTTGCTCCGTATCGTTTACAATGATTGCATTCAACAGTCCTTTTCCTCTCACTTTTACAATCAAATCCGATTTTTCGATGATGCGGTTCATTTCAGCTCGGAACAGTTTCCCCAATCGCTCAGAATTTTCTGCCAAACCTTCGTCTTTCACCACTTCCAAAGCTGCAACAGCAACCTTGGCTGCCAACGGATTTCCACCAAAAGTAGAACCGTGTTGACCGGGTTTGATCACCATCATGATCTCATCATCCGCAAAAACTGCAGAAACCGGGTAAACCCCTCCCGAGATCGCTTTTCCAAGAATCAAAATATCCGGCTTCACATTTTCATGATCAACTGCCAATAATTTTCCTGTACGCGCAATTCCGGTCTGAACTTCATCAGCGATGAATAAAACATTGTTCTTGGAACAAATTTCCTTCGCACCGGCCAAATAACCGTCATTCGGAACATAAACACCAGCTTCTCCCTGGATCGGTTCTACCAAAAACCCGATTACATTCGGTTGTTTCGCAGCTTCAGCCAACGCATCCAGGTCATTGTACGGAATGCGGATAAATCCGGGGGTAAAAGGACCGAAATTGGTGTTTGCATCCGGATCACTCGAGAATGAAATAATAGTAGTCGTTCTTCCATGAAAGTTTTGCTCACACACAATGATCTGCGCTTGGTTTTCGGCAACACCTTTCTTCTCATATCCCCATTTACGGGCAATCTTTATTGCCGTTTCAACTGCTTCAGCCCCCGTATTCATGGGAAGAACCTTGTCAAATCCGAAATATTCGGTCACGAATTTCTCGTATGCACCTAATGTATCGTTGTAAAAGGCACGCGATGTCAGAGTCAATGTTTGCGCCTGATCCGTTAACGCTTTTACAATTTTCGGGTGACAATGCCCTTGATTCACTGCTGAATATGCGGATAGGAAATCAAAATATCTTTTTCCTTCCACATCCCAAACATAAACTCCTTCTCCTTTTGCCAAAACGACCGGAAGCGGATGATAATTGTGCGCTCCATAACGGTCTTCCAACTGCATCAATTCTTCCGATGACAATTTGTCTAATGCTACCATACTAATTCTTTTTTTAAGCTATCATCACTCGTCACGGAGAGCAATCATCCTTTCCTCATTTGCAGTCGCAGGAGAGAAATCATCCTTGGGATAACACAAAGATATACAAATATTCACTTTTAAAAAAAATGAATTATCCTTCAAACAGGTTGAAATCATTGGCTTGTCAGCGAGTTTATCAAAATCGAACACATTTATTTCTTAACTTTGTATTGTATTAAAATCCAAAACGCTTGAAAAAAGTTCAGTTTTCTAAGCCACAAGGCGAATTCTTCTCCACACTGAGAAAATCAGTTCAGAATTATTTTGACGAAAATCAACTGGAAACCTCGGGAAATTGGAAGTTGTATCTGAAAGCAACTATTATTATCGCTACCTATATTGCCATTTATCTGACAATCATGTTGCTTCCGATTCCGGGATACGTTGCATTGCTTTTGTCCGCATCTTTGGGATTCGTTCAGGCATTGGTCGGTTTCAACATTATGCATGATGCTTGTCACGAAGCTTTCTCCAGCAATAAGAATGTGAATTATTTCTTCGGGTTATCCATGAACGCTTTGGGAAGTGATGCATTTATGTGGAGACAGAAACACAACCTGGTTCATCATACTTACACGAACATTGATGGGATTGACGACGATATTTCGAAGACTCCATTCCTGCGAATGAGCGATACACAACCTCGCTACAAAGCACATCGTTTCCAACACATTTATTTGCCTTTCCTGTACGGTATTTCTACCATTTACTGGGTTTTGGTAAAGGATTTTGAAGATTACATTATGGGATCCCGGTTCACTGTTGAGGTCGGAAAAATGAAACCCATCGATCACGTAATGTTCTGGACCACCCGCATTATTTATTTTGGATTGTACCTGATGTTACCTTCTTTCGTTTGGGGATTTGGCTGGACTGTTCTCGGATTTACATTGATGCACATGATGCTTGGTCTGACCATGTCATTCGTATTCCAATTGGCGCACGTTGTTGAGAATGTGGAATTTGAGCATGCTGAAGATGAATCCTTATTGATTGACAACGAATGGGCTGTTCATCAGCTGGCTACAACAAGTGATTTTGCAGTAGACAGTAAAGTTGTAAGTTGGTTAGTCGGTGGATTGAATTTCCAGGTTGAACATCACCTTTTTCCACGCGTTTCTCATGTTCATTACCCGGAAATACAAAAAATCGTAGCAAAAACGTGTGAGGAGTTCGGCGTGACTTATTATTCTTATGACAGCACCGGAAAGGCATTAGCTTCGCATTTCAGACACATGAAGCGATTGGGAAAAGCCTAAGATTGTTTATCGATTAACAATCCTGTTTCCCATGGAACCTGGAAATACTGTTTTCCAAACCACAATTCAAAAGCCGGATCCAGGAATTCGTAGATCCCATTCTCGTCTTTGATAATCATATCCCGTCCTTCCAGGATCAACCGGTTTTTCGAAACGTTTCTTGGTGTTCCCAATGCATAAGTGCGCATCACTCCAGCGGCAGTCAATTGCTTCTCTTTCTTGTAGATGGCTTTCAACAGATTCACTTGCGTCGAACTCATCCCTTCAATTTCCCGCTGGTACAAGGGTTGGTTCGCATAGATCAATTCCGATAATGCGGTTTGGATGATCTGCCTGTCCACAGCACCTGAACGGTTTTGGTTCCAGACATAATGAGAAAGTTGTTGCACATACCATGAATGGTTTTTCATCAATCCGGGAATGATCGTGGCCATTTCTTTTGAAATCTGTTTCCCGGTCTTCCTGAAACTGGATTGTATGAATTTGACCCATGCTCCCTCCTTGATCTTGGGCAATAACATGAGATCTCCAAAACGATAAAAGGGTTTGGAAGGATTATTGAAAATTTCTTCCAGCATATGCCGTTTACTTCCGAACAAACAATAGGAAACCAACTTTTGCCGTTGCCAAACGGCACGCATTTTCTTCTCTAAAGGTTCATATCCAACCAGGTTTGTCAAATTCTGAAACTCATCCAGGCAAATGACCAATCGAATTCCTTTTTCTTTTGCAATGCGTTCGGGTAAGTTCAGAATTTCATCTGCAAACTCACGTACCTTTTCATGTTCATACTTAATGGTAAAATCCAAATGGGGATTTACTCCTACATGAACAGTAGGTACCAGGTTGGACAGGAAACTTTTCGTATCGTGAAGCCAGTCTTCCCATTTTGTAGATGTTGCCTTGATCACTTCCCGCGTGAACAGCTCAAAAAATTCCACTTCGTTATTCACAGTAAACAGGTCGAGCAAAACAGTCTTATATTTCTTGTCCGATTTATTGATGTCGATCAGAACACGTTCAACCAATGAGGATTTCCCCCAGCGACGAGGAGAAATAAGGATGGTATTGATTCCACCCAACAAGTTTTGTTTCAGGCGATATGCTTCATCCTCCCGATTTGTGTAAGCGTCAACGCTTACCGTGTTTCCAAATATGAATGGTGAATAGACTTCGTGCATGATTAAATATACAAATTTTCTACCAAACAGTATAATACCAAACAGTATAATACTAAAAGGTATAACTTAGATTCAAAAACATAGAAGGTAGAATACAAAAAAGTCTCCCCGAACAGAACGAGGAGACTTTCAATTATTTAAAACAATGTCGGTTGATCATCCGGATCATCGGAATCTTTTGTCAAATCCCATTCGATGGTCGGAGTATCTTCTCCACCTTCTCCGGAAACATCCGTATCACTATCCGGATCCTCATCCGTGTGATCAATTTCCAATTCCAATGGTTCTTCATCAGGCCAAGGCTCGGAACCTTCGATCTCATGTGTCAGCACCACTTCCTTGACTTTCAATTTCGTCAATTGGTTTCCTTGCGCTTTCATTCCCTTGACATCGATAAAATCTGCCAAAGCAACTTCATTATCAGGCAGGTTTTTTGTTTCCTTCAGAAGCTTATTGTAAACGATCCGGACAATAGGATTGAAGGCAGTAGAAACACAATCCAGGTAAGAACCTTCCGTTTCCGAAATATAAGATACCCGCTTGTCTGTTGTGATTTCACACGTAAAACGTTTCACGTAATGCATTTCCTTTTCGCCGTCAAAGTAAACCGCAGAAATCGGTCTGTCCGGAACCCATTTTTCAATGTGGATCATGTCCTCATCAAAATGGTTCCCCAAGTCAAATGTAGAAAGCCGGTAATCCCCATTCTTATATAAGGTCAGCAAGCGATCTTCTCCTTTGAACGAACCCAGGAATTTTCCTCTTCCTTCGTCGTTCAATCTTCCAACCACGGTATCATACCAGATCTTCCGTGCAGCAAGTGTTGAACCTCCTACTTCTTTCTGTGTGATCTTCTGAACAATTTCTTTCGTAACCCGATTTCCAGCAGACTGGCGGCCTTTGATCAACAGATCTCCCAAATCCACATCCCAACGCAGGCGTTTCAAATGCGGTCTCGGACGAAGCATCACTGAAACGACTTCACGTTCTCCATTCGGATGTACCGAGAAATACAACAATTTGGAACCTTTGATTCCGCGGGTCAAATCATATTCCGTGTCACGCGTGACCGAATTCACGAAAAAACGTTTCATCATCGTAGCTCCGCCTGCACCATCCTGGTACATCACATGATAGATTGTTCGTTTATCACCTTTCTTCCAAACATCCGCGTGAACAATTCCCTTACCGACGAATTTCTTTTCAGAAACTTTGGTCACAATGAATTTTCCCGTATCGAAGAAAACGATAATATCATCAATTTCAGAACAATCGTTGACAGCTTCAGTCTTTTTCAATCCCCAACCAATGAATCCTTCTTCAATATCCACAAACAATTTACGATTGGCGATAATCACCTTCGTTGCTGCGATGTTATCGAAAACTTTCATTTCCGTTCTGCGCTCTTTTCCGGCTCCAAAACGCTTTTTCAGATCCTTGTAATAATCGATTGCGTATTCAACCAGGTTTTCCAGGTTCTTCTTCACCTCTTCCATCTCGGCTTCCAGCTTAGCGATCAAATCGTCTGCTTTATCCGAATCGAAACGGGTAATACGGATCATTGGAATCTGGGTCAAACGCTGCAAATCTTCATCTACGATCTCGCGGATAAACTGTTTCTTGAATTTCTCGAAGCGTTTGTACATGTATTTGTACAGGCCATCCTTGTCGGAATACAACTTGAAATCAATGTACATTTCCTCCCGGATGAAAATCTTCTCCAAGGTTGAAAAATGCCATTGCGCCTCCAATTCAGCCAATCGAATTTCAAGTTCCTTCCGAAGTAAGGTCAGTGTATTATCGGTATTGACTTTCAGGATTTCAGAAACTCCCATAAAACGAGGCGTATCCCCATCGATCACAGAAGCATTCGGAGAAATCGAGACTTCACAATCCGTAAATGCATACAATGCATCGATCGTTTTATCCGGTGAAACCCCGGGAGCCAAATGAATTACGATTTCTGCATCTGCAGCTGTATTATCTTCAATTTTCTTTACCTTGATCTTTCCCTTGTCATTTGCTTTAATAACACTTTCAATCAATGAAGAGGTTGTGCATCCAAAAGGAATCTCGTTGATCATCAAGGTTTTATTATCAACCTTTTTAATCTTTGCACGAACACGAACTTTTCCTCCTCTCAGACCATCGTTGTAATTGGTGAAATCCGCCATACCACCAACCAGGAAGTCAGGGAAAATCTCCACTTTCTTTCCACGCAGGTGATTGATTGACTGTTCGATCAGTTCATTAAAGTTATGCGGTAAGATCTTACACGCCATCCCGACCGCGATACCTTCTGCACCTTGAGCAAGCAGGATAGGGAATTTTACCGGTAAGTTATCCGGTTCCTTATTTCGTCCGTCATAACTCAGCAACCAGTTGGTTGTTTTGGGATTAAAGACCACATGACTTGCAAACTTCGAAAGCCGTGCTTCAATGTAACGAGGCGCAGCCGCACCGTCACCGGTCAAGGTATTTCCCCAGTTTCCCTGGCAATCAATCAGTAATTCCTTTTGTCCCAACTGAACCAGGGCATCTCCGATTGAAGCATCTCCGTGAGGGTGATATTTCATCGTATTCCCGATCACGTTCGCTACTTTGTTGTAACGTCCATCATCCAATTCCTTCATGGAATGCAGAATTCTTCTTTGAACCGGTTTGAAACCATCGTGCAAGGAAGGAACTGCGCGTTCCAAGATCACGTAGGAGGCATAATCCAAAAACCAATTCTCATACAACCCACTTAACGGAATAATATTTTCATCGACGTGCTTGTGATCATCCGTACCGAAAGAAGATTCTTCTTCTCCTCCTCCATCGTTATTCAAATCATCATTTTCCGGATCGACCGGCCCGATTTCGTCTTCACTCATCTTTAAGAAGCTTTTTCAATTGGTTCAGTACTTTCATCTTCCGGTTCGGAACTCTCCAGATCCACATTCTTTCCTTCATCTTTTTCCACACGAAGATTTTCAATAATGAAATCCTGGCGTTCGGGGGTGTTTTTACCCATGAAATAGGACAAAATGGAATCTATGGATGCATCTTTTGTCAAAAGAACCGGCTCCAGGCGGATGTCATCCCCGATAAAGTGTTTGAACTCATCAGGTGAAATCTCTCCCAATCCTTTAAATCGGGTGATCTCCGGATTTTTACCTAATTCAGAAATTGCAGCTCTCCGTTCTTCGTCGGAATAACAGTAGATCGTTTTCTTTTTATTCCGAACACGGAACAAAGGTGTCTGCAATACATACACATGGTTCCGTTTCACCAAATCCGGGAAGAACTGCAGGAAAAACGTCAATAATAGCAAGCGGATATGCATTCCATCGACATCGGCATCGGTAGCGATCACAATGTTATTATACCGCAAATTATCCATGTCCTCTTCGATATCCAAAGCCGCCTGAATCAGGTTGAACTCTTCATTTTCATAGACCACTTTTTTGGTCAATCCGTAACAGTTCAATGGCTTACCACGCAACGAAAACACCGCTTGCGTGTTCACATCCCGCGACTTCGTGATCGATCCGCTCGCAGAATCTCCCTCCGTAATGAACAAGGTCGTCATTTCACGTTTTTCATCTTTGAGATCCGTCAGGTGACTTCTGCAATCACGTAATTTCTTGTTGTGCAGACTCGCTTTCTTCGCTCTATCACGTGCCAATTTTCGAATTCCGGACAATTCCTTACGCTCACGCTCCGATTGCTTGATTTTCTTTTCCAGAGTATCCGCAACATCCGGGTGACGGTGCAAGTAATTATCCAATTTATCTTTCAGGAAATCATTGATAAAGGCACGCATGGATTTTCCATCCGGCTCGATTTCCTGGGACCCCAATTTTGTTTTTGTCTGAGACTCAAATACCGGTTCGATCACCTTTACGGCAATTGCCGCAACGATGGATTGACGGATATCCGAAGCATCATAATCCTTTTTATAGAAATCACGAATCACTTTCGCAATGGATTCCCTGAATGCGCTTTGATGAGTTCCTCCTTGAGTTGTGTGCTGACCATTCACGAAGGAATAATAGTCTTCACCGTAGGTTTTACCATGTGTGAAAGCAACTTCGATATCGTCACCTTCCAAGTGGATAATCGGGTACAAAGGATCTCCATCCATGTTGTCTTCCAACAAATCCTTCAATCCGTCTTTCGATTGGTATTTTTCGCCATTGAAGTAAATTGCCAAACCGCGATTCAAATAGCAATAATTCCAAAACATCTTGATCAGGTAAGGCATTTTGAACGCAAATTTCTTGAAGATAGATTCATCCGGAATAAACTCGAAATAAGTCCCATTTACCTCATCGGTTTTGCTTAAAGGCAGATCTTCCGTTAATTCACCTCGTGAAAACACTACCTGTTTCTTTTCTCCTTCCCGCACAGAATACACCATGAAGTAATCACTCAATGCATTTACAGCCTTTGTTCCTACTCCATTCAATCCGACAGATTTCTTAAATGCTTTCGAATCGTATTTCCCACCCGTATTGATCTGAGAAACACATTCGATCACTTTTCCTAAAGGAATCCCACGTCCATAATCACGAACTGAGACCTTCCCATCTTTCACTTTGATATCGATACGTTTTCCATTCCCCATGACGAATTCGTCAACGGAATTATCGACAATCTCCTTCACCAAAATATAAATCCCATCATCAGCAGAAGCACCATCCCCCAATTTCCCGATATACATACCGGGTCTCAGGCGAATATGCTCCTTCCAGTCCAGAGATCGTATATTGTCTTCAGTATATTGATTTTCAGCCATAATAACGGATTCTGATAAGTTCCCAAAGATACTAACGGAAAGCTATATTTAAACCATGATTTATTAAGAGTTATGAACGATGCAAGGTTAATTTCGCAGTGAAAAATTATACCGCTTTTTGGGTATTGTTTAGAATCATTCCAAACAATAATTTTACCGAAAACAAACTCCATGTGTCATTACAAAACAATCGGCAATAATTCCTTCGGATGCCTTATTCAATGTAAAAACTGCGAACAATTCCATCTTGGATTCGGAAGCGTGGTACTGATTCTTTCCTCTGACGATTTTATTCGGTTTACAGACCAAGTTCACCAGATTCACTCCATGCACTACGAAGAGAAAAAAGAAACCGGAGAAAAGATATACATGCATACAGACAACTCCAAAATGGTTCTCGCATTTAATCAAAAAGAATGGATCCTGCTTTATCAGCTACTGGAGGAATCGCGTTTTATGCTACACGCAAACCAGTTGATCGGTCACGTTTAATCATTGCGTTTTAACCAGCCTCTTTTCCAGAAGACAAATACCAAAGCGGTTGTGATGAAAATCATGATTCCCCAAATTATATAGTAGCCATCGTGCCTTTTCAATTCAGGCATATTCTCGAAGTTCA
Organism: uncultured Fluviicola sp.; assembly: GCA_965650135.1. GTDB lineage: Bacteria > Bacteroidota > Bacteroidia > Flavobacteriales_D > Crocinitomicaceae > Fluviicola. The sequence goes on from CBFGNC010000012.1 coordinate 62,341, forward strand.
TTCCGTAAACTCCAACAATAAATGTCAGCGGGATGAATATCGCGCTTGTCACCGTTAACACTTTCATGATCTCATTCATGCGCTGTCCCTGGATTGCATAATACAGATTGGCAACACCATCGAGCATTTGCTTTTGCGATTCGATTTCGTCAATCAAACTGTAACATGTATCCTTCAGCTCCCGGAAATAATGAATATTATCTTCAATGATCAGTTCATTTTCAACCCGATCCAATTGCCCCATCAACTCTTTCATCGGGAAAACTATCTTCCGCAAATCAAGCAATTTTCGTTTTTCCCATTCAACCTTCCGAAGCACTTCACTTTTCGGATTTCGAAGCACGATATTATCCAGCAATTCGATATTAATGGAAATCTCTTCCACCACTTCCGTGTAATTATCGATAATCGCTTCCAACATCCGGAACAAGAGAAAATCAGGTCCTTTGAAACGAACTTTTCCACGCTTGTACTCAATCCGTTCCCGAACTGTCGGAAAGTGGTCTGAAGGTTTTTCCTGGAAAGAAATCAGGTAATTATCCCCAATAATGAAACTGATTCGTTCTTTCGTCAAATCGTAATTATTCAACCCTTCCTTAGGAAGAGCGGAAATAATACTGAAGAACACGTAATCGGAATACTCTTCCAGGCGGGTGCGCTTGGTTTCTGCAAACAAATCTTCCTGAAGTAATTTGTCAATACATAACCTGTCGCACAACTTGATAATCGACTTTTTGTCTTTCATCGAATGAAAATTCAACCAATACGTGGAATTCATATCCTCAAACGGATTGAAATGTGCTGCAAAATACTCTTCCGAATTCTTCTCCAACGAAAAAGTGTCCAAATTATATTTATAAAGTTGCGCTACCTGAGACATACAACGAAAATAACACTTTTCGAATTACGAATGCCGAATTGCAAATACCGAATTACATGCAAATTTCCTAAACGCATCTTTCAATCAATTCATTCGACCAATCAAATCTTATTTTGAACTGATAACGCAAAGAATTGTATTCTTCAGAAAACAACCGCATGAAATCGCTCGTTCTCTTTTTGATACTGATCCCATTACCATCCATTTCTCAATCGGACACTTTGGTTGTAGAAGTCATTTACGGCTCTAAACCACTTGTTGAAAGCGAAAGGCATTGGTTCGGAGGTAAACTGGGCGGACATATCGGCCTGCGACTTGGAAAAGACAGTGTGATGCATTTTGTTCCGGGAGGAAGAGTCGTTGCTACAAATATCAACTCGGATACCGGCAGATATCTCATTTCGAGTACTAAACAATTTTACCGGACTTTTCGGGCAGACACCACCAAAACCTGTCAGGTTTTTATTCCCATAAGTCCGGCTCAAAAACAAAAACTACTCGCTGATTCGAAACCTTTTCTGAAAGAAGGACCTTATCCCTACGCTTTCTTCGGAATGAGATGTGCAGCAGCCTGTTATCATTTATTGTCGCTGGCAGATGTTACGAAAGATCTTTCGAGAAGCAGAATGACCTGGAAATTCTTTTACCCCCGGAAATTGAGGAAATACCTTTTCAAAGAAGCAAAATCAAAGGGATGGATCATTACCGAAACAGCAGGATCAACGAAGCGGAAGTGGGATCATGATTAATTGAAAATGCAAGATTGAGAATTGAAAAGAAGAGAAAGCACTGCTTTCGATAAATCCGCAAAAGAAGATAAATGTAATTTACTTTTCAATTCTCATTCTCAATTTTCAATTCAAGAGTTTCAGATACCTTTCAAATTCCTTCACGTTGGATGAACGCTTGATTGCTGCCAGAACTTTTAGTTTTTCATGTTTAGTGAGATGCCAGGAAAGGCTGATCCGATCCTTTTGCAATTCTCTCAGATTCAAATTAACTGTCTGAATAGGAACATTGTATTTCCCCATTGTTGCACGAAGCAACTCATCCTGGTCATAATCCTGGATTCTGGGGAAGTTGGTGAACACATTCGAAATCGGTGTTGTGAACTTATCAAAAAGCCCGAATGAACGCGTATGCTCATTATACATGATTCGTTTATTGTCCCGGATCTGCAGAATAACTACTCCACTGGTATTCTTGCTGATCCAAGATTCCAGTTTCATCAGCCACTGAACAGTAATCTTCGTCCCGAAATTATCACGCGCTCCTGCATCCATTAGCTGAACTTCCGGAGTGGTTGGCAAACTTGTCATTGGCAAAACATAAGGGAACGATGCATTCATGCGCAAGGCAGAAGATAAACGTAGCTTTTCAGAACTTTGATTTTTGAGCAGGAGATGAATATCCACGTTTTCCTGGACGTGATTCATTTCCGGCGAAGGTGAAGCAGAATCCATTAAAAAGCTTAACCCTAATGATGAAATCAGGATCCTTCTTCCATCGTTCACCACCGAAGGAGTCAGGATCAGATTCGGGATAACCCCTTGTTTCTCGAAGACTTTGAAATACAGTAAGGGTTTATTCAGTCGCTGACCGGTATTTTCATTCAAATCCGACTCAAAAGCCATTGCCCTGTCATAGCTGTATTCAGAATCCTCAAAACTGGATTGATAGCGAAAGAAGAGGTCGTTTGTCGATGCCGCAAATGACAGTTTATTCAACAAGTCCTGGGAAATCTCCTCAAAATACTTTTTGTCATTGAAATTGACCTTTTTCGTCTGGTAATTTTCCAGTAAAAGCGAACGGTAATAAGATGCCCCAACCGTACCACCGGAAGCACCGGTCATCATTGCAATGTGCCTGGACGACTTGAAACCACTTAAAGAATCACACATCCGGAGAACCTGGTAGACCCAGGAAGCGCTGCGCGAACCTCCACCGGAAGTATTCACAATAACCAAAAGCGGTTTTTCTTCCCCAGTTTGTTTCTTCCAACTTTCCAGGTACGAAATGTAATCCATATAATCATCGGCACGTTGCCTTCCGTCCTTACTCAACTCATAAATAGCAGAATCCGAGTAAACAGCCGTATGATCATAAGACAACCCATATGCCTGTGTTTGAAACTTGAAAACATCTACCGTATTTGACAGATAGTTCATCAATAGGAAACATAAAATAATAATGGGATAAGCCCAAACCCTCAACCAAGTCTGAAGCGCACTAAGCAACATCAGGATAATGGTCAAGAGTAATACCACACTCACTCCGGCCGGGACATCCAGGAATGTTTTTCCTCCGAACAGGCCAATCAGCACAAAAGTCATAATCGTCACTATTTCGAAGACCGTGGTTGAAATTCGATTCTGATCAAAAACCGATTGCAATAACGATTGTGCGTAATGTCTTGTGGAACGACACTGCTGAACCCGGAATCTTCTCCCGACGTACCAATACAAGCGTTGCCTGTTTGCACCTTTCACCTTGATTCGATTGCGTTTTCCAAACCGCATCCAGCGATCGTTCCGTGTTGACTTATCTTCGTCATAACGCTTCAATTCAAACAGATTTTTATTGATCGGAAAAAAATAAAGCAACGCAATCCCTACAAAAAGGAAAAAACCGATCAGAAATCCCGCGACAAAGAGAAACACATTCAACCACGATTCGAACTCTTCCGTTCTCTGAAAACTGACGATCCGAATAATAAAAAAGACGATAAATAATGTTGGAATCACACTATTATTGATGCAAAACCGCACAAACGGCTTGTTAACCATTGCTAAAAACGGGAAACGGGAAGCCAATCTCATATAGGAATATGAATGGAACGCCATCGTTAGTCCGCCAAATGAAAAACCAATCAGAAGAAATGAGAAAAAACTGGTGTTGCCCTGATATTCAGGAGATAAAAACAAATAAGACAAGCCAAACCCGACCCCAACCTTATCTGAAATCAACAAAAAGAAGAATACCCAATAGAAAAATCCGAGCAAATTATGCTTCAAATGGTGAGCCAATAAAACCAATGGAAAAAAGACCCTTATGAATTGGATTGTATTTGAAGTAATATCTCGGAGTGCAGCCACAAATCAATATTACGAATTAAAGATGATGTTTTTGATACTCTTTTACAAAATCTGTCACCAGATAAGCAAGCGCTTTACCGATAATCAACTCTTCCATTTCATTTTTAGGAGCAGCTTCAGGCAAATGCAGGTAACACACCTTTTCAAGAGAGGCCATTTTCCGGACATAGATTCGTGCTTGGTCGACTGTAATTCCAGAAGGAGTAAAAGCACTCGATGGCATGTAGGCAATCGCATCCATATCCAACTCAACTCCCATCACCGTTTGGAATTGGGAATCATACACTTTATCGATATCAGCCTGGAACTTGAAAGGTTTTTCCAACCAGGACTCATAAAATGTAAAGAAAGCTTTCATTTCGTTGAGGTGATCCAGGATAAACTGATTGTTATACGATTCATGCAACCCTAAAACAGAATAATGACCTAAAAAACCGTATTCATATGCATAGGAAAACGGATTACCGGAATGTCTGCCTTCCATCACACGTGTGTCTGCGTGAGGATCCAAATTCACAACAGATATGGCAAGACCAACTGATTCTGAAACTCCTTTTATGATCGGGTATGCATTATTATGTCCGCCACCTATCACAATCGGAATACCTCCGGCATCAACCACCTCTTTCACCCAAGCCGAAAGCAAATAATCCAGATCATCCACATGCATATGGGAAATTGCATCTATCGGTTCGCGCAAATCGATGCATCCATGAATACAAATAGAATTCCCGGTTAAAAACTGGTTGGACTGCACAGCCAAAAATCGTGGGATGAATGCCTCGAAAGCAGCCTGAGAACCACCTTTTCCGCCATTTAACCTCGGACCGATATCTTCTTTTACCCCAATGATATGAAACTTTTTTTCTTTCCAGCTTTCCGGCCCGGCAGATGAACGAAACGCTACATTCTGACCAATCCGGATTTCGCCATCCCTTTCCGTAAGCCAACGTTTCAAATCCGTCTCATCCGGAAACTGCAGTTTAAAGTAAGTCGATTCAAGCATGGTGTTTTTCCATTAATTCAACAAAAGCCATCGGAGGAGCAATCGGTCTCATACTTTCCTTTGAAACAAATACCAAAGTTGTTTTCGCCTTACTCAAACATTCTTGCTTTTCATTGTACAATGTATATTCGAAAAACAAGCGCGGCCCTTTCAATTCCGTAATCGCTGTCACAATTGTCAATTCATCATCATATAATGCGGGTTTAAAATAATCCACCTCAAAATGACTCACAGGCAACATCACTCCGCTTTCTTCCAATTCACGATAGCTCATCCCTAAAGAACGCATCGCCTCCACTCTTCCTACTTCAAAATACGCAGCGTAATTTCCATAATAGCAATAACCCATCTGGTCTGTTTCGCCATATCTTACACGCACCTTTGTAGGGAATTCAAATGAAGTTTTCATGAAATATTCTGTTCTAAATAAATTTGGTTAAATGTCGTAACTATTTTTCAGATTTTCGATTAGAAATTAAATGTGCTTAAATGATATTTTGGGAACATTAAGTGAAGGTTAATGCAATCTAATTTTGTATCTTTGAAGAAGGGTGATTTTTTGTGTTTAAATATCAAAATTTAACATTTAACTATAAAATTCGGATATTCATCGAACAATCAGTCAGTTTTAAAAAAATTAAAAGCTGATATTAAAGGATTACTTCAATACAAAGCAAAACTTTTCAAATAATCAACCCCCAAACGACTTTTTTTTTCACTTTTTTATGAGAATATTTGCTCACTTAAAAATTCTACGGCTTAACAGTTAAGCTATGAATCTATTACGCTGATTATTTTTTTATTAACATATTATTATAAACGTTTAAATACCCCTGCTAAATGAGTGCCAACCATGACGCTATTTGGAATTCCTGTCTGAAAGTTATCAAGGATAATTTACCGATTCAAGCCTACAAGACTTGGTTTGAACCGATTGTTCCCGTAAAGCTTGAAAACAACATTCTGACAATACAAGTTCCATCTCACTTTTTTTACGAATGGTTGGAAGAGCATTACATTACTTTATTGAAAAAAGTAATTAAGAAAGAGCTTGGCCAGGAAGGGCATTTGGAATACAGTATTGTTATGGAAAATTCTGCCAGCAATTCAAATCCTTACACGGTAAAACTTCCTGCTTCCAATAAGAAAGCAGTGAAGAATGCTCCTGTAACGATGCCCTTGAATATCAGCGATAATCCGATCAAGAATCCATTTATCATTCCGGGATTAAAGAAAGTGAACGTTGATTCGAACTTGAATCCGGCATACTCGTTCGAGAATTTTGTAGAAGGAGATTGCAACCGATTGGCACGTTCTGCCGGTTATGCAGTAGCAAACAAACCGGGAGGAACAGCTTTCAATCCGTTGTTGATTTACGGTGGAGTTGGTTTAGGGAAAACGCATTTGGCACATTCAATCGGTATTGGAGTTAAAAATCAATTCCCGAATAAAACGGTACTTTACGTTAGTTCTGAGAAATTTGCTCACCAGTTTATTGATGCTGTCCGTAATCAAACGACAAATGATTTCATTCATTTCTATCAAATGATCGATGTTCTGATCATTGATGATGTCCAGTTCTTTTCCGGGAAAGAAAAAACGCAAGATGTATTCTTCCATATCTTCAACCATTTACACCAAAACGGAAAACAGATCATTTTAACATCGGATAAACCGCCTGTTGAGATGCAAGGAATGGAGCAACGCTTATTATCCCGTTTCAAATGGGGATTGTCTGCAGATCTTTCCACACCTGATTTGGAAACACGTATTGCAATCATGGAGAAGAAAATGTATGGTAGCGGTATCGAACTTCCACGTGAGGTGGTTGAATACCTGGCATACAGTATCAATACAAACATCCGTGAAATGGAAGGCGCTATGACTTCCCTTCTTGCTCAGGCTTCATTGAACAAAAAAGCGATTACGCTTGACTTGGCGAAACAAATGATCGACAAGTTTGTGAAGAACACTGCCCGTGAGGTTTCAATCGATTACATCCAAAAAGTAGTTTGTGATTACTTCGATTTGCCTATTGAGATGTTGAAATCAAAAACACGCAAGCGCGAAGTGGTTCAGGCTCGTCAGATTTCCATGTATTTCTCCAAAAAAATGACCAAATCATCTTTAGCAAGTATTGGAGCTCATTGTGGCGGAAAAGACCACGCAACGGTTCTTCATGCCTGCAGAACGGTGATCAATCTTTCTGAGACGGACAAACAGTTCCGGGTTTACCTGGAAGACCTTGAAAAGAAATTGACTATTCAATAATATCCGAATGGCTGTCTGAAAAGGCAGCCATTTTTTTACCCGGTGAAATCAGATCGAAAATTTCAGAATTTTAAAATTCGCGTGTTCGCAAAGAAGCGAACAGAATCACAATTAAACAACTATATATCAATCGTTTGATAAAATAAGGTGTAAGATTTCATAAACCGGTTTCATTACCATTGATCTCCTAATTCACATTCTTCGTACCTTTGCCACTTCATGCAAGAAAGCAAATTCAAAACAATTACAGAACAAAGTGAAGGTTTCTACAAAGAGAAAGGCTCTAAGTTTCTTGCATTTGCCATTCCCTGCAAAACGGAAGAAGAAATCAAGGAACATATCCAACGTCTTCGAAAAGAACATTACCAGGCTGTTCATGTTTGTTCTGCATTTCGCCTGGGGAGTGACAAAAAAAAGTATCGAGCAAGTGATGATGGTGAACCTTCCAATTCAGCAGGAGCTCCTATTTTCGGACAAATACAATCATTTGATCTGACCAATATTCTAATTGCTGTCGTTCGCTATTACGGAGGTGTAAACCTTGGGGTTGGTGGCCTGATCAACGCATACAGAACTGCATCCAAAGAGGCACTTGAGAATGCTCAAATCATCGAACAGGAAGATGAAGTACTGATTACCTTGTTTTACAATTATGATGAGATGCCACAAGTGATGAGTATTTTAAAAAATGGTCCGGCAAAAATTATCAATCAGGATTTTCAACTATCTTGCAAGCTAAGCATACAACTCCCGGTTTCAGAATTAAATTTGTTGGAACAATTTGCTGAATTGAACCTCCTTCTTCCCGAAGAAAAAAATATTACAATAGAAAATCATGGAATTATCCAATAGCCAATTTCAATTACTCCAAGAACTCATTTCCATTCAAGGAGTTGCAAGTGACGAATCTCGAATCAAAGCATTCATTAAGGAATATGTTCTAAAATATTCTTCCCAATGGAAATCGAAACCGCGGATTATTGACGGTCTTGGTTTTCAAGATGCCCTGATCCTGGTTTTTGGCAACCCTAGAACAACCGTTTATGCACATATGGACACCATCGGTTATTCGGTTGGTTATGACAACGAACTGATTCGTGTAGGCGGACCTAAAAATATTGATGGAACCATTCTGATCGGGAGTGATTCCAAAGGCGATGTGGAAGGTGAACTGATGGTTTTTGAAAACGAATATAATCAACAGCGGATTCAATTATCGCATGACCGAACCATTGATCGCGGGACACTTCTTTCATTCAAACCGAATTTCAAAGAAACTAAGGAATACGTCCAGTCACCATATCTCGATAACCGTTTAGGTGTTTTTGTAGCGCTTCAATTAGCAGAAACAATGGAACATGGGGCAATTGTATTCTCTACTTATGAAGAACATGGAGGGAATTCGGTTGGTGCATGTGCAAAATACCTGATGAATACCTATGATGTCTTTCAGGCATTGATTTGCGATATTACATGGGTTACTCACGGTGTTGTTCACAAAGGAGGTGTTGCAATTTCCATGAGAGACAGTATGTTACCAAGAAGAAAATACCTGAACAAGATCATTTCCATAGCAAACGATTCAGGGATAAAATTCCAGTTGGAAGTAGAATCCGCAGGCGGAAGTGACGGTTCTGTTCTCCAAAAATCCGATCTCCCTATTGACTGGTGTTTTATTGGTGCTCCGGAAGACAATGTGCATACTCCACAGGAAAAAGTTTACAAGAAGGATATTGAGTCCATGATTGAACTGTATCGCGTTTTGATGGATCAGCTGTGATCAGTGAACGACAAAAGCGTCCAGAATTTCTATCGCAACAAACTCCATACATCCTGTTGCCCGTTCATCCAATTGTTTGAATTTTAGCTTCAGGCGCGTATTGTTAACCTGGAATTTCGAATCGAGATTCGTTGGAGAAACGGTGCTTTTTGAATCTCCGGATGTAATTTGGATTGTCACACCGCAATCCAGAATCTGAACAACACCCAAATGATAAACTTCATCCTTGTCAATAGGGATTTGATTCGTTTCTTTTTTCGGCTGCTTTTCCACGACTTTTTTGGATGTGTGGCACGAAACCATCAGGCCCAGCAATATTATTAAACTAATTCGAATCATCCCTCCTTGTTTTTTAAAACATTCATCCCTGCAATAGCTGCCGTTGTCCACGCCGCCTGAAAGTTAAATCCCCCGGTCACTCCGTCGATATCCAATGTTTCACCAGCGAAGAAAAGTCCCGGATACTTCTTAGATTCCATGGTTTGCACGTTGATTTCATTCAGATCAATTCCACCGGCAGTTACAAACTCCTCTTTAAAGGTCGTTTTTCCTTCCATCAAATACAAATCGTTCACTAACACTTCCAACAGCTTATTCTGGTGTTTTATAGTTAATTCGGAGCATTTGAACTGATTTGGAATTCCTGCTTTCTCCACCAAATACGTCCATAAGCGGGATTTGACTGAATAAAGTGGTGTATTTACTACCAATTTATTGGATTTGACGAATTGATTGATGGATTCCCGAACAGCTTCCTGGTTCTCTTCTCCTGTCCAATTCACAGCAATTTGTGATGTGTAGCCTTTCAATTCGAAAATGCGTGCTCCAAAAGCGGAAGATTTCAAAACTGCCGGACCACTCATCCCCCAATGCGTAATCAATAAAGGTCCATTTGACGTCCATTTTTCACCGATTATCTTCACCAATACATTTTCCTGAACAATTCCCATCAATTCCTTGATCGGTTCATTCGGCATATTGAAAGTAAATAGCGATGGTACCGGCGAAACAATTTTCAAGTCAAATGCTTTTAATAACTCGAAGCCCGATATTTTCGGTTGTCCTCCGGTAGTAACAATCACTGCTTTGGAACGAAAAACCTCCTCCGGAGTCTGAACTTCGAATAAACCGGAATCCAGTTTTTTCACCGTTTCCACCCGTTGATTCAATAATAACTGAACGTCATTCTTTCTTAGTTCATTTAAAAAGCAATCGATAATCGTTTGTGAATCGTTACTCACAGGAAAATAACATCCGTCCGGATACAATTTCAATGGGATATTCCTGTTTTCCAGCCATGTCTTCATATCCGAACTGGTAAACTGGTAAAACGCTTTTTTCAGGAATCGCTCGCCTCTTGGGTAGTGTTTTGATAATTCTTCCGGATTGGATATCACATTGGTTACATTGCACCTTCCTCCTCCTGAAATCTTGACCTTCGCTAATGGTTTGGCGTTCCTTTCCAGAATGGCAATTTTTGCATGCTTAAAGTTTTCAGAAGCCTTGATTGCTGAAAAACAACCAGCCGCCCCTGCACCGATAACTAACACATCCAATTCTTTCATGTGCCAAAAGTAAGCACAAAAAAAAGACCCTCTGAAATGGGAAATCTTTTTAACGTCGGTTGCAAATTCGCGATATTGCGAACAGCCCTTTGTTTTAAAGACTTTCAAGCCAATTTCTTAGTACACAATTTGAATAATTAACAAAAGAAAAAGGCCAAATGCAACTGCACTTAGCCTCTTTCCCTTAACCTGTAGATGTTAATAATTGATCCGTTACATTCTTTAACGCGAGAAGTAATAAAAGGTTTCAAAAAAATGTTTTTTCTTAAAAAGAATAAAAACTGATTCTAATCAACTTTTCTTCGGATTGGTGTTTCTAACTTTGTAACTCTTTAAATAAAACGGTAATGTTATTTGGTAAAGGGTCTAAGTTGAATAGTATTTTCAGAATGAAATGCCCAAGATGTCAGGAGGGAGATTTTTTTGTTTCTCATCCTTATTCCATGAAAAATATCGGTGAAACATATAAGTACTGCCCAAGTTGTGGTTTGAAATATGAAAAGGAAATCGGGTTTTATTATGGAGCCATGTATGTTTCCTATGGTTTGGGAGTCGGACTTTTTGTTGCCTGTTGGCTAAGCTTCAATTTGTTCTTTCCAAGTACAAGCACCTTTGTTCAAATTTCTGTTATTTCCGGACTTTCTATTTTACTAAGTCCCTATCTGTATGCCTTATCGAAAATTATTTGGGCAAACATCTTCTTTTCATACGACCCGGAAGCAATTGAGAAGTTCAAAGAGGCCCAAAAGATTCAAGAGGGTGAAAAAGTTTAAGCAGTTCATTTTTGAATTTTTGAACTTTTGAACTTTTGAACTTTTGAACCTAAAACAAAGAATCCCCCAGCCGGCAAACTGAGGGATCACATTCAAACTACAAAACAATTATTGAAGGATGACATTTTGATCTTTCGGATATTTAATCTTAAACGAGTAGTTAAACTTATCGGTGACTTTGGTCTTCAAATTAACCGTCCAAGTTAGTTTACCTGTCGTTTTATCATAATTTGCTTTATCCGTGTTGATCGCTTCTATAACGATTTCACCATTGGTGGTTACAGGAATCTGATCTTCAATGACCAATTCAACCGTATTCGTTTTCAGGTTTTTAACCGAAATTTCATAGGAATACGTGCGCTCCATGTCGTTTCCAACGATTTTTTCCTTGAAGTCTTTTTTCAAAAGAATGCGTTTTGCAATAATGTTCGGATCTTTTCCAAGACTCAATTTCAAGGTATCATTCATTGCAGTCGGATCGATGTATGTTTCTCCGATATAAGTTCCGTCGAAAAAGATGTTTGCAGTAGCCGGAACCAATTGCAGATCTTCTAATTTAAGCACTTCAGCCACCAGGAAAACTCCCGGATCAATTTTAGGAACGGTGTAATAACGGTAATTTGCTGTCAGATCCAGGTTTCGGACTAAAACCAAATGACTTTCTTCATCACTTTCTATGGTGTAAGGCAAATCGATCTTGTACTCGGCAGACAAAACGCGATTGATCACCGTCGTGAAATTTGCCGCAGTTTCTCCTTCCAGTTCGAATGCTTGAGAATCGGCAGTCGCTTTCTTTTCGTATTGAACTGAAGGTGCAGCTGTCAGGCCGTACGAGTTCATTCTTCCGTTGATCACTCCAAAATTGTAATAATCAACATACCAAGGGTGCAAATCCGGTTTGATCTTATTTTGATACGGGTCATTTGTCGACAAGGTCAATTGTACATCATTCCAGGATTCACCTGTACTTTGTTGAATATTCGCTTTGTAAGCCAAATTAACCTTCCCGGAAGTGATCTCACTTCGGATATCGTATGATGGAACCCAAGAAGCTCCGGAAGCCAAATAAGAAACTGCCAATCTACCCGCAACAACCTCCTTTGACTGTAATGTCACAATAATTCGATGGATCGGACCTGTCGGAACTTTCGGAGTATTGGACGATTGGTAATTCTGAAGATCGCTCATCCGGTTGTTCATATCCGCTAACGTTCCGTTTTTTGCTTTCAATCGCTTATTCAAAACTTGCAACTTCTTATTGATCTCATTCATTTTCAATTGGTAATATTCCATTGCTTGTTTCAACAGTTGAATCGAATCATTCACTTTTCCTTGCCCGCGAATTGCGCCATTATTGGATAAAATGGTTTTGGAGGTATTCAATACGTCAATTTCATCCTGGATTTCCTTGATGTCGAACAATTGGTTATTGATGGAATCCTGTAACAGGTTGATATCCTTTCTGATTTTTAAGGGCAAACCTTCCAATTTAAGTTTTTCAGGTTCAGGATAGTAGATTTGGTATTTTGAATCAATCAAAACGACATTTCCAAACGCCTTTACCTGCAAACTCTTGGGATCGATATTCGGGCTCACTCCTTCGATGATCAACTCCGTAATTCCGGGTTTTACATTGAAATTCGCTTTGCGGTAAACTTGTGCTCCACTGGTGTAAACGGTTACTTCACTGATGGAAGATTTAATAATCTCTTTGTCATTGGCTGCAAGTGAAAAAAAACTTGGGAGAATTGCCAATAAGAGAACAACTACTTTTTTCATAGGAATCAATTTCCCTTAAGTACCTCCCGATTAAAGATTCGTTCAAAACAATTTTAACAAAAAGAAAAAGATCCATTCCAACCGAATGAATCTTACTGATAATCAGTTTGCATTTTCACCACATGGAACACCAAAAAAACAATAGAATAAAAGTATTCTTTGTGCTCTTCGTGTACTTCGTGGTTAACTTTAGATAAATTCTTCGATTTCTCCAATAATACGATCCGCCAGATCGGAAGCTGCCTGAGCATCCTTACTTTCGGTGTAAACCCGAATAATCGGCTCCGTATTGCTTTTTCGCAAGTGAACCCATTCTTTTCCGATATAGATCTTCACTCCATCAACGGTATCCACTTCTTCGTTCTTGTATTTATCAGCCATTTTAACCAGGATGCCATCCACATCAATTCCCGGTGTCAGGTCGATTTTCTTCTTAGCCATTTCATAATTCGGGTAAGAAGCACGAAGCTCAGTCATACTCATCTTCTTGCGTGCCAAATGCGATAGGAACAAAGCGATTCCAACCAATGAGTCTCTTCCGTAATGTAACTCCGGATAAATGATTCCACCATTTCCTTCTCCACCGATCACCGCATTGGTTTCTTTCATCTTCACGACCACATTTACTTCACCAACCGCAGAAGCATGATACGTACATCCAACTTCTTCTGTAATGTCCCGCAAAGCTCTTGTAGAACTCAAATTGGAAACAGTAGCTCCTTTTCTTTTCGAAAGAATGTATTCGGCAACGGCAACCAAGGTGTATTCTTCACCAAACATTGATCCGTCTTCGTTCACCAAGGCCAAACGATCCACATCCGGGTCAACCGTGATCCCTAAATGAGCTCCTTCTGAAACAACCCGTGCAGATAATTCAACCAGATGTTCTTTCAAAGGTTCCGGGTTATGTGGAAAGTGTCCTGTCGGATCACAATACATTTCAGTAATATCCGTCACACCAAGTTTGCGAAGCAGTTGGGGAACCGAGATTCCACCTGTAGAATTCACCGCATCAACCACCACTTTGAAATTCGCTTGTTTGATTGCAGGAATGTCCACATCCGAAAGTGCACAGATCGCATCAATGTGTCTTTCGATTGCTTCCTTATCTTCGGTAACTTTCCCCAAATCGTCCACTTCAGCAAATACAAAGCTTCCGTCGGTAGCAATTTTCAATAACAACTCTCCTTCTGCTCCCGAAATAAATTCTCCTTTGCTGTTCAACAACTTCAATGCATTCCATTGTTTCGGATTATGGGAAGCTGTCAGGATAATTCCCCCGTTTGCCTGATGATAGGGAACTGCCATTTCAACGGTAGGTGTAGTGGATAATCCCAGATCAATCACTTCGATTCCCAATCCGACCAAGGTCTGGATTACCAATGTCGAAATCATTGAACCCGAAAGTCGTGCATCCCGACCTACAATCACTTTCAACTTATCTGTATTTGAAACCGATTTTAACCAGGTTCCGTAAGCTGCAGCGAACTGGACAGCATCAATGGGTGTCAGGTTATCTCCCGGAGAACCTCCGATCGTGCCCCTGATTCCTGAAATAGATTTGATTAATGTCATATGTTAAGTGAAAAGTGAAAAGTGAAAAGTGAAAAGGAGAAATTGCGCTAACGCTAATTTGAATCGAAAGCAACGCTCTCTTTCCTTCTCAATTATCCATTTTCAATTATAAATTCTTCTTAAGTTCGATCATTCGCAAAACCGTCACCGCTGCTTCCACACCTTTATTCCCGTGTTTTCCACCCGCGCGATCGATTGATTGCTGTTCCGTATTATCCGTCAATAAACAAAATCCGACCGGCTTGTTGTATTTTAAGGTAACATCCACAATTCCTTGTGTTGTTCCGGAGCAAACAAAATCAAAATGTCTTGTTTCTCCCTGGATCACCACACCAATTGCGATCACTCCGTCGATTTTCTCGTCTTGTACCAACCATTGTGCTCCGAGCGGCAATTCAAATGCTCCCGGAACGGGTTTGATATGAATGTTGGATTCCTTCACTCCTGAATTGAGAAGTGTTTCCATAGCTCCTTCCAATAGTTTGGAAGTAATATGACCGTTCCATTCAGAAACAACAATGCCGATTGAAAAATCGGCACCGTTTGGAATTGTATCTTTATCGAACGCTGATAAGTTTTTTAAACTTGTAGCCACGTTTTCTAATTATTTATTGGATACTCTGGCAATGTATTTGTCAATCGTTTTTTGTTGACCGAACATGTAGTAATCCTGATTAATTCTTTCGTAAAGTTCTTTCGCTTTTGCGTAATCCTTAATTTCCTCAGCTACCTGACCTGCTTTGAACAAATAAGTTGGGGTTGTCCACTCATTTTCATTTGCATCTGCAGCATCAACGTACAAATCAATAGCGTCTTTGTATTTACCCATTTCACTGTAACAGTCACCTTGTAAACCAAGACACAATGC
The DNA here is from genome assembly GCA_965650135.1 of uncultured Fluviicola sp. Taxonomy (GTDB): domain Bacteria; phylum Bacteroidota; class Bacteroidia; order Flavobacteriales_D; family Crocinitomicaceae; genus Fluviicola. The sequence continues at coordinate 77,933 of CBFGNC010000012.1, forward strand.
AGGACCGTAAGTATCTTTCAATTTTACACCTTCCAATAATTTCAAAGCTTTTTTGAAATCACCTTTAGCCATATATTGACGAGCCAACGTAAATTCAGCAACTTCTCCACCTTGGTATCCGTCGTTTTTCTTAACGAAAGGCTCTAATTCTGTGATTGCTGCATCTACAGAATCTTTTGCTGCCAAATTCAACCCTCTGTAGTAACCTTCATTTGCTTTCTGGTTGTTCGGAGCGTAAATCAATTGTTTGTAAAGAATGTATCCAAGAATAGCTACAATCAATCCAACCACTGCGAAAGTGATCAGACGAAGTCTTTTATTCTCTTTAAATTGACGTTTAATATCGTTAAAACTGGTAGTTCCTGCCATTTGTTCATTTATTTAAGCGTTGCAAAAATAATCTTTTTTTCGAATCTCGGATTGAAAGTTATCAAAAGGTGAAAGTTAATTGAGAATTGAGAATGGAAAATTGAAAAGATTTGAAAAATGTTCAAAGTAGTTCAATCTGTTTAAATTAGGATGATCGCCTCTTTTCAATTGTCAATTTTACATTTTCCATTAAAATACTATCTTTGTCCCCGTTTTAGGTTCGATTGTAAAACATACAAAAGACAATAGGGAATCCGGTGTAAATCCGGGACTGTATCTGCAGCTGTAACTCTTATTAAACGGTCTTCAATAAATCCACTGTCAGCCGCGGCTGGTGGGAAGGAGAAGTAACCGGGGAGAAGTCAGAATACCTGCCTTGAACACAAATTGAATGAAGACTTCAGATTAAAGTCGAGTTCGAAATGAGGGAGCTTTCCCCCAGTTTGTTCTTATTCTCTGATTTTTTCATTTGCTTTTTTATTCACTTTTTAAATGCTTAAAGGCAATGAAAAAAATGTTACTCGCAGTTAGTGTGTTCTGCATCCAATACACACAAGCACAAACTGTTGTCACTTTTGACGACTTAATTTTAACTCCCAACTCTCATTGGGATGGTTCTGATTCCACATTAGGCTTTACCTCCGGTGGCGTTTATTTTGAAAACAATTATGATTTTCAATGGGATTACTGGTCCGGCGGATTTATTTATTCCAGTTCTACAGACGTTACAACTGTTGGTTACACTAATGACTTTTCAGCTTACACCGGAACCGGAGGAAACTCCAGCCAAAACTACGCTGTCAACTACGGCGGTACAGGTATTGATTTCGGAACGGAAAAGGTATTAACCAGTATCCAATTGACAAATACCACTTATGCTGCTCTTTCCATGCTAAATGGAGATGCATTCGGAAAACAATTCGGTGATTCAACCAATGCTCAAGGAAACCCGGATGGTACGAACGGAGAAGATTGGTTCCGTTTATTGCTTATCGGAAAAGATGCTCAAAGTGTTACAACAGATACTGTGATTTTCTACCTGGCAGATTACCGGTTTGCAGACAGTACACAAGATTACATTATAGATACATGGGAAACTGTCAATTTGGCCTCACTTGGTGAAATCCAATTCCTGGAATTTGAATTGCAATCGTCTGATGTAGGTGGTTTTGGTATGAATACACCTGCTTATTTTGCACTGGACAATATTGTTTACGGAACAGCTTCTGTGAATGAATCAAATCTTGCTAACCAGGAAGTTTATCCGAATCCGGGCACAGGTAAATTCACCGTGAAATCTGAAAGTGGGCAAATCACAGTTTACGCATTATCCGGAAAATTGGTTTTGACTCAAGCTACCAATGGAATCCAGGAAGTTGATTTGACTAACATTCAATCCGGAACATACATTTTGGAAACAAGTACTTCCAAAGGAATCGCACGGACTCGTATTAGTAAAATCTAATTGATTCTAAGGTTTTCCATACCAACCCTGTTGATTATAACCTCTTGTCCTGTTTTTGGGCAAGAGGTTAAACCTATTGAAGAGGTGGTCATTTCACCTCGAAATGATAAAGAAAACAGTATTCAGATTGAATTATCGAAGGACAAGATCCAAAACAAATTGGCTAATGACCTAGGGCAGATCCTGAGTTTACTTCCCGGGCTTCAAATCAAAAACTACGGAGATGTCGGTGGATTGAAAACCGTCAGTTTTCGAAGTCTCGGTGCCGGACATACTGCTTTGGTTCAGGATTACTCCTCCATTTCCACAACACAAAGCGGTCAAGCAGACCTAAGTTCATTTCCTGTCGATTTCATAGAGCGATTAGAATTGGTCACGCTTTCCCCTACCCGCACCCAAATTCCGATTCATGCAAAACTCGCCGGTGCCGTTGTCAATGTGGAATCCGTTCATTCGTATGTCGGAACAAATAAACGAAACCTTATCCTGGGTGTTCAAGCCGGTTCTTTCGATCAATACGAAGGATACCTGATGCTGCAAAAAAGAACGAAAAGATGGGCAGAAACCCTGACAGGGAAAATCAGGTCTTACGGCGGTTCTTATCCATACACCTACCTGAATGGCAATACTACGATTCAAGACCGGAGAAAAAACAACAGTTTACTGGAATATTTCGGAACCGGATCCGTTCAATTTTCTCCCAACTCGTATCACCGGTTTCAATTGCGGATCTCAGGAAATGAGTACAAAAAAAACTTAGCCGGCGCTGTTATTTTTTACAACAGTAATGCCGCTCAATATTTAAATGGTTACGGATTGAACGGTTCCTTTAATCATCAATTCAGGAAGAACAAGTGGAATGTGTTCTCCTCCGTAAATTATCAAAAAAACAATCTTCAATATTTGGATTCAACCTATCTGAATGCACAAGGCTACCTGGATTCACGCTATTATTCGGGTCAGTTCGATTTTCAATCACAAGTAGCCTATTCCATTACAGGGAAATTGGATCTGCTTATTGGAAGTTCCTTTATTTCAGAATCATTGAAAGGAAAATCTTTGGTTGGGAATCCTTACAGGAATACTACTGAAAGTCTTGTCGGAATCGAATGGAAAGCCATTGGGAAAATTTTGGCGCAAGTTGGAGTCCAGGGAGTTTTCGAAAAACGAGACACCGCGATAACCGGTCAATGGAACTTGTTACCTGCTGTTTCCTGGAGTTTTGATTTGGGAAGCAAAAACAAAATCGGGCTCGTTTACCGTTATACTTGCCGTCAACCTACTTTTAACGAGTTGTATTACCAACAGATCGGCAATGCCAAACTCCGGACAGAAAAGGCACATATCGCATCTTTGCGCTATGAGCTTGTTCTCCCATTCAAACAAGGAATCTCACAAACAATGATTCAACCTTTCTATTCTTACGTTTACGACAAGATCCTTGCTATTCCAACGAAAAATTTATTCATTTGGAGCATTCAGAATATTGGAAAATCAGATGCAATTGGTGTGGAGTTTACGCAATTCATTCAAAAGAAAATCCGCAATCACACACTTGGGGCACGAATCAATTATACATTTCAATATACCCGGGACATCAGTGATCCGAAAAGTCCGACTTATCGAGATATACTCAGTTATTCTCCTCTCCATTCGGGGAGTTTGGAACTGGATTATTCCTGGAAGAAATTGAGTTTCTTTGTCCTGACATCTTATCTTGGTGAACGATATGCAATGAACCAGAACATCCCTTCGAATTTGCTCGCTGCCTATTTATTGGTTGATGTTGGTGCATCTTATACGCAGCCGTTGAAAAAAAGCGAACTGACTATTCGTTTCACCGTCAATAATATAACCAACAGGCAATACAGTTATATCAATTACTTTGTAATGCCGGGAACTCATTTTAATATCCGACTTCAATATGCACTATAAAATCCTTCCGATACTGTTGATTGCAGTTCTTGCACTTTCCTGTAAAAAGAAAAAAGTAACAGAACCCGAAGCTCCTCAAACCCTTCAACATGGCATGCTCGTGCTGAATGAAGGGCTTTTCCAGCAAAACAATGCCACTTTGGGCTGGTTCAATTTTTCTGACAATTCCTATACGGCGAATTTCTTCGAGCAAAAAACAAATCGTTCGTTGGGAGATACCGGGAATGATATGAAAAGGTACGGTGGAAAGATCTACATCATTGTGAACGTTTCCAGTACGATTGAAATTTTGGATGCCGGAACAGGAAACAGTATCAGTCAGATTTCCATGATTGCGAACGGAACTCCCAAACAACCGCGTTACATAGCATTCAACGGTTCAAAAGCATACATCACCTGTTACGATGGATATGTGGATGTATTGGACACCGCTTCGTTAAGTATCACCAATCGGATCCAGGTAGGCGCCAACCCGGAAGGACTTGCGGTAAGTAACGGGAAGTTATTTGTTGCCAATTCAGGAGGGTTGAATTTCCCGAATGTGGACAGTACCGTCTCTGTTATTGATTTGGGAAGTTATCAGGAGATCACCCGAATAACCGTTGGGAAAAATCCAGGCGGGATCCAAACAGATCCAAATGGAGAAGTTTATGTGATTTCCAGGGGAGATTATGCAGGAATTCCTTCGCGCATGCATCGCATCAACGCAAACACAAATACGGTGACACAATCCTTTTCGTTTGACGCAAGCAGCATTTCCAAATTCAATACAAACTTCTTGATCTCATACCATGATTTCAGCTCAGGAAACAACAAAATTGCGCTCTTTGATCCGAACACCGAATCTATCATCTATCCAGAATACATCCCTACTTCAATGATCCAGACATTGTATGGTGTTTACTATTCTGATATCACCAATCGGATCTATTGCCTGGACGCCAAAAATTATACAGTTACCGGCCAGGTCCATGTATTTTCTCCAAATGGAATTTTTGAAACGAGTTATAACGTGGGACTAAACCCAACGAACATTTTAATCTATGAATAAATTACTTTTCATCTTCGTGCTTATTTCAGGGGTTTTACAAGCTCAAAGTTTTGATCCTGCTCCCGGAAACCCCAATTCAAGTGCAATAAAAAAAGACAGCTCCTGTTTTGTAGCTTGGGCAACCGGGGGAACAGTGACAAGAGGTTTTCTGGATATAGCAGATACAACCATCATTGCAAGTGGCTCCAACAGAGCAAGCTTTGGGAATGTCAACCTGGCACTTGGTCCGGCTACAGGATCCGTTACCGATGTTCTCTCATTGGGAGATAGCGGAATTGCCACTTTAAGCTTCGACCAGTTTATCATGGATGGTCCCGGATACGATTTTGCTGTTTTTGAAAATGGATTCATGGATAATTACATTGAAGTGGCTCATGTGGAAGTCAGCTCGGATGGGACTCATTTCTTTCGTTTCGCTTCTACTACAGAAATTCCACTGGATGTGCAATCCTCCAACGCTTCCTACACAGACTGTAGAATGATTAATAATCTAGCTGGGAAATACCGACTTGGTTATGGAACCCCATTTGATCTGAGTGAACTTCCAATCAATCCTGACCTAAACACATCCGCAGTGAAATTTGTTCGCATCATTGATGCCATCGGAGCTATTTCAGGAAATCATGTCACAAGGGACCAATTCGGGACGATTGTGAATGATCCTTATCCTACTCCATTTGAATCAGGCGGCTTTGATCTGGAAGCAATCGGTATAATCAACGGAACACTTGGAATAACGGATTTAGATAAACTGAATATCAGTGTATTTCCCAACCCGACAACAGATCGGGTTCAAATCACACTTACCGGGAAAGCCCGTTTGGATCTGTATTCTCCGGACGGAAGATTACTTTTCACATTAGATCACCTGGATTCAACTGCTATTTCACTTGATGAGCTCGCCGTCGGAAGCTATCAGTTACAAGTAACCCAAAACGATAAACAACAGCATTTGAGCATTTTGAAAAACTAATAACAAGAATAGCCTCTGGTAAATCAGCACAAAAATGTTGTGACATGGAAAAAATATTCAATTTTCAATTATTATTGAAACTATTGATTATATTTGATTCATGGAACTCGAACAAGCAAAACAACAATTCATACAAACGTGGGGGAACTTCGGCACCCAATGGGGAATTAACCGTTCAATGGCTCAAGTACATGCTTTGCTGATTGTGAGCGACAGTCCGCTTTGCACAGAAGAAATCATGGAAAAGCTTTCCATCTCCAGGGGCAACGCGAACATGAACATCCGGGAATTGGCCAACTGGAACCTGATCTACAAAGAGAGCATTGCAGGTGATCGCAAAGAATACTTCCGGGCAGAAAAAGACATGTGGGAAGTTGCAAAACGCATTGTGAAAGAACGCAAACGAAGAGAATTGGAGCCATTGCAACAACATTTGGCAGAACTCAAAAAAGTGGAACAATCCTATGAATCCATTTCTTTCGTTGCAACGATCGAGAACATCGAACGATTGGTCACCCGATTGGATTCTCTTTCAAGCACTTTAATGAAAGCAGACGAACATGTGTTCTTTGGAAAAATTCTGAATTTATTCAAATAGAAGGGAGTAATTCCTTTTTTTTGAATCAAATTTTCAAAACATATTGAAACTTTTGAATTAATCATAAATAAAAATATCATGGAAAATATTTCACTTCTTTACGACGAAGATTGCCCGCTCTGCAGATGGTACACCCGTTTATTCGTTAAATATGGAATCCTGGATACGGACGGACGGATTTCTTACAACAAGTATGTGGTTTTGTATCCGACTAAAGTCAATGCAGACATTGCCCAAACAAAAATTGCGTGTATTGATCATCAAACCAACCAAGTCCATTATGGAATTGATGGATTGGTGCTCGTTCTGGGATATCGGTTCAAACTGGTTCGTATACTTGGAAATTTCAAACCCATCAACCTGCTTTTGAAATTACTGTACTTGTTTTTTAGTTACAACAGGAGAATCTTTGCACCGGTCAAAAAAAGAAGCGTAGAATGCGCCTGTGAACCCCCAAAATCTATTCTTTGGAGAGGCATTTTTATGGTAAGTCTCAGTTTTGTGACCTACCTGATTGTTACCTGGTACTTTGAACGTTTCCTCACACATCACATGCATGTTAATACACCAAACGACCTGATTCTATTGGCGGCACAAATCGGATTTCAATGGGGAGCATTTGTAATTTTCAAACAAAAAAACAGTTACGATTACCTTGGACATTTGGTCTTTACTTCTTTTTTGGGAGCTCTTCTCCTTCTCTTTTTTGGAGTGGGACTTCAAATCCTGGATCTCTTCGGAATTGAAACTGAATTTTTGGCTATCGTTTGTTACGGAATTACCATCCTATTCATGTTCCTCGAACACAAACGACGCATTCAGTTAAAAGAATGGACCTGGAAACTCACAATTAGCTGGATTGTATTCAGAATACTGATTTATCCCCTTGTATTCAAGCTTTAAAACTTCGAACCTATGAAAAAGATTATTCTCTTTGCAGCAAATGGATTTATTGGAGAATCCATTATTGAATATGTTACAAAAAACAATCTAAACTACCAGATTGTAGCTATCTCCAGAAATCCGATTGCCAATTTACCACATCCGATGAAGCATGTTATTTGGGATGGAAGAACAAAAGGAAAATGGACCAATGAACTTGAAGGAGCCGATTTGATTATTAACCTTACCGGAAAATCAGTTAATTGCAGGTACACTGAAAAAAACAAAACCGAAATATTCGCATCTCGCCTGGACAGCACACGGATTATCGGCGAAGCAATTCAGGATTGCAAAAACAAACCTGCGTGCTGGATAAACATTGCAAGCGCGACGATTTATGAACATTCGCTTGAAAATCCGAATACAGAAAAGGATGGAATAATCGGAAAAGGATTTTCTGTCAATGTTTGCAGGGCATGGGAAAAACAATTTTTCGCTTTCAAAGATTTACCGACCAGGCAAATCCTTTTGCGATCTACCATCGTCCTGGGCAAAAACGGAGGAGTTTATCCTGTTTTGAAACGATTAACTCTCCTGGGATTAGGTGGGAAAATGGGAACCGGAAATCAATTTATCAGTTGGATACATATCCGTGATTTCTGTAAAGCAATCTTTTTTCTTTTTGAAAACAGGCAATCTTCCGGCATTTATAATTTAGGTGCTCCAAACCCCGTTAGAAACAAAGATTTTCAAGCGGAATTGCGGAAAAGTCTTCGCATCCCCTATTTCATTAATCAACCCATTTGCATATTAAAGTTGGGCGCGCTGATTCTTGGGACGGAAACCGAATTAATTCTCAAAAGCAGGTATGTTATCCCAAAAAATCTGACGGACGAACAATTCACCTTCGATTTTCAAACAATCGCATCCTGTTTATCCCAACTTAAGAATTGACGCGTTTCCTGTGTTATTTCCGTTTCATTTTTTAAACTTCTAACAATACAGCCTTAATTCATTATGTTTTAATGATGAACTCAGGATTAAGACAGCCTTTTTTTTAAATTTTGTATACCTTCACGCAACGATTGAATTAATTATTTCGTTTAGAATAAAAGCATCAAATTTTATATTATGAAAAAAATAAATGTTTTAGTCAAACTAACATTATTTTTTGTTGGATTAATCTTATGTGTAAGCAACGTCTTTTCGCAAGAAAGATTGCCCATCGAATCAATTACACCTGAATGGACTTTCTACAAAGAAGTAAAAGGGGTTAAATTTTACCTGAAAGAGGAGAAAGCAACCGTTATCGAGGGGCAGCAACCGCTTACGTTCGTTCTTGTAAAATTAGAAAACACGAATAATAAACCTGTTAAGTTGATCTACAATTTGGCTGCACACTACAACGAAGGTTGTGTAAACTGTGGAAACAGTCAGGAAGCAAGAAAATTAGTTGAGATTCCGGCTAATCAAACTGTTGAAGGGAAATATGACTCCGGAAATTGTCCGACTTCCGTATTGACTTACAATCCGAATAACAAACTTTCGTGGAAACCGATTGCAATTGCTATTGAAAACCTAATTATAAACTTTTAAGCCATGAAGCATTTAATAATTACTCTTTTCATCGCATTGATCGGATCTTTTAGTGCTAAGGCACAGACAAACCTTTGTTCGATCACCATTACACCTTCAGACACAACAGTTTGTCCGGGAGATTCGGTTCATGTTGTGGCAGTTGCCAACCTGATCAACAGTAACCAGTCATTTAACTTCAATGGCTCTGCATTACCTCCGGGATGGAGTGCTGCAGGAGCAACTACTTTCAGTGCACCATGTGGAGCAAATCCAACTGGGACACCTTATTATTGGGCATCAACAGCTACTGGAGTACCGAATATCACGACTGCAGGTTTTGATATCAGTTGTGGGGGATTTATCACATTTGATATGGTATATGCCGTTCAGGGTGGTTCTGTTCCTTGTGAAGGTCCGGATGAGTTAGATGAAGGTATTGCATTGCAATACAGTACTGATGGCGGGACTACCTGGATAACTATCTACTATTATGTTCCCGATGGAACAACAACGACTACGATTCTGACAAGCTCAACAAGTGTGGCATTTGGCCCTACTCCATTCACAACCTGGAGTACCTTTAATGTAAATATTCCCTCTGGAGCTCAAACAACCAACACCATGTTCCGTTGGTTCCAACCACAATCTTCCGGTTCTTGCTGTGACAACTGGGGATTGGATAACATCTTTATCAATGCGTCCGGCGCGCCTTGTGGAGCAACCGCTGTCTTGGATTGGAGTAACGGAATGGGTGACACTACAAACTATTGGGTTGTACCATACGGTGATTCAACATTTACATGTGATGTATATGACACGGCTGGTAACTATCAATGTACTTCCCTTCCCGTAACAATTCATTTGTACAACGACATCCTGAATTATAACTTGCAGGACTATGCTTATTCTTACTGTCCGACAACAAATCCTTCCGTTCAGGTTACCAATATCGCGGGAGCTATTCCTCCGTATTCAGTAAACTGGACAGATGTACCGACAAGTACAAACAATCCATACACATTATCTACAGGCGGTGCCGAACACGATTCGATTACTTACCATGTCACGATTACGGATGGATGTGGATTCAACAGGCAAGATAGTGTGATCCTGGTCGTCAATAAATTACTGAATATCGATTCCCTCGTTCCTTATGATGTCAGTGCATGTCTCAATGACGGGGCAGTTGTAGCTTATGTGTCAGGACAAACCACTGTGATTGGTCAACCTATGTATCATTGGAATGGACCGGGAGCTACAAACCCAAGTTTCATTAACTCGACAGTTTGGACGAACCGTTCTCCGGGATGGTATTACTTTACAGTAACAGATGATGTTTGTACGGATTCAGACAGTGTTTTGGTTAATATCAAGAATCCACCAATTGCAATGATCAGTGCAGATCCGTTAGCAGGTTGTGCTCCTTTCAATGTTGCCTTTGAGAACAACAGTCAGAATTCAACACATTACACATGGGATTTTGGAGATGGCACGGTGATCAATGTAAATGATCTAAGTACACAAAATCACACTTATTCAGGTGATGCTCAAATCATGTTGATAGCGTACGATGCAAGCAACTGTTCTGACACCACTTATGTAAGTGTTGCCGTACAAACTTGCGGATGTACCGATCCATTGGCAATCAACTACGATCCGACAGCGGTAACAAATGACGGATCATGTAGTTATCCTGAACCGATTTTCAACATCCCGAACATCTTTACACCAAATGGCGATGGAGATAATGATTTCTTTGAATTCATTGTCACAAACTATTCGGATGTTACTTTCCAGGTGGTGAACCGTTGGGGAAATCCAATTTATCAAGGTTCAGGATTGAATCCGAAATGGGATGGAAAAGTGAACGGAGTACTCGCTGAAGATGGTGTTTACTTTGTAACTTATAAGATTACAGGTGTTAAAGGAGATAAAGTAATTGAAGGACAAACGTTTGTTCATTTGATTCGATAATAAAACAACTTGTTTGAAAAGCCCCGACGATAAATGTCGGGGCTTTTTTTATTTTTGTTCATCCCATTTTAGAAAAAACAATGTTTTTCATTCTTTCAAAAATATTGCTCTTCACCATCAGCCCATTCACCTGGTTGCTGATCGCTTTGTACTTTGCTTTTTTCTCAAAGAAAAGTATCCGTGCAAAAAGAGCTAAATACAGCGCTATTTTCATCGCCTTATTCTTTAGCAACACCTTTGTATTCAAAGAATTTTGCAGGCAATGGGAAGTTTTCGGAACTCCACCTTCTGAAATCCGACACTACGATGTGGCAGTTGTACTAACCGGAATGGCAGAATACAATAACGATCTGCATGTTCTAAGTGCCCGAAGAGGAATCGATCGGATCTGGCAGACAATTTCCCTTTATAAATCAGGGAAAATCGGTCGTATCCTGATTACCGGAGATCATGGCTACATTATCGACAAAGGACTTCATGAAGCTTCACAGTTAAAAGAAACATTGATTCATTGGGGGATTCCGGAACATGTGATCATTACTGAAACGAAATCCAAAAATACTTACGAGAATGCGGTCGAATCAAAAAAAATCATTGACCGTCTATTTCCGGATTCGAAATCAATTCTTTTAGTGACATCCGGAAAACATATGCGCAGAGCCAGAGCATGTTTTAACAAATTGGGAGTTCAGTGCGATACTTATTCAACAGATTTGTACACCGGACCTAAACGCTCCTATACTTTTGATGAACTATTGATTCCGGATGTAAGCACCATGAATGATTGGCATGGGTTACTAAAAGAAATGTTCGGGTATGTCGCATACGATATCACTGGAAAAATTTAATTTTTCACAGCCGGTTCGGTGATAGTAATCACTCTTCCCTCGGGATGGAGAAGTAATTTTTCCTTTTGAAACTTGTTATATTTTGCAGCATTGCAAACACCAATAATTGCCGGAGCAGGAAAAGCTAACCAACCTGCATAATCAAACCACTTCGCCCTTACTTTTAAGGACTCAACTTTTCTTCGATCCAACGAATCCTGAAAATTGAGATACTGGAACGTGTTTTTTCCAATTATTTTCTTAACTCCCATCGTATCGGGAAAGGGATTATAAAGGAAATCCCACCCTTTTTTGTCGTAATAAGCCGAATCGTTTTGAAACTTCGGATTGATTTCATTAAAATATAAAAAGCCCTCACGATTACAATCAACCTCCACCGGATGTCCATCGTGATCTCCTTTACTCATAATTGCAGGTAAGCCAACCCGGACCAAGTATGCGAATCCCATCCGTTTGCTTTGTAGATAATGGCCATACTCATGCTGAAAAATGCGATTGTTGGGATCGGGAGCACTATTCTTTTTTGCCAAAATGTAATTCCCAAAGCAAATTCCCGTCCAGGAAACGTTCATATTCAATAAGGTGCTTCCATTTGCATAGCTGACAGTATTGACCTTACACAAAATGGTATTATAGTAATGAGCCATAAAAAGACCTATTCCCGTTTGCGGGCCTTGATAAAAAAACCGTGATCCAACTTCCAAAGCCCGTTTTCCCGACCCGGAATTGGTATCCGAAACAAACAGACCGCCCCAAATTCGTGCATCATTCCTAGCGCTCTGATTTGCCCTTTTCCAGGCTGCTTTCCATCTTTTCTCCTTGTTTTTGGAAAGACCGGCTATGAAACCACTGACCCAGGAATCAATAATGAAATAATCCGGATTACTGACTGAGATTTTCGAAGCATGGGATGGCATAACGAAAAGCATACAACCAAATGCAAGAAGTAGGAATCTCATGTGCTTTTCCAAAATTTTCATTTCTACTTTAACGAACGAAGGATTATTTTATGATACCAAACTTAAAAATAATGTAATTTAGATTGACATTATTTTTACTTTCTCTATGAAACAACTGTTATTCCTCTTTTCTATTTGCTCAATTGCACTGGGTTGTTCAAGCAATACAAAAAAGAGCAATCCTGATAAAACCAAATCAAGTACTGAAGTTGCCGAAACCAAAACGGAAGAAATAAATGAGGATACGATTCCAAAACGAAATCCTGTCGTTCGCGACCTGAATCCTGCACAATTAAAAAAACTAACTACCCTTCTTCCTAAAAAAACCGCCGACTTGCTTGTCTCCTATCTAAATGACCTGGCACTTGTTCAGACCGATGCCGATTTTGCACGTGTGTACCACAATGGAAAAAGTGTATTTCAAGCTGTTGAAAAAGCCGTTTCGACAAAATACCCTGATGGTTACACTGGAATGGAAGCTATGAACTTCATTAATAAATCGTTTGCATTGCGATCTTCCTGTGAAGCAGAATGTACCGAGTTCGTGATGGACTACAATTTCCTTGATTTGCAAAAATTAGCTTTGTACACAAAAGGAAAAGCGGATGATGATTTTATGAATTTAAAGATCATGGCAGAAGGAGATCAAGGAAGACATGAACCGGGTTGGCTCAACTTTTTCGAACGCACATGGGATTATGGCGGAGGTTCTCTCTTGGGTGATACCAATAACTACCTCTTCCTTGAATCCTCGTTCAAAGTGATCCAAAAAAGTGACCTGTTTAAAAAAGATTTATTGACTCTCCGCGAACGCGTGATCCACGATATGGAACACCGCATTTACATGTTTCCTAAACAGGTTGTGTTAGCAGAGATAAACCGTATCCTGAAAACAAAAATCCTATCGTATCCTGAAGCGCATGAAATCCTGCTCCTCAAACAATCAATTGAAAGAGACAAGGAAGATCCTGCTTTGCAATTCAATTGCTCGGATCCGGAGCAAAATTGCGATTGGGGCGGATAAGAGCTATTGTCTGACGTTCTTACAAGGCAATTGAAAGCCAAGTCCACCGGTTCCCATAAATTGATCCAGCGGCCTTGCATGCCAGGGATCTGTTTGATGGATGTATTGGCATTCCAGAAAGAAATAAAAGAATTTATAGACATGATAATTCAAACCTGCTTTTACAGCAAATGCAGAGTTGTAGATCCGTTCACTTCTTTCATTTGTCTGAATAGCTGAAAAACCTACCTGGACTCCGACAAAAGGATCCAGTCGCTTTACAGGGAAATACCGCATGAATCCTGCCTGAACCTGCAAGTGATCATTCACATATCCGGGTTTCGACTGTGCACCGATGAATTGATAAATATCTCCTCTGAAACTGTACTTGTCATCGAAATGATAATTCATGTACCCACCGACATATAAATTCAATCCTTTCGTATTCAATTGCTGAGATGGATAAATACTTCCGGTTGTCTGCAACAATCCGGCTCGCTGACCTTCAGCCAGGATCTGGGCGTGTGTTAAACTTCCAATGGCCAGGAAACCAAAGATCAGGAAGCTTATTTTCTTTTTGATTTCCATAAGTCTGCCAGTTTATAGTTTAACGTTAATGAAGTCAATAAATGCCCTTCCAATGAACCTCCCTTGTGTTTTTCAAAAAGCACACTTCCATCCTCCTCGACATGTGAATGAATATCCGTTCCCAAATGAATCATATACTGACTGGAAAGTGATACGTCAAAACGGGGTGTCAGATTGAAATGCACACCTAATCCACCCTGGACAGCACTGCTCCAGCGCTCGATCTTATTACTTCGATTCGCTAATTCTGTTTGCAGGGTCCGGTCAAAACAATGTCCGGCCACAATGTATGGTTGAACTTTCGGTGTCGGATTACTTAACAGGTAGAACATCACACTCCAACCGATATGCAAGTCATTTCTTCTGGTGTATTCGTTTGTAACCGGTAAATAGTCCATAAACCATTCGGTATTCACCCTGTCGGACAATTGAAGCCTCATTTGTCCTCCCAACCCGATTGCCGGCCGTTCGTGATCTCCATTGAATGTGCTTAAGGTTGTTCTCTGTCCAAAGGATAGTATACCTCCTCTTCCACCCTTCAATGGCAGGTCTTGAGCAAAGGTCTGGCATGAGAGAATCACGAACAGTAAGATGCATCTCTTTTTCATAGGTCCCGTTTCTTGTAGTAATGTTTTTTTTGAATAACGTTACTAAAGTAGTAATTAGTGTATACCAAGTGGGGACGCGATTAATCACATCCCCACTTGGTTTTTATTCAATATTTTATTTTAAGAGAATTAAATTCCCATTTTTTCCATAATGATATCACTCACGCCCGTTGTGGAATAACCACCGTCATGGAATAAGTTTTGCATGGTAACCATACGTGTCAGGTCAGAGAACAGAGAAATACAGTAATTTGCACAATCCTCCGCACTTGCATTTCCTAATGGAGCAATTGCATCTGCATAATCGTAGAAATCACCGAATCCTTTAATTCCGGAACCAGCTGTTGTTTTGGTAGGAGATTGGGAAACCGTATTAATACGTACTTTTTTCTCCAAACCGTAATGATATCCAAAACTTCTTGCAATTGATTCCAACATCGCTTTGATATCAGCCATATCTGTGTAGAACGGATAAGTTCTTTGAGCAGCTGCATACGTTAAAGCAACCACGCTTCCCCACTCATTAATCGCATCCATGTTTTTTGCTACTGAAAGCATTTTATGCAGTGATAATGCGGAAACATCAATTCCCTTTTGAAAAAAGTCATAATTCAAATCCTGGTAAGGGATATTCTTGCGAATATTCACACTCATACCGATGGAATGCAATACAAAGTCAATTTTACCACCTAAGACTTCCTGAGCCTCGGTGAAAAGTTTTTTCAAATCGTCTATACTTGTTGCATCAGCTGGGATAATGGTCGAATTTGTCTTTGCAGCCAATTCATTTATTTCTCCCATTCGCATTGCAATTGGAGCATTCGTTAAAACAAACGTAGCACCGTGTTCATGTGCCTTTTCAGCAACCTTCCAGGCAATTGAATTTTGGTCCAATGCTCCTGTGATGATTCCACGTTTTCCTTCCAATAATTTTGACATAATTGTTTGATTTGAGAACAAATTTAGAATTTAATTTCAAGCCTACAAGGAATATTTCCTGTCCCGGTTTGAAATCTGCTGAATTCCAAAATATTACTTCTTTTACCTATAAGTAAAATGACTAATCGAAGTCAAATTTCAGTCCATCAAAGGCAGCAAAAACATGAGGAGGTAATTCGCTTTCAATTTCTTCGTGGGTACCGAATAAGTGAGAAATATGGGTCAGATATGCTCTTTCGGGTTTCACCTGATCTATAAAATTCAACGCTTCTTCCAAATTGAAATGAGAAATATGCGGTTCTCTTCTTAAAGCATTGATAATTAACACTTTTACACCTTTCAACTTCTCTATCTCCTTTGATTCGACCGTTTTAGCATCTGTTATATAAGCAAAGTCGCCCAGCCTGAAACCTAAAACAGGCATGAAATAGTGCATGACTTCAACCGGAACTACGGGAATCGTACCGGAAAGTTTGAATGGTTTGTTCTCAATATTGATGATGTTCAGCTGGGGAATTCCAGGATACTTTTCTTCTTCAAAAGCATAATGGTATTCGCGTCTTAGAGCCGTTTCAACAGCTTTTGAGCAATAAATATCCATATCTCTGCGCTCAATGAAGTTGAACGCCCTCACATCATCCAAACCCGCCATGTGATCCTTATGTTCATGCGTAAACAGCACTGCTTCCAGGCTTTTCACTTTAAACTTCAACATTTGTTGTCTGAAATCCGGACCGGCATCAATGACATAGTTTTTTCCGGCAATTTCCAGTAGGACGGAACAACGCAAGCGATTATCCTCGATCTTTTCAGAAGTGCACACATGACATTCACAGGCAATTACCGGAATTCCCTGTGACGTTCCCGAACCTAATATCGTCGCTGAAAATTTCATTAATTACGTGACCGAATTACTTGAATCAGCAACCAAGTCCATCCGAGGATCATCAGGAGTCCACCAATTGGCGTGATCGGACCAAATACTTTGGATAGGGAGCCACCCATGTGAACTTTCGAATAGGTTAGTCCATAAATACTTCCTGAAAATAAAATGGTACCCGATAAGATCAAAAAGAAAATCGTCTTTCCTTTAATGCCAAAACGTATAAGGACAAAGGGAATGATCAGGAATCCCAAGCCTTGAAAAAATTGATACCTTGTTCCTGTCTCGAAAGAAGTCAGGATATCCTGATTTTTCTTTGCCAAGTCAAAAGTCAATGGAACATCCTTAGGTTCCAAGAGCGTTTTTAACCCGTGCGCTCCGAAAGCACCAAAAATGATTGCAATCAGTATCAATAGCAATCCGGTAATTACCCATTTCTTCTCCATAATTTAAAGATAGGAGAAAAAGTAATTAAGACTCTTTGATTTTCGAAATTATTTGAACCAATGTGTGCTTGAACCGATCCGGACCGGTCTTGTCCTGCAATACATCAACCTTCACGATCAAATCATAAGTATAACCTTCTTCGAAGTTGAATCCCTCGATAGGTTGTTGTAAAACTTCCCAGCTTTCCATCCCTATACTCGCTTCCTTCTGAACCAGGAAACATTGTCGGGTATCATCGGAATCCGGGTGACAATCTACACGATGTCCTTGTACACGCATTTTGATGACTTCTCCGGCGTTGGAATAAACCGATGGATCGGAAACCGATGCTCTCGAAGTAAAGCTTGTAGTAGCAAGCGAAAGTGTTAACCAAACGATCTTGAACATAATTCGTGTATTTATTTAGTAAAGATACGGAAAGAAAGACCGGGGGTTGTGGATTTGTTAGATAATTAACCAAATTATGAATTGCGAAATTTAAATTAATCGTAATTCGGTATTAGGAATTCGTAATAGGATCAATTCATCAGTTCTATCGCAGAAGAGCGTGCCAAATCCGTAACTTGTTCACCCGAAATAAGCTTAGCAAGAGCTTCAATCCGTTCAACATCATTTAAAAGGCGAATTTCAGAGATCGTCTGACTGTTTGCATGCGATTTCGAAACTTCCAGGTGATAATCCCCTTTTGCGGCAACCTGGGCAAGGTGTGTAATTGCAAAAACCTGTAAATGCTTGCCCATTTGTTTCAATAATTTCCCCATTCGCAAGGCCACTTCTCCGGAGACTCCTGTATCAATTTCATCCAAAATCAAAGTTGGAAGCGACTTTTTCTCACTCATGATCAATTGAATAGCTAACATTACACGAGATAACTCTCCACCACTTGCTGCTTTTTCAATCGGTTTCAATTCCAATCCTTTATTTGCAGAGAACAATATCTGGATGCTCATTCCTCCATTGGAATCTAACTTTTCAGAACGGGTGAGCAAAATCTGAAACCTGGAATATTCCATTTTCATTTCACTCAGCAACTCCAGCAAATAACTTTCCAGCTTTGGAATAACTGCTGAACGCTTATCAAACAGCCGGGTCGCCAATTGTACCAATTCCTTTTCTTTTTCTTCTATTTCTTTGGTCAACTCTGCAATACGCTCATCTGAAAAATTGAAATCGTCCAGTTTGGTTTCAAGCGACTCGGAATACCGGCTCAATTCCTCCTGCGTCGAAAAGTGATGTTTTTTCAGGATCTTATTGTACTCATCAAGTGATTCGGTCAAACGAAAGAGCGCTTCAGGATCACTTTCCATCTGGTTCAATTGTCTGTCAGAATCCCTGGATATGTCTTCCAATTCAGCAATCACATCCTGCAATCTCACCGAAATTGCACTCAAATCCGTATCTGCACTCTTCCACCTGTCAATATGCGTTTTCAATCTGCGAAGCGAATCGGTGGCACCATTTTCCAACTCTATTGCATTGACGATTGAAGAATAAGCTTCCTTCAAATCATCCAGTTTGGACAATTTATTAAAATCATTCTCCAAACCCGCATAGTCCACCTGATCCAGGTTCAATTGCCGGATTTCATTCAGTTGAAATCGGATGTAATCCAATTCCTGCAATTGATTTGATTTGGAGGATTCCAATTGTTCCTTCGTGACTTTTAGCCGTTGTACCTGGCTGTAAATCGATGCTACATCCTGAGCCAGGTCCAAACTGTCCGCATATGAATCCAATAAATCGAACTGAAACTTTGCTTTCTTGATTTCCAGCGTCTCATGTTGAGAGTGGATGTAAACCAATTGTTCCGTCAATTCCTTCAACTGGCTCAACTGCACAGGAGTATCATTGATGAATGAACGAGATTTTCCCTGACTGGTGATCTCTCTTCGAATAACCGTTTCGGATTCCCAATCAATATCTTCCCGGACAAACCAATCCCTGAAGCCCTCATTCAATTGAAAGATTGCCTCCACGATGGTTTTCTTTTCCGGATTGCGGATTACGGAAAAATCGGAACGTTCACCGAGAATCAGGTTCAACGCACCCAATAATATGGATTTCCCGGATCCGGTTTCCCCTGTAATGACATGCAACCCATCCTGAAACTGAAGGGAAACATGTTCAATTAGAGCGAAGTTCTGAACGGAAAGTGATTTCAACATCAGTTCAAAATTTCTTCGTACTTGGTTGAATTGGTGGGATCTATCTTCTTCAATACAGTTACAATCTGAGTTTTTTCCTCAGGTGATGCGACAGAATAAAGATTTTTCAATTCATTCAACTTGCAGTACGCAAAATTGATGATGTTAATTGTATTCGGTCGGGCTGCAGAAACTTTAGAAAGTTTTTCCAAGGCTGAATAGATTGCTTTTTTCGCATCTTCAGGTTTGTCATAGAGATGATCCATTCCCAAACGGTGATACTCGTAATAACACTCTCTGAGCGGTTCAAATAATTGTTGAAGCGCATTCTCCACCAACCAATACCTGTTTTTCTTTCCCTGCTCGTTGGATTTCCATCCTTTACCGGAAGCAGTTTGTGCATTGGTCACAATTTGCTGTGCTTCCTGGAAATACTTGGTCCCTCCTTGTTTTGAAAACGAATCAAAATCCAAGGCAATAATGTAGTAAGCATAAAAAGCCAAAATCGAAGATAAGTTATCCCGAAACTGATTTTTCCCATACTGTAACTGGCTGCTTCTTGTATACGTGAAATCCAGGTTATCATCCTGGAAATTAAATAAGGTCGTATTATACGATCCATTATAAACCGGTCTGCTCGACTGAACCTGGATGGATCCTGTAAACTCCCCGTTATTAATGGTATTGATCTGTAATTGCAATTGACAATTGATCCGTTCTTCCACTTTGAACTTTTCAGTTGTCCATTGGGTACTATTCATAAAATTAGTAACTACTTCTTTCAACTGAGTAAACAGTTCTTTTTCAGCTGAAGTAACTTCGGTCTTGATATTCGTAATCAGTGTAACCTGGCAGTTCAATTCCTGGGAATATACTCTTGTGATGAGAGCTAAAAAGACAAGGATTAGAATTTTATTCATATAGATTATTCATCAATTCATTCAACAAAGAGAAAGCTAATTCTCGCTTTGACTGTAACTCAAAGCTACACATTTTATTGTTTTTAAACAGCAATTTAACTGAATTCGTATCCGTTCCAAAACCTACTCCAGGCTCTCCCATCTCATTCAATACAATTGCATCCAATTTCTTTTTCTCGAGTTTGCCTTTAGCATATTCCATGCCGTTTTGGGTTTCCAAGGCAAAGCCCACAACCTTTTGGCTCTCCTTATTTGAGGCAGCCCAGGATAAAATATCCGGATTCTTCTCTAAAAGAATTTGAAGCTGATCTTCCGTCTTTTTGATCTTCTGACTTTCAGCAACTGTTGGTCGGTAATCCGCAACTGCCGAGGCAAAGATTCCCAAATCCACATTTTTCCAGTTTTCCTGGACAGCATTTAACATCTGGTTCGCAGAAGTTACACGCAATACCTCAATCTGTTTGTGTTTCACACCCAGGTTTGACGGACCGGTAATCAAAATAACGTCTCCACCTTTCGCTGCAACTGCTTCCGCCAATGCAAACCCCATTTTCCCTGAAGAATGATTCCCGATAAATCGAACCGGATCGATTGCCTCATAGGTTGGTCCTGCTGTGATCAAAAAACGCTTTCCCGAGAATCGGGCATCCTTGTGGAAATAATCTTCCAGGTATTGGATCAAAACTTCCGGTTCCGCCATTCTACCCTGCCCTTCCAGTCCGCTTGCAAGAAAACCGCTTTCTGCAGGAATGATGGTGTGTCCGAATGATTCCAAACGATTGATATTGTCCTTGGTAGTCTGATGCTGATACATATCCAGGTCCATTGCCGGAGCGATAAAAACAGGACATTTTGCACTCAGATAGGTTGCTAAAAGAAAGTTATCAGAAAAGCCATGTGCCATTTTAGCCAATGAATTTGCTGTAACCGGGGCAAAAATCAGGATATCCGCCCATAAGGCCCATTCGACATGGTTGGTCCATTCACCCGTTTTGGAATCATAAAATTCAATTCCGACAGGTGATCCCGATAGAGTGGAAAGAGTTAGCGGTGTAATAAAATCAGAAGAGGCAGGAGTCATCATACATCTGACCTCTGCCCCTTGTTTTTTTAATAATCTTACGAAGGAAGCAATTTTATACGCTGCGATTCCGCCAGTAACACCAACTAGAATCCTTTTTCCTTCCAAAGACATATCGAGTGTATATTACTCTTGAGTTTTTCTAGTATAAATTTGTCCTTCTTTCAGCTCTTCAATTGCCACAGCAACCGGTTTAGGAAGTTTTTCATAAAAACGGGAGATCTCGATTTGCTCACGGTTTTCAAAAATCTCTTCCAAATTATCCGTTGATGAAGCAAACTCCTGCAATTTAGCAGTCAATTCCTCTTTCATTGAAGCACTGATTTGATTTGCTCTTTTAGACAATACTACAATCGATTCATAGATATTACCTGTTGTTTCTTCTAAATCTATTGTATCACGCGTAACTGTTGAACGCTCAGCATTGTTGTTTTTGAAGCTCATTTTCTTCTATTTATTTACTTGTTAGATACGGGAATAGCGACTTTTTTCAATTTTTCAATATACCCTTCGAATTCGCGAAGATAGTCTGAATTTGGGAATTCCACAAGAAAAATGTTAAATCGCTCATTTGTTTTTGCAATTCGCTCTTCAATTTTCGTGTCCACACTATTACTTGCCAAATAATAGGAGTTTTTCATTAAAACCGCCCATGCTTCTTCGCGGTAAGTGGATCGTGGATAATTGTCCAGGAATTGTTCTGCGCTGACCACCGCTGCACGGTAGTTTTCCGTTTTGGAATACAGTCTTACAGTCAGCATATCTTTTGTCTCCAATTTGAAGCGCAGGTTATCCATGACCGTGTTACAAGTATCCAGCAATTCAGAATTTGGAAATTGTGTGACGAAATTTTGCAATTCATTCAGGGCCACTTCTGTTTCATGTTGGTCCAATGATACTTCAGGACTGTTCTTCACAGCACAAACAGCAGCCAGGAACGTGGTCTCTTCAACTTTCGGTGAATATGGGAACTTAGAAGGAAAAGCAGCCAGGTAGTAACTTGCCAAATACCAGTCTTCCACAGAAAAACATGCTTTTCCCAACCTGTAAAACGCCACTTCTCCTTGTGGAGACCGAGGACTTCTTTGATATACCTGCTCATACAAAGCCACACATCTTTCATATTTTCCAGAATCATATAAGCGATTGGCTTCATTGAATTTTGACTCGTAGTCATCCGATTTAAGAATGCTGTTATAGGAGTTACAACTGCTAAGTAGTGTTACAAGTGTAAGAATTAAGAAAATCCATTTCATGACGACAAAAATAGGAGAAATAGCATAACGGCAAACTTCCGGGAAATATTGTTTTTGAAATCTTAACAAGTTCAAAAGGTTGAAAGAGGTCAAAAAGGTTCAAATAAACGATAGATTGAACATTTGAATCAGCCACGGCTGAAACATTTAAACTAATCTTCCCGATTTAATTTCCATCAAGCGGAATAAGCGGTCCATATTCGGTGCTTCATCTTCGAAGTAATTGCGTGTTTTTTCAATCTTTACCTCCATGGTATCGTCCCGTTCAAATTCAGGATTGAATCTGAAGTAATGCCATTTTTTGTGTTTCCGGATTTCCATGTCAAATTCCTGTTGCGCCTGTTCGGAAAATTGTTGTTCCAAGTCGTTCTGCCTATGCTTTCCGGAACCGATACTGACAATGACTACCGAATCATCCTGGTACAGGCAATCCGCGTAATGCATAGCCTGTAAAATAGGATTGGGAGCAAATTGACTTGCATTCATCAATCTTCTATAGCCTAATTTGATAAACTGCTGTTCGTTCGGATTTCCCATACATGCTTTCAATACGGAATCCAGTTTAATGGATTGTTGTGTTGGCCGGCTATCTGAAAACTGGAACAGTTCATCCGAATCCACATCATAGGTCATGAACAGGAAATGTTTTCTCAAAGCAAACAAGGTATCATCTTCTTCAAAAAGACGGGAAACCATTTCCTTACTGTATCCATTGTTTTGGTAACGAAGCAATTTTTCCAGTGCTCCAAGTTCCTCAATCAACGAAATTTCCTGTTTTGCCAAAAGACTTGCCAATAATACACTGTCTCCGGAAGCAACCAATAAGTCGATCCAGTTATATAGTGATCTATCAATGTCAACCGCATGAATCCGACGCGACAATGCACTCAAACCTACAATTGGTACGAGTAAGGCATCTGAACCTCCATCTGTTACTAAAACAATTCTGTAGTTGCACGACATATCAGCAATTTAGGTAAATCGCCAGTGCCAACCAAATTTTTAACAATAAAGTTTAGTTGAACGACAAAATGATGTTGTTTGTCTTTATCTGACTCTCAATTGTCGACCAACTTGCAAAAGAGTCGTTGGTCTGATTCCATTGAGCTTACACAGCCTGGAAACAGTTGTATTGCTTTTGGAAGCAATTTGAGAAAGGGTATCGCCTGTTCTGATCTTGTAGTATTTTCGGGCACCTGCAGCTTCCGTTCTGGCTTGAATGGATGCAATTGACTCTCCGGAGATTTCTTCATCACTTGGTCTCGCACCTGGTCTGAAGAGTTTCTTCTGCACTAACAAGTTATCATCTTTCAATTCTTTCTTGGCAAAATCAATAGCTTCTTCCGGATTCATAGGAGCATCATAGAAACGCATTTCAAAATGCAGGTGAGAACCAAATGAGTGACCTGTATTTCCACCCAAACCAATTGGCTCGCCGGCTTTCACTTCCTGGTCAGGAGCAACAAGATGTTTCGATAAATGCGCATAAAACGTTTCCAAGCCATTGTGGTGACGAATGATTACCAGGTTACCAAAACCTCCGTCGTTCCATTTTGCATATCTTACACGACCTGAAAAGGCGGCCACCACCGTATCACCTGTACGCAGGTTCAAATCCGTTCCATTGTGATATCTTCCTTTTCGGTAGCCGTATCGGGATGTCACGATTCCGGGAACCGGACAAACGAATTCCTTGTGAATATCATCTACCATGCATAACCAGATCGTGTCATTCAGACGGGACATATCCGGTCTTTCAGAACTGAAACAAATATCATTGTTCCATGTCTGGATCAAATTCAGGTTCGTATCTTGTTGGATCTGGTTAAAAAGAGCTTCATTCATGATCCCGTCAAACTCCTCGTCCAACAAGAATTTCCAGGTACGATTGGAGTAAATGACCATTTTACCTTTATCGGTATTAACGGTATCGATCGGTGTTTGAGCCAATCCCGAAAATGAAACAAATAAGAAGAAGAAATAAAGAAATTTGTTCATGTTTTTAGCCTTTGGTATTTTCTGGGTGTCGCAAAACTAACGAAAAAAAGCCAAAATTCACTTGCGAAAAAACGTTAATTCGAACATTTACAAGTTCATAACCCCGATTTGATAATCAAAAATGGCGATTTGATAAAGTTCAAAAAGGTAAGGTCTGACTAAAAAAATTGGTGCAGGATTATAAAAAATGTAGGCACGCGACGCATCGCGTGCCTACATTTTTTATTTTAATTTTCGCTTTTCTGAACGGATTTTCCATCCACATCCATCACAATTATATCGTAGAAAAGTTCTTCATTCGGTTTTACCAAATCTACATAACCCCTTGAACCATATGCTTCTTTTGCAGGAACAAGAATATACAGTTTATCATACATTTTGGTATGCAACATCGCTTTTCTCAATCCCGGAATCAAGGAGTGATCTTGCATTCCGAAAGCAAACGGTGTGTTTCTCTGATAAGAATTATCGTATCTCGGATTCGATTTCGTGCCGACAAAATAATGAATCGCCAGGTTTGAGCTTTCCCCCACTTCGGCATCTGTCATTTCAGGATTTTCCTCCAGTTTCCAAACCTTCACTCCATCAATCACTTTGGTCGGTTTTATTTCCTTCCCAACACGCAACATGACAATATTCGGAGCATTCGGTGGAATAATTCCCGGGATTCCTTTTTTCCCTCTGGCCAATTCTCCGGGAATGAAGATTTCCACAAAGTCACCAACTCTCAATTCCTTTATTGCCAAATCAAATCCGGGTGTCTGCTGACCATATCCTACCAAAAAAGGAAGCATCTCTCTTTGCAACTTGTAATTTCCATCAACCACTTCACCATTCTGTAGTTTTGTCTTAAAATTAATCTCGTAAACAGCACCTTCTCTAACCGGTTCTCCTTCCGCTTTTTCAAACCATTGTATCCGGATCCCGTTCGGAAAGCTTTTTTTATCAACCAATTGTTTTTTAGGTTCAATAAGTCTTTCCGCATCGGATAATCCATCCTTCGCGTCACGTGTTGTAGGTGCAGCAGTTTCATTCCCTGCTTTCTCTACACCGGAAGTACAGGCAGAAATCAATAAACCAATTGCCAGGTATTTTAAATGTTTCATTCTATTCCAATTAATTCAATATCAACAACTAAAGGTGAAAGTGGTGGAATTTTTTGTAAATCGCCGACCAAACCATGCGCCAAGTGACTCGGGAAAACCAATTTCGCTTTCTCTCCCACATGCATCAGTTTGATTCCTTCGTGAATTCCCGATTCCATATCACTCTTGTCAATCCGGAAAACATCCACCTCATCCGGAGCTGTCTTATAAACTTCCGTTCCGTCCAACAAACTTATCTTGTATTGCGTTTTGGCATCCATACCGGCGGCTGGGAGTTTACCTTTCGTCTTTTTTAAAATGACATAACGCAGACCTGTCCCCGTTTCTTTCACCTCCCAATTTTCATGTTGAGCAAAATACAGGTCGATATCGATGCTTTCCTCAATAGATAGTTCCTTGTTCATTTCAGTGGACTTGTCCATGTTCCACTGAATCGGTTTCGGTTGTTCTTCCTCTTCCGTGCACGAACACAAAATCAACAACCAGAAAACAAACGTTCTTTTAATCATGCTTTAGGAATGAAATCTTTTACAAATGTTACAAATTTTTCGACAGTTTTCTCAAGTGACTCTGTTGAAATACCTCCGGAAGCATATGCATGTCCACCACCGGCAAAATGAGCATTCGCCAATTCGTTTACGAAGTAATCTCCTTTTGATCTGAAAGAAATCTTCACTTTTCCATCCTTTTCAACGAATAAAACCGCCATCTTGATTCCCTGGATTCCCAGAATCTGATTCACCAAGCCTTCGGTGTCTCCTTTTTGGTAATGGTATTTCTCCAATTCAGCTTCCGAGAGAGAAGCGTAAGCCACTGGAATTCCTTCCATGCAGACCAGTTTCTCAGACAACGCAAATCCTCTCAATTTAATACGATCAACCGTATTGGTATCATAAACGGCTTCATGGATCAGATAATGTTTCACCCCTCTTCTGATCAGATCTGCAAGGATCTCATGAGTGGTTGCACTTACAGACGGAAACCGGAAAGACCCCGTATCGGTCATGATTCCCAAATAAATACATGCTCCGGAAGTTTCATCGATATCCTCCAAACGATTGATCTCTTTGATCCAACTATAAATCAATTCACAAGTCGAACAGGCAGTTGATTCGGATATGATAATCTGGCAAAAATCCGCCGGATGCAGGTGATGGTCGATCATGACCTTGTTTGCCGGTGATTCAACTAAAAAAGGTTGCATCTGGTCACCTACCCGTGAAGGATGATTGTAATCCATGCAAAAAATCAAGTCAGCCGATTGAATTGCTGTAACTGCCTGCTCCTGTTTTGTCTCAAAATCAATAATCTGTTCCTGTCCGGTCACCCAATGTAAAAAGCCGGGAGCAGGATCGGGATGAACGATTTGCACATTTCGTCCCCACTTTTTAAGGATGTGGTACAAGGCAAGTGAACTTCCTATTGAATCTCCGTCAGGGGATTTATGCGAAGTGATGACGATTGATTGAGCCTGATTGACAAACTCCCAAATTTTTTGTGATTGATTCATTTTGTAAAATTACGAATTGGGGAACTCCAATTATGCGTTAAAATCAGTAGGGCTGCGATTAATCGCAGCCCTACTGATTATTAATATGATTAAATCGATTAAAATCCTGTTTTCTCGGTACGTTTTGTTTCAATTAACACACCTACACACGCCAATTTCTTTTTGTCTCCACCGTTGATGGATACAGTAATGAAAATCTTACGTGATTTATCGGAAGTGAACTCCAATACCTCTGCATTACCGGATGTAGCCAATACTTTCTTGTTTTTCTTGAAAGTATCTTTTTCACCTTCTGTCTTTTTCTCCACGACCATTTCGTAAATCTCGTAGTTCAGTGTTCCGACACCTCCTTCACCCATCACGGTTGTTAATCGGTAATCCAATCCCTGATGTGCAATGAAAGACATTTCGTAAGTCTCATCTGAAGCGATCGAACCGGATCTTGATTGAGAATTCAAACTATATGCATCTTTGGTCTTTTTCTTTTTCATGAATGCCTCAGCAGGTGGGCATTGAGCAAAACAAAATACAAAACTAGACAATAGGGCTAACGTTAAAATAAATTTCATATCTAAAAAGTTAAGCAGTTATAATTTTAGTACGGATTTCAGCTATTTTCTTTGATAAACTGTCAAAACATTTCTGTGTCATTTTGCAGCTGTCTCCTCCTGAAAAGGTCAATTTCCCATTTGAATTTTGAACTTCAGTCTCTCCCGAACTACAATCCAATTGCTCGTATGCTTTCAAAATCTCTTCGATCGCAACGGAATATTCCTTCACCGATTCGTTATCCTGATAGCTTACCATGAATTCCAATAAGTTTTCAGCTACTAATTTCTGGTCAGCCAAAGCCTGATCCAATTTCGGCGATTTACCAAAACCTTTCGAACTTCCGATCATCAGGTGCATTGATTCGATCCATCCACCTACAAGCATTAACGAAAGCTCGTCACCTTTATCGATCTCAATCAAACGTTGGAAAGTTCTATTGTACACATCATCACTTAACTTGAACAAGGAATCTGCATTTCCATCCCATTTTTTGGCCAATTCACCTAATTCACTTCCAAAAACCTGTGCAACTCCGATATCGGAACCCAGTTTTTCCAACTTACCGAAGTAACTCAAATACTTGTTTGTCTCATTGAATGATGTCAAATAAGCTACATCAGCAGTATAAACGCCAAAGTTCAATGCTTTTTGTGAGGAATTGGAATACTTGTCAGCAGATGCTGGATCGTGCAGGATTTTAGTGTTCTTTACCGCATCCATCTTCGAAATCAAAGCAAACTGCTCAGATGGCGATGGAATGTTATAGTTTACGTTAGCAGCGTCTACTGTTTCTTGTTCTTCAACTGTTGTCAAAGTTTGTTTTTCCTCCCCGGAACCACAAGCGTAAGCCAACATTAACAAGACGCTACCTAAGATTAGTTTATTTTTCATCGTCGAGTAATTTAATGCGAATCTATTAATTTTCAATGAACCGCGTGATTATTTAGTCAGTTTTTTTGTTTCTGCAACAATTTTTGCTTTCAGTCCATCCGAAACCTGAACTAATGGAAGACGCATGAATGGTTTCATCCATCCCAGTTCTTCCAAAGCAATCTTCACTCCTCCGGGATTACCTTCGGCAAAAAGCAATTTCGTTACCGGCATCAGATCGTAATGGTATTTTCTTGCTGTTTCGAAATCACCTTTCAGAGCGCTTGAAACCATTTTACTGAAATGCTCAGGAAAAGAATTTGCAACTACTGAAATGACACCATCCGCTCCGGCAGCGATCAAGGGCAATGTAATTGCATCATCTCCTGAAAGAACCAAGAATCCTTCCGGTCTGCACCGAATGATTTCCATGATCTGCTCCATATTCCCGGAAGCTTCTTTCATTGCTACAATATTTTTGATCTCAGCCAGTTCCAAAGTCGTTTCAGCCAATACATTAGAACCCGTTCTTCCCGGAACATTGTATAAGATAATCGGTAAATCAGTAGCTGATGCCAACGCTTTGTAATGAGCGATATAACCGGCTTGAGTAGGTTTATTGTAGTATGGTGCAACAGATAAAATCCCATCTACTCCTTTTGGAATATTTTTGAATGCTTCTGCAACTTCCATGGTATTATTTCCACCTACTCCGTAAACAATCGGCAACGTTCCATTGTTCACTTCCATCACAGTTTCCAATACCTGCTTCTTTTCTTCACTATTCAAGGTTGGAGATTCACCTGTAGTTCCCTGAACAACCAGGTAATCGGTACCGCCAGAAATCTGTTCCTGTACCAATCTGCGCAATGCTGGAAAATCAATCGACATATCCGAATTGAATGGTGTCACCAATGCAACTCCAGTTCCTTTAAATAGATTCATTGTATTTGTTTTTAAACAGTAAAAAGTCCTTGCGAAATTACGGATTTTTCAAGAATTGAAAATTTAAAATTGAGAATTGAAAAGATTCAGATTCTTCTGATCAATTTTACATTCTCCATTTTCAATTCATTCTCGTAATTTTATAGTATGACAAATCCATTTCCCTTTAAAGTGCTATTCTGTTTTGAAGATGAATTCAAACTGATTATCGAAATCAAGCGAACAGATATTCAGTCGGAAGATAAGAGCCTTGTTTATAAGTGGCTTCATATCGACAAAAGTTCGGACCAGGTATGGCAACTTGCTTTTCAATCCATGAACCAGGCTGATGGAGAACAAATCCGGGAATTTGCTGAAGGAACACTGACCTGGAACGCAGGAACGGTCATCTTCAATGACGAAGAAATGGACCGTGTCGATCCGGAACATATGAATCCTGTATGGCTCCGGCTTATTGCGGAATTCTTAGTTTGAAATCATTGCCAGGAAATCATCTTCTGAAATGATCGGAATTCCCAAAGAGCTTGCTTTCTCGAGTTTGGCCGGCCCCATATTCTCACCTGCGAGGACGTACGAGGTTTTTGCCGAAATCGAGCCTACATTCTTACCACCATTCTTTTCAATCAGATCTTTGATCTCATCTCTGTTGAATTTGGCGAAAACTCCTGAAACGACGAAGGTTTTCCCTTCCAGTTCATTGGAATCCAAAGCCACTTCCTCCACTTCAAATCGGATTCCTGCAGCCTTTAACCGATCAATGGTTTGGATTGCTCTCGGATCCTGGAAAAATTGTTGAACCGCAATGGCAATCTTTTCTCCGATCTCATCCACTGCAACAAGCTCGTCGTAACTTGCTTTTGCAATCGCATCAATATTCTTTAATGCATTAGCCAATTTTTTCGCTACTGTTTCACCAACAAAACGAATACCTAAGGCAAACAGCACACGTTCAAACGGTACTTCTTTCGAGTTTTTGATTCCTAAGATCAGGTTGTTTGCAGATTTGTCCGCCATACGATCCAAATTGACGACCTGGTCAAAAGTCAGGTCGTATAAATCAGCTATACTTGTCGCCAGCCCTTTCTTGTAAAGCAAATCGATGGTTTCAGCTCCCAAGCCATCAATGTTCATCGCCTTCCGGGAAATGAAGTGCTCCATCCGCCCTTTTACCTGTGGTGGACAAACCAAGTCATTCAAACAATAGTGTTGCGCCTCTCCTTCTCTTCTATGTAATTCGGAACCACATTCGGGGCAATGTTCAATGAAAATCACTTTTTCTGCGGTCGATTCTCGGGAACTCGTATTTACCCCTACAATTTTCGGGATGATTTCCCCGCCTTTTTCTACAAAAACCTCATCTCCCAGGTACAAATCCAATTTTTCGATCTGGTCTGCATTGTGCAGCGAAGCTCTTTTTACTACCGTTCCTCCCAACAAAACCGGTTTCAGGTTTGCAACCGGTGTGATCGCCCCTGTTCTTCCAACCTGGTAAGTCACTTCTTCCAAGTTGGTAGAAACACGCTCTGCCTTGAATTTATATGCAATTGCCCAACGCGGAGATTTTGCGGTAAAACCCAGGTCGGCTTGCTGGTCGAAATTATTTACCTTGATTACAATTCCATCGATATCGAAAGGCAAATTGTAGCGTTCCTTATCCCAATAGTGAATGAAATCCATGATTCCATCAATCGTGGAAGTCTTTGCGATGTATTTGTTTTTCTCCTGCGGCGATTTAAAACCCCATTCCTGCGCTTTTTGAACACTTTCCAGGTGAGATTCCATCGGTAAATCATCCCCATAAACACCATATAAAAAACAATCCAATCCCCGTTCCGCAACCACTTTCGAATCTTGTGATTTCAAAGTTCCAGAAGCCGAGTTTCGTGGATTTGCAAAAACCGGTTCTCCCAGTTCTTCCCGTTGTCTGTTCATTGCTTCAAAATTTGCTCTCGGGAAAAAGATTTCACCGCGAACCTCGAAATCATCCGGATAATCTCCTTTCAATGTCAATGGAACCGTTCGAATAGTCTTCACGTTTGCAGAGATATCCTCGCCTTGTGTTCCATCGCCACGTGTCACTGCCCTGGAAAATTTTCCGTTTACATAGCGAATTCCGATTGCTACTCCGTCGTATTTTAGTTCACATACATATTCAATCGGTCCTGTAGCCATTTTCTTCAAGCGCTGTTCCCAATCCACAATTTCCTCTTCCGAGTAAGAATTGGATAACGAGAGCATGGGAAATTTATGGACAACCGTTGCAAATTTCTTTGTAATATCTCCACCTACACGTTTTGTAGGGCTCAAGTCCGAAGCAAGTTCCGGAAACCGGGTCTCCAGGTCCTGAAGTTCTTTCAGCAACAAATCGAATTCATAATCAGAAATAGTGGGATTGCTCTCCACATAATAATTGTAATTATGCTGAGTCAACTCTTCTGTCAGTTGCTCTATTCTTTTTTGCGCTTCAGTTGTATTCATACAGAAAATTTCGGTAATCAAAAATAAGAAAAAGCTTTGCTTTTGAAGACTAAATCATGACAAACGTTAGAGCGAAAAATGATTTAGGAGAAGCGCTAGCTTTTAAAGAGCAAATCACACTCAGCCATGGCTAATTAGTTCGAAAGTGATTTATGATAATTCCAAATTGTAGATTTTACCAGTACAAGCCAGAGGCTTTCGCCAACGAATGCTGAATTACGAGTTGAAAAAGCTTCCTTGTTAAGAGACGACTTAAGAGGGGATATTTTTAAATGAAATTTAGATGGTTCGGGTGATGACGTCTTCCCGGCTAACAAAACAGGCAACGCTTAGAACTAAATTGAGAAGAAATACATCACCCGTTGTAGTAACCAAAACTATTAATCCAATTACATTTTGGACATCTGAGATGCAGGACACGCTACATTTTAGTCCTTTTTAATCAGTTATCCATTCCTACATCAAAATATTGAAAATTCCATTTCTTTAATAAAATTCTCTTCTTTTTCCCGGGAAAATCTATTTTGATGAACCAAGATGACATTGTCTATTTCATTCTGATGAAAGTTAACCATTTGGGTTGTCCCATTCATTACAGTATTCATTGTATTTATAAGGTTTTTGGTTTCCTCTTGTTGAAAAGCATTTTCATTTAAGCGATTAAAAAAAAGAAAACCATTTGGACTTAGATGATACTTTATCTCGTAAAGGAATTCAGATTTCATAAACTTTTTCGGCACTCGTCTTTCAACAAACAAATCAACAATGATCAAATCATACATATTATTATCCTGATGAATGAACTCGTCAGCATCTTCACAAACAATTTCTATGTTTTTATAATTTGATAAATTAAAATATTTGTTTGCCAATTCCAACATTACCGAATCGACCTCAACACCTGTGATGAAGCAATTCATTTGGAATTCTTTCCGTAGAATCTGAGCAATACTCCCAGCTCCAAATCCCAATATCAGCACATTTTTTATTGGTCTTTCCTTGATCTTAAATTGAGTAAGGGTTTGGAGAAATAGATCATGTAACGATCCGAAAGAATAATTTACGCTGTCTCCATCAAGTATGTATTTTCCATTTCTCAAATTGACTTCTATTATCGGCAAATAAGATCCTGTTCTTTTTTCAATTGTAACCGGAAAAAGATAACTTAGAAATCGTTTTGTAGTGTTCATATTTATCAAATTATTTTATTCACTGAGCTATCTCCAGTATCATTTCTTTAATCAATGAGTCATGACTGGCATTCCTTCCTAAATTTCCCAATAGAATTCTTAAAAAATACACCTTGTAGACTTCATCTTCAAAGATGTTTTGCTCATTTACATTTTTGAATCCTAATCGATTTAAACGTTTTACACAGTCTGAAATGATTTGTTTTCGAAGGTTTGCCAAATCTTTAGTACTCATAGGAAATAATTTCTACCCGATCAACGCCTGATATTCTTCATTCGACAACAAATTTGTTCGATCTTCAGCATTCAAGGGTTTAATTTTAACTATCCAACCTCTATCGTAGGGTTCGGAATTTATCAATTCCGGAGAATAGATAATAGCCGGATTAATTTCTAATACTTCAGCGTTGATTGGTAAGAATAAGTCCGACACGGTCTTAACCGCCTCAATAGTACCAAAAACACTATTCTCATCTAATTTTTGCCCAACCGACTCAATATCTACAAATACAATATCACCCAATTCCTTTTGGGCAAAATCAGTAATTCCAACAATTGCAAATCCATCGGAAAACTTTATCCATTCATGATCTTGAGTATAAAAAATATCATTCGGAAATTTCATAGCACTATTATTTAGTTATTTTCTTCAAGTGTAGGTTGTCCTTTAAGAATCTCTTCTGAGGTTTGGTCGCTGTAGCCAATAAAATTTGAGATAAACTTATCTGCCAGGGAAATCGCTTGCTTATCGTAAGCAAGTTTATCATTCCAAGTGCCTTTCGGATCCAAAATTTCCGATGGGACTTCCGGACACTGAACAGGCATTTTTAATCCAAAGACAGGATGCGTAATATATTCTACCGAATCCAAATCACCATTCAATGCAGCAGAAATCATAGCGCGTGTGTATTTCAAATTGATTCGTTCGCCTACGCCGTAAGAACCTCCCGTCCATCCCGTATTTATCAGCCAAACCTTTGCTTTTGTCGAACTTAGTTTTTCCCCGAGCATCTGAGCATACTTCATTGGGTGTAATGGTAGAAAAGGTTTTCCGAAGCAGGCTGAAAACGTACTTTGGGGTTCTGTTATCCCTGTTTCTGTTCCAGCGACTTTAGCAGTATACCCGGAAATAAAATGATACATTGCCTGTTCCTGAGTCAGTAGTGAAATTGGAGGTAAAACACCAAAGGCATCACAAGTCAAAAAGAAAATGTTTTTTGGAATCCCTCCAATTGAAGGCTTAACTGAATTGTCAATATATTCGATCGGATAAGCAGCACGCGTATTTTCAGTTTTTTCTGTGTTTGAATAATCAACATCTAAGGTGTCTGAAATAAAATTGACATTCTCAAGTAATACCCCACTTCGAATTGCATTGAAAATCTGAGGTTCTCTTTCTTTCGTTAAATTGACACACTTTGCATAACATCCGCCTTCGATATTAAAGACTGAGACATCATCCCATCCATGTTCATCATCACCAATAAGCATTCTAGAAGGATCTGCTGATAAGGTAGTTTTTCCGGTTCCGGATAAACCAAAAAAGATTGAAGTATCTCCTTTTTTACCAATATTGGCAGAACAATGCATGGAAAGCACTCCCTTTTCTTGCGGGAGAATATAATTCAAAACAGTAAAAATCCCTTTTTTGATTTCTCCTGTATAACCGCTTCCCCCGATAAGGATGATTTTTCGCGTAAAGTCAATAATCGTAAAATTATGTTGACGCGTTTTATCAATTTCAGGATTTGCCCGGAAACTCGGAACAGACATCACAAGCCATTCGTAATTGAAATTAGCCAGTTCCTCTTTATTTGGCCGGATAAACAAATTGTTGACAAATAAATTTTGCCAGGGAGATTCCGTAACTACCCGAACACTCATCCTGTATTTGGGGGATGTGCAAGCAAAAACATCCCGAACAAAAATCTCTTTGTATTTCAGATGTTCAATTACCCGATTATATAAAACTTGAAAATCATCACCATTGAACGGTTGGTTAACTTCTCCCCACCAAACAGTATCTTGAGTTTTCGAGTCTTTAACAATATACTTGTCTTTGGGTGATCGTCCTGTAAATTCTCCCGTATCACAAGCCAGCGCTCCTGTACTTGTCAAAACACCTTGTTTACGGTTTAAACTTTCCTCAACTAATTGTGTAACAGGTAAATTGAAATGCACCTTTTTAACTGTCTGTAATAATGGGATGTTTAAGTCCCCCACTTGGACTTCAGCTCCTATTTCCATAATTGAATTCTTCGGTATAATTACCCCAACTTTTTTTTGAATCCGACAAATTTACACTGGCCGAAATTTCTTTCCTTTGATTTGAATCAAAGGAAAAATTGATTCAAATCAATTATTATTCATGAAAAACCATTGACCAAAAATGATTCAATTCACAAACAAGCTGAATTTATATCCAAGGCCTTAAATCTCCTTAAACAAGTTTTATTTAGGGGCAGAAATGCTTGTTAAGCTTATCCTTTTTTTACAAACTCGGATTTTAACGACATCGCACCAAAACCATCAATTTTACAATCGATATTATGGTCACCATCGGTTAAACGGATGTTTTTCACTTTTGTGCCCGCTTTTATAGGCTTGGGAGCACCTTTCACCGGTAAATCTTTTACAACGATTACGGTATCACCATCTTGTAGGATATTGCCATTTGCATCTTTTATCAATGTTTCATCCTCCGGTGTTTCTTCTTTTGGAATCCATTCAAAGGTGCATTCCGGACAAACAAATAATTCATTTCCCATTGAATATCCGTATGGAGAATTACAACTCGGACATTTTTTCAATTCTTCTGACATATTATTTTGATATTTGATATTTACCTTTAACCAAATTCTCACGGATTGACTTAAAGACAGTAATCGTGTAATTTACATCGTCCATTGTATGAATCGCCGTAGGAATAAGTCTCAATATTATTGTTCCTTTCGGCACAACCGGATAGACAACCATTGAGCAGAAAACATTATAATTTTCACGCAAATCCTGAACAAGCTGTGTTGCCTCGGAAATTGTTCCGTTCAAATAAACGGGAGTAACCGGGGAATTGGTGTTCCCAATATCGAATCCGGCATCTGTCAATCCTCCTTGCAAAGCATGTGTTATTTTCCAAAGCTGTTCCCTTAATTCAGGTTTACTCTGCATTAATTCCAATCTTTTTAACGCACCAAAAACCATTGGCATTGGTAAAGCCTTGGCATAAATCTGTGACCGCATATTGTATTTCAAATAAAGTATCACCTCTTTTGTACTTGCCACAAAAGCACCTATTCCAGCAAAAGATTTTGCGAATGTTGCAAAGTAAATGTCAATATCCTTTTGGACACCTTGTTCTTCTCCGGTACCGGCACCGGTTGCACCCATACAGCCGATTCCGTGTGCATCATCCACCAACAATGTAAATTGAAATTCTTTCTTTAGTTCTGCGATTTCTTTCAATTTTCCTTGATCACCGCTCATACCGAAGACTCCTTCAGTAATTAACAAGATACTTCCATTTGTTTTCTTTGTCAGGGCTGCAGCACGTTCCAGTTGCTTTTTACAATCATCAATATTATTGTGTTTAAACACGAAACGTTTTCCCAAATGGAGCCTCATTCCATCAATTATGCATGCGTGAGACTCTGCATCATAAACAATTACATCATTTCGATCAACAATGCAGTCAATGATCGATAGCATTCCCTGGTAACCGTAATTCAGCAAAAAAGCATCTTCTTTTTGAACATATTGAGCAGCATTTTTTTCGAACTCTTCGTGTAAATTGCTATTTCCACTCATCATTCTGGCACCCATTGGATAAGCGAGACCGAAAAGCCTTGTTCCCTCATTGTCGGCTTCCCGAACTTCCGGATGGTTTGCTAACCCCAAATAATTATTCAAGCTCCAAACCAGTTTTTCAGAACCATTGAAGTGCATTTTATTACTTATCTCTCCTTCAAGACGAGGATATGTATAATAGCCATGTGAATAGTGAGCGTGATCTCCCAACGGACCAAGTCTAGTTTGTAATTTTTCTAATAAGTTCATTTGTGATATTTTTAAAGAAATAAAAATTAAGGATAAACAGCTGCCAAAATCATTAGAACAAGGATGATCAGGTATTGCCAAAACTCAATAAAATAATGCGCTGATTTTTTTAACTCCCTCATATGTACGACTTAATAAAGTGTCTTTTGCATCCCCAGATTCAAAAGCAAAAGGAGCATAGTCCGCAACAATTCAGAAGTGACAAAACCAATTAGATTATTGACCAACCCATTTTCCGGTAATAAGTTTTGATTATTAATGAATTTTTGAATCAGGCAAATTTACACTGGTCAAGATTCCCATCCTTTGATTTGGATCAACAATAAAATTGATTCAAATCAATTTTATTGTTCTTCAAAAAACCATTGTCCAGAATGATTAAATTCGCACCTAATCTGAATTTATATTAATGCCATTAAAATTTCCAATAGACAAATTTCATTTCAGGAGTAATTCGGTATTTGAAGGGCTTCCAGAAGATGAATTGACTTATTTAGAAGAACGTACAATTGATTCCAAATTGAAAAAAGGACAATCAATTTTTAACGAAGGAAGCAGACCAAATGGTTTATTTTTTCTGAAGGAAGGAAAAGTCAAAAAATTTAAGACAGATAGAAACGGTAAAGAACAGATCATTTACATCTGCGGAGTCGGAGAATTACTTGGTCACGCGGCTTTACTGGCGGATGAACCCTATTCAGATTCGGCTGCTGCACTAGAAGACTCCATTATTGGTTTTATCACGAAAAGTGATTTTTCAGCCATCTTGGAAAGTTCCAATGTTTTATCAAAAAAAATGCTTGTTAACCTTAGTCATGAGTTCAATGTGTTAATCAATGGAATTACTTCATTTACACATAAAACAGTAAGGGAAAGACTTGCCTTGTGTCTACTTATCATGAAGGATAAGTATAAGACGAATAGAGAAGACGACAAAGTGGTTGAAATAAACTTGTCACGAGAGGATTTAGCCAATTTTGTTGGGATTGCCGTTGAGACATTGGTTAGATTACTTCATGATTTCAAAGTGGAAAAATTTATTGAGACACAAGGAAGAAAAATACGAATCATTGACGCAAGAGGACTAATAAAGGTTGCTAATTTCTATTAAACCTCAATTTTAAAAAGACTGAAAATATCGTATTCCTACCTAACGGAGGAAGAGTAATTCAAGCGAAATCCGCTTCCACTTTGATTTTTATCGCTTCTTTAGTAACCGGATGGGTGAATTGCAGGAATTGAGCGTGCAGATGAAGCCTTGTTTCTTTCTTACCGTACAAATCGTCGCCGATAATCGGCGCATTCAGACCCAAGG
Organism: uncultured Fluviicola sp.; assembly: GCA_965650135.1. Classification (GTDB taxonomy): domain Bacteria; phylum Bacteroidota; class Bacteroidia; order Flavobacteriales_D; family Crocinitomicaceae; genus Fluviicola. The sequence continues at coordinate 116,451 of CBFGNC010000012.1, forward strand.
AATGAGCCGCATGCACCCGCAATTGGTGCGTTCTTCCCGTAATCGGGTAAAAATAGATCAGAGTCTGGTTGTTTTTCCGTTCCACCACTTCCCATTTTGTCACTGCGCGTTTTCCGTGATCATAACAAACCAACTGACGCGGCCGGTCATCCAAATCAACCCTCAAAGGCAAATCAATCGTCCCGGTATCATCTTTAACCAATCCGTCCAGCAAAGCAACATAGCGTTTTTGCACGTTGCGCTTGATAAATTGTTTCTGAAGGTGTTTATGTACATTCTTATCTTTTGCAAGCAAAATAATTCCCGAAGTGGACATATCCAAACGATGTACAATCAATGGTCCGGTCGCTTCCGGATATTTCTCTTTCATGCGGGTATACACCGAATCCGAGATCGTTTTCCCCGGAACGGAAAGAAATTCGGCAGGTTTGTTGACTACCACTATATACTCATCTTCAAAAACAATTTTCAACTCTTTGTCCTCAGCCGGGTTCTGGAGCATTGGATTTTCATCCTGTTCAACCCCTTCAAGCATGTGCCCGAGAATGGGCTCGCATTTACCCCTGCAAGCAGGATAAACCTGTTTGTGAACACGCACTTCGGATTTTGGAGATGCTCCCCACCAGAATTCACCCAAACAAACCGGTTTCAAGTCGTTTTCAAATGCAAATTGCAACAACTTTGGTGCGGCGCATTCACCTGCTCCTGCCGGTGGTTTGTGATCGATAGTATTTTGGAAAATGCTTTGAAGACTCCTTTTTTCTTTTTTGGAATTCAGGAAATAATAAGAATCGAATATCTCACCCTGTAAGGTGTTCGACATATTCTTCCGTTTCTCCTTCAAATTGAAAAGCTGATTTTCAAATGCCTCAACAGCTTCAGTTAAAGCTTCAATCTTTTTCTTGTGTGCATCCGTAAAATCCTTCAAAAAGTACTGCTCGCGGATCGATTGTTTCCTCAAATCTTCCAAAAGCGCTTCCAAATCGGATGGACTGAGGTTTTTTGAATTTTCCCGCGTTTGTTTTCGTTCCGCTTTTGCAGCCTTTATTTCTTTCTTGTATTTCTGGAGCTCTTCCCGGTAGGCAATGACAACCTGTTCCAATTCATTCTTCGTTTTCAGATAGTCTTCATTCTTTTCCAGTTCCGCAATTTCAATGGTCATATCATTGATAACAATCTCTTCCTTTCTGAAGAATCCTTCGGAATCAAGTATATCGAAAACAGGAGGAACGAAATAATCATGATCGTTCGAATCAGCCAACTTTCCTGAAAAAGCAGTGAGAAAGCCCAATTCCCCCTCTTTATCCTCCACTACCAGGACACCGAACATTTTTCCAATGATCAGACCATCCTGTTCACTGTCCAGTCCAAAATTATGGTTCAGCTCTGTTTGGGTCGATAAATACTCCTGCAATTGATCAATGGCCAATAAAGCTAATGGATGCGGGTCGTAATAAAATGGAAAAGTGAATTTTTCGGGACGGGAAATTTGCGACACGTCTGAATGAAAGGAAATGATTTTTGAAATTGCTTCTGACATGTCATTTTAGAACTGGAATGCAAAGATAACAGCTATTGAGACAAAATGGAAATCCAAACTAAAAACCGACGTAATTCCGCAATATTACGCCCGATATATAATTGATACAAATGAGATTTTTATTCAAGAAAAACAACTCCAATCAAAAGAATGTTTCATTAGAATTAAATAAAAAGTTTTAAAGCAAGACGTAATATTGCGGAATTACATCCAACCCTTGGAAACTCCGTTTGCTAATCAGAAAAGTTAATTTTGACATGCGTTCCATCGCAATAAGGTTTATTGGAAGAAGCGCCACATCTGCAAAACGCGGTAACTTTGCTTTCCTTCACTTCTTCCGAGCCGGCATGTTTTACGGTGATGTTTCCATAAACCAACAAGGGGCCGTTCGGTAAAGCCTCCACAATATTTGTCGAAACAATTTCATTCCGATCATCTTTCAAACGATAACTCAATGCTCCGCTTGGACATTTGTCAACCTGCCTGATGATTTCTTCTGTTGTTCCACCTTCCAATTTGATCCAAGGCTTGGTATTGGGTTGAAAAACATCCGGAAGCCCGGTTGCCTTTTTCCAGCAAACAGTAGAGTGGATACAACTTTCAGGTTTCCATATAACAGTAACTTCTCCGTTGGAATATTCTTTGATGATTGGTTTATCAGACATGTGTGTATGGTGTTTAATTTAAAGGTACAAAAATCATTGATTGGTCTGCATCTTCCATACTGCTTTCAGCATTCGGTTCTTTCCCTGAAGGTCTTCTTTGATTTCAATTGAATAGAAGCCCAGGTTTTCAAGCAAAGCTTTTGTTTCCAGTCCAAAATCTTCATGCAATTCAAAAAAGAGATATCCGCCCTCGTTCAAGTTCCCGGTTGCGTATTCTGCAATATTCCGATAAAAAAGCAAAGGATCTTCATTCGGAACAAATAGAGCCAGATCGGGTTCAAATTCAGTCACATTCTGATGCATTTGTTCTCTTTCCTTCCAAGGAATGTACGGCGGATTTGAAACAATGATATCCACTTTTCCATTTGTTTGAGGCTCCAAGGCATTATTCATTTGAAATACAAGGTTCAAATTCAGTTCTTTTGCGTTCAATCGGGCAATTTCAAGTGCTTCTTCTGAAATATCGTAACCGATCACTTCAAAACCCGGATTCCGATTCTTAATTGCCAAGGCGATGCATCCAGAACCGGTGCACCAATCCTCCACTTTCAGGTTCCTCCCGGTCGGAACTGTTTCATCAATCCAGGAAACCAATTCTTCCGTTTCAGGTCGGGGAATCAAAACTCCGCGTCCCACCTGGATTTTCAATTCATCAAAATAAGTAAACCCGACAATGTACTGGTATGGCTCTCCACTTTTTAAGCGGGAAGAAATTTGTGCCAATCTTTCTAATTGCTCTTCCGACAGATTCACTTCTTTAGAAACCAATAATGCCGATCGATTGAATCCAAAGACATCTTCCAAAACAAGGAGCAAAATATTCCGTGTTTCTCTTTCGGAATAAAGATCACGTAACTGATGGACCCAAGTTGTAGTGATTTCTTTCAAATCTTGCATGATTCAAAGTTAGGCATATCTTACTTTTTTCCAAGGCAAAAAAAGTAAGCAAAAATGCCTTATTCTCATTGCAGCCTTCAAGCAGCCTCCCACTCCAAAAGGAGGCATCCAGTTTTAATGAGACAGTATTTAACATAAGAAAACAAGCTGTCTGAACATAGTTTATTCAGCTGAAATTGATCTCAATAATTGATTGTAATCTGAGCTTTTTATCGGGTTTATTCGCATATTCAGCTATTTTATTTTTAAATACCGATGTAACTTGTTAAATTTAGGTGCGTTAAATACAAATAAAACAACAAAAAGTGATTCGTATCAAATTCATTTTTCTAAGTATTCTAATTAGTAGTCAGACGCTTTATGCTCAATCGGATGGTGATTTGGAAGTTGAATCTATTGATTCCACTTATGTTCCGGTTCGATCAAGAAAAATACTCGAAGTTCCCGAATTTCAGAAATACAATCCGGATACCATCCAGCTTGGAGAGAATGATCTGATGATTACAGATTCATACACTGCACTTGGACAGCGTTATACCTACGATGCCTTGCATTCATTCAACCGCAGAAGAATGGATGGGTTCGGAGGTGCTTTAAATGATAAGATCAACGCAGGGCTAGCAGAAATTCGCAGTAACGGATTTAATTCCGATCTGAAGAAATTATACATTCAAATTGACCCGACAACCCTGACTGTTCATTGGACAGCAGTAGTTGGCCCAAGCTTAGACGGAAGATGTTACATGCATGTCGACAGCCGTGGTTCGGCAGGTGGTGGATTAGCGGCGGTTCAAAAGCAATGTCCGCGAATGCATCGATTGCATTCAACTTTAGTTCCGGTCAAACAATTGGAATTTAATGATAATGTGCTGCAATGCTACGATTGGAACAGTGTAAAATTGGACACAGTGACAAACATGATAAACATCCAACAGCATTTCTATAAATACTACGATCCGCAAATCGGAAATACTGTAACCCTTGCAGAAGTGGTTCAAAAAGAAGCTGAAAGGCTTTGCGTATTGGTCACAACACCGACGACTCCTGCGGTAAGTTACAAAAGGTATACGGTAAGATCGGGAGATACCTTGTCGCAAATAGCTCAAAAACACAACACCACTGTGTCAAGGATTGCGAAAGCGAACAACTTGAGATCTTATATTATCCGCGTTGGACAGAGCTTGAAAATTCCGAAGTAACAAAAAAGTCCTCCACTAAAGTGAAAGACTTTTCAATATTTCTTATCGGATCTATTTAATCACTTTCGGAAGCTTATCCAGATCCTTGGACGGATAAAACTGGATGGAGCTGGTATTGACACAATGCCTGGTATCCTTATCTGTAAAACCTTCACCAGTAAATACGTGTCCCAGATGTCCCTTGCAGTTTGCACAGATAATTTCCGTTCTCATTCCATCCGCATCCGGAACTTTAATAACCGAACCTTTGATTTCGTCATCAAAACTTGGCCAACCGCAATGAGATTCAAACTTGTCATCAGAACGGTAAAGCGGATTGTTACATTGTCTGCAAACATAGACTCCCTTGTCCGTTTTCTGATAATAATCTCCCGTAAAAGCGCGATCTGTATTCTTACCAATGATTACGCTCTGTTCCTGGGCAGTTAACTTATTATACTTTGTTTCTTTTTTTGAAGTCGTGGAATCCGACTTTGCAGGTTCTTGAGAACAAGCAACGAATCCAAAGAGTAAACTACAAATAATCAAATAATTTTTCATGTTCAATCGTTTTGAATCAGTTACGTCGATTCGCCTGATTTGGATTTGAAAACCGGTTATTTTTTGTGTTTATCCAATTCCACGTGCAATCCGAGTCCTCTTAAAGATTCGCCGGAAGCGACAATTTTCCCTTCACCATCCACTAAAAATGCACTTGGGATGAATTGCACATTATAAGCTCTTCCAGCCTCGTTCGCTTTATCCCAAACATGACTTTTCCAAACCAAACCATCTGCTTTGATTGCTTCTTTCCATTTTGCTTCGTCGCGGTCCAAAGAAACCGAAAACACTTCAAATCCCTTTGCATTATTGAATTTCGTGTTTTTATACTTTCCATAAGCCTCCACTACATTCGGGTTTTCTTTTCTGCACGGTCCACACCAGGAAGCCCAAAAATCAATCAAAACCATCTTGCCTTTCAGGGAAGAAAGTTTCACGGTTTTTCCATCAACACCTTTCAAGGCAATTTCCGGAGCTGTAGAACCGACACCAGGTGCACTTTTAACCGTTTTAAAAGAAGACAACCCGACACCTACCAGGAATAAGGTTGAAAGAATTATAATCGAATTTTTCATCTGTATTTAGTTTACACGACGAATATCAGCACCCAGATTTCGCAAGCGAATATCGATATCCTGATAACCTCTGTCAATTTGTTCAATATTATGTATCACACTTTTTCCTTCTGCCGAAAGAGCTGCAATCAATAAGGAAACTCCTGCACGGATATCCGGGGATGTCATCTGGATGCCACGCAAATTATGCTGTCTTCCCAATCCGATAACAGTAGCTCTATGCGGGTCACACAAAATAATCTGCGCTCCCATATCGATCAATTTATCCGTAAAGAATAGACGCGACTCAAACATTTTCTGGTGAATCAACACGCTTCCTTTCGCCTGAGTTGCCACTACCAAAATAATTGACAACAAATCCGGAGTGAATCCGGGCCATGGCGCATCGTAAATCGTTAAGATAGATCCGTCAATAAATGTATCTATTTCATAGGAATCCTGGGCAGGAACGTAAATATCATCACCTCTTCTTTCCAATTTAATTCCCAGTCTTTTGAATGTATTCGGAATCACACCGAGGTTCTCCCAACTTACATCCTTGATGGTAATCTCCGATTGAGTCATTGCAGCTAAACCGATGAAACTTCCGATCTCGATCATATCCGGCAAAATACGGTGATAACAACCTCCCAATTCCTTCACTCCTTCAATCGTCAGTAAGTTGGAGCTGATTCCTGAGATCTTTGCTCCCATAGAATTCAACATTTTACACAATTGCTGGATGTACGGTTCACAGGCAGCGTTATAAAATGTGGTCGTTCCTTCTGCCAGAACTGCAGCCATGATGATGTTTGCTGTTCCGGTCACAGAAGCTTCATCCAAATGGATGTATGTCCCTTTTAATTTTTTTGCTTCAATCGAATAGAAATGCTCGCCTGCATCGTAATTGAATTTCGCGCCAAGCAGGGCAAAACCATCGAAATGTGTATCCAATCTTCTACGACCGATCTTATCTCCCCCGGGTTTCGGAATGAATCCTTTTCCGAAGCGGGCCAAAAGCGGACCTACAATCATGATCGAACCTCTTAAAGATCCTGCTCTTTTTTTGAAATCTTCCGTCTCCAGGTAAGCTAAATCAATATCTTTTGCTTGAAAAACGTAAGTACCACGTTCCACCTTTTCAATCTTCACTCCCATTATCTGTAACAAGTCAATCAACTTATTCACATCAACGATATCCGGGATATTTGAAATAGTGACTTTTTCAGAAGTCAGCAAAGGAGCACATAAAACTTGTAAAGCCTCATTTTTTGCGCCTTGAACAGTCAATTCGCCCTTTAGCTTCTTTCCTCCGTAAATTTCAAAAGATGACATACTTAATTCTTGTTACGATTTTGGTTTTGATTTTTCCCTTTAAAGTTCTTCTGATTTTTCTGATTCTTCTTCGGACGTTTATTGGGTTGAATTCCGAATGATTTCAATATCAGGTTCGTATTCATCAATTCATCCGGATTTTCAAGGATCAATTCTCCCTGGGATAGGTCTCTCAACTGATTTGCAATCACGTGATTTTCCACCGCATCATTGTTATAAGCCAAGTACTGCTTTTTCATGAAATTCGCCATGGTGATCTTCAAATAATCACGTTCATCTGTAGCCGTGATATTTTTTGAGTCCCTTAAAATCTCCTGGGTATATTTCCCGTAATGACCGAACTTGATCTTTCCTTTCGGATAAGGCATCACATCCGGTTTGCTTGTAAGTGTTTCCGGTTTGGGAATCTCGTAAGGTGAATCCACCTCCAGTTTGAAATCGGACATGACGAACAAATGCGTCCATAACTTGTGCCTGAAATCATCCACATCACGCAAATGCGGATTCAATTGCCCCATTACCTCAATAATTGCTCTAGTTGCTTTGTTGCGTTCATCGCGATCTGCGATTTCCATAGCATGAGAAATCATTTCTTGTACGTTTCTACCATACTCCGGAAGTAATAACTTCGGTCTCGTGGTGTTGTATTCCATAAATTTTCTTCGAAAGTCCAAAAATAAGGTTTTAAATCGAGATATCCCGCTCTGAACAGGGAGCAATTCAAGCAATTGAAATACATTTCTTCAAATTAAGTCAAAAAGGTTATTTTTAGCTACGAAATAATCGCTTTATGAAAACAACTTTCGCGCTATTTATTGGAATAACGGGTTTATTACTAACGACTTCCTGCTCTTCCGATACGGAGATCAAAACGACGGCAACCGAGGAAAAAAGTACCAAAGATTCGATGGAACGTGAAGAATGGTTTCCCGAAACAAATTTTGATACACTTCGTGGAATGTATACCGGTGATTTCGGAGACGGATTCATCAATGTAATCCTCACTTATGTGAACGATAAGAAAGCAATCGGATATAATATTCATAAGGGATTGCAACGCAATATCAGCGGTTCGGTGATCCAGAAAAAAGAATCGTTCGAACTGACGCTCAATGAACCCGGAGACAATAAATTTGACGGCGTTTTTGTATTGACTATTTCAAAAAAGGATGGAAGTATCGACGCAATGTGGACAGCCAATGACCCGAAAATATCCACCAAGAAATTCAAGTTAAAAAAACAAGCCATCAAACAGGGAAGCGATTCGAAATATGAGTTCAACGGGGAAGAAATCACACAAGATAATTTCATGGAATTGTTCTCCAACGCAAACTTGTATGACGGAAATGTTGAATTTAAAGACAATGGAATTGTGGTCTACACCTATTATCCTGAAAAACAAGATAATGAACAACAGGAAATTCTCAAGGGTTCCTGGAAATTCATTGACGAAAAAACCATGGTGATCGAATGGTCTAAAAACAAGGTGTTCAAACAACAAAGCATGAAATTCAAATTGACAAAGGATGAAGATCAGATGCCAAGCTTTGAAGGACCGGATGGTTTGAGGATCTATCCTGATTACTACTAAACCGGTTGGATGAAAAAAACAGCCTGGATCTTTTTCGTCATTGGAATTCTGTATGCTTCGTATTTATTGCTTTTATTGTCGCTGCCTTATTTGGACATGCGCCGGGGAGTTGATTTCCTGAAAACCAAGCAGCTCATTTATCACATCAAACACTGGAGGTACAGTTTCTATATCCATGTATTCACCAGTATTCTGGTCATCACAAGCGGCTTATTTCAATTCAGTAAAACCATCCTGAATAAATACACCGGAATTCACCGGGCATCCGGATTCATTTATTTGGTCACGACACTCCTTATTTCTGGTCCTGCAGCACTGGTAATGTCATTTTACGCCAATGGAGGTTACCCGGCACAGGCGAGTTTTGTGATCTTGAGTATACTTTGGTTGGGATGTACTTTCCTGGCATATTATTTCGTCCGGAAAAAGGAGTATGAATCCCATGGGAAATGGATGGTTCGCAGCTATGCGCTGACTTTATCGGCAGTTTCGTTGCGACTTTACTCTTATCTGTTCAATGTCTTCTATTTCAGTATGGACCCGGTAGATCTGTACATCTTGCTTTCCTGGATGAGTTGGATCCCCAACCTGATCGTTTCTGAAATCCTAATCAGGCGTGGTTTGGTAAAGCGATTGCTTGACCAGCGTTAGGCATCCGCTTCCGTAACTGTTTTTCCATCCAGGTAACGAATTTTTCCGGAAGCATCAATGCGGTATTTTTCCGTATCTATTTTCTTTTTAGAAACGATCGGATTATCATAATATCCCTCTTCGTCCGGATCTTTCTGGAAGGTTGTTTCGTAATTGGTAATAATGAACGAAAGGTCTTTATTGATGGTGCACATTTTCAATAATGCAGAGTAGTCTTCCCTACCTGCGATTTCCTTTTTATCAATGATCTTACCTGTTTTCGTATAGGTAACCAATCGGTAAGTCAATGGTGAATCCTCGCCGTTAAACTCATCCTTCACCACATAGATCAGGGCGACATAATTATCTTTTTCAGCCACCTGGACGAAATTGTAGAATCCTTTACTTACTTCCCTGGAGAAGCGTGCATTTCGCATTTCGGCAACAAAGCGCTCGAAATCATACGAAATGCGGTTTTTGTCATCATAAACCACTTTTCCCTGCTCCATATTCATATTGATCGGAAAGGAAGCCTGAACGAAGTTTCGTTTAAACTGGAGCCAATATAAATTTTCGATATCCGAAACACCGCCCAATGCCAAATCCAGGTTTTTCTTGAACAGATACGGCTCCTTGTCTCTCAGGTTTGCCAAATCTTCATCCTTTTCAATATTGTCGATATTCACATAACCTGCCTGGACTGCATATTGCAGGTAATCGGCGCTCATCGGGAAATTCTTTAACTGAGAATAGGCACAAGCTACATTGAACATCACTTTTGAAAACGGCTCATATCCTAATTTTTCAGCCAGAGAATACGCATCTAAAGCTCCCTGGTAATTCTTCATTTCCATATATACATTTCCC
>CBFGNC010000013.1:0-115743 GCA_965650135.1 uncultured Fluviicola sp.
ACACTTGCGTTTTCTACAACTCCAACGACAACTGTAAATGTCAGAGCGATTACAACTTGTATTGCAACTGGAGATCAGGATATCTCAGAAGAAGCTTCAATTAATGTAAACCCTGCTCCAACAGTTACAGCGGACCAAACAAATGTAGCTTATTGCTCTGGAAGCCCTGTAACAGTTGTGGCTAGTGGTGCGGATACTTATGCATGGTCACCTGCAACAGGACTGAATGTTGCGAACAACGACACTGTCTTTGCCAGCCCCTTAAATTCAACAACTTATACGGTAATCGGTACAGATTTAATGGGATGTAAAGATACAACAACAGTAATGGTTACTCCGGTTTCTAAAATTCAAAAAACTGCTGGTTACACTCCGACAGCAATTTGTAGTTCGGGAACTCCCGTTACAGTAACAGCTAATGCTTCACCGGCGACTCTTTTTGGTGGTGGTGCTTACGAATACCGTTTTATCGCTTCGAACGGTTCCATTTTACAAGATTGGAACACAACCAACACTTATACTTTCATACCTGCGACTGATAGTGTTTATAAAGTTTACACTGATTTCAGATCAAATACTTGTGCAGATGCCATCGACTCAATTTCAACTTCTATTGTAGTAGGATTCGGTGGGGACGTTGCAGTGGTAGATTACGATTGTATCAACTTAGGAGGTTCAGTTACTTTAAGCTCAATTTTCGGACAAACTACAGATGAGACCTTGTTCACGAATCCGTTTGCAAATACAACAGACCTGACAGCAGTTACTACTTTAGGTGGAAGTGCAGCTATCACAGGTGGACGTGCAGTTTTGACTCCTTCGCAAACAGGAGTGAACGGATCGCTTACGATTAATGACCCGGCTTTCCATACAGGATTGAACAATGCAATGACAGTTTCTTTTAAAATGACTGCAGACCAGCCAATCAACAACTATGGAACGGGAGGAGCTGATGGAGTTTCTTACTCTTTCGGGAATGATGTTACTGCAACAGGAAACCAAAACGGTTCAGGCTCTAAATTGAGACTTTCTTTCGATGCAAATGACAACAGTCCGAACATTGCCGGAATTTATTTAGGGTATAACGTAACAGGTACACTTTCACCGGCAGGTGCAGGTACTTTAGCGTACCTTGGAAATATCGCATTATGGAAGATTAAACAAGATGTTCAGGTAGTATTGACAATCAATGCGCTTGGAAAAGCAAGTTTGACAGTTGACGGAACAACCGTGTTTGAAAACGTTCAAATGCCGGCTGCATATATGAATGCAAACACAACAGGTTGGAAACACGTATTCGGTGCTGCAACAGGCGGTGACGCGATGAGACAGGCAATTAAAGATGTGATGATCACAGCTCCGACTCTTCAATACGCATTTGTTCCTGAAAACGCAACTCCTGTATATGGAACAAGTAATACATTTACAAACGTTCAACCGGGAACATACGATGTGTGGGTTAGCAGCAACGGATCTGCATCTTGTGCGAAAAAAATCGAAACAGTGGAGATTGTAAACACGAATCCATTGGTTTTACTTGGAAACGATACAACGATCTGTGAAGGAGAAATGATCACATTGGATGCAGGTAATGCAGGGGCATCTTACGTATGGAGCAATTCTCAGATCACGACACAAACTCGCGTGGTAACACAAGCCGGACCTTACGTAGTGAATGTAACTGCAGCTAACGGATGTGTTGGTGTTGGTTCAATCAACATAGATGTAATGGGAGCTCCGACTGCTTCTTCTATCTATGTTGTAAACAATATGCCGACGTACACGTTCACAATTTTGAATCCGCAAAATGCGAACCAGTATTCATGGGATTTCGGTGACGGAACAACGATTGCGAATGCACCAGGAACCGTTTCTCATACGTATTTGACAGCAGGACCGAGACAAGTATCCGTTACTTTGACGAATGACTGTGGAACCGAAACAGTAGTTACGACAATTGTTGTGACAAGTACTGCTGGTATTGCAACAAACGTGATTGAAGGATTGAGTGTATATCCGAATCCTGCAAATGAATTTGTAACTGTTGAATTGCCAAGTGCTGTACAAGCTACCGGTTCTGTATTCAATACAACAGGATCATTGGTAAGAACAATTGACAGCTTCACTGCGAAAACGGAAGTATCTGTTGGTGACTTTACACCGGGAGTTTATTTCTTGCATATTCAAAGCGAAGAAAAAACAAGCATTATTAAGTTAGTAGTGGAATAATCAAACAGGTTAAACGCAATTACCGGGTTGTAATTTGGCCGGTAGTTTTTTAGGTATAATCTCAGTTTAAGGGTGGAAATGAAAGTTTCCACCCTTTTTAATTGGTTTGAATTATCCCCGCAATTTCTTGGATGGAAAAGACTTCTACTGTTCGAAATTTGTTTTCCATTCAATGAATTGGTTGGCTATTTCCAGTTTCTTGAATGCAAATAAGTCAGCTGTGGGAATTGAACTGTTGGTTTGAGAAGTTAAAAGGGAGTTTTGCAGTCCGTTTACACGATAGGTTTAATCAGGTTCCCTCTGTTTTACTGGGTTTCTTCTATTTTATGGATAAATCGGTAATGATTCAATTGTCCCTTGTTTGTCGGACTTCTTTTTGCATGAAAAACACTCTAATTCCATAAGTTAGCCATAAAATTAAACTTATGTCTAAACTTACTTTTAACAAAATGAGTAGAAGGATTTTGTTAAGCAAATATACTTGCGTATTTGCCTTAACGTGGATGTCCTTGTTTTCTCTTGCTCAAACCACGGTTACCGTTGGTACGGCAACAACGACTACAAACAATGCTCCGATCAATGCAGCAAATGCATTTCATTACTCGCAATGTATTTACAAAGCTTCGGATATTATTGCTGCTGGAGGAACCGGTGCGGGCACAATTTCAAAAATCCGTTATTATTTAGGTTCAGGTACACCAAATGCGAATTCGGCAGGGTGGACAGTGTACCTTGGTCATACAAACAAAGTAAACTTTAATTCTACAACAGATTGGATTTCCGCTGCTGGTTTAACAACCTGTTTTTCAGGTACGGTAACTTTTCCAGCAGCAGGTAACTGGATGGAAATTATACTGACAACCCCTTTTGAATGGAATGGGATAGATAACATTGTTGTAGGAGTGGATGAAAATCAGGCTGGAAGTGGGTCAACTTCATTTTGGAGATATACCAATTATGGCTCCGATAACAGAACGATTTATTACAGTAGTAACACAACAAATCCGAATCCGGCTGCACCGCCAACGGCATCTTCCCGTGGCACTTGGGCTCCGAACATTCAATTTGAATGGACTGCTATTGCTCCATGTAGTGGAACCCCGGCTCATACTTCTGCATCGGTCAACGATGGCTCAATTTGTCCGGGACAGGTAGTTAGTTTTGATTTAACAGGATTATCTTTTAATTCGGGTTTCGATTTTGAATGGCAATACAACGATGGTTCAGGATGGCAAAGTTATCCCAATTCGGATACAACTGTTTTTTCTACAGTTCCGACAAACACTTTAAATGTTAGAGCAATTGTAACATGCTCAAATTCCGGATCGCAGGATACATCGGAAGAGGTTTCTGTGGTAGTGAATCCAAATCCATTGGTGACTGTAAATATGACAAGTGTGGCATATTGCGCAGGAGATAATGTGGAGCTCATTGCTGCTGATACTAATTCAGCAACAACTTTTGCCTGGTTGCCGATTACCGGATTAAACGTCGCAAATAATGATACGGTTGCAGCGAATCCTCTAACACCTACAACTTATACGGTTACAGGAACAAATTCTTTTGGATGTATTTCTACTGCCACAGTAAGTGTAGCTCCTCTATCAATGGTAACTCGCGCAGCAATATATACTCCCAACCAGATATGCGCATCTGGTTCGCCGGTTGCTATTTCTACAACTGTAACGCCAGCTTTGATTAACGGCGGTTCAACTTGGGAATACCGATTTTTAGATAATGATGGTGTTGAATTACAAACATGGAATTCCTCCAGTACTTTCAATTTCATCCCCGCTGCTGATAGCGTTTATACGATTTATTACCAAGTTAGAAGTAATGGTTGTGCAGATGAGGTCGACTCATTACCTCTGAATGTAGTTGTTGGTTTTGGTGCCACGGCAAATGTTGTGGGATATAATTGTAATAATTTAGGTGGCATTGTTTCGTTGAGTAATACTTTCGGTCAGATAAATACGGAAACGGTTTATACTAATCCATTAGCGAACGCGACAACAGATATTACAAATCTTACTTTTAACGGAAGTGCAGCTATCACAGGTGGACGTGCGGTTTTGACTCCTTCACAAACAGGAATCAATGGATCGGTTACGATTAATGATCCGGCTTTCCATACAGGATTGAATAATGCAATGACCGTTTCATTTAAAATGACAGCTGATCAACCGATCAATACCTATGGAACAGGCGGAGCTGATGGAATTTCTTATTCATTTGGTGACGATGTTGCAGCAACGGGTAATCAGAACGGAACAGGTTCCAAACTAAGACTTTCTTTTGATGCAGCGAATAATAGTCCAAATGTTGCGGGAATTTATCTGACTTATGGTTTTGCTAGTGGTACAATGGCACCTGGAAATGCAACAACATTAGTATACAATAACAATACGAGTTTGTGGAAGATCAAGCAGGACGCACAAGTTATACTTACAATCAATACTTTCGGAAAAGCGAGCTTAACAATTGACGGAACAACGGTGTTCGAGAACATCCAAATGCCTGCAGCATATATGGATGCAAATACAAGCGGATGGAAACATGTATTTGGTGCTGCTACCGGTGGTGATGCAATGAGGCAAGCTATTTCCGATTTGGTTATTAATGCACCATCATTGAAATTTGCATTAACAGATGAAAATGTTGCTCCAACAACTTGGGTTGGAACAAGTACTTTCACGAATATTCAACCGGGAACATATGATGTATGGATCAGTACTAACGGTTCGATATCTTGTGCTAAGAAAGTTGAAACAATTGAAATTGAAAACCTGAATCCTTTGGTATCGCTTGGAAACGATACAACCATCTGTGAAGGGGGATCATTGATCCTGGATGCAGGCAATTCAGGCTCATCGTATATTTGGAGTAATTCTCAATTGACAACTCAGACGAGAACAATTACGCAAGCAGGTCATTACGTTGTGAATGTTATCAATACAGATGGATGTGTTGGAGTGGGTTCTATAAATATAGATGTAATGGGTGCACCAACTGCATCGACTATCTTTGTTGAAAATAACATGCCAACTTATACATTCACTATTTTGAATCCACAAAATGCGAATCAATATGATTGGAATTTTGGAGATGGCACAACACTTTCAAATGCACCGGGAACAGTAACACATACTTATTTGACAGCTGGACCGAGACAAGTATCCGTGACATTAGCAAATGAGTGTGGAACTGAAACGGTTGTTACAACCGTTGTTGTAACAAGTACTGCTGGAATCGAAGAGCAAGAAATCAAAGGATTGAGTGTTTACCCCAATCCGGCATCAGATAAATTGAACATCTCAATTCCTCAAACGATGAATGCTTCAGCAACGGTTTATTCCGCAACCGGTACATTAGTTAAGACGATTGCGAAATTGGAGACTCAAACAGAACTATCCGTGCAAAATTGGAACCCCGGGGTTTATTTTATTCGCGTTCAAAATGATGAAAAAACAAACACTATTAAGTTAGTCATTCAATGACGCTGATTTAGCATAAATGTGGGTAAGTTCTACTTGCCCACATTTTTTATCTCCATTTAATCTCGATATGATGAAAATACTGATTCGTTTCTTTCTTCTCCTAACTTTTATTTCTAACAATTTCATAACTCAGGCTCAATGCAACTGGACTCAGATTTATTATGAATCATATGAGTACACGACTACTATTCCATACTTATTACCCGGAACGACTTACCAAAATACACCCCAACAATGGCCGGGATGTATCCGAACCGGTTCATATGGAATGTATATGAATATTGTGGATGGTTACCTTGGACAACTCTATTCACAACCATTTCAAAACATGTGTGTCGGCCAGCTATATAGATTCAGCTTTTCTACCCGTGATGCATTCACAAGTACGAATGATTTGACCATTTCTATAAAAGACAATAATGGTGTAACGTTAGTAAGCCAAAATGTCATCAATGGAAGTACATGGAATGATATTACAATGTTGTCTTTTGCAGCAACCACAACCACTTTAACCTTTGAAATTGTCACAAATACAGCAGGGACAGGAGGAAATGATGTTGGATTTGATGACCTGAGATTATTTCAATGTAATCCGGCTCCGCACAATTATGCAGTAACGGAATGCCTTTCGACACCTTCCTTGGATTTATATAATTCGATTGGCTCTCCGACCTTGTCTTCTTCAGGAGTTTGGAGTGGACCATCCACTTTGACAAATAACCATTTGGGAACTTTTACTTCAGGGGTAAATACAAATGGTCTCTATAGTTATACCATTCATGGGGCACCCGGATGTGCTGATTCAGTTGCAAATCTAAGTGTTGCATTTATTCAAACTCCGATATTAAATCCAATTGCGAATGTGATTACTTGTTCATCCTATGTCTTACCCCCAATAACAGGTACTTCGATGAGTGGAAATCAAAAATATTATACCGGACCAGGTGGAACCGGAACTGTTTTAAATCCGGGTACGAATGTCAATACTTCTCAAACATTATATGCTTATGATGGAACTACGGGATGTTCGGATGAAGTTTCTTTTACGATTACCTTTACTCTACCACCGGTAATCAGTATTTCAGCGAATGATACGATTTGTAATGGAGAAACGGCAGTTTTCACAGCGTCTTCTTCCGGAATAGAAATGACTTATTTATGGACTCCCGGGAATCTCACCGGCAGTTCTATTTCCGTCACCCCTTCATCTTCCGTAATTTATTCGGTTGTAGGTACGGATGTGAATGGTTGTGTATCGAACATTGTTTCGTCAGCTGCAATTGTCAAACCAACGCCTATAGTAACAATGCAATTATCAGATGATACGATTTGCGTAGGAAGTCCGGTCCAGTTTATAGCATCATCTTCGATTAACGGGACAAATTTTCTTTGGAACAACGGAAATACACAAGCGATTCAGGTAGTTTCTCCAACAATTACAACTACTTATTCGGTCGTTGGAACTTCTCCGAACGGGTGTACCGATGCGAAAACGGGTTCTGTTTTTGTGATTCCTGAACTAATCATTTCCATTACCGGAGCGACTGATTTTTGTGATGGATCTTCAACTATTCTTGGCGCAACACCAATTACTCAGGGATTGACTTACATTTGGTCACCTTCAGGAAGCACTGCTCAATCTGTGATTGTGGATAATTCGAATGTAGGCTGGATTTATTTGGAAGGTTCTTTTTTTAACTGTCCTGCGGGAAAAGATTCGATTCTGACAAGCGTGCTTCCAAACCCGGAAATTACAGTTCCTACTGATTTTCTGGTTTGTCCTGGAGATCCTGTTGTTGCAACAGTAAGCTCGAATCAGTCGAACAGTTCTTTTGTCTGGATACCGGGCAATTTGTCAGGAATCACGAATACACTGACTTCCAATGGGTCAATGACTTATTATGTGTATGCCCAAACCGGAAACTGTGTTTCGGAAGTGGATTCATTTTTCGTAGATATGTCACTTGCATGTTCCATGGAAGTTCCTAATATTTTCACGCCGAATAATGATCAAACGAATGATTATTTCTCTTTAATTTCTTATTCTGGTCTTGCTTCTTTGGATATTGTGATCACCAATCGTTGGGGAAATGTAATCCAAGAATATGATAACCCTGATTTCAAATGGGATGGAAAAGACCGAAATGGAAATGCAGTTACGGAAGGAGTTTATTTTTATAACATTGTTGCCAAAACCGGTTCTGGAGAGGAATTAAAACAACAAGGATTTGTAGAGTTATTCCGGTAAGTACGAAGAAAGCGGGAAACAATCTTCCCGCTTTCTTCGTTTATTCTGTTCCATCCTGAAATAAATTGTGTGACCTATTTCAGGATGGTTCATCTACTTCAATTCCAATGATGCAGACATCATCCACCTGTTTGAAATCTGCATTGACGGTATTCCTTTGTGAAGTTTTAATTTTCTCGGAAGGCGATAATTGGTTATTTTTACTTCTTGTATGACAACACAGAAGCACGTATTGGTAACAGGTGGAGCCGGATTTATTGGATCCCACCTGGTTCGCCTTTTGGTAAACAAATACCCATCCTATCATATTGTAACATTTGACTCGCTCACATATGCCGGAAATCTTTCCAATTTGAAAGAGGTAATTGATTCAAAAAATCACACTTTTTTCAAGGGAGACATCACTTCTGAACAAGATGTGAAAGAAGCATTCGAAAAATTCGAGATTACGGATGTTATTCACTTGGCAGCTGAATCTCATGTAGACCGATCTATTGAAGGACCGATGGAATTCGTGCATACCAATGTGGTCGGGACCGTAAACCTGATGAACCAGGCAAGAGCTTATTGGGATACGTTGGAAGGACATGTTTTTTACCATGTTTCTACTGATGAGGTTTTCGGATCGCTCGGATCGGAAGGGTTTTTCACGGAAAGTACTCCATACGACCCAAGAAGTCCGTATTCTGCTTCAAAAGCAGCCTCAGACCACTTTGTTTCGGCTTATTATCATACATACGGGTTTCCGGTAAAACGATCCAATTGTTCGAATAATTATGGGAGCAATCACCATCCTGAGAAATTGATTCCATTGATGATTAACAATATCCTCAACAAGAAACCATTGCCTGTTTATGGCGAGGGGATCAATGTGCGGGATTGGTTGTGGGTGGAAGATCATGCCCGTGCGATTGATGTCATTTTTCACCAAGGGGAAATTGGTTGTAATTACAATGTAGGCGGTTGGAACGAGTGGAGAAACATCGATCTGATTCACGAGCTATGTTTCATCATGGATCAAGAGTTGGGTCGTCCGGAAGGAGAAAGTGCCGAACTGATCACTTATGTGAAGGACCGGGCCGGGCATGATCTGCGTTATGCGATCGACGCCACCAAACTATTTGATGAGTTGGGCTGGAAACCGAGTATCACGTTTGAAGAAGGCCTTCGGAATACGGTGCGTTGGTATTTGGAGAATCAGGATTGGGTGAAAGAAGTAACTTCCGGCGCTTACCAGGATTATTATAAAAACATGTACAATCAGCGTTAGGAATGGGATTGCTTCAGGTTTTTAATCGACAAAAGAGAGAAGCTGCCGATCTGGGCGATAAACTTCTTGTAGATATTCACAGCCATTTACTTCCGGGAATTGATGACGGCGCCCCGACAATGGATCACACTATCGGGATGCTTCGGAAGTTTGAAGAACTGGGATACCGGAAATTGATCATGACTCCTCACATTATGTCCGGGGTCTACGACAATACTTCTGAGATTATTTTGAGAAAATTGGAAGAGGTGAGAGCAGTCAGCCACGATCTGGGATTGAAATTGATCCTCGAAGCTTCTGCAGAATACTATTTTGATGAAACCTTGGTGGGACGAATCCGGAATAAAGATCTACTACCGTTTCATGGAAACCACGTATTGTTTGAATTTTCTTTCAGAAATCAACCTTCCCAGGTGGAAGAACTTGTCTTTCAATTGCAGTCTGCCGGTTACCAACCTGTTTTGGCTCATTTTGAGCGGTACATTTATTTTCATCCGTCGATTGAAGCGGCGAAATCCCTTCGGGAACGAGGCTGTTTCATCCAGGTAAACCTGAATTCGTTTACAGGACATTACGGTCCGGAAGTGAAAAGTCAGGCAATAAAACTCCTGAAAGCAGGGATGATCGATATTTTAGGAAGTGATTGTCACCGGATTCAGCACCTTGAAAACATTGATAAATCTTTGAAAGACCCACTTTTTCATCAACTACTCGATTTACAGCTAAAGAACCGGTTGTTTCTCTAAGGATCAGATTTCCATTCGTTTATTTGTTAAAATTTCTTTGGAAAGTTCGTTTTTTTAAGTTAATTTCTCACTTGTTCCCGAAAAAGATGGGGATGATTCCAATAGAAATAATTACTACTTGTAAAAACACTGCTATGGAAAATTATCTGGGATTGGGCGTAGGAATTCTTGCAATTATAACCGCCTTTTTAGTTCGTTCGGCATTTCTATTCAAAACTTCATTAAGCATTGCAATCATTTGTCTGATCGTTGCATTGACTAATGGATTTGAGCAAGATCCTTCATTGGAACTGATTTGCTTTACCCTGATCGGGATAGTGGCCTTAGGGTACCTGATTTCGTTACTTACTGAGAGGATCAGGATGGTGGCACCTTATTTTGTCGGTCTCTTAGCACTTATTCCTATTGGGGCAAAGGCGAATTACCAGGGATTTGAGGTGGATTGGACGATGGAAGTGGCTTTATTCGCAATTATCGGGTCATTGATTCCGCTTTTTGCCAAGATAAAGGATTGGTTTGCTGTTCGTTGGTTTGGAGCCGATAAGGCTGAATTCAGTACGGCAGTTTCGCTTATCTACTTGGGAATCTTTGTCTTTGTGGCTTCATTCATGGTTTCGACTTTTGGAGTGATTTTATTGGCAACGGGATTTTTTGCTGCTAATTTGGGTTTGCGCTCAAACAATGGGATGCAGCTTGGGATTTTACTTTTCGCGGTTGCCTGGATTTTCTATTCCCTGAATTCCCTCGATGGAGTTTCAGATTCCTTGTTAAAAGGAAATCTATGGATGGGAATATTGGCCGGTTTGGGTTCTCTTTGGGCCTGTAAATCGATAAAAAGTGAAAAAGCCCGCGTTTTTTTAAGTTTGTTTATTCCCTTGTTGATTATAGGAATATTGGTGAGCTTCGGACTGGCTAATGAGAATTTTGGGGGAACGCCGACCTTATTGGGGGCAATTATCGGTTCGTCCCTGGCACTTGCTTTAATTGAGCAACCTGATTCGGAAAAACCATTCCAGGGAATGTTGCTGCCACTCATTTTGATTGGATTTACCGGTCCGGTGGATACCTGTCTTCAACCTGAAAAATTAAAGATGGAAACGCTTTTGGCGACCGATACCGAATCAAATCAAATAGCTGAAACAAAAGATGTGATGGCTATTCCCGCGATCGCATTATCTGATGGAGATGCTGGAGCCTGGAAAAGTGTTGCAGCGAATTCAAGACTGGAATTTGAAGTAGGACCAATAGCTAGCCGTACTTCAGGGGCGATCAAGGATTTCACAGTCGATTTGCAATTGGATAAATCTGCCGTTTTGAAAAGCCTGAATGTGGAAATGAAAAGTGGAAGTCTGACTACCTTTAATGACATCCGGGACGAATCGGTATTAAGCGATGAGTTTATCGAATCTGAAAAATACCCGAAAATCACCTTTCAATCCAGGGATATCCAAAAAGTAGGTGAGGATTACAAAATAACCGGTGATCTGGAATTTGTCGGGGCAAAAACGGAAGTGATCGTTCATTTGCGATTTGTATCAAAAGTGGAAAAGGATGGAAGTGAGGTCTTGGTTTTTGTTGGTAAAACGTTGGTGGATCGAACAAAACACAACATGACTTCCGATTCTAAAATTGGAGATTTGGTTGATGTGGTTTTTGAAGTGGCAGTAGCTCGCTGAAGTGCGGCTAGTTATCGGGATTAAACTTCTCAATTTCCCGAATACTTTAGTTAAGATTTTTAAGTTAGTCGGTCTTTTAAAGACAGAAAGTTGTATTTTTCATGCGTGAAAATCCTTCTTCTCTGTCTTTTTCTTTCCAATGTCTTTGGTGTTTCGGCACAATTGGCTGATACTGCATGGAACAAGCGATCTTATTGGGTCGCAGGGACTGATTTGGTATTAGGAGGTGGAAGTGTGGCTCTGCTTTCAGCAGTTTGGTATCGGGAATACCCGAAATCCAAGTTCCATGCTTTCAACGATGCCAATGAATGGCTCTACATGGATAAATTAGGCCATGCATATACTGCGTACAAATTGTCCACGGTCAATTATGCTGCCTGGCGTTGGGCAGGGATGCCGAAACAAAAAGCAACCTTGCTTTCCGGTGGAATTGCCTGGACATATCAGTTTTCAGTTGAGGTTCTGGATGGTTTCAGTGCCGAATGGGGGTTTTCCTGGGCAGATCTGACTGCAAATACAGCCGGGGTCGGTTTGTTTATCGGGCAACAATTGGGTTGGGATGAACAGCGTTTTCAGCTGAAGTTCGGATATAAACCCTCGCCTTATGCAACCGTTCGTCCAAATACATTGGGATCCAATTTCTCCGAAAGATTACTGAAAGATTACAATGCTCAAAGTTATTGGCTATGTGTGGCTCCGGGTACCTTTTTCAAAGAATCGCGTTTTCCGAAGTGGATCCAGATCGGGTTCGGTTACAGTATCGATGCAAAACTGAACGGGGATTCAAATACCTATACCGATTTGAATACGGGGAGAACCTACTTTGCAAAGCAGGAATACGCCATTTCACTTGACATTGACTGGTCGCAGCTTCCCATTAAAAAGCCGTGGTTGAAAAAGGTGCTGAAACCGCTAAATGCGATTAAAATTCCCTTTCCCGCCGTGTTTTGGAGAAATGGTACGTGTTATTTTGGAATGTTTTAAGTATTTTTAATTACAATAGGTACTCTATTTTCATGAATTCAATTCACACCTCTTAAACTTTCGAAGTTGAAAGACATCTAAGCTCCATAAACTAATACAGCTCATATGAAGATTCTTTTTACCTTTTTCTTTGTTTTACCATTTTTAGCAGGAGCACAATATTCAGACCCAAACGTTGGGAAACCGACATCAGGCTATGGTTCAGACGGAACTTATACAGTTGCCTCTGAAGCTTTCAATAATGTGAATTTCAACGGACAGGATATCGTAATTTATCATCCCCAGGAAATTACGACACCGGTGCCCACTATTTTCTATTCGCATGCTTACGGCGGAAATAATCCGCTTTATATCAAAGGACTAACTGATTTTGTCGCAAAGAAAGGCTATGCTTTCGTTTTTGTTCCTTATCAAACGACTGGTGTTTCTGTTCCTTTGCGGTATGAAAATTTGTTGGAAGGATTTCGGAAAGCTGCACGGGATTACCCAAACATTATTGATACAACCAGGGTTGGATTCATGGGGCACTCGTTTGGAGGCGGAGCCTCATTCGGTAATTCGTTCACCTGTTTTACAGAAAATAATTGGGGAAACAACGGACGGTTTATCTATGCTTCCGCTGAATGGTATTCTTACAATATCAGTCAGAACGATTTGCAGAATTTCCCCGGTGATGTGAAATTGGTGACTGAAATCTATGAAAGTGATTCTACGAATGATCACCGCTTGGCAGCAGATATTTTCAGGAATATTTCCATCTCGAATGCCGAAAAAGACTTTTTGATCCTTCCAAGAGATACTGTCAATGGATATGTCTATTTGGCTGATCACAATACTCCAAACACAATCATTGCTTTAAACGCCCACGATTATTATGGGATTTACCGCATTTTGGATGCTTTGGCAGATTATACCTGGAATGGTAGCGCGGTAGCAAAAAATGTCTGCCTTGGAAATGGATCGACAGCTCAGGTGACACTTCCCGGGGGCTTAAAACCCATGATACAAACGGATTCCCCACAAATCACCCGTCCGATGAATAGTTATGAATTCCCGTGTGATTCAACAATCAATTTGAGAATTACTTATTGTGAAACCGTCAATTCGGTGGATGAATTGAATTTCAGTGAACTGGAAATTTACCCGAATCCGATTCACTCCGTTTTTGTTTTGAAAACAAAGAACATATTGGGAGATTTTCGTCTGATTGACATTTCCGGGAATGAGTTACCAATCAAAGTGCAGAAATTGACGGAAGGATATCAGCTTGAAACGGAAAATCTGGAAGATGGATTTTACTTTTTACAAACTAACTTTGGCGCGATACAATTGATCAAGAATGGAAACTGAACTCTTTCAAATTGAAAGTCCGAATGGAAAAATAAGAGGCAATTTCGTCTCATGTGGGATGGATTCTCCAATCGTTTTGATGGCTTGCGGACACAATGGATTTTACCATTTTGGAATGTTCCCTACAATCCAGGTTGCTTTTGCCAAAGAAGGAATTTCTTCGGTGACATTTAATTATACCCATTGCGGAATTTCGGATGACGGGGATTTTTTCGATGACCTGGAAAGCTATAAAGCCAATTGCCGCAGGTTGGAAGTCGAGGATCTGGCTTTTATGGCGAAAGAAATCGAAATTAACCCAATCTTTCATAACCCCCGACAATTATTCCTTTTCGGGCATAGCATGGGCGGTTTTTCGGCGATGTTTGCGGCTCAGGCTATTCAAAAATCCAGGATAGAACTTTCTGGGATCATCCTGCTGAATTCTATGCGTACTTTGAACGTGAGAACTCCTGAGATCATGGAGGAATGGAAGGCAAATGGTGTTTATTTCAGGTCCAATATGCGGACAAAACAAGATCTGCCTCAGGGTCCTGAATTTTTAGCTGAAACATTGGCGAGCGATACAACCTGGAATATGCAGGAAGTGGTCGAAAAGTTGACAATTCCTTGTTTTGTTGCTCATGCGGTAGATGATGAATCCGTTCCTTTTGAGCATGGTCGGACTATTTTCTCCTGGGTGTATAAAAACAATTCCCAAAATGCATTTCTCCCGATTCCGAATGCAGGACATACCTTGAATACCACACATCCGATGAAACGCAATTCGGAAGAACTGCAGTTTTTTTGTGGACAGGTGATTGATTGGATGAAATTGAAAATGTAAATGTGGAAAAAATAAAATGTAGGGACGTGATGCGTCACGTCCCTACCAGATTTTATTTTTCAAATTTCTTAAAGATCACCGTAGCGATATGTCCTCCGAATCCGAACGTATTGCTCATGGCATATTTAATTTCCTTCGGTTTCGCCTTTTGCAATGGGAAGTCAAACAGGTCCTTGAAATCGGGTTCGATCTCCGTTGTATTGATTGTCGGAGGAACCACAGAATCCTGTATTCCAAGGATACAAGCGATTGCTTCAACAGCTCCTGCAGCTCCCAATAAATGTCCTGTCATCGATTTTGTTCCGGAAATACTTAAGGATTTTCTTTCACCGAATACACGTCGCAAAGCGATTAGCTCACTGTTATCTCCCTGTGCAGTGGAAGTTGCATGCATATTGACATAGTCAATCTGGTCCGGAGTAATCTCCGCGTCGCGAAGTGCTTCCTCCATTCCTAAAACCGCTCCATCTCCTTCCGGGTGTGTTCCCGTAAGATGATAAGCATCCGCAGCCATTCCGCCGCCAACTACTTCTGCGTAGATTTTCGCACCACGGGCAACCGCATGTTCATATTCTTCCAAAATAACTGCTGCAGATCCTTCACCCATCACAAAACCGTCACGTGTTACATCGAACGGGCGGGAAGCCGTTTCCGGTGAATCATTGCGTTTGGATAGCGCTTGTGCAGAAGAGAATCCGCCCATTGCCGATTCGGTAATCGCAGCTTCGGAACCACCCGAAATGATCATGTTCGCTTTTCCCCATTTGATGTAGTTGAAGGCATCGATCATGGCTGTATTGGACGTTGCACAGGCAGAAACAGCACAGTAATTAATTCCGCGTAAACCGTATTCCATGGAAATAATTCCGGATGCGATATCGACCAGGATCCGTGGAATAAAGAATGGGGTGAAACGCGGAGTTCCATCTCCGTCACAATATTCCTTCATCTGGTCCTGGAAGGTTTGGATCCCGCCATTTCCCGATCCCCAGATCACTCCGATCCGATCCCGGTTCAGTTCCTCAAAATTGATCCCGGCATCTGATACAGCTTCACGAACTGCAACCAATGCGTATTGGGAAAAAGGGTCGTATTTTCTAATTTCTTTTACATCAAAATGTTCTGATGGAGTGTATCCCTTCACTTCGCAAGCGAAAGTTGTTTTGAATTTTGATGTGTCAAATTTGGTAATGGGTGCTGCACCACTTTTTCCCGCTTTCATGTTGTTCCAAAAATCAGGAACGTTATTTCCGATTGGTGTAAGGGCTCCCAAACCGGTAATTACAACTCTTCTTGTTGTCATAATAATTTGTTTCGATTAACAGTGCAAATTTAAAAACTGTATGGACGCCATGCATCGCGTCCGTACCATATTTTTAAATATTATAAAAATCCCAACTCCAATTTAGCTTCTTCGCTCATCATATCCTTGTCCCATGGCGGGTCGAATACAATGTTGACATGTGCTTCCGTAACGCCTTCAACACTTTCCACTTTCTCTTTCACATCTTTCGGTAAAGATTCCGCTACCGGGCAGTTCGGAGAGGTCAGGGTCATATCGATTTCCACAGCTCCTTCTTTTGAAATGCGTACTTCGTAAATCAATCCGAGTTCGTAAATATCTACTGGAATCTCTGGGTCGAATATGGTTTTCAGTATGTCAACTATTTTATCTTCTAAATGTTCCATCTTATTTTGCTAATGCGGACAATGCCAGGATTTTGATTTTTTTAACCATACTCACTAATCCGTTTGCCCGGGTTGGTGAAAGATGTTCTTGTAGTCCGATATCTGAAATGAAATGAAGATTGCTCTTCACAATATCTTCGGGCTTTTCGTTGTCGTAAACGCGGATAAGCAGACCGATGATTCCTTTGGTAATGATGGCATCGGAATCCGCTGTCAAACGGATCTTATTGTCTTGGTTGATAGTTGCATCCAACCAAACCCGGCTTTGACAACCTTCAATCAGGCGATCCTCCGTTTTTTTATCGGGATCGATTAATGGCAACTCTTTCCCAAGTTCAATGATGTACTCGTATTTCTCCATCCAGTCATCGTAGATGGCAAAGTCGTCAATGATCTCTTGTTGTTTTTCTTCAATATTCATGATATTCATCTTCTAACTGAGCATAGAAATACTCTTTTCTACTGCAGCTATAAATTGGTCTATTTCTTCCCGCGTATTGTAAAATGCAAAAGATGCTCTTACGGTTCCGGGAATCTGATAAAAATCCATCAAAGGTTGTGTACAATGATGTCCTGTTCTGACAGCAATTCCTTGCTTGTCCAAAAGTGTTCCGATATCGAAAGGGTGAATTCCCTGGACGTGGAAGGAAACAACCGAGGTCTTATTTTTAGCCGTTCCGATCAAGGTGATGTTTTCAAAGGTTTCCAACATTTCCTGTGCATATTCGGTTAACTCACGTTCGTATTCCTCTAATTCCTTCGGATTAAATTGGTTCAGGTAATTCAGTGCGGTTCCTAAACAGATACCTCCGGCAATATGCGGAGTTCCGGCTTCAAATTTGAAAGGTAATTCGTTGTAAGTTGTACGCTCGAAAGTGACTTTTGAAATCATGTCTCCACCACCTTGGTAAGGAGGCATTTCGTCCAAAAGCGCTTCTTTTCCATAAAGCACTCCGATTCCTGTCGGACCGAAAACCTTGTGTCCCGAAAAAACAAAGAAATCACAATTCATAGAACGAACATCCACTTTGGTATGCTGGATACTTTGCGCACCGTCAATCAAAACTTTGGCACCGACTGCATGGGCCATTTCAATGATTTTTTCCACCGGGTTGATTGTTCCCAAACTATTCGAGATATGGGTGATTGCAACCAATTTGGTTTTTGGAGAAAGTAAGTTCTGGTAATCTTCCAAAAGCAATTCACCGCGCTTGTTGATAGGAATCACTTTTAAAACCAGTTTTTTGCGTTCGGCAAGCATTTGCCAGGGAACAATATTGGAATGATGCTCCATGGCGGAAATAATGATTTCATCTCCCGCGCTAAGTAATTCTCCAAAAGATGATGCTACCAGGTTTATTCCATCGGTAGTTCCTTTTGTGAAAATAATTTCCTCTTTTTTTTCTGCGTTGATGAATTGGCGAATCGTTTCACGCGCATCCTCGTATTCGGAGGTCGCTTTCTGACTCAAGTGATGAACTCCGCGATGAATGTTCGCATTGTCCATGCTGTAATATTGGTTAATAGCATCCAGCACCATTTGTGGCTTTTGAGAAGTTGCGCCGTTGTCAAAATAGACCAGGTTTTTTCCATATACCTGTTGACGAAGCGCAGGGAAGTCCTGGCGAATCTCACGCACACTCATTTTTCTTGTTGATGCATTTTCCATAGTACAAAGATAGTCAAATGCCTATTTGTATAGTTTCTAAATAAGATTAATTTCCAACCTTTTTATTTTAGCTGTATCTTAGCTTTAAATTGATTACAAATGAAGGTCTTATACCTATTACTGATATTGGTGGTTGTTGGGACAGGTTGCGAAAAATACAACTTGAAACAACCGGCTTACCTGGGGTTGAATTGGAGATTTGCCTCTACAAGCAATAGTCAAGGTAATTATACGATAACGAAAGGGTATTTTTACTCAAAGGAATTCAGTATTTCCGGTACCAGGGAAAAAGGATCTCCGGTTGAGATAACGAAAAATTTACCGGATCCGCTTCAGAAGATACAGTTTTCAACCCAGGACGACTTGGGAATTTCATTGGATATTCCGATGGGAGATTATACCGAATTTACGTTGAAAGCCTTGTTGGACAAAACAAATAACCCTTGTTTAAGATTGGAAGGAACTTATACCAAAGGGAACTTAACTTATCCGATGATCATTGAATGGACCAACCTGGATGACTTGAGTTTTAAAGTACAAAATCCGTTCTTTTTGCAGAAAAAGAAGAATTACAAGATTTTTATCGGGTTTGATGTAAATAAATTATTGAATATTTCTTCCAGCTTTTTACAATCTCCTCCGATTTCAATGGAAAATGGAGTTGAGACAGTAGTTATCAGAAGTAATAGTGGAGGAAGCGGACCGGGACAATTTTATACAGCAATTACAGAACAATTACCAAATGCCTTGGTGTTAACGGTTGAATAAATGTCGGCAGAGTACAAAGATATTATCGAAGGGTGTGCGAATTGGGAACGAGCTGCACAGGAACGGTTATATCGTCTTTTCTCCAAAGACCTATTCAAGGTTTGCAAATTATATGGCGCTGATACGCAGGATGCGGAAGACATGTTGCACGATGCTTACATGCATATTTACAAGAATATCGGATCCTATACATTCACAGGTTCATTCGAAGGTTGGCTCAGAAGAGTAACCGTGAAC
Source organism: uncultured Fluviicola sp. (assembly GCA_965650135.1). GTDB lineage: Bacteria > Bacteroidota > Bacteroidia > Flavobacteriales_D > Crocinitomicaceae > Fluviicola. The sequence goes on from CBFGNC010000013.1 coordinate 19,190, forward strand.
TGTTGCCTTCAAACTTTACGGAAACGGAAAAATTTCACCCAATTGGGGGATGTCCCATCCATCGATCAGGAAGAAACGGAATTGGAAACAGGAATTCCTTTTGCAAAAGTGCTGGAGGAAATCAATTTGTTGCCTACAAAAGCTGGTTTGGTGCTGAAATTATATGCTTTGGAAGGATGGTCGCATTCTGAAATTGCAGAGGAATTGGAAATCTCGGTTGGGACTTCCAAATCCCAGTTGAATTACGCTCGTTCCGTATTAAAACAAAAATTGGTTTCTTAAATAGAATGGCTCAAGAAAATCTAAATAATTCAAACAGGGAGTTTCAATCACTTCAAAAATCCTTCGGAAATTGGGATGCGGGTTTGCCGTCTTCTGATGTCTGGGAGAATTTGGAGGCTGATTTGGCTGTTTCTGCTGTTTGGGACCGTTTGGATGAAACCCTTGAAGCGAATGGAAGTTCTGCAGATAAACCATTGGTTGAAGCCTATGAAAACTGGTCTCCGAATAATTCCGGTGATGGTTGGTCCAAACTGGAAGAGCAACTTTCCAGGGAACGGGTTTGGACACGTTTGAATACGACTTTAAGTTACCCGGTGACAACGAGTGTCCCTTGGATGAAAATGGCTGCAGCGTCGGTTATTTTTATGTTCCTGGCATTCTATACGGATCGTTACCCTGTTTCGAATCAGGCGCAGGAAACTCTTTTTGCATTCAATACGAGTGGAGATGGTGTGATTTCGGCAACACCGGATAATCGCCAGGTTGCTCAATCGAATACTGCCGCAAACAATAATTCTTCTGTTAAAGGAACGAATCCGGTTTCTGTCAATGAAGTTGTAAATAGAATAGCGGAACAAAAAGCAAACGCTCAGAAACAATTGGCTTTGGCCAATCCGAACAAACAAACCAATGAACGAGGGGTAGAGAACAATAACGCGTTGAATGCGAATCAAAACCTCGCTCAAAATAGCACGGTTCAGACAAACGAACCAAAAACCAATGGGGTAGCGGCTTCGAATGAGGAAACAAATACGAATCTAAATGACCTGGCTGATTTGGATGAATTGGGAAGAAAAGAGATCAGTGTTCAACCTGGTGTAATCGGAGATTTTGAATTCTTGCCTTATAAATCTCCATTCAAACCAAGATTCAGTGCCTTGGTTGGTGGGCAGTTTGCATTTATCAATGAGAAAGACCGGACCGCATTTTCCAGTTCGATTCCTTCCATGGGTATAGCTGCGGATTTCCAGTATCATTTATACTCGGGAAGATTGCGGTTTACACAGGATTTAGGATTTAGCCAATATGCGCAATCAAACGGTAGTTATGTAAACGGGCGCTATACAAACTCAAACCAGAAATTGAACACCATTTACCTGATGTCTTCTGTCGGATATACGTTTAAAGGCGTAACTGTTTACGGAGGAATTTCTGTGAATCGCCTGTTGAACGGTTACGAAGAAAGCAGAACAGCGATTACGAATGTCTATAATTCGAAGAAATTACAAATCGGTGCAACAGCCGGAATCGATTACCACTTCACGCCATTCAGGAATAAAACAGCACTCGGTTTAGGAATGCAGTATCAGTTTGTTTCCCGATTGAAAAGTGAGAATGCGGTGTTTAATGACATACAAGGAGTGAAGCTCCAAATAAAATATTCATTTTAATTCCAACCTTTTAAGATGTGATGCATCTAAGGGGTAAGAAAGATATTTATTTCGTTATCAACTTCTCCAAGGGAGTTTGAAAAATTACTACGGCTCAAACGATAACGAAATAGTCGAGGCAAGGTAGAACTGGCTTGAATAAAGGTCCCACGCAAGTGGGACTTTTTATTTTTACCGTAAAGGCCACTGAGAACGCTAAGGGATACACTCTTTGCGTTCTTCCATTCTTTGCGTTTCAGTTTAATCCTTTATTTCTTCGTAGCAAACATCAGGAATTCCTTGTTTCCATCTCCACCGATAATTGGAGAATCGATGATTCCGGTTACTTCAAAATGGGAATCGCTGGCTGCTTTTTCTATTCGTTTCAGGATCTCCGGATAAACTGAAGCACTTTTGACCACTCCATGTTTGTTCAAAAAGCGTTTCTCCAATTCGAATTGCGGTTTGATCAGTGCAACCAAAGCGCCGCCTTCTTTTACGAAAGAACCGGTGAAGGGAAGTACTTTTTCCAGTGAAATGAATGAAACGTCGATCACCATGCCGTCAACTGTTTCGGGAATATGCGTATTCGTTAATTCCCGGATGTGCGTTTTTTCAATATTCGTTATGGAAGGATTCGTTCGAATGCGTTCATGTAATTGTCCATGTCCCACATCCACGCAAAAAACATGGCTTGCACCTTTGCTTAAAAGTACTTCAGTGAAACCACCTGTGGAAGCTCCCAGATCAATAAATGTCTTATCCGCAATCGGAATCTGGAAATGATCGATCGCTTTGAGCAATTTGAGAGCACCCCTTGAAACCCATGTCAATTCCTCGTTCAAAAGTAGAATTTTGGCATCAATATGAATTTTCTTACCCGGTTTCTCTACGGAAATACCATTTACCAACACGTCGCCGTTTTTTATAAGCTCTTCACCGCGTGTCCGGGAGGTTACCAAGCCCCGATCGACTAATATTTTGTCCAAACGTTCTTCCATGCTGCAAAGTTAACTAAATCCGAATTACGAATACCGAATTCTGAAACAGTTGGCAGGGAGATTCCGATTATTTAACCGGAAGATTAATATCTGAAATAAAGTGTCGCTTTATTTCACAAAACCAACTGTGATTTCATCTAAAATCAATAAAATCAGGAAGATATGCAACTGAATATGGAATTTAACAGTCTAAAGTTTAGGATAATTGATAAAGCATTGGTTATCTTTGCCTTTACATTAATCGGACACTACGATGAAACTACTAACTAGTACGCTACTACTGGCATTACTATCTCCTGTTTGCTCTATTGGGCAGATTCTGTATTCAAATGGGGCAGTTATTTCCATTTCTTCAGGAGCTTTGGTTCAGGTGAATGGCGGGGCTGAGTTGGCTCAAACAACTACTTTGACGAATAACGGTTCCACGACCATTACAAAGAATTCGACGCTTCCAATTCCAGGGACATTCAAAATTGGAAACAATTCTACGGTAAACGGGAATGGATTTTATCGGGTTGAGCAGGATTGGATCAATAATGGTACCTTCAATAGTGGCACGTCTTCTGTTACCTTATTTGGAAATACCCAACAGTTCATTACTTCAACCAATGGAGTTTCTACGATTTTCAATAACCTGATTCTGACTGGATCGGGCACAGGAAATAATCGAAAAAAAACGCTGCAAGGTGTCAATGCATCTACCGGTTCGACCGGAGTTTTACAGATCAATGTTGCTGAACTGGAAACGCAAACAAATTCATTTTTCGTGTTGAACCCGGCTATTACGGCAGTGACTTATACCAATACATTCGGATCTGAAGGATTTGTAAGCAGTTTACTGCCAGGAACACTTTCCCGTTTGACGAATTCAACAAACACCTATATTTTCCCTACAGGTTCAAGCGATGGGACGGTGCGATTCAGACCGGTAGAACTTGTACCTCAGACAAATGAAGCATCAGAATATACAGTGCGTTTCAATAATTTTGATTCCAATACACAAACTTTCGACAGGACTCAGACTGATGGCAACGAATGTTCCTTGAATCCGCTCTATTTCCATTCGATAGAACGGTTAGTTGGTTCTGCTCCGACCGATGTCAGATTGTTTTATGTTATTGCAACTGATAATGATTGGACTGGAATTGCTCATTGGAGAAATGCAAGCTCCAACTGGAATGACATGGGGACAACTACGGCAAGCCCGAATGGTGGATTTACAACTCGCACACGCTCAGCTTGGAATTTTACAAATCCGGGACATCCATATATTTTATCTTCAGTCAAACCCGGACCGCCAACTTTGAATTGTCCTACAATTTGTGAGAACTCATTTAATAATGTATTCGCAGTAGTCGGAGGATCAGGAAACTTTCAGTGGACTTTCCCATCGAATGGAACCATTACATCCGGACAAGGAACGTCATCGGTATTAGTTGATTGGACAACTGGAACAGGAGCTGTTTCGGTGGTCGATTTGGGTACCAATGGTTGTACTTCCCAATCGGGAACATGTACACCGACAATTAATCCATCTCCGAATGTTCAATTTTCCTATACGGAAGATGGAACGAGCTACAGCTTTACGGATAATACTAACGGATCAATATCCTGGGATTGGAATTTTGGTGACGGAGAAGGTTCCCAGATTCAGAATCCGGGTCACACCTATGAAGATGGAGCTGAAGGATATCAGGTCACTTTGATGGTTACCGGTTCAAATGGTTGTATGGGAAGTTTGACACAAACAATTGAAATTTTCCAGGATATTGTAGTTCCGAATATCATTACACCTAATGACGACGGCACGAACGACATTTTTCTGATCAAAACTGCAGGAATTAAATCTTATAACCTCGTTATCGTAAATCGATGGGGGAATACCATGTTTGTATCGAGTGATCCGTCACATATTTGGGACGGGAAGGTGGATGGCAAACCGGTTGATGAAGGGGTTTATTTTTATAAACTGAAAGCCTCATCTGCTTCAAAAGAATACAATTATCAAGGTAATGTAACAGTTATCAGAAACTAATCAAAAAGGATCATGCAACAAAAACACAACTTTATTGCTGCTATCGCATTTATCTTTGGATTAAACGCGGTGTATGCTCAAAACAATGTTGGAATTGGAACTACTACTCCGAATCCGAATGCAATTTTGGAAATGCAATCAACTAATCAAGGGGTATTAGTACCAAGAATGACAACCGTTCAACGGAATGCTATTGCAGCACCTACCGAAGGTTTGCTTGTTTATGATATTGATGTGAACTGTTTTTTCTTTTACGAAAGTAGTTCAACTTCCTGGCAAAATTTATGTAATGCGGGTGGAGTGGGTCCGGCAGGTCCTCAAGGTCCAGCGGGAGCTACAGGTCCGGCAGGACCAACTGGCCCCCAAGGCCCGGCAGGAACAAACGGTATTAATGGTGCAGCAGGTGCAACCGGTCCGGCTGGTGCTCAAGGCCCGGCGGGAGTAGCGGGTCCGGCAGGTCCCCAAGGTCCGGCTGGAATAAATGGAATTGATGGTGCAGTTGGCGCAACTGGTCCGGCTGGTGCTACAGGCCCGGCAGGAGCGACCGGTGCAACGGGACCTCAGGGACCAGCGGGTCCAACAGCTAATCCGGCCAGTGCTTCTTTAGCTTCAGATTTTACGATTACGAATGCAACATTTGTCAATATACCAGGGGTGAGTGTTACATTTACAGCCACTAAAACAAGTGCATTGGTGATATTCACCTCTTCAGGTTTTGGATATACGAATTCAATGTCTTATGTTAATTTCCGGATTATGAATGGGGCAACTTCATATGGAGGTACGAATACGAATATTCAGAATTATGATGATGTTACGGGAACCACAACAACATGGAGTTGTGCCTGGTCCAAAAATATAACCGGTTTGACGGTTGGGAATAGCTACACGTTTTTTGTTCAGGGTTCTGTTGGGCTTGTTTCAGGAACAGATGACGCAGTTATCAATGCAGCGTCTTTACCAAATAATTGCCACGTAACCTTATCTGTAATTCCTTAAATATGAAAAAAAGTTTAATTATACTGATCGTATTAATCAGTGGTTATAGTTATGGACAGGAAATTGATAAAAAAGTTCCCGAGCCGAAGTTAGCTACTGAACCAGTTAACACTCCCAATAATGATAAAAAACCGGAATTGAAGCTAGTTGATCCTTCGACAGCTAAAGATGAAAGGTTGAAAAAAGTGCCTTTGGGAAAACCCGAATTAAAATTAATCTCAAAATAGGACATAAAAAAAGGAAGTAGCTACTTCCTTTTTTTATACTCTGTTGTTTTTATATCGTCCAGTTAAATCGCTCTTTCAAGATAACATGAATGCGATCAATTACTGTTTCATTTTCAATTTTTTGAATGACATCTTCGATGAAAGCACCAACCATTAATTGTCTTGCGCTTGCTTCACTCAAACCTCTTGCACGCAAGTAGAAAACTGCTTCTTCGTCCAATTGGCCGGTTGTGGAACCATGTGAACATTTCACATCATCTGCATAGATTTCCAATTCGGGCTTGCTGTTGATGGTTGCGTCATCACTCAATAATACGTTTCCATTGGATTGGAATGCATTGATTTTTTGGGCATCCTTCCGAACGTAGACCTTTCCGTTGAATACTGCAGTTGCTTTTCCGTCAATCACACCTTTGTACAATTCATTGGATTCGCAATTCGCCACCTTGTGATCCACAATCGTATGATTGTCCACATGTTGATTTCCGTTCAGGATGTAAGCGCCGTTCAAATGTGTCTCGCAATTCTGTCCATCCACTTCAATCGTCAGATTGTTGCGAACCAATAAACCATTTAAGGTAACTGTATTTATTGTAAAGTTAGAATCCTGGTGCTGATTGACCAATTCGGTTGAAACCTGGAAACAAGATTCGTGTTCTTCCTGTAATTTATCGATAGTCAGTTTGGCATTCTTTCCGACATGAATTTCAGAAATCACATTGGTGAAATTATCCGAACCACCTACGGAAATGGAGCGTTGAATGAATTTTGCTTCCGAAAATGCTTCTGCAACAAGTACATGGCGCAAATTTGTCAGGATATTATTTTCAGTGTTGATCTGAATGATCTCGATAACTGGTTCAATTTGCATTTTAGCAGAAACGTGAACGTATAGTCCATCGGTTGCATAAGCTGTATTGATAGAGGAGAAAACTTCGCCATCCAACAATACATTTCCACCCAAAACGCGCACTTCAGCTTCATCCATTTTGGAAAGCGCACCAATTTTTACTCCATCCGGGTAGGATTTGGAAGAAAGCTCCTCCGAAAAATGTCCATTTACGAAAACGTATCGGATCGAACTCTCCGACAATCCAAAATTTCCGGTTAAAGAAACCGGGTTTTCCTGGATCGATAAATTGCTATTTTTGATTTTAGCAACACGGGTATATTTCCAGGCTTCCGTTTTCGTAGTTGGAAAAGGAGTGTTCTCTAAAACTTCAAGTGCTTTTTGACGAAGTGCGGGGTTTAACAAAAAAGACCCATTCAATTGCCAATTCACACTTGCTGCCGATTCTTTTTCAATGGTTTGCATCTGCATGATTTAATTAATGAGCAAATTCTGCTTTAATCCAGTCGTAACCTTTTTCTTCCAGTTCGAGAGCCAATTCTTTCGGACCTGATTTTACAATTTGGCCATCATAAAGTACATGGACGAAATCAGGTACAATGTAATCCAATAAGCGCTGATAGTGTGTAATGACCACGGTTGCGTTTTTATCCGATTTCAAGGTGTTTACACCATTCGCAACAATGCGAAGAGCATCAATATCCAGTCCTGAATCGGTTTCGTCCAAAATTGCAAGTTTCGGATCCAACATCGCCATTTGGAAAATTTCGTTGCGTTTTTTCTCACCACCTGAAAAACCTTCATTTACTGATCGGGAAGCTAATTTAGCATCCAATTCCACGATAGCTGATTTTTCTTTTACCAATGCCATGAAATCTTTTGCTGAAATCTGTGGTTCGCCCCGATACTCGCGAATTTCATTTAATGCAGTGCGCAAAAAATTGATGTTCGAAACTCCAGGGATTTCAACAGGATATTGAAATGCCAGAAACAAACCTTCTCTTGCGCGATCTTCTGTTGCCATCTCAAGCAAATCAGCTCCATCAAACGCAACTGAGCCGGCCGTGATTTCGTATTCTTCACGTCCCGCTAATACACTTGCCAAGGTACTTTTTCCGGCACCGTTCGGTCCCATGATAGCGTGTACTTCTCCGGCTTTCACTTCCAGGTTCAATCCTTTCAGGATTTCTTTTCCGTCAATCGACGCGTGTAAATTTGTGATCTTTAACATACCTATTAATTCATTTACCACCCTCCTCAATCCTCCCTCAAGGGAGGAAGTTTTTTAATTCCCCTTTTGGAGGGGATAAAGAGAGAGGACTTTTCCTAATTATTTTATCCTACCGATCCTTCTAAACTGATCGTTAATAATTTTTGTGCTTCAACGGCAAATTCCATTGGTAGCTGGTTCAAAACTTCCTTGCAATATCCGTTTACAATCAAACTGATTGCTTTTTCTTCGGAGATTCCTCGTTGCAAACAATAGAAAATCTGATCTTCCCCGATTTTTGAAGTGGTTGCCTCGTGTTCAATTTTGGCACTTGGGTTTTTACATTCAATATATGGGAAGGTATGGGCGCCGCACTCATCGGTCATCAATAAAGAATCGCATTGAGAGAAATTACGCGCATTGTGAGCGTTTTTATGAATTTGAACTAATCCGCGATAAGAGTTATGCGATTTTCCAGCTGAAATTCCTTTAGAGATGATGGTACTTTTGGTGTTTTTCCCTAAATGGATCATCTTTGTTCCGGTATCTGCCTGCTGAAAATTATTAGTAACAGCAACGGAGTAAAATTCACCGATAGAATTATCCCCTTTCAGGATACACGATGGATATTTCCAAGTCACTGCTGAACCTGTCTCAACTTGCGTCCAGGAAATTTTCGCATTTGTTTCACAAATACCACGTTTCGTTACGAAATTGAAAACACCTCCTTGTCCATTCTTATCACCGGGATACCAGTTTTGAACAGTGGAGTATTTGATTTCGGCATCTTTCAATGCAACTAACTCGACAACAGCGGCGTGCAGTTGGTTTTCATCACGTTGAGGAGCTGTGCAGCCCTCTAAGTAAGAAACATATGAACCTTCATCTGCAATAACTAAAGTGCGTTCAAATTGGCCAGTATTTGCTTCATTGATCCGGAAGTAAGTAGACAATTCCATCGGGCATCTCACTCCTTTCGGAATGTAGCAGAAAGAACCGTCTGTAAATACTGCGGAATTCAGTGCGGCATAGAAGTTATCAGTTGCCGGTACCACAGATCCCATATATTGTTTTACCAATTCGGGATGTTCCTGAACCGCTTCAGAGAAAGAACAGAAAATAATTCCCAATTCTTTCAATTTGGATTTGAAGCTTGTCGCAACCGAAACGGAATCCATTACAAAATCTACGGCAACTCCGGTTAAACGCTGTTGCTCCTCTAATGAAATTCCCAATTTTGCCATGGTTTCTTTCATCTCCGGATCTACATCATCCCAACTTTCATATTTTTTGGTTTGCTTCGGAGCCGCATAATAAGAGATTCCTTGGAAATCCGGTTTTGGATATGAGATATGTGCCCAAGAAGGCTCAGTCATTTCCGACCAGATCTGATAGCATTTCAATCGGTATTCCAATAACCACTCCGGTTCTTCCTTTTTTGCAGAAATGAATCGGATAATGTCTTCGTTCAATCCAAGCGGAGCTCTATCCGATTCGATATCAGTTGTAAAACCGAATTTGTATTCCGAATTTTCTAAATCCTTCGCTAAATCGTTTTCAGTGTAACCCATCTAAATTCTGTACTATTGTTATAATGAGAAAGATTCCCCGCAACCGCAAGTTCTTCCAGCATTTGGGTTTGAAAAAATAAATCCTTTTCCATTCAAACCACCGGAGAAATCCAAAGTGGTTCCGATAAGGTATAAAAAGCTCTTCTTGTCAACAACAACCTTAATTCCGTTGTCTTCAAAAGTCTTGTCGTCTGCGTGTTCCTGATTGTCAAATGTAAGTTGGTACATCAATCCGGAGCAACCTCCTCCTTCAACACCAACTCGTATGAAATAGCCTGCTTTTCCTTCGTCTTCCATTAAACGAATGGCTTGTTTTTTTGCCTGTTCTGTTACTGTAATCATGACAAGTATGTTGTATTCTTTATTTAGATTAATTTTAAATAAAGCTGTATTTCGTTGACAAAAATACCACATTTATGGTATAGGTGCAATAAAAAGACAAAGATTATTGATTGTCTCTGTTATTTTATATTAAATCATTCAAAATGGATGCAATACTCCTAAAATAATGGAGTTTGGAAATTCCTTTTTTTAAACGTTCGAAATTACCGGGATGCTTGATTTATCAAGGTCTTTCGTAAATATTCGTCAATCAGACATAATCAGCTTTCACAGCCTCGTTTTCAAAGCTCAAAAACGAGGCTTGTTTTTCTGAAACCCCAATGAAAATAAGGAGTTTACAGCTTGATATATCAACGAAAAAAAACGTTGAAAGGGTGCAACTTTTCAAAAATACCTTTCGTTTTGTTATTGCTGAAGCAGCCGATTAATATTGTTATACCGATACTAAAATGAAAAAATTAATTCTTTTTGGTTTATATGCCTGCGTTTCGCCAGCATTATGCCATTCACAATCAAATACGACTCAATTGCCAAATGGCGTAATTGTTCACCAGGCCCAAGGGGTTGAAAAAATAACGGAACCGAAAAAAGAGGAACCTGTCCGTATTCGAACAATTCAGGATTGGAATCTTCCGGAATGTATGGATGCTTTGGCACATGTAGAGATGAAATTGTCCCATACCACTTTAACTGATCGTGAGTATTATCTAAATGAGAAAGCGCTGATTACTAAAAGAATGAACGAACTTAAATCATCCAATTAGTCATGAAAAAGTTATTAATTCTTCTTGCTTTAGCAAGTTCAGTATATGGTCATGCGCAGTTGGTCCCAAATGGTAATTCCGGATCTTCCATGACCTCTTATACGAATGGTGCTCCGAATGATCCGATTTACATCTGGTGTGGAACGACACTCGGTGCACAACAAGGAAGTCTAACAGCTACTCCAACAAGTGGAGTGGGACCATTTACCTTTAACTGGTTTTATCACGATCAGGGAACTTCTTCCTGGCAATCCTTATCCAATGAGTCCGGAGTGAGTACTTCCGCCATATCGAATCTTGCAAGCGATGGTTATCGTGTGGAAATCCGTGATGCTTCGAATGCGGTAACGGATTGTTATGTAGCCTGGGTTTGGAATCTGAATACAGAAGTTACGGCATCAAGTTCTTTATCGAACTGTAATAATGCTTCTTTGTCTTCCACAGTAAATACTACAGGATCTTTTTCTTATTACAATCCACCACCACCACAGTCCCTAATCAATGTAAATACGCAAATTCAAGTTTGCTTTGACGCGACTCATACGTTCGTTTCGGATTTGGCTTTCTATTTGGTCGGACCTCCGGCATGCGGTTCACCAACTATTTTGCTTAGCCCGAATCCGGGAGCTAATGGCCAGGGATCAGTTTGTAACAGCGGAGATAATATTAGCGGTCTTTGTTTTACAAATTCCGGTGGAGGGAATTTAGATGTTTGTTCATCAAGTACCCCTTTGACTGGGACGTATTCGAGCTATGGTCTAACCAATTCAACTATCGATTGGTCAAGTTTAATAGGTTGCAATGCTGCGGCAGGTGGTTGGGCTGTTCAGATTTATGATTGTATTGGAGCGGATGTCGGGTCGTTGACGAATGCTCAAATCACGTTTTCAAATCTGACATCTATTTGTGGATCGCCGACTTCTATCGGATATGGTTCCGGAGCAATCAACTCTGCAATTAATGACAATTCATGTACGGCAGCTTCCGCATCTATTTTTCAGGTTCCTGTATCAACTGTTTTAACTACTCCGATTACCATTATGGCTAATACAACTTTATTTTGGACCGGTCCGGGAGTTTCAAATCCTACCTCTGCAAACACATCCGCCGGTGGTTTGCCTCCGGGAGTTTCAACTTTTACAATCGTAGCTACAACATCTTATGAGAGTACAACCTGTGAATCGTTACCTGCTTCCACAAGTGTGAATGTCATTTATCCTGTCGTTGATGCAGGATCCGACCAAACAATTTGCATGGGTCAATCCGTGATACTCTCGGGTTCGGGAGCCCAAACATACGCTTGGGATAATGGAGTAACGAATGGAGTAGCGTTTACTCCAAGCTCTACCGCAACTTATACTGTAACCGGAACTGCTGCAAATGGATGTACCGATACGGATCAGGTAACAGTGACAGTGAATCAACAACCGACAGTTACTGCAGGTTCGGATCAGACGATTTGTCTTGGAATGCCAATCACACTGTCCGGATCAGGAGCGCAAACCTATATCTGGAGTAGCGGTGTTACAAATAATGTGTCTTTCACACCGGCTGGCACGCAGACTTATACGGTTATCGGGACTGATGGTAATGGATGTAAGGATACGAGTGAGGTTACAATAACTGTAGTTCCGGCACCGGTTTCTTCACTGAGCTCTGATATTTCTTCCGGAATTCCTGTTTTGACCGTGGAGTTTTATAATAACAGTACAAATGCAACTAATTATTCATTTGACTATGGAAACGGGCAGTCTTTTCAGACATCCAATCTGTCTTATCATCCAATTGTCAATTATAACTCGGCAGGTGTATATACTGTTGTGCTGACTGCTAGTAACGGAATTTGTTACGATACATCCACTGTGGTAATAACTGTTTTTTACAATCCTCTGATTGTAACTGTACCGAATATTTTCACTCCTGATGGTGATGGTATTAATGATCAATTCTTCATTGCTCTTGAAAATGCTACATCTTTGGATGTTACTATTGTAAACAGATGGGGAAACAAAATAGCTTCTTACTCCGGAATTAATGGTTTCTGGGACGGAAGAGTGAATGGAAACTTAGCAGATGAGGGAGTCTATTTCTATAACTATACGGCGACCGGATTGGATGGCACCACTCAAACCGGACAAGGAAATGTAGAGTTGATAAGAAATTAGCAGGATAAACAAATAGAAATTTAAAGGTGTGCAGATATTGATATCCAATGATTTGCATACCTTTTTTTTGAAATGCAACCTTTTTTTCATATCTTCGTTTACACTACGTTACTTATTGCTACTAAATATGAAACTTACTACTACTCTGATAGGGATCCTGTCAGTATTTTCGACGGCTCTAGCTCAATTTCCGGGATGTCCGAGTGTGGATGCGGGAGCAGATCAGACTCTTACTTGTAATCAGCCATGCGCAACACTGAATGCGGTTCCGTTTCATGCAGGTGCTACAACGACTTATACGGTAGCTTCGATTCCTCATACACCACCAATTGCATATAATCAGGCAGGTGGAACAGGGGTTTCAGTAGGTACCGATGATGTTTGGAGTCCTCAAATTACATTACCGTTTACCTTTTGTTATTATGGTCAATCATATACAAGTTGTAAAATTGGATCGAATGGCTCCATTAAATTTGGAACATATGCCCCAACCAGCCAACCCTGGTCATTTACTGCTTCATGTCCCTCAACAAGTCTGACAACAGCTGGTGATGTCTTTGGGATTTATCATGATATTGACCCATCCTATGGTGGAACTGTGAAATGGTATGTTGTAGGATCGGCTCCATGTAGGATATTTGTAGTATCCTATAATGGGTTGCCCCACTATTCGTCCTCTTGTAATAACAGTGTTTTCTCAACATTTATGATGGTATTATATGAAACCACGAATGTGATAGACGTTTATGTCAACAATAAAGGGTTATGTTCCAGTTGGAATGGGGGTGCAGCAATTATAGGGATTCAAAATCCGGCCGGTACGGCTGGAATTGCGGCCCCTAACAGAAATACCACACCAAATTGGACAGTTTCGACACCTGAAGGATGGCGCTTTACTCCAAACGGAGCACCGATTTACACGACTGAATGGTTCCAAGGAGGAACGAGTATAGGCACCGGAACCACGGTAAACGTTTGCCCTACAGCAACTACAACATATACTGCTCAAGTGACTTATACAGCTTGTGATGGAACGGTGATTGTCAAGACTGACAATATGATTGTTTCTCCTGATCCTTCAACTCCTTCCGGAAATGAAATTGCTTCAACACCCCCTTCTTGTGCCGGGGCAACGGGTAGTTTCGAGGTCCAGGGAACCGGTGGTGCAGGTGGTTATCAATATTCGATTGATAACGGAGTAACCTGGCAAGTGAGCGGAGTGTTTACAAACCTTGCTGCAGGTAATTATACTATTTTGGTTCAGGATATGAATGGCTGTCAAGGAAGTATTGCTGCAACTGTTGGTCCGTCAAGTACAATTGATCTAACATTGGCAAGCAGCACGGATGTTTCTTGTAATGGTGGTTCAAACGGTTCGGCTGTAACAGCTATTTCAGGTGGGCAAATTCCATATACATACACATTAAACGGCGGGTCGACTCAATCCGGTGGCACTTATTCGAACTTAACTGCGGGTAATTATACTATTGAAGTGACAGACGCGAACGGATGCACGGATACTCAACCTGTAACTATTACACAACCGACGGCTGTAACAATTTCTTTTGTGTCGGCAACAGATGCGAGTTGCTCCGGGAGTGATGGAAGCTTAACGGTATCCGGATCCGGAGGGACCGGGACATTGCATTATTCTTCGAATGGAGGAGCATCACAAACCAGCCCGACATTTAACAATGTAGCTGGTGGAACCTATACGATCCAAGTTGTTGACGATAACGGTTGTCCTGCATCCGTGCCGGCTATAGTGGGTATTGTAAACAACTTGACGGCTCTTTTAATAGGTAATCAAGATGTATCCTGCAATGGATTAAGTGATGGAAGTGCACAACTTGGAGGCGCAGGAACTCCGTTGCCGTATACTTATTCTCCTGTAGGAGGTTCTCCTCAGGTATCGAATACATTTACAAGTTTAGCAGTAGGAACATATAACTATGTTGTCACAGACGGGAATAATTGTCACGATACAATTTCAGTTACAATTGCCCAACCTACTCCTGTTAACGTGACTACGAATACACCATTGTCTACATGTGCTGGTGGTAGCGTCACTATGAATGCCCAGGCGACGGGAGGAAATGGATGGTATGTTTTCACATGGAGTAATTCATTACCAAACGGGTCAAGCAATACCGTTAGTCCGGCTGGGACAACAAATTATACGGTTACTGCAACAGACGCGAACGGATGTGCTGCAAATTCAACCATTCAAGTAACGGTGAATCCGAATCCGCCAATTAATGCCGGGACTGATCAGGCAGTCTGTATAGGGGGGGCAGTGGTGCTAAGCGGTTCGGGAGTACAATCTTATACCTGGAATAATGGCGTTTCAAATGGTGTTTCATTTACACCGGCTTCTACACAAACTTATACGGTTACAGGAATAGATGCTAACGGTTGTCAGGGATCAGATCAAGTAGTTGTTACCGTAAACCCCCTTCCTGCGGTTGATGCGGGGGCGGTGCAAACCGTTTGCCAGGGGACTTCTGTAACATTGAATGGTTCAGGGGCGGTTTCTTATACCTGGAATAATGGAGTGACAAATGGTATTTCGTTTATTGCAAGTTCCACACAGACATATACAGTAACAGGGACTAACGCGAACGGATGTACGAACACGGATCAGGTAACGATAACGGTGAATCTGCCTTCTCCTGTTAATGCAGGAATTGATCAGTCCGTTTGTCAGGGTGGATCAGTAACATTAACTGGAACCGGAACTCAAACATATAGCTGGAATAATGGGGTTACGAATGGAATAGCATTTACACCCGGGTCCACACAAACGTATACAGTAACCGGTACGGATATAAATGGTTGTCAAAGTACAGACCAAGTAGTTGTAACAATAAATCCGCTTCCAAATGTGAATGCAGGTGCTGATCAATCTATCTGTATTGGAGGTGCAGTGACTCTTTCAGGCTCAGGAGCTCAGACATATGTTTGGAATAATGGAGTTACAAACGGAATATCATTTACTCCCGGATTTACTCAAACATATACGGTTACCGGAACAGATATAAATGGCTGTGTAAATACAGATCAGGTTACAGTTACAATTGTTCCTTTGCCTATTGCAGTTGTTTCTGCTGATATCACAGAAGGATTCCCGGCCCTGACGGTGAATTTCGATAATAATTCTTTGAATGCGACCAGCTATAACTGGTCCTTTGGGAATGGGGCACAGGCAAATTCAAATAATACGTCCGGAGAGCAATATGTTTACACAAACCCAGGTGAATACCTGGTGATTTTGACTGCTGCGAATGGCTTATGTACGGATACGGACAGCTTATTGATAACGGTTAATCCGCTTCCGGATCCAATTGTAATGGTACCAAATATCTTTACTCCGAATGGAGATAATAATAATGATACATTCTTCATTACCGTTAGTTACGTAAAGTCTGTTAAAGTGACTATCGTGAACCGCTGGGGAGACAAAATGTGCATGTACGACAATGTCCAAGGTTATTGGGACGGTAGCTGGAATGGAAACATAGCTTCAGAAGGGGTTTATTTCTTTACGTATGAAATCGAAGGTGTTAACGGGAAGGTGCTTACAGGCCAGGGAGATATCCAACTGATAAGAAATTAAAATAGAATGGGTGTGTTGGTTGTTAATATTCAAACCAACGCACCTATTTGCGTTAAAAGTGTTGATTTATTGAGTGTTATGTTTTTTTTCTTGAAATATAAATTCATAAATTTGATTACTAATACATTGAGGGCGATTTAAATAATCACCCGATTTTACTTACTACTACTAATATGAAAAAAATTGTTTTTTTACAGTTGTGTCTGTTTATTGGCACTAGTTTCGTGTTTTCCCAAGAAGGTCCTGGAACGCAAACACCTACTCAAAGCATCACTTATCAATCTATTTCAGAAAAATCAAAAACTGAAACGCTTGAGGTAATCTATGATTTAATCGATCGGTGTTCTCTTTCTGAATTTAATAAATTACATGAACACTTTGTTTATAAAGCCAGGACGGAACCTACTGATCGGAACAAGGCCATTCTGGCCTACATTAAAAATAAAAAAAATCAACCTAAATGAAACACCTAATTCTAACACTACTACTATTACTGTCATTAAAAGGATTTTCACAGCCACCTTGTGGAAGTAACCCTGCGGCAGGTAATACTTGCGCAACTGCAACTCCGATTTGTGAGTTGAATGGATACTGCGGAAACACATCTGCTTCTTATACGGTTAATACCTGGAGTCAGTCCTGCGGATTTCTTGGTTTGGGTGATTGCGGATTGAGTGGAGAATTTTGCGGTTCCATTGAGAATAATTCATTTCTTACTTTTGTTGCTTCATCAACTTCCATATCATTTGATTGCTGGGTATATAATTCAACCTACGGAGATGGGATTCAGATTATGATTTTCTCAGCGAACAATTGTTCTGGAACAGTTACTTCCTATTATTGCAGTCAGCTGGCACCATCTACTGGATCTCAATCAGTTAGCGCGTCTGGATTGACGCCTGGAAATACTTATTATATCATGATTGATGGTTTTGCCGGAGATATTTGTAATTATACATTTGCCGCAAATACCGGAGTTGCCATTCCGGTAGATGTTTCACCTGCAAATTCTTCTATCTGTGTCGGAGAAACTGTTACTTTGACTGCAACTGGAGGAAATGGGGCATTTACGTGGGTTGCTTCGCCAAATCTAAGTGGAACGACCGGATCAACTGTAACAGCAACCCCTCCAACTACTCCGGGAACCTATACCTATACAGTCAATTCTGCAACTGGCAACCCTTTGTGTCCGTCTTCTACAACTGCAACTGCAACTATCGTGGTGAATCCATGCGGATGTACCGTAACAACAACGAATAACGGACCGGTTTGTGCCGGAACGAATACTGTTGATTTGTTTGCTACAACAATTGCCGGCGCAACTTATTCCTGGACAGGTCCCAATGGATTTACTTCAAGTGCTCAAAATCCAACAGGTGTTCCAATTCCAAGTACACCGGGGACTTATAACTTCACTGTTGATATTAATGACAACGGTTCTTTGTGTTCTTCTACGACAACTGTTACAGTCAATGGGTTACCGGTGGTTAGTGCCGGAACTAACATTTCAATTTGTATTGGCGGTTCGGCAACTTTATCAGGTTCAGGAGCTCAAAGTTATACATGGAATAATGGAGCGGCTAATGGAGTTTCGTTTAACCCAACCGGAAATCAAACTTATACCGTTACCGGTACCGACGCCAATGGCTGTCAGAATACAGATCAAGTAGATTTGGTTGTTAATCCATTGCCTGCCGTAAGTGCCGGAGCGCCACAGGCTGTTTGCCAGGGAGCTTCAATAATCTTATCTGGCTCAGGTGCTCAAAGCTACACTTGGAATAATGGCGTAACGAATGGCGCTTCTTTTATACCGTTATCGACTCAAACTTATACGGTTACAGGTGCAGACGTCAACGGTTGTCAAAATACCGGTCAGGTAGTTGTGACTGTCAATCCACTTCCGATTGTTGAAGCAGGCTTGCCTCAAGCTGTTTGTCAGGGAACAAGTGTTACGCTTGCAGGTTCCGGTGCTCAAAGTTATACTTGGAATAATGGTGGTATAGATAATGTACCTTTTACTCCGAATGTGACATTGACTTATATCTGTACGGGAACAGACGCCAATGGTTGTCAGAATACGGATCAGGTAATCGTGACAGTCAATCCAAGCCCGACTGTAAACGCGGGGAATAACCAAACGGTTTGTGCGGGAACAAGTGTCACGCTCTCTGCTTCTGGAGCTTCCAATTATGTTTGGAACAACGGAGTCACAAATGGAATTGCGTTTACACCAGGATCCACTCAAACTTACACGGTTACAGTGAGTTTAAATGGTTGTCAGTCAACAGACCAAGTGACAGTAACTGTAAATTCGCTTCCGGTTGTGAATGCGGGACCGGATCAATCGGTTTGTATTGGAGATGAAATAACACTTTCCGGTTCCGGTGCACAAAATTATATCTGGAACAATGGTATTACAGACGGTATTTCATTTATACCGGGATCAACCCAAACTTATACTGTTACAGGAACCGATGGAAATGGATGCACAGATACGGATCAGATTACAATTACGATTGTGTTGATTCCAACTGCCAGTGTTTCTGCAGATGTAACGAACGGAAGTCCTGTTTTGACTGTCAATTTTGACAATAATTCGACTAATGCATCAACTTATCATTGGAGTTTTGGAGATGGCTTTCAATCAAACGCATCTACTTCGGTCGGTCAACAATACGGATATACCATTCCGGGTGAATATGTGGTTGTTTTAACTGCTGTAAATGGTGCTTGTATAGATACAGATACCCTATTGATTACAGTGATCCCGGTTCCGGATCCGATTGTAGTGATCCCGAATATCTTCACCCCGAATGGAGATCATGCTAATGACCAGTTTTTTCTGGATGTCAGCTACGCGAAATCGGTTAAAGTGCAGATTGTAAACCGTTGGGGAGATAAAATGTTCGATTATGATAATGTACAAGGCTATTGGGATGGAACCGTCAATGGAAATCTGGCTTCCGAAGGGGTTTATTTCTTCAATTACCGGGTTGAAGGTCTGAATGGAACGGTTCTTAGTGGTCATGGTGATATTCAACTTATAAGATAAGCAACGGAATTTTAAAAAGTGGTGGTGAAAAATTTTTCGCTACTACTTTTTTTGTTTAACTACATTTGTACCATGCGTGTAGTTCGGCAGTTGAATTCAGATACGAAGTTTAATAATCCAATCCTGACATTAGGGACCTATGATGGAGTTCATTTAGGACACCAGGAAATTATTACGTCGCTCGTAGAAAAAGCTAAAAGAGAAAACAAGGAATCTGTTTTATTTACTTTCGAACCGCATCCGAGAAAGGTACTTTATCCGGAAAGTTATTCGGTCAAATTGATAGATACGGTTGACGAAAAACTGGAAAAACTGGAAAGATTGGGCTTGGACACCGTTATTCTTTTTCCATTCACCAAGGAATTTTCACGCTTGTCTGCAATGGAATTTGTACGGGATGTACTCGTTAACCAGATTGGGGTAAGTGAAATGCATATCGGGCATGACCATCATTTTGGGAAGAATCGGGAAGGTTCATTTCAGGAATTACAGGAGTTGGGTGAAATCTACCATTTTAAGGTGTTTCAATTACCTGCAATTTCTATGGGGGATGTGACGATTAGCTCCACCAAAATTCGAAATGCGATTTTGGAAGGAAAAGTAGAGTATGCTGCTGAATTAATAGGAAGTCCATTCGTCTTGCAGGGCAAGGTGGTTAAAGGACAACAGATTGGTCGGACAATCGGTTTTCCGACGGCGAATATCGATCTTGAAAACACGGAGAAAATTTTCCCGAAAAACGGAGTTTATGCTGCGAAGGCTTATTTGGATGACAAATTGGTTTTTGGAGTGATGAATATCGGGACCAGGCCAACGGTAGCAAATAACGGTCAAATAACGATCGAAATTTACCTGTTTGACTTCCACGAGGAGATTTATGATCGTCCGATTAAAGTGGAGGTAATGCAACATATCCGTGATGAACAACGTTTTGAAAATATAGCCGATTTAAAAAATCAAATTCAACTAGATGAAATTACTGCTCGCAATTATTTTTCTATGCACAAATAGCTTGCTTTTTGGACAGGACACCCTGAAAATTTACAAGTGGGAAGCAATTCAAAAGGCAAACCCTGATACAATTTTAGGAATTGATGCTTCTAAGTTGAAATGGGAAACAATCCCCGAAAAACTATATTCCTTTAAGAATCTCAAATACTTGAATCTTTCAAAAAACAAATTGAAGGAACTTCCTTTGGAAATGGGTGTTTTCAAATCACTTAAAACATTGGATGTGACGAAGAATGATCTGGATACTGCCCCGATTGTGATTTGTCAGTTTCCAAAACTTCAAAAACTGCATTTGGCAAGAAATAAAATATCTTCTTTGCCGGCTTGCATCGGTTATCTGGCAGACTTAAAGGTTCTGGACATTTGGGATAACCCGATAAACTCGTTGCCGGAAGAGATTCTCAAGTTAAAAAAACTGGAAGCGGTTGATATGAGATCCATCATGTTAGGTCCGCATTTTCAACAAAAATGGGAGGAATCTATGCCGCAAGTGAAGTGGTATTTCGATCCGCCGTGTCATTGTGTGGAATGATCTTTCAATAAAAAAAATATTTTTTTCATTTTTTTTTCCAACCATTTAAAAATACCCGCATCATAGGGGTGTCAAGTATATATCAGAAATCTCTCTGATTGGTTTGGTAAATTGGGTTTTAGGTTTGGAAAAGGGTACTATTTGGATTGTACCCTTTTTCATTTTATAAGGTTTTAACCGCAAAGATTGAGTATATTACTTTGCGTACTCTGCGCCTTAGCATATAAAAAATACGTTTACTTCAGTTCAACCTGAAAGATCTCGGTCCAAAAGTCACGGATCGATTTTCCGTGAACTCCCAACATTTGAGGAACCAGGCTTGCTCCTGAGAAGCCAGGAGTCGTATTCACTTCAATCACATGAGGAACATCATCTACTAACATGAAATCAATTCGGGCAATCGATCTGAGTTGAAGCAAGGAGTAGACTTCTTTGGAAACTTCCCACACAGTATTTCGAATGGAGTCAGGAATACGGGCAGGCGTGATTTCCTGGGATTGACCCAGATACTTCGCTTCGTAATCAAAAAAATCATTTTCAGTAACTATTTCGGTCAATGGCAAAGTCACCAATCCATTTGGTGAGCGATAAATTCCGCAAGTGACCTCCGTACCTTTCAGGAAAGATTCGACCACTACCGTATCTCCTTCTTCAAACGCTTTGTCCAGAGCATTCTGTAAATCTTCAGCCTTTGAAACCTTACTGATCCCAAAACTGGAGCCTGAATCCGAAGGTTTGACAAAACAAGGTAATCCCAGTTCATTCAGGATGTGATCTGCAGTAAACTCATCTCTGGATTTCAGGAAAAGGGATTTTGCAACCGGAATCCCGAAACGCGATAAGAATTGATTGCAATACCACTTGTCGAAACTCAACTCGGAAGCAAGTGCATTCGAATTCACGTAGGGAATCCCCTTCATATCCAGTAGAGCCTGGATTTTTCCATTCTCGCCTGGATTTCCATGAATATAGATCAATCCGATATCAATCTTACGTGCTGTACCATTTGTCGAATAGCTCATCGTCTCAATAGAAAACGGAAGTTTTTCCGAGCCTTGTGGAACAAACCAACCAGTTTCTACTACATGAACCGGAACCACCTCATACCCGTTTGGAAAATTATCCATGATGGTTTGAGCGCTTTTCAAAGAGATTTCAAATTCCGAAGAATAACCGCCACAAAACAAACCAACTAGTTTCATACCTTCATTTTTTTACAAAATTAGCGGTTATTTGAACTGCGATTTTCAACGGTAGGAAAAGTTTTCAGAATAGATTGTTAAAAGCTTCGTCATGGCAGTGCATCCTTGCAGAAACATTCTTTCTATATTTGTGCAACTTACAATCGATTTATGAAGTTTTTTCAGAAGCTTAAGGCATTTGTTTGGAGCAAGCATTTTTTGAAGCATTCAATCTTCATTTTGCTTACCTATTTTTTAGTGATCACTATCGTTGTATTCTATTTGGATTCGACTACGAATCACGGTGTGAAAATCGATGTTCCGAATGTGGTTGGGTTGAAAACAAGTAGTGCGCAGTCCAAGCTGGAAGCATTGGAATTGAAAATAGAAGTTTTGGACTCCATTTACAGACCGGAATTACCTTCCGGTACAATTGTCTCACAAGATCCGCTTCCGACTTCTAAATCATTGGTATGCGTGAAACCCGGGCGAATTATCCGCGTACAGGTTTCCAAGAAGTCACGTTTGGTTGAAATGCCAAGCCTGATTGACAAATCCGAACGAATTTCAGAAAGCATCCTGAAAAACAGAGGATTGAAATGTCGTAAAACTTACGTTCCTACGAGTGAATCGAACGGAGCTGTATTGAGACAACTTTATAACGGAAGGGAAATCAAGGAAGGAACAAAAATTCCGGTTGGAAGTACGATTACCTTGGTTGTTGGTCAGAATGATGATGCGCAACCTGTTACGGTGATTGATTTGAATGGACTGACAATATCTGAGGCTAAAGCGCGTTTAAGTGGAATATCGCTACTAGTTTCAGTTGGTTCATGCGATGGATGTACAAACGCCGCGGATTCAGCAAATGCTGTTATTTACTCTCAAAGCCCCGAGTTTATTGAAGGGGTCACCGTTCCGTCAGGTACAACCATCATGATTTCAGCTGAAAAGAAGTAGATAATTTTGATTAGATGAAATTTAGTTTAGTATCCGTTTTTGTTTTTGTAATTGGTTTTGTTTCTTTTGGACAAGAGGTTCTTAGTCCGATCGGTGCAATGAAAAGAGAGGTTTCAGCCAAGAGATCCCTGAACTTGAAAAGCACAACCAATATTGATAGCACCTTTGTTTATTCATTTGACACCTTGTCGCTGCCTCTTTTGGACGAATTCTCTCATTCGAAATTCTCGAATTTGGATGCGCAACCTGGAGATCCGGGTGTGACGGAGCAGCAGTTTTTCTATTTGACAGACCTGTCGGATGTTCCTTTGACGGTTGACAAGAAATTCTCCACATCACCAACTAAACGTTATACGACCACTGCCGGAATAACCACTCAGACGGAGTTACCTTTGATTACCATCAAGATGGCGGATTTTCAAAATTATCCCGTGGTTTATTCCCAGATCCAACTATATCCGCCATATAATATCTTCGATACTACTGATTTTGTAAATGCCTCGGATACCATTGCGTTGTCAAATCCTGACACACATCAGGATTCGGTAATTGTCTTTTTTGCACATGAAGTAAATCCGAACAAGTACTGGACTGATTTGTATGCATATCACAATTATACACATGCCGTGAATCCATGGACTCTCGGAGTGGTCACGTTTGATGGTTTGGATGAAACAGGTTATCCGTATGCTATTGGAACTGTTTTAACGGATTATGCAGATTACCTGACTTCCAAGACCATTGATTTATCTTCCTACACTCCGAATGATTCGATTTATCTCAGTTTTCTGGTTCAACGTCAGGGATTCGGTGACGCTCCTGAACAGCAGGATTCCTTGGTCCTGGAGTTTTTTGACCAAGGGGCTGATCAATGGAAACGCGTTTGGGCAACGAATGGAGGGGTCCTGAATGATTTCCAATTGGGGCACTTGAGAATAGTGAATGCAGCATATTTGACAAACGGGTTTAAGTTTAGGTTTAAAAACTATGGAGGGCTATCCGGAATGCTGGATGAATTTCACCTGGATTATGTCCATTTAAGAAGTGGAAGCGGTTACCAGGATACACTTTTCAAAGATTTTGCATTCGGATACAATATCGGATCGCTTATTGATACATATACTGAAGTGCCTTGGGAGCATTGGGTGAACAATCCGACACATATGAATCCGGCAGTAAAAGTATCTGTGAGAAATGGGTCGAATATTCCTGAGAATAACCTGAATGGAACTGTAAAGGTTGATTTTGCAGGAACAACCGAAGGTTCATTTACGATGGCCGGGTCGACTTTATCCGGAGCATTGAACTATGCGCCGAGAACCACTGTTGCAAGTGTGCACGATTTTACGGGCGGTTATGTTTTCTCAACCACTCCATCAGTCAACACCAAAACCTTTGATATTATCGCAAACGCAGGAGCCCAGTTCCCGAATCTAACGCTGAATGACTCTTCGTACATGAAACAGGTCTTTGAAAACGTTTACGCCTATGATGATGGTTCTGCAGAAGCAGCATATGGAATTTCACAAGTACAGGGCAGAGTGGCGCTTAAATTCAAGCCATATCAGTCAGATACCTTACTTGGAGTTCGAATTTGCTTTGTTCCTACAGTGAAGGACCTGTCCAACAAATTATTCTTACTGACTGTTTGGGGAGATAATGGCGGTGTTCCAGGGGCGGTTCTTTACGAAGATCAATTTTTCTACCCAAGAACCCCGATCTATGAAGAAGGGAGAGGTGTCTACACGGACTATATTTTAAAAGATACAAGACTTCCGCTTCCGTCAAGTGCGGGTACATTTTACGTTGGAATGAGACAAATTGATGCAGATCCGCTGAATATCGGTTTTGATAGAAATACGCCTCAAACGAATAAATTGTATTACTCCTTGAATGGCGGGATTAATTGGTCACCGTCTTCGCTATCGGGAGTTCCTATGATTCGTCCGATCATACAAACAAGCGACAACATTAACCTGGCAGTAAATGAATTGTCTCGGGAAGAAATAGAATGGAACGTTTACCCGAATCCGACAACTGGAATAGTAAACATAGATTGGAGATCGGAAATGTCATTTCCCGGTGCTGTGTTGGTTGATTCACAAGGAAGGATCCTTTTGAATGTTGATGCCGAAGATTTGCGATTTGATTTAAGTGATTCTCCAAGTGGAATTTACTTTTTGAGATTGAACAATTCCCATGTAGTTAAAAAAATTATTAGATAAGAGATGAATGAAGATGTTCAGGATGTGGAACAAGAAGAAGAAGACCTTTTTGAACATTACCGTTTTATTGCAGATCCAGGACAAGAATCTGTTCGCATAGATAAATACTTATTAGACAGGCTTCCGAATACGTCCCGGAATAAGATCCAATCCGCAGCGAAAAATGGAAGTGTAGTTGTCAATGGCAAATCAGTCAAGTCGAACTACAAGATAAAACCGAAGGATGAAGTGGCGATTGTATTGCCATATCCTGTCCGTGAGCTCGAATTGATTCCGCAGGATATACCATTAGACATTGTTTATGAAGACGACGATGTCATTGTAGTGAACAAACCTGCAGACATGGTAGTTCATCCGGGCTACGGTAATTATACCGGAACGATGGTGAATGCTTTGGTCTATCACTTCGATAATCTGCCCGAACGAAAATCCGATTATTTTGGCAGACCGGGGTTAGTGCATCGATTGGATAAGCACACGACGGGGATTATGGTTGTTGCAAAAACCGAAGACGCATTGACGAATCTGGCGAAGCAATTTTACGACCGTACGACCGAAAGAAGATACCAGGCTTTGGTTTGGGGAGATATGGAAGAAGACATACGGATAGAAGGGAACTTAGGACGCTCGTTAAATAACCGTAAAGTGATGACCGTTTTTCCGGATGGGGATTACGGAAAACATGCTGTAACCCATGTCACTGTTTTGAAGCGCTACGGACTTGTTACACTGGTTGAATGTAAGCTGGAGACAGGAAGAACCCATCAGATCAGAACCCATTTGAAATGGAAAGGCCATCCTTTGTTTCATGATCTGGAATATGGTGGTGATCGGATTGTAAAAGGTACGACGCATGATAAATACAAACAATTCATCTCCAATTGTTTTGACTTGCTGCCCGGACAGGCATTACATGCGAAATCTTTAGGATTCCAACATCCGAAAACTGGAAAATGGATGCAATTCGAATCCGATTTACCCGAAGGATTTCAGGTTTTACTGCAAAAATGGGATAGATACGTCTCTGAATAAATAATCACAAAAAGCACTTTAGTCGTTTTTTTTTCTATTATAAATGGTGCGTATTCAAAATTTTAATTTAATTTCGGCAATCATGATTACTGAACAACTATACCTTTAATCCTAT
This sequence comes from uncultured Fluviicola sp., assembly GCA_965650135.1. Lineage (GTDB taxonomy): Bacteria > Bacteroidota > Bacteroidia > Flavobacteriales_D > Crocinitomicaceae > Fluviicola. Next base: position 45,730 of record CBFGNC010000013.1, read on the forward strand.
AGTTCTTCGATTGTCACTGTGTTTATATAATAAAGATTGCACCTTGCTATGAATGTTAAAACGCTTATTTTATCTGGACTTTTAATTGTTTCCAGCATGTCTTTTGGACAAGTGAAACAAATTAAAGATGCAAATACTCAGTATAGAAGTGGGAATTACTGCGAAGCAGCATCGAAATGTGAGCTAGCCTATTCTAAAATCAAACGTAAGTCTAAATCAGGTCTTGCAATGAAGGGGGATATGGCCTTCAAAACGGCTGAATGTTACAGACACGTTGATAATTTCAAGAGAGCTAACGAGTGGTATGAAAAAGCCATTCTATTGAAGTTCCAGAAAACTGAGCCACTTGTTTTGCTATATAATGCAGACATGCTTCGTCAAATGGGCGATTTGAAAAAAGCACAGGAAAATTATAACGCATATAAATCTTTGGTTCCTGATGATCCGAGAGCGGATGTCGGTATTGCTTCTTGTAAAATGTACGAGGAATTTAAAGAAAACAGAACCCGCCATACCGTTTCCAATGTGAAAGCATTGAATAAGGAAGGTTTTGAAATGGCGCCGATGTTTGTTGATAAGAAAGACACCAAAATAGCTTTCGGTACTTCAAGTGATCGCGAAGGATTGGAAGGTAAAGCGAAGGATCCGTTTACTTGTCAGAAATACATGGATATCTTCGTTTCTGAATTGGATAAAAAAGGAAACTGGTTAGAGCCAAAACCAATCGTTGGTGATAGTATCAATACCGAAGACAGCGAAGGTACCTTGTGTATCGATGCGCGTGGTAAGACAATGTTCTTTACACGTTGTCCAAGTACTAAAAAGAAAAACCTGGGTTGTGACATTTACATGTCTGAACTTGGAGGAAAAGGGTGGGAACGTCCGAAAAAACTTTCTTTGAAACCAAATGATACCTTGTCTGTTGGTCATCCATGTGTTTCGGATGATGCGAAATTCTTGATTTTTGCTTCAGATATGCCTGGAGGTCAGGGTGGACATGATTTGTGGTACACAACGTACGATAAAAAAGGTGATTCTTGGACAATGCCTGTAAATATGGGGCCGGAAATCAATACTGCAGGAAATGAGTTATTCCCAAGCTTTGCTAAGAACGGGGATTTGATTTATGCATCTGATGGTCTTCCTGGAATGGGAGCTTTGGATATGTTCCGTGCTGAGAAAGTAGGAGATAAGAACCAATGGGAAAAACCAACGAATTTTGGTTCTCCGATCAACTCTGAGTTCAACGATTACGCAATGGTTCAAGTAGATGACCGTAAAGGATACTTTACTTCTGAGCGCAAAGGAAACGTTGGTGAGCAGTATAGCCCGGATTTATGGATGTATGAATTACCTCCGAACGTCTTCAGTTTGAAAGTGAATGTATTTGATTTGACAGATAAAACACGTCAAACAAAAATCGAAGGAGTGAAAGTGGTAGTTACCGGATCAAATGCAAATGAGAAATGGGAAGGTTTAACTGCAAAAGACGGTTCTGTATATTGGGATAAAAAGCCAAATGGAGATCGTTATATCGCTGAAGAGTCTGATTATAAGATTATGATTTCAAAGGAAGGTTATTATGAGAATAAAGCAGGTGCTGCCGTTTCTACAAAAAATCTGATCTACAACCAGGATTTCGTATTGGATATGGGATTATTCCCGGTGAAAAAACCAATCCGCCTTCCTGAGGTTCGTTATCCATTGGCAAAATGGGATTTGTTGGTTGACTCGTCAATTAACTCAAAAGATTCCTTGTTATTCGTTTACGACCTATTGATTGATAACCCGGGATTGGTATTAGAGTTGAGTTCACATACGGATCCACGTGGTAATGACGTATACAACCAGGTTCTTTCTGAAAACCGTGCGAAAGCTTGTTACAAGTTCTTGGTTGAAGAGAAAGGTATTGATCCAAGAAGAATTATTCCTATTGGAAAAGGAGAGCGTGAGCCAAGAACGGTTTACTTGTCTGCCGGTAAATACTTCGAGTCAGAACCGAGAGACGTGAATGGTGATCCGATTCCAGGAACTCAGGTGATTGTTCTGAAAGAGGCATATATGAATACCTTCAAGAAAACAAACAAGAAATTGTTCGAACAACTACAACAATATAACAGACGTACGGAAGGAAAAGTGGTTACTTTGGAATTCGATTCGGAGACATACCCTCCTGCAAATCCGGATTACCTGATCTACAAACCTTTGCCAAAAGCGAAGTAAGAATTGAAGTAAAGCTGAAGAAATAAGAACTAAAAAGCCTTCGTCAACCGACGAAGGCTTTTTTGTGGGCTTTCCTCTCAATTGAATTTTGTAACTTTGCCCATTCAATTTTTAGTATGTCAGATATTCGATACAATCTACGAGGTGTTTCCGCAGGAAAAGAAGAAGTTCACAACGCGATCAAAAAAGTCGACAAAGGCTTGTTTCCAAAAGCATTTTGTAAAATCGTACCTGATTATTTGACAGGAGACGAAGAATATTGCATTGTAATGCATGCAGACGGTGCGGGAACAAAATCCTCGTTGGCATACATGTACTGGAAAGAAACAGGAGATGTTTCTGTTTGGAAAGGAATCGCCCAGGATGCGCTGATCATGAATATCGATGATTTGCTATGCGTAGGGGCAACTGAAAATATTTTACTTTCTTCCACGATTGGACGGAATAAGAACCTGATTACGGGAGAAGTAATCGCTGCAATCATTAACGGAACGGAAGAATTACTGAAAACGCTTCGTGGACAAGGAATCGGAATTTATTCAACCGGCGGTGAAACTGCAGATGTGGGTGACCTGGTTCGGACAATTATTGTGGATTCCACGGTTGTTTGTAGAATGAAGCGGTCGGAAGTTATTTCAAACCATACCATTCAAGGTGGCGACGTAATTGTTGGGTTGGCGTCCTACGGACAGGCAACTTACGAGAACGAATACAATGGAGGAATGGGTTCCAACGGGCTTACTTCTGCGAGACATGACGTTTTCAATAAAACATTGGCTGCAAAATACCCTGAAAGTTTTGATGCAGCTGTTCCTGCTGACCTGGTTTATTCGGGTTCGAAAAATCTGACAGACAAAATCGACGGTGTTTCCATAGATGCCGGAAAGTTGGTTCTTTCTCCGACAAGAACATACGCACCCGTTATCAAGGCAATTTTGGACAGCTGTCGTTCGTCCGTTCATGGGATGGTTCATTGTTCCGGTGGAGCGCAGACAAAAGTGCTTCATTTTGTGGATGATGTTCATGTGATCAAGGACAATCTATTCCCGATTCCACCACTTTTCACAATGATTCAGGAAGAATCCGGTACTGACTGGAAAGAAATGTACAAGGTGTTCAACATGGGACATCGAATGGAGATTTATGTCACGGAAAGCGAAGCACAACAAATAATTGATATCAGCAAGTCGTTCGGAATTGACGCACAAATCATCGGACACGTTGAGAAAATGGACGGGAAACAGGTAACCGTTCGCTCGGAAGTTGGTGAATTCGTTTATAACGGATAACAGAAAGATCTTCTTTGCGTTCTTTCATTCTTTGCGGTTAAAAATCAGAATAGGATTTGTTTTAACGCTAAGGCGCAAAGCTAGAGTCTTTGTTTGAGCAGGAATAAGATTAAAAATAGTAGAGCTAGATGCAAGATTTATTAAGTAAACTGGAAGCAATTCATTTTCGATTTGTCGAGGTTGGTAAGATGATTACCGACCCGGATATCATTTCGGATATGGATCGGTATGTGAAGTTGAATAAGGAATATAGGGATCTGGAAGAGGTTGACAACGCATATAAGACATATAAGAATATCCTGGACAACTTGAAGAGTTCGAAAGAATTACTGGATGTTGAAACAGATCCTGAAATGCGCGAAATGGCGAAGATGGAAATCAACGAACTGGAGGAGCAAAGACCGGTAGTTGAGGAAGAAATCAAAGTCTTATTGATTCCCAAAGACCCGGAAGATGACAAGAATGCGATCATTGAGTTGCGCGCAGGAACAGGTGGAGATGAGGCTTGTATTTTCGTGGAAGATATTTACCGGATGTATACCATGTATTTCAAGGAAATGGGTTGGACTTACGAAATTGTAAACTCTTCCGAAGGTTCTGCGAAAGGATACAAGGAGGTTTCCATGAGTATTTCGGGTGCCGGAATCTATGGAATGCTGAAGTTTGAATCCGGTGTGCACCGGGTACAACGCGTTCCTGAAACGGAATCCCAAGGTCGCGTTCATACCTCCGCAATCACCGTAGCGGTGCTTCCCGAAGCGGAAGAAGTGGATTTCGAGCTGGACATGAATGATGTCCGTAAGGATACCTTTAGAGCATCCGGTGCGGGTGGACAGCATATTAACAAAACGGAATCGGCTATTCGTCTGACGCATATTCCAACAGGAGTAGTGGTGGAATGTCAGGATGGACGTTCACAACATAAAAACCTGGCACAGGCAATTTCTGTCCTGCGTTCGCGTTTATACCAGGCAGAATTGGATCGTGTTCACCAGGAACGTGCAGCTCATCGCAAAACATTGGTTTCTACCGGTGACCGTTCTGCAAAAATCAGGACATACAATTATCCGCAAGGGCGTATAACAGATCATCGGATCAATAAGACGATCTACAATTTGAGTGCTTTTATGAACGGAGACATTCAGGAAATGATTGATGCGCTGAAAATGGCGGAAAACGCAGAAAAAATGAAAGGCGAACTGAACTAAGTTTAAACGTTCAAAAAGTTCAATTGATTTAAACTCTTGAACCTTTTGAACTCTTTGAACCTGAAAAACTCTTCATTTTATGGAGAGTTTTTTGTTTCATAAGATACCTTTAACCGAATAATGACAACCATTCGCCATTTTTTTATTCGAAATGAAGAGATAAATGCGAATTTTACACCTCAACTCAACAATATGAAATTAGGATTATCCATTTTAATTGTTCTAATTACTGCGGTTTCTTTTGGACAAGAGAATGCGACAATAAGCGGAACAGTTAAAGACCATTCGAAAGGAGAAGAAATCATCGGTGCAGTTGTTCGTGTAAAGGATCAAAAATTGGGTGCTGTTACGAATGAATACGGGTTTTACTCGCTGACATTGCCTGTTGGAAAATATACCATTCAGATCTCGGCAGGTGGCTATCTACGGATTGAACAGGAAGTAGATTTGTCAGTCTCGCAATCAATCGATTTTCAATTAAAAACAGAACGGGACGAAAAGGAATTGGAAGAAGTAGTGATTACTTCTGACAGACCTGATGGAAATGTGCGGGACCCGTTGATGGGAGTTGAAAAAATTGATCCGAAGGAAATTTCCAAGATACCAGTGATTTTCGGAGAAAAGGATTTGATCAAGACCATGCAATTGCTTCCGGGTGTAAAGAATGCAGGGGAAGGAAGCTCCGGATTTTATGTGCGCGGTGGTGGGGCAGACCAGAATCTGATCTTATTGGATGAAGCACCGGTTTATAATGCAAGTCACTTACTTGGCTTTTTCTCCACATTTAATTCCGATGCGATTAAGGATGCGATGCTTTACAAAGGAAACCAACCGTCGAATTATGGGGGCAGGCTTTCTTCCGTTCTGGATATTAAGATGAATGATGGAAACCAAAAGCGCTACAATGTCGGAGGAGGAATTGGATTAATATCTTCTAAATTGATTGTGGAAGGCCCGATTGCAAAAGATAAAGCCTCTTTTCTGGTTTCAGGAAGAAGGACATATGCGGATCTATTCCTGAAACTATCCGATAAGTTCAAAGACAACAAGTTGTTTTTCTACGATTTGAATGCAAAAGTGAATTACCGCTTAGGGAAAAAGGATCGCTTGTTTTTATCCGGCTATTTCGGAAGGGATAAACTCGGTTTGGGGGATGTTTTCGGAATCAATTGGGGAAATACCACCGGAACGCTTCGTTGGAATCACATCATAGATGAAAAGTGGTTTTCAAATACTTCATTTATCTACAGTAAATACGATTACAAGATTTCAATTTCAGGAGGCGATGTGAAGTTTGACATTACATCACAAATTCAGGATTTCAATTTGAAACAGGAATTTCAATGGTTCCCCAATAACAGGAACAAGGTTAAAATTGGCTTGAACGTGATCAACCACGGAATTACTCCCGGGCAGATCGATGCAAATGAGGGCTCAGGAATTAATGCCAAAAGATTGAAACCTACGAACTCGATTGAAAATGCAGTCTACATCACAAATGATTATACGATCACTGAGAACTTCACGATGAGCTATGGTTTGCGCGGATCGAATCTGATGGCCCTTGCCAGTGGAGATGAGATGTATACCTATAATCCGGATGGAACAGTTGCTACAACCAATGACTATACGAAGAACAAGTTGTTGAAATCGTATTTTTTCGTTGAACCACGGCTTTCTTTCAGTTGGCAGTATCTGAAAGGACAATCCATTAAAGCGGCTTACGCAAGAAACACACAGAATATCCATCAGGTTTCGAATTCCACTTCCGGTTCACCGACAGATGTGTGGCTTTCTTCCAGTCTGAACATCAAACCGGAGATTTCGGACCAGGTGGCTTTGGGTTGGTTTAAGAATTTTTTCGACAATAAATTGGAGTTGAGCACGGAATTATATTATAAATGGCTACAAAACCAATTGGATTATAAGAACGGTGCAAATGAGCAGGCAAATGAACGCTTGGAAGGAGAATTACTTTCCGGGATTGGTCGGGCGTACGGTTTGGAAATCATGCTGAAAAAGAAATCGGGTCGGTTTACAGGTTGGATCGCTTATACACTTTCCCGCACGGAGCGCAAAATCGAGGGAATCAATGACGGGAAATGGTATTTGGCGAAACAGGACAGAACGCATGATTTATCAGTCGTCGGAATCTACGATATCACGCCCAAATGGTCGATTTCCGCATTGTTTGTATTCTATACCGGAAATGCGGTGACTTTCCCTTCAGGGAAGTACCAGGTTGATGGACAGACTTATTTTATTTATACCCAACGCAATGGATACCGCATGCCGAATTATCATCGGTTGGATCTGGGAGTTACCTGGCTTCGTAAAAACACGAAGAAATTTGAAAGCAGTTGGAACTTCTCCATCTACAATGCATATGCGCACGAAAATGCATATTCAATCACCTTCCGGGAGAATAAAGATGATCCGACCAAAACAGAGGCGGTTAAAACCACTTTATTCAAGATAGTTCCTGCAATTACATACAATTTTAAATTCAAATAAGATGAAATTTTCATTGATAGCACTTGTTTCGTTTATTTTTCTTCTTGGTTTTTCAAGTTGTGAGAAAGTGATAAAAATTGATTTGAATGATACAGAACAAAAAGTCGTAATAGAAGGTACCATCTTAAGAGGTGATACTTTGCAGCGTATCCGGATCACGAAAACACAAAATTTTGATGAAAGTACCAATCCTCCACCTGTTGATAATGCAGTAGTTACGGTAGTTGACGATTTGGGAAATGCAGCAACCTTTACTTCAGTAGGTAATGGATGGTATGAATTGACTTCTTATCCTGGCGTGGAAGGAAGAACCTATTCCTTGTCTGCTAACGTTGAAGGTACTACATATTCGGGAAGCAGCACGATGCCTTTCTATCAGCCACTGGCAGAATTGCTTGTTGACTTTTATCCTTTTGGTACAGATACATTGATTGCGGTAGTTCCGGCACATTTCGATCAGCAGGGAATTTCGAATTACTACCAGTTTCACGTGTATGTAAATGGGATTCGGGATAAAGGTATTTACATCCAGGATGATCAATTCACGGATGGAAATCTGACCATTCAACCTTTATTTGTCCAGGATTTAGTGGTTGGCGATACTGTACGGGTGGATTTCTTTTGTATCGACAAACCAGTTCACACCTATTTCAATCAATTGAGTGTGAATTTATCCAGCAGTGCAACACCGGCAAATCCGATTTCGAACTTAACAGGGGGATGTTTGGGTTATTTTTCTGCCAGGACATTTGATTCAAAAACAGTAGTGGTTAATTAAAAAGCACATCTTTAACCCAACGGCCCGATAACGGGACGAATTAAAATTGCAGTTTTTACAATTAAAAGATTTTGTATTTAGCACCCAATTGCAATCCTAAAGAAAATTCAGGAAAGCCATCGTATCTGGTACTGGTACTGCTTAATTTTATATATGGAAGCATGGCTGCAAGGTCAGCATAGAGAAAAAGATTATCTGTTATCAGGAAATCATAGCCCATTGCAAAACCTAAATTTAGTGAGGTTTGTGAGATGGGAAACAGGTCAAAGTTTGCTACAATGAACGGATCCACGGGATAAATCCATTCTCTTGTTACTTTTGAAAATGTGAATCCGACAATTGCTCTTCCGTAGAACCCACCTGTTGTAGCGTCAAAGTCACCACTATATTGCTTGTAATCAAATAGAAAACTATGGTGTCTGAACGTTTCTTGGGTTGCAATGAAAAACTCGGCTGATTCATAATTGGAATTAGTGTGTTTTAGAATCGGATTTTCATCTCCTGGTTTTAAATATGGAAAAGAATAGGTATAACTAAATCTGAGTGTTGCAGGAAAAAACTCATCTAATGAATATTCCGTGAAAATTCCCGTATTTAACCTGGATGCAAGATTATATCCGCCAAATCCACCTGCATAAAATTGTGATTGAGCATAAAATTGAATTGAAGTCAGAATTAAAGAAAGATAGATGGCAAGTCTCATGAAAATTAAATTTGGTGCGAAAATAGACTTTTTAGAAATCAATTCTTTGATTAATGATTGAGCTTTTAAATGAAATCCTTGAGTTTCGTGAAAACGTGTGGTTATTTATGGAGACTTTGTATCTTTACGCTCTTAAATTAGTTTGATGACAAGACAGGAGTTGATTCAGCAAATTCGCGAAAAAAAATCATTTTTATGTGTCGGTTTGGATACCGACTTGGATAAAATTCCTGCTCATTTGTTGCAGACAGAAGATCCGATCTTTGAATTCAATAAGGCAATTATTGATGCAACGAAGGATTTGTGCGTTGCATATAAACCAAACGTCGCGTTTTACGAAGCTTTGGGTCCGAAAGGATGGGAATCACTGAAGAAAACAATCGATTACATTCCTTCCCATTGTATGACCATCGCTGATGCAAAACGCGGAGATATCGGAAATACATCAACGTATTACGCAAAAACCTTCTTCGAATACCTGGATTGTGATGCTGTGACGGTTGCTCCGTATATGGGAGAAGATTCCGTGACACCTTTCCAGGAATTTAAGGGTAAATGGGTGATCTTATTAGCCTTGACCTCAAATAAAGGAGCCTTGGATTTTCAATTTACAACCGATGTTTCCGGTGAAGAATTGTATAAGAAAGTATTGAAAAAGAGCTCCAAATGGGGTTCGGAAGATAACCTGATGTATGTTGTTGGGGCGACAAGAGCGGAAGGCATAGCCGAAGTTCGTAAAATTGTCCCAAATCATTTCTTCTTGGTTCCCGGAGTTGGAGCTCAAGGAGGAAGCCTGGAAGATGTTGCCAAATATGGCTGGAATGATGACTGTGGTTTATTGGTCAACGCTTCCCGATCGATTATTTACGCGGCGAATACAATTGATTTTGCAAAAGAGGCGAGGAAAGAAGCGTTGAAACTGCAAGAAGAAATGGCTCAAATTTTGACAGCGAAGAATTTCTAAAACGGAATTTCCATGGTTGATTACGTAGAAAAACTCATCATTTTTATTAGCACACCGATTTATGTGTTCTTGATCTTAGGTGAAATCATACTAAGTAATTGGCACAATCGGAAATTGTATTCAGTTGGTGATACGATCCAAAACCTGTATCTGATGATTGCAAATATGGGAATTGACCTACTGATGCGGGGAATCACCTTGTTCGTTCTTCTTTACTTCTTTGATTTCCGTTTCATTACCTGGGATACACATTCTTGGTATTATTGGTTGCTATTGTTTTTTGCGGAAGATTTTATCTTCTATTGGATCCACCGGATCGACCACATGGTGCGCTTCTTTTGGGCAATCCATGTAACACATCATTCTTCCGAACGATTCAATCTGACAACCGGTTTCCGTTCTTCGGTATTCCAGCCGGTTTATCGTTTTATATGGTTCATTCCATTGGTTTTTTTGGGTTTTAAACCATTTGATATCTTTATCATGTATTCAATCACCCAGACATATGGAATTTTGGTGCATACCAAGGCGATTAAAAAAATGGGAATCTTGGAGTACTTTTTGGTGACACCTTCCCATCACCGTGTTCACCATGCGTCAAACGTGGAATACCTGGATAAGAATATGGGAATGATCCTTATTGTTTGGGATCGCCTATTCGGAACTTTCCAGGCTGAAATTGAGGAACTTCCTATTCAATTTGGTTTATACGAAAAGCAGATCAGTCAAAACCCTGCCAACGTAGTTTTCCATGAATGGGTAGCAATCTATAAAGACGTCCGGAAGACAAGGGGATTGAAAAACAAATGGTTGTACATTACCAAACCTCCCGGATGGAGTCCCGATGGAAGTACCATGACATCCAAAGAATTGCGCAATCAGTTCAAACAAGTCCAAAACGATTAGAATGGAAGATTTAAAGGATCAATTAGCCCAGGTAATTCGCGCATATCATCAAAAAGGTTGGTCACCCGCTACCTCTACCAACTATTCATTCCGTTCGGCGATCAATCCGAATGTAATTGTAGTATCCAGATCAGGGATTGACAAATCGGTTTTTTCAGCAGCTGATTTTATGGAAGTGAATATGCTGGGGCAAGTACTTCCGGGATTTGAAGGGATCCGGCCTTCTGCAGAAACCTTGATCCATTGCAAATTATATGAATTGTTCCCCGAAATGATGTGCATCGTTCACAGCCATTCAGTGTATTCGGTATTGCAATCGATGAAGAAACAAGATGCAGTGGAACTAAGTGGTTATGAAGTTTTGAAAGGGTTTGAAGGAATCAAGACGCATGAAACAATAGTTCATCTTCCGATTTTCGACAATACGCAGGACATGCTTGAATTTGCAGCCGTTTTGGAACAGGAGAAGACCCGTTTAACGGTTCCGGCATTCATTATGCGTCAACATGGAACGTATGCCTGGGGAAGAAACTTGTTCGAAGCGAAACGCCACCTGGAAACAGCCGAATATTTATTCGAAGTGGATTGGAAATTTTCCAATTAATTTTTTCGCCAGATACCAACCTTTTCAACTTCAATCTCGTTGTTAATTGAGGAAATCAATTAAAATTTGCCTGGAAAAGGCATTTAAATCATGACACGTATGAAATTACTGCTTACCATCATTCCAATATTTATCGGATTGTTTTCAATAGGACAAACTTTTTCACCTCAGAACAGTGGAGTTACAAGTCAATTGAACGCAATCAGCTTTTCCACACCATCCACCGGAATAGTGGTTGGAAATTCGGGAGTGATCCGCAAAACTTCAGATGCGGGTTTAACCTGGACAGCTTCAACTTCTGGTACTTCGGTTGATTTGTACGACGTAGCTTTTGTGAATGCATCGACATATATCGCTGTAGGAAAAACAGGGAAAATCATCAAAACCACTAACTCCGGAACAAGTTGGTCTACTGTAAATTCGGGAACAAGCAATGATCTGACAGGTGTTTTTGTCAATGGTTTGAATGTCTATGTTACAGGAAGTAATGGGACGATCCTGATTTCTTCCAATTCAGGGAATGCCTGGACGACAACCAATACAGGGATCTCATTCAAACTAAATAGCATCTTTTTCGTTTCGCAATTTGTAGGTTATGCGGTAGGAGACGGAGCGACTATTTTGATGACAGTGAATGGCGGACAAGCCTGGAATTTCCAATCAAGTGGAATGAACACGCCTTCCTTGACAGATGTGTATTTTACGGATGCAAATACCGGGATCATCGTCGGCTCGATAGGAGGCTCTGACGAATCAATTATTTTTCGGACAACCAATGGAGGATCTGTCTGGACAACTGATGATTATTCAGGTACGACTTTGAACGCATTGGGTTTTTTCCCGGATAACAGTGCCGGTTATGCAGTTGGAGGAAGTATTGCAGGGAATACAAGTACTATCTACAAAACAACTTCCCAGGGAGCGGGCTGGGTCATTGTACCAACTACCTCATCAAGACAATTGGGAACCTGTTTTCCCGGTGTTGGAATTGGATACACCTGCGGACTGGACGGAACGATCCTGCGTTTGGCTACCAATACTTTAGGATTGGAGGAATCCACAGATGATTTGAGTATCCGGGTGAGTCCGAATCCAAGTAGTGGAGTATTTACTGTTTCATCCGAATTAGATACAGACTTCTCGATTGAAGTGTTTTCAGTCAATGGGGAACGAATTACATCCATAGCGCATGGAAACACAATTGATTTAAGTACTTGTACAAAAGGTGTTTATTTTGCAGAGATCAAATCAGGTTCTTCAATCGCTATGCGGAAATTGGTGAAGGAGTAAAAGCATTCGAATCGGGAATGATTTTATTGTTAGCCCCGTTTCAGAAATGAATAGTTTCTCCTGGTTTTGCCTCTTTGATCTTTTGAATAATTTCCGCACCATGTTGAATGGATCTACAAGGAACGATGATTTTATTCGGTGGATTTCTAATGTCATTGATAACCGCCCAATTTCCAGCCATCATTTTTTGAATTTTCAGAGTTCCGATTATTTTTGGACGGATGATATGCATGAGTTTATGAATTAGATTTTTTGGTTAGTGTATAAGAGGTATTTTTCTTATCCCCACTTTTTTGGAAATAATTCAAGTCCACTCCCGCTTTTAGATCCCTGCTTGCTGTTGCAGTGGATAATTCTTTGAATACGAGCATGTAGTCCTTTCGTGTGAAAGGCTTGTCGGTTATTTCAGAAAAATAGGTCAATCGGTCTTCAGTTGTCATGGTGTTTCCGATGTTATTTAATAAACTGTCCAGTGAAACATCGATTACTCCAAGCATGTATTCAATGAAAGGTGTGGAATTTCCCAATTTGTCACTTTTTGAAAGCGCTTCGTAATAAGCTGTTTGTGTTTGGTGAATCAAATTTTCAAAAGGAATGAATTCAAAGACCGGATATTCTTTCATCAGAATAAGCGTTTGCCACAATCTTCCCATTCTCCCGTTTCCGTCCAGGAAAGGGTGAATAAACTCCATTTCATAATGAAAGACACAACTTTTGATGAGTGTGAGTTCTTTTTTATCTTTTAGGTAAGTAAACAAATCCTTCATGAGATGTGGCACGTTTGCTGCCGGTGGAGCCATATGTGTGATTTTTTCTCCGGTAACAATCCCAACTCCTGTCTTCCGATAACTTCCTGCAGTTGATATCAAACCGTTTAATAACAATTTATGTGCACGAAGAAAAGATTGTGAAGTATAGGAATCAAATGAATGGATTTGTTCGTAAACAGAGATTGCATTGAGTACCTCAGTAATATCTTTCTCAGGACCGATTACCCGTTTCTTCTCCAATAGAGTCGTTATCTGTTCAGTCGACAAGGTATTTCCTTCAATACTCAGAGAGGAGTGAATCGTTTGGATGCGATTTTCCTTTCGGAGTTTGGGTGAAGGTTTATCCAGATATTTCGCATTGATTTGCCCCAGTTTTCCTGAAATGGAGCTGATTAGAATTAGAATCTGTTGTGTTATTTCATATGGAGGATTTATCATGATAATATCAAATGATACTATCAAAGATAGGATAATTCCTCAATTAAACGATTGCCGGAACTCCAACGGAGAAAGATTGGTTTTTGTTTTGAAAAGCTTACAAACGACTGCGTATGTTCAAATCCGAGTTCAAAAGCAATTAAAAGTCAACGCCCATCACGGATAAATCCGGATATCGGCGGCGCATTTTGGTTTTACACAGGAACCTTCCTTTAAAGTCATATTCCGTTACAATTTTGATGTTCCGTGATTTTCCAAAAAACTTTTTCTCTTTGGTTTTTTTTAAAAGGATTCCCGTTTTACTGTATTCACAATATAAATTCTTCCATAATCCTTTCTTGTTAGACTGAAGCAGAATCTCTTTTTCTGAGTATTCTTCCATTTTCTGTCTTTTAAATCGGGAGTCAAGTCTATTATTACTATTGAAGTTATACTTTATCAAAATGAATTTTCCGGTAGAGTCCATTAGAAACTTTTTATCTGTCCATCCTCCGTCATTCGACATTCTTTCATAGAGAAGTGTTTCAAGTAAAACACCCTTGCTGTCGTAACATTTCCAAATACCGATTCGATTAGAAATTCCCTGTGGTTTAGTTATCCAGCCGCCTTTTCCGTCTGATGAAGTTTCCTTTGAATGAGCATAGACTCCAACTGCATAAGTCCCATCGGCACAGTGATCCTTCCAATCTCCAACCGGTTTGCCATGATGGAAGTTACCGATGGTGTATGAAAGGGTATCGTTGTATAAATTACCGGGTTCATTTGTGTAGAGATGAAGACCTTCATAAAGACCGGAACTATCCCATTTATTGATGGTATCGCCAGTATCAGTGACAATATTTGAATTGTGATAAAACACTTTTGGGTAATCCCTGTCACATTGCCCGAAGGAGTTTCTTAGTACGAATAGTGACAAAATAATGAACAGAAGATAATCTTTCATTTAGATGGAGTTAAGTTGTTCTTTTATTTCTTCCAAAATGGAATTCCCTTTGGAACAGTCGCCTGAAGTCCATTGCCACGTTTCGTGCAAGCGGATTTTTCCATCCGATAGAATTTCAGGTTTGGATTGGCAGATTCCGGTCATTAGTTCGCCTTTGCGATTCACCTGGTGGTAACGCATGTCTATGTTTCCTTCCGAATCTACCAAACCGATGAGTTGACCGGAAACAATTTGACCACCGGAATATGAACAGGTTAAAACATTTCCTGTCTGCTGATAAAGGAAAAGTGTTTCTTTGGATGTTTCCGCGTTTTCGGTGTTGCTTACCAGACGGAATTTTTTATTATGGTAGTTCATTTCACCGATTTTGCGGAATTGGTTTTTTCCAGTTGATCAAGAAAACTAGTAATCAGTTCCTTTAAGGGATCCAATTGTTCTGCATGTTTGATCTTTTCCTTCGAAACAAAATAGAGCATGGATTGACCTTCCGGAGCTTTCTCACTAAAAAGTCCATAGTCATTGGTCACTTCCAACCGCAGCATTTCATCTCTTTGTTCCAAAAGCATTTTCCGGATGGATTTGTCTGAAAGAATCAGCCGGATCTTCTCCTTATCATTTCCTTTGATCATGAATTCCGGATCAAAACTCCAGTCTCCGACTTCAATGTCTTGTGCCCCGAATAGTTTTCCGATGGATGCGATCAGATCCTGGTGAAGTATTTTCAATTGAAGTTTGTCCGGAGAAATGAATTCTGCAATTGCTCTGAAATATTCATGTTCATAACTGCTCGATCCTGCAATGGTAGAGTGTGTGTGAATTTGGAAGGTGATCTTGAATTCATTGTGATGGAAAATCACGGTATCTCCACATTGATAGACATATTTGCCATTGTTCTTCTCCGCGAATTTCCTCCAGGGACCGGAAGTGTCTTTATTGACAATGGCTCTATAAATAGTTCTGATAAATGACATAAGGTGATTTGTTACAGGTAAAGATACGAATTATACCAAAAATTAGTAGGCATGCGACGCGACGCGTGCCTACTAATGATACGATTCTCCATCGTAGTGCAAGATTTTCTTCTTTTCTTGCTTGTCGGTGATTTTTTCTTCGCATTCGTCTTTGATCTTTTCGTTAAATGTTACCGAGCTTCGTTCCTTAATGACCAAATTGAAATAGGTTTTACTTGTTTCAGTTTCAAATAGGATAATGGATTTCATGTTATGAAATCTGCCATTGCAATGTGTATTCCATTCGCCCGAAGACTGTTCAATAACCTGCTCTTTCATTACTTGCCGCAACGAATTTCCTTCCTGTATAAAGAGTGAAAGCTGTACTTCAGAATACGGGTTTGCGCTACTATGTCCATAAAATTGTGCACGGATTCCGAATGCACGAATTTCCTTCGTGAGCATATATGGTGCCGTATCAACGGTAAATCCTGAAAGGAAAATAGCATCTGAAAAGATTAAATTGTCTTCCTTGTATTTTTGAATGATCTTGCCGGTTTGGTTATTGACCACCACAATTACGGCGTCGAGCGTGAAAATTCCTTCGTTTTCATTTTCGTCAATGAGATGAGGAACAACCATCACGGTTTGCGTTTTTGCATAGGGAAGCACCTTTTCGCCCCATAAATCATCCTTTAATTCCGTTTTCTTGATTCCAAGTTGTCTCAAAACACACATCTTTAGAGAGTCTGAAGAAAGCGCGGAATAGGAGTGAACCTGAAAGTTGAGCAAAAAAGAGAGAATTAGGAACGTATTTTTCATACCTGATTTCAAGAAAGGTTTCAGCTCAAAAATAGCATTTTCAAAGATATGGAAAGACAAAAGACGTAAGACTTGATTTGCCGACAAAGGTAGATTAGTCTTACGTCCCAAGTATTTATATCTTAAGTCTTTTGACTTACTTACCCGAACTATTCAACAAATTCATGATCTCATCCAGTTTCGGTGAAAGAATGATTTCTGTCCGACGATTTTTAGCTTTTCCTTCCGGTGTGTCATTGGATGCCTTCGGATAATATTCTCCCCGGCCTGAAGCTGTCATACGTGTTGCTGCAACACCGTATTTCTCATTCAGCATCCGTGTAATGACCGTTGCGCGTCCAACACTCAAATCCCAGTTGTCTTTGAATATTGCAGTTTTGATCGGTACATTGTCTGTATGACCCTCCACCAGGATTTGGATATCCGGGTTTTTGTTCAGTACATCAGCCAGGGCTTTCAATGCCTCAACACCTTTTGGCTCAACGGCTGTAGAACCTGACTTGAACAAGAGTTTATCAGACATAGAAACGTAAACTTTGCCATCACGGATTTCCATGGTCAGCTCGTCCGAGTTAAACCCGACCAATGCATCACGCAAAGTCTGATTCAGCTTTTTTGTCATTTCATCCTGGCGTGCAATGATTGCCTGCATTTCGCGAAGCATGCGTTCTTTGTTCTGAAGATCCTTGTCTTTGTTTTGCAGGTCGCGGTCTTTTTGGCTAAGCTCTGCCGACTGATTTTCATTGATATTCACTTGCCCGGAAAGCCTGTTCTGAAGCGTTTTGTTGTCGGCTGTAAGTCGCTCGTTAACCGATTTTTGATCAGCGAGGGAAGTACATAGCGAATCACGCTCTGCCACAACTGCCTGAAGTCGTTTTCCTCCTTTCTTTTTATCCGGAATAGGGTCGCCACACTTATACATTGGTTTACAAGAGGACACTGCCAGCATTCCAACGGCAAGCACGCTCATCAGAATCGATTTGTTGAATACTTTCATAACTCTTTGTATTAAATTTAACTTTTTGTATGAAATCAAAGAAATGAAATTCTAAAAAATGATTGGGAATTATTAGCCTTTTTTAGGATAGTTTAGATTTAATTATGATTTTGAATCGATTGATTTCAATTCACAATTCGGCATTCGTAATTTGGAATTAACTAACTTTGTTTCATGGCAGTATTATCTATTCCAGATTTGAATATTACGGAACGTAATCCGGAGAAAATTCGTGAATTCATGAACGCCCGCGGTATCTTTTTTGATCAGTGGCAGGCGGATGTGGTATTTGAAGACAGTGCAAACCAGGAAGAAATCCTGGAAGCATACGAATCGAGCCTGACTCCTTTTATGCATGCCGGTGGTTATCAAACAGCAGATGTGATTACAATCAATAAACTGACGGAGAATTACGAAGCGATCCGTGCGAAGTTTTTAGCGGAACATACACATTCCGAAGATGAGATCCGTTTTTTTGTGGATGGAGAAGGACTATTCTGGTTCAACCTGGAAAATGAACCGGTTTTCAATTTGCTTTGTGAACAGGGCGACCTGATTTCCGTTCCTGCGGGGACAAAACACTGGTTTGATGCCGGTGAAACAAACCCGTTTGTAAAGGCAATCCGCATTTTTATCGATATGAGCGGATGGGTTCCTGAGTATACCGGTTCCGAATTGGAAAAACGATTTTCTGATTTCCAGGTTTCGAAATAAGTAACTCATTATCGCCCCGGACGTAATTCCGCAACATTACGTCAAAGACTAAATTTTGTATTAAGATGACAATCAAAAAACCCCGATTCATTCTCACCGATATTGAAGGAACAACTTCCTCCATCTCTTTTGTTGCAGAAAAATTATTTCCATATTTCCGGAACAATATTTTAGACTTGGCAGAATTGACGGACAATCCGGTGGTGAAGGAAGCATTCGCACAAACGATCCAATTGGCAAAATCCGAAGATGGGAAAACCATTTCCACAGAACAGGAAATCTTTGATAAATTGTACGAATGGAGCGTGGAAGACCGCAAAATAACACCTTTGAAAACCTTACAGGGAGTTCTTTGGGATAAAGGTTATCGTGAAGGAGTATTAAAAGGTCATGTTTATCCGGAAGTGGCGGCTAATCTGAAGAAATGGAAAGACCAGGGAATTGGTTTGGGTGTGTTTTCTTCCGGCTCGGTTCCTGCGCAAAAATTGATTTTCGGATATAGCATTTCAGGAGATCTGACGTCTTGTTTTTCCAATTACTTTGATACGAATACCGGCGGTAAGAGAGAATCAGAAACCTATTCTAAAATTGCCAAAGCACTTCAGTTGGAAGCTTCCGAAATCCTTTTTCTAAGTGATATCGTTGAAGAATTGGAAGCTGCGGATTCAAAAGGCTTTCAAACAGTTCAATTGGCTCGGGAGGGAATGGCGCCTTCCTGGAAACAGTCTGTCACTTCGTTTGACGAGATAACTTTCGAATAATAACAGAAGAATCAATTCTTAGTGCAGCTTACATTTTTTTAAGAAAACGGGATTTCATTTTCAGTAGCTTAGTTTTGTTCGTTTGATATTCAGATGGATAGGATTTAAACTACAGAACTATGAAAAGAATACTACTTTCATTGAGCATGATTTTGCTCTGTTTTTTCGGAAACACACAACGGCTGCTTGATTTACAACTTACGATTACGACTCCTCAAAATGGTGATACTATTGAAGCCGAAACACCATTTAATTTTATTGTAAATGTCAAAAATGTAGATTCTGTTGAAAATTTGGTAGCAGCGGATTCGGTCTATTATTATTTTATCCTTTTCGGTGACACGACAATTTTTGCACAGAATAACCAAAATCATTTGGATTATACCGGAAATTCAATTGCTCCAACACAAAGTTTTAGTATCCCAAGAGTTATAGGTTTTTCAGACCAATTTGTCGGAATGACAGTAGATTTGTGCATTTATGTGAAACCTGAAAACGGTCAGGATCCCATCGATGACCCCAATCAATCCAATAATATGGAATGTGTCACGGTTCATGTGATTTCCAATAATTTATCTGTTTCTACTAATGAACTTTCCACGATTAAAATAGCTCCCAATCCAGCAAATGATTATTTCAATTTAACAGGAATAGATGAGAATTCATTTGTTTCTGTTATGGATACACAAGGAAACAGTGTGGATTTTAATCGGAATAATGAAGAGCAGATTGATTGTTCCAATTGGAAAAATGGCGTTTATTTTATCCATATTTCGGATTCGTCAGGAAGTTCCGTCCGGCGAATGGTCGTATCCCATTAAATCTTTCCGTTTCTAAATCTAAAAATAGACTCATGGTCGAGTGATTTGTCCCAAATAGATTAATTTTGCATTCAGAAAAACAGTTTATGAGTGCATTTAGAACCATTTGGACAACCGAAGATAAGTATGTAGAAGTGATTGATCAACGCAAATTGCCACACGAATGGGTAGTTGAAAAATTAATCTCGTACAAGGATGCCGAACGGGCAATCAAGGATATGGTAGTTCGTGGTGCGCCGCTGATCGGTGCAACTGCTGCATATGGAATTTATTTGGCAGCGCGTGAAGGAGCGGATTTGAATGAAGCTTTCACAGATTTGCGTCTTTCCCGTCCTACAGCTGTCAACTTGTTCTGGGCTTTGGATCGCATGAAGGCAAAATTGGAAAATGCATCCGATTTGGTTCAGACGGCTTGGGAAGAAGCTGCTCAGATTGTGGAGGACGATGTGGAAACTTGTCGAATGATCGGTGTTCATGGTTTGCCATTAATCGAGGCAATTTCGAAAAAGAAAAATGGAGAAACCGTTCATATCCTGACACATTGCAATGCCGGAATGCTGGGCTGTATTGAGTGGGGAACAATTACGTCGCCGATCTACCAGGCGTTTCAGAAAGGTATCAAGGTACACGTTTGGGTCGACGAGACACGCCCGCGTTTACAAGGTGCGAATTTGACATGTTATGAGTTAACAAGACATGATGTTCCGCATACATTGATCGTGGATAATCAAGGCGGACACTTGATGCAACATGGAATGGTGGATATGTGCATCGTGGGAACGGATCGTACGACAAGAGAGGGTGATGTGGCAAACAAGATTGGCACTTACCTGAAAGCTTTGGCAGCTCACGATAATCAAATTCCGTTCTATGTGGCACTTCCATCAACTACCTTGGATATGACGATCCGCAATGGTTTGAAAGAAATCCCGATCGAACAACGGGACCAGAATGAAGTGCGCTATATCGTTGGAAAAAGTAAGACTTCCGGTCAGCTGGACGAGGTGCTGATTTGTCCGGAGACAACCGGCGCAAGCAATTACGGCTTTGATGTAACACCGGCCCGATTAGTTTCAGGGTTGATCACCGAACGCGGAGTTTGTGAAGCGAGCGAAGCAGGATTAGTGCAATTATTCCCGGAATACAAGTAATTGAAAAAGAGTTCGTGAATGCGAACTCTTTTTTTAGTATTTGATAATTTTACGTGTGATAACTTTCTGTCCCTGTTGCAATTTCACGAAGAACAGATTTCCTTGTAAATCCGATAGGCTGACTGAATCTGTTTCTGACTTGATAGTTGCAGTTTTCAATATTCTTCCGCTACCGTCATATACTATTACAGCAGTTTCAATCTGATTGATTCCGCTGAATTGGATTACCCCGGTTGTTGGGTTCGGGTAAACACCAATTTGTAATAAATCCTCTTCTTTAACAGATAAATCCTCCTCAATCGGGTTGAAGTTCGTGCCGCAAGGCCCTGCATTCTGATTGTAAGCTTGTTTTATTTTTTCTGCTTTGGCAAATAGTCCCGCCAAAGGTTCCGTAAAACTTGCTGATGCGTGAGTAGAATCATAATAAACCATATAAACATAGTCGAACTCGATCGTATCTGTCTGAGTGAAAGCCCGTGATCCGTGAGAAGCGTAAATACGATAGTCTGTCGGAGGAAGTACCGGTCCTGCAGATGCGGCTGTTTGAGTTGGTGTCCAATCAAATCCGGGGTCCGTACCATCTGTTCCATAAAATAAAGTATCACTTCCACCCGGAAATATGAACCGGGCTTTTGTCATGGTGGTGCTATTGGAAAAAATATTGCCGTTCCCACCATAAAACAATGGGGTTCCATCCGGCCAAAAACCATTGGTGATGCGTTCCCATTCATTTGCTGTTTGAGGATCAGAAATGGTTACACCACCATATGCGGAGGAAGCTAAGGTCCGTTCCAGGGTAAAATACTCGTTATCTATCGTTCCGTCGTTGAAGCCCAATCCATTGGTGCATCCGATCGGAGAAGCATCTTCCGGATTGTCTAATCCGTCCGAATCCATTTTATTTCCTCTTAATACCATAAAGCCTTGTGCAGGTAATGTATCCGCAAAACTTCCCTGCCAACCGGCTGCTTCGTCAAAGAGATCTCCGTTGTAGCAATAGGCCATACCTAATTCCACATGTGTGCCGATATAGTCGTCCGTTGGATTTCCATTATCCAAGTCTAGGAAGCTTCCGATACTGAAGCGACTGAAATCATTTTCGCGGGAAATGTATTTTGTCTTAAAGAAAATAGTGTTGCGGTACATGTCGGAAGTATCACAATTTAGGGTATATGCGTAATTGTGTGTTTCAATTCCTCCGGGTCGCTCCAGGTTCGGATGATCGTGCCAGATTTGAAGAAAACAAGCGTCGCCATAAATGATCGGGTACTCTCCAAGCATAGGTTCGTAAATTCCATTTGAGTTCAAATCGACATAAGGTGCAATTTGAGCACTCTGACCAAGCGAGACATCCCCGTTTCCAGGCCATTCACGTATTCCATGAACCGGAATATAGGTTGCTGAATTCGATTGGATGGAATCGATATGTGCTTCGATCAATTCTTTCGTTACATAAAAACCACGGTTGTATTTACTTTCTATTACGTCATTGAACAAGTTGTTTGTGGTATACGGGCCTACTCGTGAAAATTCGAATAATCCTCCATTCGGTTTTCCAACAGTGTCCCCGTTTTGGGTGATTCCTGTATAGACTTGCTCGAGGTCATACGCAATCCGTTTATTTCCTCTGAATTGAGCACCACTTTCAAAAGCGTATCTGCCACTTATCACTGTGGAATTTTCACTGAATTTCATTTCAATATCGTCCTTGGTGAATTGTGTTTGATATTCCTGCGGGTAATTGAAGTCGACTATTCCATTTTTGATTAGGTGAACAAAGGCTTGATAAGCATCTTTATCATTCCCATACATATCGAAGGTTGCCGAAGTGAATATGGAAGTTCCCAAAAAGATCTGTTGATCCTGGCGGGCTACAAATTCGTTTATAAAGCTAATACCGGGATACACCTTACTACTGATCAAATTGCATTGGTTGTCCAGGTTCTCAAACCAAAATAGGGAGCCGGTTTTCCCCAAGCGATAGAATCCGTTCGGTCTTTTGACAATCAGGTGCTGAATGTAATTCGATCCGGTAGTAAAAGATCCGGAGGTCAAAACTTGTGCGGTGGAATTTAATTTGTACCAACTTACCGCATCACAAACAAGCAGTGTGTCATTTGACATCGGTACCATATGAATACCCGAACCATTTGAACTCGCAACGGTATTTGAATTGTAATTATTTAGACTGTTCCGAACGTATATTTTCATCGTATTCAGGTAACTCATCACGGTTAGTTCTTTCCCGCCAATTAATTCAAGTTCGGTGGATCTTTTAACGTTTACATAGGAAGAATTACCTGCAGAAATGGTTAAAGAAGCATCAACAAGTTCCGTATAGTAAGTATTCAGGTTGGCGAAGGAAACTGAAGTTCGGTACAAACCTCCGCTTGTTTTTACCATATAAGTAACCAGTTCGTTGTTAATGCGCTGTGTTTCAACGAAACCAACCATGAATGTGTCCGGGGTTTCATAACTCTGAACAACTTGTCCGGTTGCCTTACTCACTTTAAAAAAAGAAAGGATTTGATTCGAAGTTGACCTGACCAATAAACTGAACACATACTCGGTAGGTGTTTCAAACCCGTTTGAAATATATACGGTTTTCCCGCTTGCAGAAGGAATGTTCAATGGAAAATCGGTAACTGAGAGCAAGTCTCCAAGCGAATTGATTTCGGAAATCTTTAATTTGAAAGTGGTGGAGCTTCCGTCTTTATGCAGACTCATGAGCTTCGTATTTCCAATATCCGAATCAAGAATCTTGAGTTGTTGAATATTGAATCCATTGTAATTGTTCAAAAAAGTGCGCTTGAACTGGGCATTCGAACTAAATGTTATGGAAATGATCATGACAAGAAAAAGTAATCTTTTTTTCATAGAGTAGAGATTTAAACGGTACTGTCGTTTTCGGCAAGTTATTCAATAAATAAAGGAAAATGACAGGAATTACCTGAAGTGTATCGTTTTTTGATTAATCGGGTAAGATTTCCCTTTTATGAAATCATCTTTTTTCTTAAATTAAATAGGAAATGATGAAATATGAACGAAAAATACCTCCATTTTCTATGGAAGAACAAACGGCTTCCATTGACCAATTTATTCACTATTGATGGCAAAAAAGTTGAAATTATCCAGGTAGGAATTCACAATTTGGATTCCGGTCCTGATTTTTTCAATGGGAAAATTGTCCTGGACGAACTGACCCATTCGGGAAATATTGAAATGCATGTGAAGTCTTCCGATTGGAATTTGCACGGACATCAATTCGACCAGGCCTATTCCAATGTCATTCTTCATGTGGTATACGAACACGATGAACTGATTTTTGTTCAGGGAGTTCCAATTCCAACAGTGGAACTCAAACAGCTGATCGATTGGGATCACTTCAGTTGGTTCAATAAGTATTACAAAGGAACAACATCCATTCTGTGTGAGTCTCATTTGAACGAGGTTCCAAAACCGATTGTGCTGAATCAAATTGAACAAGCAGTCTTTCAACGCATGAACCGAAAAATGATAGAGATTGAGAACCAGTATCAAACCCTCAAAATGTCGTTCAAGGAAGTCTTGTTTCATGCCATTTCGAAAGCATTTGGAATGAAAGTGAACCAGCTCCCTTTCCAGGAATTAGCGATAGGAATCCCATTTGATAAGTTCATGAAGGCAAATCAGAAACAAAAAATGGCGATTGCTTTTGGAGTAGGGGGTTTTTTAGAGGGAAACAAAGGGGGTTCCTATCAGGAAGAATTAAAAAAGGAATGGGATTTTCAACGGTACAAACTGAAGTTGGAATCGCAAAATGCCTACAGTTGGAAATTCAAAGGTTGCAGGCCTGGAGGTTTTCCAACTCAGCGCTTAGCACAGTTCGCCACCTTTGTTCATGAAATGAACTGGGATTCGGATAATTGGTATTTGCCTGCGGTGGAATTGCTGCAGATGTTGCAGGCTACGTTGATGAAACCGGCGGATGAATACTGGCTGACCCACTTTGATTTTGGGAAAGAGAAAAGAACGATATCCACAATGAGCATTGCCACAGCGAATACAATTATTATCAATAGTGTCATTCCATTCTTATGGTGGTTATCTGATCGCTTGAGTGACAATTCTTATCGAAACAAGGCATTCGAAATCCTTGAAATGCTTCCCCCGGAAAAGAATGAAAAAATAAATTCCTGGAAAAACCTGGGGGTTGTTCCCGCAAATGCCCTGGAATCCCAAGGATTGATTGAGCTTACAAACGAATTTTGCCTGAAAAAGGCTTGTTTGAAATGTGCAATTGGAAATGCGATTCTAAAAGGAATTTAAAATGTACAATTGATAATTGAAAAGGCTGATTTGAAGGAATCTTGCTAAAGATCAGATTTCCTCTTTTCAATTTTTTTCATTCTCCATTTTCAATTCAAAAAATGCGTAATTTTGATACAGGAACAGCAGATGAAAAGAACGCTTCAAAAAATAGCTTTTTTCTTTGAGATGCGCTCTTTCGGAGTGTGCTCATGGTGGGCAACCAAATTGGGAATCCAAACCAACAAAGTGCGTTTGGGTTTTATCTATGCAACTTGCATTGGTTTAGGCTCCCCGCTGATTCCGTACCTTATTATGGCCTGGATACTGGAACACAAACATTATTTCCAGTTTAAATCCAAAAAACGCTCCATTTGGGAATTGTAATCAAAGTATCATGAAAATCCTTATCACCGGCTCAAATGGTTTATTGGGACAAAAAATTGTCAAACGTTGCCTAAAGCACAATATTCCATTCGTTGCAACTTCTAAAGGGGCAAACCGGAATCCGGAATGTCCGGGCGACCGGTATATTAGTTTGGATCTGCTTCAGACGGATGAGGTGCATCAACTGGTGCTTGACCAAAAACCTACGGCGATTATTCACACTGCTGCATTGACCAATGTGGATTACTGCGAAGAACATCCGGAAGAATGTCATCAGGTAAACGTCATTTCCACTCAGGTGCTTTATGAAGCTGCGAAAAGTGTTCAGGCTCATTTTGAATTAGTTTCTACAGATTTTGTCTTTGACGGTGAAAATGGTCCGTATAAAGAAGAAGACCCGGTAAATCCGCTGAGTGTTTATGCGCAGTCTAAAGTGGATGCGGAACACCTTCTTTTGGCAGACCCGGAAGATTATAAAAACTGGTCGATTGCAAGAACGATCATCGTTTATGGAACAGGTTTTGGATTGTCCCGTTCCAATATGATCCTTTGGGCTATGGAAGCCTTGCCAAAGGGAGAATTGATGAAATTGGTGGACGATCAGTTTCGCGCTCCGACTTGGGCGGATGATTTGGCATATGGTTGCGTGGAAATCATTAAGCGGAATCAAACCGGGATTTTCCATCTTTCAGGACCTGCGCCAAGAGCAATCGATCAAATTGTGAAAGAAGTGGGAAAAGCACTTGGATTAAGTGATCTGAAAATTGAGACAATTTCCTCGACAACCTTGAATCAAGCTGCCAAAAGGCCACCAAGAACGGGTTTTGACCTTTTGAAAGCTGAAAAATTACTGGATTATCACCCGATGGATATACAAGAAACCATACCACTGCTCCAAAAAGATTTAATTCACTACCGCTAAGAACAAAAAAATGACCCACTATTCAAAATCTACCAAGCGGGGAATTGTTGTATTCACGCTATTGCTACTCGCCATTTTTGTGGCTCCGGATCTGATTCAGTATTTCAGACCGAAGCCGGAAATCAGTATAGAACAATGGTCGAACAAGGAGAAGCAGGTTACTGAGAAACTAAACAGTCAGTCCGGGTTCAATTATCACAAAAGCTGGAAGAAAAACCGCTATTCAAGGCCATTAGCCAAGTTTGATCCGAATGGGTATACCTTAGAAGAATGGATGGCTTTGGGACTTTCTGAAAAACAGAGTGCAATCGTACTCAAATTCACCTCCCGGAAAATCTATTCCAACGAAGAGTTGAAGCGGATCTTCGTCATCTCCGATGAACTATTCCAGCTGATAAAGGATTCAACGTACTATCCGGAAAGAACCAAAAACCTGGATAAATACACAGAATATAAGCTCGAACAAAAATTGGTCACAGTGGATATCAACCGGGCAAATCTGGATGAGGTGCTTCAGGCCGCAGAAATCACTTCTTTCGACGCGAAACAGATTATCCGTGCCAGGGACAATTTCGGCGGATTCTATTCGTTGAGCCAACTGAGCGAAGTTTGGCAGGCAACTCCGGAGAAAATTGCGGTGTGGGAAAAATACATCCGGATCGATCCTGAGAATATCCGAAAAATGAATATCAATACTGCGAGTACGAAAGAATTATCACTTCATCCTTATATTTCTTGGAATTTGGCAAACTCTCTTGTGAAGTTACGTTCCCAAAACGGATTCTATAAAGAACTCCGGGAAATTAAGAAATCAGTTCTGATGACAGATGAATTGTATGAAAAGCTGAAGTATTACCTGGTAGTAGAATGATGAATCATTCTATGTGCAATTTTTTTTGCAGTAAGTTGAGTTTTTTTTCGAGTTCCTCCACTTCTGTATTATTCGGGCAATTACCCATGCTACCTTCTTTGTTATAGATCGGCATACAACGGATGAAAAATTGGTGGTGTTTGGCGTAGCGTTTCCGAATTTCTTCATTCAACAAAGGCATCTCTGATCCTTTCTTTTGAATCCGTTTGACTTCTTCCATCAATGTAATTACTTCCTTGGCATATGTGATAGCGGCTGAGGTGCAATCACAAGGAGTTACCAGGGACATGGTATCAATCTTCAGTGAGGCATCACTAACATGGAACTGTGCGTTGCAAGTACCTGAAAAAGTAATAAGAAGTAAGCCAAATAATTGTTTCATGGAAATGAATTTGGACGAAAGTTACCGATTTTGGTTGAATGGAAAAACAATGCAGGATGTTCACGATCCATACCATTCATATGATTCAATTATCAGTTCGTTCATCTATTTCTTGGAATTTGTCAAATTCTCCGTAAAATTGCGCTCGCAAAATGGATTACCTTATAATAGAATCATGATAGAAGAAAAAATTAAAGGCGTAATTAGAGATGTGATCGACTTTCCAAAGCCTGGAATTGTGTTCAAGGACATTACTCCGATTATGTTGGATCCCGCTTTATCCAAAGAAATAGTCAGTCACCTGGTATCAATATACAAAGACCAGAAATTGGACAAGATCGCCGGAATTGAAAGTCGCGGGTTTTTATTCGGCTATCCTTTGGCAATGGAACTGGGACTTCCTTTTGTTCTGATCCGTAAATCAGGAAAATTGCCCTATCATAAAATAGATCATTCATACGAATTGGAATACGGTTCTGCAACAATTGAAATGCATGTGGATGCGGTTCAAAAAGGAGAACGTGTATTGATTCACGATGATTTACTGGCTACGGGTGGGTCCGCTTCTGCGGCGGCAGAACTCATCCTGAAATGTGGCGGTGAAGTTGCCGGATTTAACTTCCTTGTGGGGTTAAATTTTCTAAATGGGAATGAAAAATTGAAAAACTACTCTAATAATATTACTAATTTAGTAGCCTATTAAAATTTATTAATCGAAAAAAAAATTAACGGAACCCCAACAAAACTGTTAATCATGAACTTTGAACTAAACGAAAATCAAAAAATGATCACGCAAATGGTGCGTGATTTTGCGGAAAGAGAAATCCGTCCGAATATGAATCAATGGGATGCTGATGAATACTTTCCTGTTGATGTCATGAAAAAAATGGGCGAACTTGGCCTATTGGGAATTTATATCCCGGAACAATATGGAGGAAGCGGCTTTTCATATCTGGAATATGCGACAGCATTGATGGAATTGGGAAAAGTATGCGGAGGGATCGGTCTAAGTGTTGCAGCGCATAATTCGTTGTGTACAGGACATATTTATTACCACGGAAACGAAGAACAAAAGAAAAAATATCTGCCGAAATTAACGTCAGGAGAATTTATCGGGGCGTGGGGTCTGACTGAGCCGAATACAGGTTCTGATGCCATGCGTATGAAGTGTACTGCAGTTAAGGATGGAGATCATTGGGTGATTAACGGGGCGAAGAACTGGATTACTCATGGTTTATCAGGGGATGTTGCGGTTGTGTTGGTTCGTACGGGAGAATTACTCGATTCAAACGGGATCACAGCATTTATTGTTGAAAAAGGAACTCCGGGATTCTCGGCAGTTAAAATCAAAGATAAATTAGGAGTTCGAGCTTCTGAAACAGCGGAATTGATTTTTGACAATGTGCGTCTGCACGAGTCACAAGTGATTGGTGAAGTGGGACAAGGGTTCAAACAGGCCATGCACATTTTGGATGGAGGCCGTATTTCAATCGCCGCACTTTCTTGTGGTATCGCACGTGGAGCTTATGAAGCATCCGTGAAGTACGCAAAAGAGCGTGAGCAATTCGGACAACCGATCGGTAAGTTCCAGGCAATCGGATTCAAACTGGCTGATATGGCTACGGAAGTAGAAGCAGCAGAATTATTGACTTTCCAGGCGGCAGATTACAAGAATAGAAACCAGAAAATGACTACTCAAGGAGCTTTTGCGAAATATTTTGCTTCAGAAGTTTCTGTGAAATGTGGAAACGAAGCTGTTCAGATCATGGGTGGTTACGGGTTCACAAAAGAGTATCCGGCAGAGAAATTCCTGAGAGATGCGAAGTTGATGACCATCGGTGAAGGAACGTCTGAAATTCAGAAATTGGTCATTTCAAGAGAGATTTTAAAGTAATTCGGAATTATTTTTTGAAATACGCTTTGTTGAAAAGAAAAAACAATTATCTTTGCGCTCCCTATAAGCGTATAGGTATTAAAAAGCTAACAATAGAATTAAATAGAATATGTTAATCATTCCAGTTAAAGAAGGCGAGAACATCGAAAGAGCGCTTAAGAAGTACAAGAAGAAATATGACAAAACAAATGTCATGAAAGAATTACGTCGTCGTAAAGAATTCGTGAAACCATCTGTTATTGATCGTCAAGCGAACATTCGTGCAGCTTATGCTCAAAAAATGAAATCTCAAGAGATTTAATACAAAGATATACATGTTAAAAAATTGAGGCCTCGACAAACATGTCGGGGCCTTTTTATTTGCATGATTTTTTTATCAAGATCGCTGTGGTTTTCATTTTTTTATTTATGTTTGAGCAACATCTAAATAATTATATATGAAAAAACTATTCACCTTAACAACTTTCTCGTTGTTAGTATTAGTTTCACTTGCTGAACCCCCAGTTAAGAAATGGAAATCAGATCGTGGACTTTTTGGTTACAAAACAGTTACTCAAACAAATTCTCCAGATTTAATAATGTTGTCATGCAGAGATCCCGGATTGATCGCTTGCAGGGCGCAAGGTATTACCGTTGTAGGAGATGATGGTGAGATTTCCTTGACCGAAACCAATATTGAAAGCATTGAACGTATGATTGATGACCTAGTATTGTCTGGAAAAAATTCCGGGACAATTGTTTACGACGATAAAGTTGTAATCACATTTTTGTTTAATGAAGATGCTGACGATCTAGAATACACGCTTTATTCAATTCCTCAAGCTCGCAGATTTGGAGTTAATTTTTAACGATTTGATTTTATGAAAAAACTGTTTTTTACTTTAATAGCTTTAATGCTACTATCGAATCTTCATGCTGAAGATATTATAACAAAATACAATCGAGGAATTTTCGGTTATAAAACCGTTCACCAAGCTCAGCAACCCATTGGGAGGAGTTTGACTTGTACGGATCCGGGTAAATTGAAATGTGAATGGTCTTCATCCTTATCAAGTAATAATGACAGATATGAAAGTATTCTTTTAAAAGTTGATGAAGAATGTATGAATGGCAGTAGTTCTGGTTCATTTCAAACTAGCGATTATTATGTTAGTTATACGTTTGATCGAGATGCGGATAAACAAGAAGTGCATATTTACACATTGGTTGAAGCTCGTGATAAAGGTCTCATTTAAAAGTTTGATTCTCCTGTTTGTTTTTATTTCAAATGGGAGAATCTCAAATTGTCAAATAGTAACATCCACCATAATTAAACTTCCTCAGACTGGTAGTTTGCAAACTGGAAATGTTCTTTCAAGTATCGATAATGGTGTTGTATATTTTATGCCGTCTTATACTGATAAAAAGGAACGATCAATTTATTTGGCTGACTTGGACGGTCGGCCTAAAGAATCTCTAACAATAAAAGAAGAAGGAATTAAAGGGTTTAAGAATGAGCGGATAGTTCAATTTGCTGTATCAGAGAGCAATCTTATTGTCCTTTCAAATAAGTCAATTCATTTTTTTCGCAGAGATCGAAATTCTTTTCAAGTAGTTAAGACCATTAAAAATCGTTACAGTTTTGATCATATTGAAAAATTGGGCGATTCATTTCTATTGCATGTATGTTATTCATTTCACCCTATGGATCAGGTAGAGACCAATTTATGGGCAAAACTTGATATGTCCTCAATGGAGATTGGTACGTTATTTACGCCCGAAATGGATAATTCCAAGTTTGGAAGTTTCGTTAATTCGTGGGTCTCAACGTATGGAAGAACTATTGCTCATGCAAGTGCAAGTCAGTATAAAGTAATGTTTTATAATGATCTGTTCTTACCGATTGATTCCATCGAATTATCTGATGAATTATTCAAGCTTGACACGAGTCTGATTAATAATGCGGATTTATATTCGAAAGAAGGAATAAGTAACTTCATGAAGGTAGATGATGAAAAATTCTCACGAATAAGGAAAGTTATAATGCTGAACGCTACTCAAATACTGGTATTTTCTAAATTATCCCAAGAGGCACTTACTGATAAAGGGAAAGTGAGGTTGGATACATGGGACAAAAGCTCTGGTGTTTGGCGGTTACAACATCAGATTACAGGAGACGAAATCTACAAAGATGGTGAGACTTATGATGATCAACATACGTTTCTGGGAAACTTATACCAAAATGTATTTGATTTAAGAATAAGCAATGGTCAAATTTATTGTGTTTCTTTTCCGTATTACCCCAAAGTGAAAACAGAGAGTTTTGATAGGGTAAAAGATATCGAGGCATATTTCAAAGATTCAAGCGAATTTCATTATGGGCTGGAGAAGTTTATGTTTAATAATAATTAGCTATTTAGCTTCTTGGTCTTATGTTTTAAGTCAAGATTTATCCGTACTTACAGTTTATGACGAACAGGGAAAGGGTCATCAGATACATTCTGTGATCAAGGATTCTGAGAGTTTTGTGGTTGTGAAAGATGCTTTTTGTATTGGTTGTGCCGAATATTTGGTGAATTGTTCAAAAAGTAAGAAGGTGCTCGTCATTATGGAACGATTCAGTCTGTTAGCGATTTCCAGTTTTCAACCGATAAAAAATGCAGAATTATTTTTTGTATCCAAAACAGAATTGATGCCCGATGATTTTGGTACAACTGGAATGGCGATAATCCGAAAGGAGTCATTACAGATCATAAAAGAAAAGGAAATCAACCATCTTACCAAGAATTATCAGGAAGGAATTAAAAGTGTTCGGAAAATAGTTAAGACCTACTTCAAATCGAAAGACTCATAATTCTTAGAATTCCCCTCACTAATACTGTGTAAAAGTCCTGGTTTGTTGTCGGGGCTTTTCTTTTTTGTATCTTGTATTTTGTTATGTCTTACAAAGATTCCTTCATACATTATCTTCAGGTCGAGAAACGCTACTCGAATCATACCATATTAGCATATGAAGAGGATTTGGATCAATTCACGGCTTTTGCTGAGTTGTCAAGATCTGCTGAGTGGAATGAGGTGAATCATCAATTGGTGCGTGGGTGGATTGTGGATTTGTTGGAGAGTGGACAAAGCAATCGTACCGTTTCGCGTAAGATATCCTGTTTACGCTCTTTTTTCAAATGGCTCATTGCAAACGGCAAGGTGGAACAAAATCCGATGTTGCGTATCCGTGGGCCGAAAGTTGAAAAGCGCTTGCCGCAATTCGTGAAACAATCCGAAATAGATGGTGCCAGGATCGAGCAATTGTTTGCTTCAAACTTTGAAGGAATTCGGGACCGGCTGATGTTTGAATTATTTTATCAGACAGGGATCCGTTTGAGTGAATTGATTGAACTAAAAAATAAGGACGTAACCTCCGGCAGTATCAAAGTTTTGGGGAAACGAAACAAGGAGCGGATCATTCCGATCGGTCAGGATCTCTACGCTATCATTCAGTCTTATGAAAAACTGAAGCCCTCAGGACCGGATAGCCAACTTTTGTTATTTGTAAAAAAAGATGGTAGAAAAATGTCTTCAAAGTTTGTATATAGAAAAATAAATACATACCTTGGAAGTGTAACGAATGTGCAAAAAAAGAGCCCGCATGTCTTGCGTCATACGTTTGCAACTCACATGTTGAATAATGGCGCAGGACTGGAAACTTTAAAAGAACTTTTGGGGCACGCTAATTTATCCGCCACACAAGTTTATACGCACAATTCGTTCGCTCAAATAAATTCAATTTATTCACATGCCCATCCACGTGGGCGCAAAAAGTAAAAGTCATGGACGTTAAGGTGCATTCTATCCATTTTAAAGCGGATCAAAAGCTGGTTGATTTTATTAACGACAAAGTTGAAAAGCTGCAGGTTTTTTTTGATCACATAATTGTTGGAGAGGTTTTTTTAAGATTGGATAAGAATTCGGACAAGGAAAATAAGATAGCTGAAGTGAAAATATTGATGCCCGGAAAAGAATTGTTTGCCAAGAAACAATGTAAATCTTTTGAAGAAGCGGCAGATTTATGTGTCGATGCCTTGCGTACTCAAGTAAAAAAATATAAAGGCAAATTAACGAATTAGTAATTGGAAATGAATTATTTAGATGGATGGCTATTTTGGCCATCCATTTTTTTTTGATTTTTTTTCATCGAAACGCTTGCAGGTATTTATTTCTTTAGTACATTTGCAAACCCAAATGGGAAAAACACTTTAAAGAATCGTTCTTTTAAATCGTATTTATTACCAAACTTTAATGCCGGTGTAGCTCAGCTGGCTAGAGCAGCTGATTTGTAATCAGCAGGTCGGGGGTTCGAGTCCCTCCACCGGCTCGCATTAAAGGATGGGAGTGTCGCATAGTGGCTATTGCAGTAGACTGTAAATCTATCACCGAAAGGTATCACTGGTTCGAGTCCAGTCACTCCCACGACAAGTAAAATAATATAATAAGCGGGAGTAGCTCAGTTGGTAGAGCGTCAGCCTTCCAAGCTGAGGGTCGCGAGTTCGAATCTCGTCTCCCGCTCAATTACGAAATAAAAGAATAGGCCGGTGTAGCTCAGGGGTAGAGCGCTTCCTTGGTAAGGAAGAGGTCACGAGTTCAATTCTCGTCATTGGCTCTGCAGGGATTCACTCATTAGATTTATGGGTGAAATTTTGTATTAGTAAGAAAAAGGTTTATTAACTACGTAACAAATAAAAACAAATGGCTAAGGAAAATTTTAATCGTTCCAAACCGCACGTTAACATCGGGACTATCGGGCACGTTGACCATGGTAAGACTACGTTAACAGCTGCAATCTCAAGTGTGTTAGCTTCTAAGGGATTGGCTGCGGTTCGTGATTTCTCTTCTATTGACAACGCTCCGGAAGAAAAAGAGCGTGGTATTACTATTAACACTTCACACATCGAGTACGAAACTTTGAATCGTCATTACGCTCACGTTGACTGTCCAGGTCACGCGGATTACGTAAAGAACATGGTTACAGGTGCTGCTCAGATGGACGGTGCTATCTTGGTTGTTGCTGCGACTGATGGTCCAATGCCTCAAACTCGTGAGCATATCCTATTAGGAAAACAAGTTGGTGTTCCTCGTTTAGTTGTATTCATGAATAAAGTGGATATGGTTGATGACGCTGAGTTGTTGGAATTAGTTGAAATGGAAGTTCGTGAATTGTTGTCTTTCTACGATTACGATGGTGACAATGCTCCGGTTATTCAAGGTTCTGCACTTGGTGCATTGAACGGAGAAGCTGAATGGGTTGCTAAAATCGACGAATTGATGGAAGCAGTAGATACATATATCGAATTACCTCCACGTGATGTTGACAAACCTTTCTTGATGCCGGTTGAAGACGTATTTACGATTACAGGTCGTGGTACAGTTGCAACAGGTCGTATCGAAACAGGTGTTATCAACTCTGGTGAGCCGGTTGAGATCTTAGGAATGGGTGAAGAGAAATTGACTTCTACTGTTACTGGGGTTGAGATGTTCCGCAAAATCTTGGATCGTGGTGAAGCTGGTGATAACGTTGGATTATTGCTACGTGGTATTGAGAAATCTCAAATCAAACGTGGAATGGTAATCTGTAAACCAGGTTCTGTTAAGCCTCACGCTGATTTCAAAGCTGAAATCTATGTATTGAAAAAAGAAGAAGGTGGACGTCACACTCCATTCCATAACAAATACCGTCCTCAGTTCTACTTCCGTACAACTGACGTAACTGGAGAGATTTTCTTGACAGACGGACGTGAGATGGTTATGCCAGGTGATAACGTAACAATTACTGTTAAGTTGATCGTTCCTGTAGCAATGGACAAAGGTCTACGTTTCGCTATCCGTGAGGGTGGTCGTACTGTAGGTGCTGGTCAGGTTACTGAAATCATCGCTTAATTCGCGGTAAACATATCAAAACGAAAGGGGAGCTTATACTCCCCTTTTTACACGGGCGTAGCTCAGCTGGTAGAGTAGTGGTCTCCAAAACCATTGGTCGTGGGTTCGAATCCTACCGCCCGTGCAAAAAACAAAATAAATTGACCATGTCAAAGTTTAGAAATTATTTTAGCGAAACCATTACTGAGATGACTCAGAATGTTACGTGGCCGACGTGGAAAGAATTGCAGAGTAATGCACTTATTGTGGTTGTTGCGTCTGTGATTTTTGCATTGTTGGTATTCGCAATGGACAATGTCTTTGGAATTACCGGAACTCCTACTTCTACCTGGAAGGGGGTTGTTGGATTTATCTATTCTTTCTTTTAATTAGAAAAATGGGAGATATTAAAAAACGTTGGTACGTCGTACGCGCAGTTAGTGGAAAAGAGAAAAAGGTAAAAGAATACCTTGATCTTGAAATTTCACGTTTGAAGCTGGATGATTACGTTTCGCAAGTATTGATTCCTACTGAGAAAGTTTTTCAAATCCGTAACGGTAAGAAAATCTCAAAGGAAAAAGCGTATTTACCGGGATATGTATTGATTGAAGCAGCTTTGGTTGGTGAGGTTCCTCACGTAATCAAAGGAATTCCGAATGTAATCGGATTCCTGGGAGCTGAAAAAGGGGGAGACCCACAGCCAATGCGTTTATCTGAAGTAAATCGCATTTTAGGTAAAGTTGACGAATTATCCGAAACAGAAGAGGAATTGAAAATCCCATTTGTTATCGGTGAGTCAGTTAAGGTGATCGATGGACCATTTAACAATTTCTCCGGAGTGATTGATGAAATCAATGAGGACAAGAAGAAATTGAAAGTGATGGTTAAAATCTTCGGTCGTAAGAACCTTCTTGAGCTTAGCTACATGCAAGTGGAAAAAGAAGGATAAACATGTATTAACCGCAGCAGTGGGTTTATTGATTAAAGCTTCCCTTTAATTCTCACGTTATGACTGCATAATTTAAATAAACAATGGCTAAAGAAGTAGCAGCATTGATCAAATTACAGATCAAAGGTGGTCAAGCCAATCCAGCTCCTCCAGTTGGTCCCGCACTTGGTGCGAAAGGGGTCAACATCATGGAATTTTGCAAGCAGTATAATGCTCGTACGCAAGATAAGCCAGGAAAGGTATTACCATGTGTGATTACTGTGTACAGTGACAAATCATTTGATTTCGTCATCAAAACTCCTCCGGCAGCTGTGCAGATTATTGACAGCGTTAAGCTTAAAAAAGGTTCTTCTGAGCCTAATAAAAGCAAAGTTGGTTCAATGACTTGGGATCAAGTTCGTGCCATCGCTGAAGATAAAATGCCAGACATGAATTGTTTTACTGTTGATTCAGCTATGACTATGGTAGCTGGTACAGCACGTAGTATGGGTGTAACTGTTAAAGGAGGTGAAGCTCCTGCAACTAAATAATCGCAAGTATCATGGGAAGAATTTCTAAAAAAAGAAAAGAAGTTTTAGCAAAGTATGATTTGACTAAAACTTACACCTTGGTAGAAGCGTGTGATTTAGTGAAGAACATTACAACTACTAAGTTCGATGCATCAGTAGACATTTCTGTACGCTTAGGAGTAGATCCACGTAAAGCGAATCAAATGGTTCGTGGTACAGTTGCATTGCCTCACGGAACTGGTAAGGACGTACGAGTATTAGTACTTTGTACTCCAGACAAGGAAGCTGAAGCAAAAGCAGCAGGTGCTGAATTCGTTGGATTGGATGAATTCATTGAGAAAATCAAAGGTGGTTGGACAGACATCGACGTAATTATTACAATGCCTTCAGTAATGGGTAAAGTAGGTGCTTTAGGACGTATCCTGGGACCTCGCGGCTTAATGCCAAATCCAAAAACAGGTACTGTGACGATGGAAGTCGGGAAAGCTGTTGAAGAAGTGAAAGCAGGTAAGATTGATTTCAAAGTTGACAAATTCGGTAATATTCACTCATCTGTTGGGAAAGCAAGCTTCGAAGGAGCTAAAATTCGCGACAATGCATTCGAATTAATCCAGCAATTAATCAAATTGAAACCATCTGCTGCAAAAGGTACTTACATTAGAAGTATCTATATCAGCTCTACAATGTCTCCAAGTATCCAAATTGATGCTAAATCTGTTGTAGCTTAAAATCTTGTAGTATGAATAAAGATCAAAAAGCACAGTACATTGAAGATCTTGCTCAAGATTTATCGAAAGCAAACATCTTCTATCTTGCAGATACAGCAGCTCTTACAGTTGAGACAATCAACCAATTACGCCGTCGTTGTTTTCAACAAAATATTGAACTACGTGTAGTTAAAAATACTTTGTTGGCTAAGGCAATGGCTAAGGTTGAAGGTAGAAATTACGAAAACTTGGCATCTGTGTTGAGTGGACCGACTTCTATCATGTTCTCTGAAGTAGGAAACGCTCCTGCAAAATTGATTAAAGATTTCCGCAAGAAAAATGATAAGCCTGTTCTTAAAGGAGCTTATATTGAAGAAGCAATCTTCATTGGTGACAACCAATTGGATACGCTTGAAGCAATCAAGTCTCGTGAAGAACTAATCGGTGACATCATTGGATTACTACAAAGCCCGGCGAAAAATGTTATTTCCGGTCTTACAAGTGGTGGTTCCAAAATTGCTGGAATCCTTAAAACGCTCGAAGAAAGAGCATAAGTAAAAAAAATTATTAAGAACCTTTTTTAAAATTTATAAAAATGGCTGATTTAAAACAAATCGCAGAAACATTGGTTAACCTTACAGTAAAAGAAGTTAACGAGTTAGCAACAATCTTGAAAGACGAGTACGGTATCGAGCCTGCTGCTGCTGCTGCAGTA
The DNA here is from genome assembly GCA_965650135.1 of uncultured Fluviicola sp. Classification (GTDB taxonomy): domain Bacteria; phylum Bacteroidota; class Bacteroidia; order Flavobacteriales_D; family Crocinitomicaceae; genus Fluviicola. The sequence goes on from CBFGNC010000013.1 coordinate 84,085, forward strand.
ATGGTAGCTGGTGGTGGTGCTGGAGCTGGTGAAGCTGCTGCTGAAAAAACTGAATTCGATGTAATCTTGAAATCAGGTGGTGCTAACAAACTTGCTGTAGTTAAGTTGGTTAAAGAATTAACTGGTAACGGATTGAAAGAATCTAAAGACTTAGTTGACGGAGCTCCTGCTACATTGAAAGAAGGTGTTTCTAAAGACGAAGCTGCCGCTTTGAAATCACAGCTTGAAGAAGCTGGTGCTGAAGTAGAGGTTAAGTAACTAGTTACAAAAGTTTGCAGGAAAGGTGTCCGTCATTTGACGGATGCCTTAACCTGTTTTTCGGCGTTTAGCCAATTTTAAAGTCCTTTTCTCAATTAAATTTATTTCGCCTTGGCAACAACAAGCAATACATCAACGAGAATTAATTTTGCTTCTAGCAAAAATCAGTTCGCTTATCCAGACTTTTTGGATATTCAGCTTAAATCCTTCCAGGAGTTTTTCCAATTGGAAACGACACCTGAAAATCGTGAAAGCGAAGGATTGTTCAAGGTATTTGCGGAAAATTTCCCAATTACTGACACACGAAACCAATTCGTGTTGGAGTTCCTTGATTATTTCATCGACCCACCAAGATACACTATTGATGAGTGTATCGAAAGAGGTTTAACTTATAGTGTTCCACTAAAAGCTAAACTAAAATTATATTGTACAGACCCTGAACACGAGGATTTCGAAACAATCGTGCAGGATGTATACTTGGGAACTATCCCGTACATGACACCAAAAGGTTCTTTTATAATCAATGGTGCTGAACGTGTTATTGTCTCACAGTTGCACCGTTCACCAGGGGTATTCTTCGGTCAAAGTCGTCACGCGAACGGTACAAAATTGTACTCTGCCCGTGTTATTCCTTTTAAAGGATCTTGGATCGAATTCGCAACGGATATCAACAGCGTAATGTATGCTTACATCGATCGTAAGAAAAAATTGCCTGTTACAACTCTTTTCCGTGCGATCGGATATGAAACAGATAAAGATATTCTAGAAATATTCGGATTAGCTGATGAAGTGAAAGCTAATAAAGCGAATCTGAAAAAATGTGTTGGTAGAAGACTGGCAGCTCGTGTATTGAAGTCTTGGATTGAGGACTTTGGAGATGAAGATACAGGAGAAGTAGTATCTATCGAACGTAATGAAGTTATCCTTGACCGTGAAACAGTATTTGAGGATCACCATGTTGATTTGGTAATCGATGCTGGTGTGAAAACAGTTATTTTCCACAAAGAGGATGCAAATACGGCTGATTACACGATTATCTATAACACGCTTCAAAAAGATACTTCAAACTCTGAAAAAGAAGCTGTTGAGCATATCTACCGTCAGTTACGTAACGCTGAACCACCTGATTATGAAACAGCAAAAGGTGTTTTTGAGAAATTGTTCTTCTCGGATGCACGTTATGACTTAGGTGAAGTAGGTCGTTATAGAATGAATAAAAAGTTGAATATCGACCGTTCGGAAGAATCTCGTGTTTTGACTAAAAATGATATTCTGTCGATTATCAAATATTTGATCGAATTGATTAACTCGAAAGCGGATGTGGATGATATTGACCACTTGTCAAATCGTCGTGTTCGTACTGTAGGGGAGCAATTATACGCTCAATTCGGTGTTGGTTTGGCTCGTATGGCCCGCACTATCCGTGAACGTATGAACGTTCGTGATAATGAGGTCTTTACTCCGATTGACTTGATCAACGCGAAGACTTTGTCTTCAGTTATCAACTCATTCTTCGGAACTAACCAGTTGTCTCAATTCATGGATCAGACCAACCCGCTTTCGGAAATTACGAATAAGCGTCGTTTGTCTGCACTAGGACCAGGTGGTCTTTCCCGTGAAAGAGCAGGGTTCGAGGTTCGTGACGTTCATTATACGCACTACGGTCGTTTGTGTACGATTGAAACTCCTGAAGGACCGAATATCGGTTTGATTTCATCACTTTGTGTATTCGCGAAAGTGAATAAGCTTGGTTTCATCGAAACTCCATATCGCGCGGTAGTGAATGGTAAAGTGGATAACACTACTGAACCTATTTACTTGTCGGCTGAAGAGGAAGATGGTAAAATTATTGCTCAGGCAAATGCGGTGGTTGACGAAAAAGGAAATTTCCTTTCTGATGTAGTGAAAGCTCGTTTTGAAGGTGACTTCCCGGTTGTTGCACCAAAAGATTTGCATTTGATGGACGTAGGTGCTAACCAGATTGCATCGATTGCAGCATCATCTATTCCTTTCCTGGAGCATGATGATGCCAACCGTGCTTTGATGGGATCCAACATGCAACGTCAGGCAGTACCGTTATTGAAACCGAATTCGCCTATCGTTGGTACTGGAATTGAGCAATTGGTTGCGCGTGATTCTCGCGTGTTGATCAATTCGGAAGGACCGGGAACAGTAGAATATGTTGACGCAAATGAAATCGTGATCCGTTACGATTGGTCTGCTGATGACAAATTAGTAAGCTTTGATAGTGAAGTGACTCGTTACTCATTAACAAAATTCCAGAAAACAAACCAAAGTACAACAATCAACTTGAAGCCGATTGTTCGTAAAGGGGACCGAATTGAGAAAGGACAGGTTCTTTGCGAAGGATATGCTACACAAGGTGGAGAGTTGGCGTTGGGTCAAAACTTGAAAGTTGCCTTCATGCCTTGGAAAGGGTATAACTTCGAGGATGCGATTGTAATTTCTGAGCGTGTTGTTCGTGACGATATCTTTACTTCGATTCATATTGACGAGTACTCTTTGGAGGTTCGTGATACAAAACGTGGAATGGAAGAATTGACTTCGGATATTCCAAACGTTTCTGAAGAAGCAACAAAAGATTTGGACGAAAACGGATTGATCCGCATTGGTGCTGAAATCAAAGAAGGTGATATCCTGATCGGTAAAATCACTCCTAAAGGTGAAACGGATCCTTCTCCGGAAGAGAAGTTATTGCGTGCAATCTTTGGAGATAAGGCAGGTGATGTGAAAGATGCTTCATTGAAAGCAGGTCCATCTCTTCGCGGAGTTGTTATCGAGAAGAAATTGTTCTCACGCGCAATTAAAGATCGTAAATCGAAAGCTCAGGACAAACCTGTTCTGGAAGTTTTGGATACAGAATACGACAAAGATTACGTGGAATTGAAAGAAAAATTAGCTGATAAATTGATGACCGTTCTTGGTGAGAACAAATCAGCTGGTGTATTCAACAATTTCAAGGAGGAGATCATTAAGAAAGGAACGAAATTCACTCATAAGAATTTATTGGTAATCGATTACACAATCGTGAACCCGACAAATTGGACAACTGATGCTCACGTGAATGCTTTGATTAGTCGTTTGTTACACAACTTTACGATTAAAGCAAATGATTTACTTGGAATCTACAAACGTAAGAAATTCCATATTTCAGTTGGAGATGAACTACCTGCAGGTATCGTTAAAATGGCGAAAGTCTATGTTGCTCAAAAACGCAAGTTGAAAGTGGGTGATAAAATGGCTGGTCGTCATGGTAACAAAGGTATCGTTGCAAATATTGTTCGTGCTGAAGACATGCCGTTCCTGGAGGATGGAACACCGGTAGATATCGTATTGAATCCACTTGGGGTACCTTCCCGTATGAACTTAGGTCAGATCTACGAAACAGTTCTTGGTTGGGCAGGAGAAAAATTGGGTGTGAAATTCGCAACTCCAATCTTTGACGGAGCAAAACCGGAAGAAATTAATGAATGGACAGATAAAGCAGGAGTGCCACGTTCAGGTAAAACTTACTTGTATGATGGTGGAACAGGAGACCGTTTCCATCAGCCAGCAACAGTAGGGGTTATTTACATGTTGAAATTATCTCACATGGTGGACGACAAAATGCACGCACGTTCAATCGGACCATACTCGTTGATTACGCAACAACCATTGGGTGGTAAAGCTCAGTTCGGAGGTCAGCGTTTTGGTGAGATGGAGGTTTGGGCATTGGAAGCATTTGGAGCTGCAAATATCCTACAAGAAATCTTGACAGTTAAATCCGATGACGTAATGGGTCGTGCGAAAGCATACGAAGCAATCGTTAAAGGTGATAATATTCCTGAGCCAGGTATTCCTGAATCATTCAACGTATTGTTGCATGAATTGAGAGGTCTTGGATTGAATATATCAATGGACTAGAATCAAGACGTTATTAGGAAACAAATTGTCAAATTGAATTAAAGAAAGTTATAACATGGCTTACAGAAAAGAAACACCGAAAAAACAAAGTAGCTTTAACAAGATTACGATCTCGTTGGCTTCTCCTGAGGTGATCCGTGATCAGTCAAGCGGAGAAGTGCTCAAGCCTGAGACAATTAACTATCGTACATACAAACCGGAAAGAGATGGATTGTTCTGTGAACGCATCTTCGGACCGGTAAAAGATTACGAATGTCATTGTGGTAAGTACAAACGTATCCGTTACAAAGGAATCGTTTGTGACCGTTGTGGTGTTGAGGTTACTGAGAAAAAAGTGCGTCGTGAGCGTATGGGACATATCTCTTTGGTAGTTCCTGTAGCACACATCTGGTATTTCCGTTCATTGCCGAACAAAATCGGTTATTTATTGGGATTGCCAACAAAAAAATTGGATCAGATCATTTATTATGAGCGTTACGTAGTTATTCAAGCCGGTATCGCAAATAATTTGGATGGAACTTCCCTTGCTGAAAAGGATTTCCTGACAGAAGAAGAGTACTTGGATATCTTGGATACTTTACCAAGAGAAAACCAATACCTGGAAGATACGGATCCGAACAAATTCATCGCTAAGATGGGTGCTGAGGCTTTGTATGACTTGTTGCGCAAATTGAATCTGGAAGATTTATCTTACAGATTGCGTCACCAGGCAAATACAGAAACTTCAGTTCAACGTAAACACGAAGCTCTGAAAAGACTTCAGGTAGTTGAAGCAATGCGTGATTCTCAAACACGTATTGACAACCGTCCGGAGTGGATGATCGTGAAAGTGGTTCCGGTTATTCCACCTGAATTGCGTCCGTTGGTTCCATTGGATGGTGGACGTTTCGCAACATCGGATTTGAACGACCTTTACCGTCGTGTAATTATCCGTAACAACCGTTTGAAGCGTTTGATCGAGATCAAAGCTCCGGAGGTAATTTTGCGTAACGAGAAGCGTATGTTGCAAGAGGCTGTCGATTCATTGTTCGATAACTCCCGTAAAGCTTCTGCTGTTAAAACAGAATCAAATCGTCCGTTGAAATCCCTTTCCGATTCATTGAAAGGAAAACAAGGACGTTTCCGTCAAAACTTATTAGGTAAACGTGTTGACTACTCTGCGCGTTCAGTAATTGTCGTTGGTCCGGATTTGAAATTACACGAATGTGGTTTACCGAAAGACATGGCTGCAGAGCTTTACAAACCGTTTATCATTCGCAAGATGATCGAACGTGGTATTGTGAAAACGGTTAAATCTGCAAAGAAAATCGTTGATCGCAAAGAGCCGGTAGTTTGGGATATCTTAGAAAATGTATTGAAAGGACATCCGGTTTTATTGAACCGTGCTCCTACACTTCACCGTTTGGGGATTCAAGCATTCCAGCCGAAATTGATCGAAGGAAAGGCGATTCGTTTGCACCCGTTGGTAACAACTGCATTCAACGCCGATTTCGATGGTGACCAGATGGCGGTTCACTTACCATTAGGTAACGCTGCAATTTTGGAAGCACAATTGTTGATGCTTGCTTCTCACAACATTTTGAACCCTGCGAATGGAGCACCGATTGCGGTACCTTCCCAGGATATGGTTTTGGGTCTTTACTACATCACGAAGTTGCGTACAAGTACCCCGGAACATAAAGTGAATGGTGAGAACGGTATTTTCTATTCTCCTGAAGAAGTTATCATCGCGAATAACGAAGGTAAATTGGATATGCACGCACCTATCAAAGTGAAGTCATATGACTTGAACGCTGAAGGTGTGCCAACTTTGATGATGATCGATACCACTTGTGGTCGCGTATTATTCAACGAGGTTGTTCCGAGAGAAGTTGGTTTCATCAATGACGTATTGACGAAAAAAGCACTTCGTGATATTATCGGACACGTATTGAAAGTATGTGGAACGGCTAAGACAGCGAAGTTCCTGGATGATATCAAGGAATTGGGTTATGGAATGGCATTCCGTGGTGGACTTTCGTTCAACCTGGATCATATCATTATCCCGAAAGAAAAAGAAATTTTGGTTGCGAAAGCAGAAACGGAAGTGAAAGAGGTAATGGCCAATTATAACATGGGTCTTATCACGAATAACGAACGTTATAACCAGATTATCGATATTTGGACACATACCAATTCCCGATTGACAAACACGTTAATGGAGCAATTGAAGAATGACGACCAAGGTTTCAACTCCATCTACATGATGTTTGACTCCGGAGCTCGTGGTTCGAAAGAACAGATTCGTCAGTTGTCCGGTATGCGTGGTTTGATGGCGAAACCTCAAAAATCCGGAGCTTCTGCTCAGGAGATTATTGAGAATCCGATTCTTTCCAACTTTAAAGAAGGTCTTTCGATCTTGGAGTACTTTATCTCCACTCACGGTGCACGTAAAGGTTTGGCCGATACGGCATTGAAAACGGCGGATGCGGGTTACTTGACCCGTCGTTTGGTTGACGTTGCGCAAGATGTTGTTATCAATGCAATGGATTGTGGAACACTGAGAGGTTTGGTCGCAACATCTTTGAAAAAGAATGATGAGATCGTTGAGCCATTGATCGACCGTATTCTAGGTAGAACATCTGTTCACGATATCTACAACCCGGAAACTGAACAATTGATTGTTGAGGCCGGAGAGTTGATTACAGAAACAGTTGCTGATGAAATCGAAAAAGCAGGTATTGAAGAAGTAGAGATCCGTTCGGTATTGACTTGTGAGATGCGTCGTGGAGTTTGTTCCAAATGTTACGGTCGTAACTTGGCTACTCACCGTCCTGCACAAGATGGAGATGCTGTTGGGGTGGTTGCTGCTCAATCAATTGGTGAGCCGGGAACACAGTTGACACTTCGTACATTCCACGTTGGGGGTACAGCTTCGAACAGTACAAACGAATCGGATTTGAAAGCAAAATCTTCCGGTAAATTGGAGATTGACGAATTGCGTACAATTACTCGTAAAGGTTCTGATGGAACCAATAAAACGATTGTTGTCGGTCGTTCGGCTGAATTGAAAATTACAGATCCGAAAACTGGAGTAGCTTTGATGACATCAAACATTCCTTACGGTGCTGAAATGATGCTTGAAAACAACATTACAGTGAAGAAAGGTGACGTTATCTGTAAGTGGGATCCGTACAATGCGGTAATCATTTCAGAGGTTTCCGGTAAGGTGGTATTTGAAAATATTATTGACGGTGTTACTTACCGTGAAGAAGTAGATGAGCAAACAGGATTTACTGAGAAGGTGATCATCGAATCACGTGATAAGAAGAAAAACCCTGCAATCCATATTATTGACGCTAAAACGAAAGAAGTATTACGTGAATACAACATTCCGGTTGATTCCCATATTTCAGTAGGAGAAGGCGACAAGGTGGAAGAAGGTGTGATTTTGGTTAAGATTCCGCGTATCGCTGGTAAAACAGGGGATATCACAGGAGGTCTTCCGCGTGTAACAGAGTTATTTGAAGCACGTAACCCTTCAAACCCTGCGGTGGTTTCTGAAATTGATGGTATCGTTGAATTTGGAAAAATTAAACGTGGTAACCGTGAAATCCAGGTAACTTCTAAAGTTGGTGATGTTCGTAAATACTTGGTTCCGCTTTCTAAACACATCTTGGTACAAGAGAACGATTTTACTCGTGCGGGACAACCGTTATCGGATGGTGCAATTACACCGAACGATATCTTGAATATCCAGGGACCGACGAAAGTACAGGAGTATATTGTAAATGAAATCCAAGAGGTTTACCGTCTACAAGGGGTGAAAATCAACGATAAGCATTTCGAAGTAATCGTTCGTCAGATGATGTTGAAAGTAGAGATCGTTGATGCCGGAGATACACGTTTCTTGGAAGGACAATCTGTTCATAAAGCAGATTTCATGGAAGAGAACGATGGAATTTATGGTATGAAAGTAGTTGTTGATGCTGGTGAATCAAGCACATTGAAAGCTGGTCAGATAGTTTCTGCTCGTAAATTGCGTGATGAGAATTCACAATTGAAACGTGCAGACAAACAACTGATTGAATCCCGTGATGCAGTTCCTGCAACTTCAACACCATTGTTACAAGGTATTACCCGTGCTTCATTGCAGACACAATCATTCATTTCAGCTGCTTCCTTCCAGGAAACAACGAAAGTATTGAATGAAGCTGCAATTTCCGGAAAAGAAGATCATTTATTAGGTTTGAAAGAAAACGTAATTGTTGGTCACTTGATTCCGGCCGGTACAGGTGTACGTCGTTTCCAAAAAGTGCTTGTTGCAAACCAAGAAGAATTGGATGCGATTTCTTAAGATTTGATTATCTAAATAAAATAGAAATCCCTCTTGGTCTGACTAAGAGGGATTTTTTTTCCAACCTTTTCCATTTTTAAACATTAACTATTCAACAACTAAATCAAGTTTTCATGAAACGAACATTACTTTTAGCATGTAGCATTCTGTCTTTTGTATTCCTGAATGCACAAACAGTGACCTATCATCCTTTGCATGGTGATTATTCACAGTATGTCTACAGATTTCAATTATGGGATGGTAGTAATATCAATGAAGCATTTTACAAAACAGTTTGGTCCGGGGATTCAACTATTAACGGCCAGGTATATACCCGCATTTTTCATGGAAGTGTCTATGGCGGGGGAATTCGGGAAGACGTTGCAAATCAGCAACGATTTTTTATAAACACGAATGATATTGAAACAAACATAACGATTACCCATGATTTGGCAGTTGGTACACTTTTAACGGACAGCAGTGTCTATTTGAATGCTTTTCGAACGTACTTGGATGATGCGCCTTTTTTTGCATACTATGATACATTGATGGTTGCAACAAGAGACAGTGTGCTGGAGCCTTATGGTAATTACAGTATAACTTACCGATTGACAAACCTGCAAGGTAACGGCGAATCGGTCCTTTTTAATACCTATAGTGGTTTACTGGAAGTTAACGGATTTGAATATAATTATTCGCAAATTTGTTATAGAGAAGACGGTGAGCAAACACCTCCGGGCCAAGAGACGCCTTGGACACCCATGTGTGATTTGGGAACGGATGAGAATGATTTACTCCAAATAGAGCTGTTTCCGAACCCGGTATCCGAAGTGCTCAACCTTTCAGGAGATCTGGCAATAATAACCGATCTGACCATTTATGATGTAAACGGGACACGGATCAAGCAAGTTCCGTTGTCGGAAATTTATTCAGGGATTTCCTTGAAGGAATTGAGAAATGGGATCTATTTACTTGCATTTAATGGGGGTGCCAAAACTTTCAGGTTCGTTAAACAGAATTAAAGAGTTCCCGCTCAGTTTTAACTGAGTAGAATTTTTATATTTAAGGAAATCTATGACTCATTGTTTATGATAAATCTTTTGAAAAAGGTATCGTTTAACTTACTGCTTGTATTGCTCTGTTTTTCGCATGCTTACGGACAGATTGAAAGCCCGGATACCCGAACAATGGCAAAAAAGGAGGATATTTCCTGTTTTTATATGATTGACCGGGTTTACACAGATCCGCGGAATCCGGATAAGCGGACAGTTGTTGGCGGAGTGAATTTTTTCCAGGTGGAGAATGGAATGATCAGCGTTGCAGCAATGACTCCGAAGAAATCCTTTAATTTTACCGGATCAATCGATAGTTTGGAAACAGATGTTGTGGATAATGTGCCTGTCATGCGGATCTATGCAACAAACAATTTCAATAGTATCACCATCTATCCATATATCTTTGAAATATCCCAAAACCCGGATCAGAGTATTGTTATACACGCTCATCGCCAAAGAAGTGTTGCTTATCAGTATTACTTTGATGTACACAAAGCAAGTGCCAAGGAAATTGCAGATACGCGTGTAAATGCATCCAAATAATATAGCGGGAAACCGAAATAAAACAAAAATCCCCCTGCCGCAGCAGAGGGATTTTTTATACTATGAGAAGCTTAGTTAGCTGACGATCCAAGGCAAAAAGTATACTAAAATCCGATTGTAGGTGTATTTTTATTGAAACCAAAGCTGCTTGATTAGGTGTTTTGATAGAACCTGTTCTTTAGGCAAAATTCATACCTCTTTCGGAATTCTAGGGTAAAAACGATAAAAAAAGAGAGAACTTACATCCTCTCTTTTAAATTTTTATGGAACCTCGTTGACTACGGTACAATAACCGGTTTCAAACCACGTAATCCCATATCAGTTGGGTAATCTCCACCAGCTCCGGGTTCGTACTTACCGTCTTGGTTCGCATCATACCATTCAAAGCTTTTATTAGTAGAAAGATTCATGGTACAATTGATATCTTGAGTCTCATTTCCGGTGATGGTGAATGGAGTATCAAAACTTCCTGTTACAACACATGATCCGGCCGGAACAGGTGAAGTTGCAGATAATGGATTTGGTACTGTTGTACTTGGAGCTTGTCCTTCGATTACAATCCCCAGGTTTTCAAACCCCCAATATCCTTGCAATTTATTTGCATTGACAGTGACTGTTTGGTTCCAGATCTTGTAATTGGAAATATACGTATTGAATCCAACAAATGAAGCCAATCGACCGGTGTAATCCGCACCATTATATCGATAATCCAAATCGTAGTTTTGGTATGTCAACGACATACGCACCCAGTTGTAAGTATCAGGTGAAATGTTTTTCAATGGAATTTTGATGAATACTTCGTTGTCCCCTTTGATGATTGCTTTGCTGAAGTCAACCGCATTGGAACCTCCGGCGGTTGTTTCAGCTCCATGATACAAAATCTCACCGGCCCCTAATTGTGTATACATGCTTTGTGCAAATTCAATATAATGAGCACTCATTCCGTGGAAAATTGGAGATTGAGCAGAGTGATTCGAAGGAATCGTTGCCGGGTTTCCAAAATTATCCAAACGCGGTGCCAATGAATCGAAATGAAGTTTAACGACCAGGTAAGGACCTGTTTCCGTTTCAGAAGTGTAAGTACAACTTCCATCATCTGAAGTTGCTTTGTCGTTGTAGTTAGTTGCAGTAGAGTCTGTACAACCTTTTTTCTTACATCCTACTGAAATTGCAGCAAGCAGGATGAACAGAAACGTTAGTTTTTTCATGTTTTTAAGTTTTTCGAATGCTAAAATAGGGAAATAAAGGGGATATGTAAACTTCTAATGTTTTCTAAACAAGAACGTTACTTTTTGTTAATCATATAAACAGCGGCAATTCCCAAAATACCTCCGATAATGGTATGAATTTCCAGATTTTCACCAAGAATGGCGAATGAGAAGACGGCCGCGCTGAATGGTACGATGAAAATAAAACTACTGGCCTTTTCAGCGCCGATTTTGGAAGTAGCAAAAAAATAGGTGGTGGTTGCCAAAGTCACTGTGATGACACTGGAAAAAAGAATATTGCCCCAAAAATGGATGTCTGTCGATTGGATCAATTTACCAATCGCAGTCGGGTTACAAAATGGGACGATGCAGAGGAAAGTCACTAAATACATCCACCAGGTAAATGCAAAAGGGGAACCGTATTTCGCAGATTTCGATGTAAATTTGCTCATAACTGCCCAAATTAAAGCGCTCAGTAGAAAATACAGGTTTCCAGGTTTGGCAAAAATAGCTTCATTTCCCCAGATTTTCAGAAGTGTCAATCCCGCAATGATTCCAAACAATAAGCCGATGAATTCATTTTTAGATGGTCTTTTCCAATCGATCAGCATTCCAAGACCATAAGCCATAACGGGGTTTAAGGTGGTGACTAAAATTCCACCTGCACCAGGATTTCCATTTTGAAGACCGGCCAGGAAGGTATAATTATAGCTTGCCATCAAGATTCCCGAAATCAATAAAAATGGAATCCCTTTTTTAGAGATGACCAATTTTGTCCTGAGTGGGATGAGCAGAAGCAATAAACTGATGACGACAAACCCATAACGGAAAACTCCCAAATCGACCGGAGCTGCGAATGTTGTCAGGACCTTATTCGCCGGCCAACTGACTCCCCATATAATCATACTGAGAATCATGAGAATTGTCAGTGTGGATTGAGAAGACTGTTTTTCGTTCATGCTCCAAAATTACTCATTATCAAAAGATGTTTACCTGAAATTTGAGAAAGCTTTCGTATTTTCGCTTCATGGAAAATAATGAGAATCAAATAAACATCGAGTTAAATGAAGAACTGGCTGAAGGGGTTTATTCCAATTTGGCTATTATCACGCATTCTCAAGCGGAATTTGTTGCTGATTTTGTTCAGATGATGCCCGGAATGCCTAAGGCAAAGGTACGTTCCCGCGTTATAATGTCGCCACAAAATGCGAAACGTTTGATGCGTGCTTTGGCAGAAAATGTTCAAAAGTATGAGCAGGTGAATGGTGTTATCAATGATACGGATACCCCACCATTTCCACCGATGAATTTTGGAGGAACAACGAATCAGGCATAATTCATCGATTGAAGATATTCACTCCTTTGAAATCGTTTTTAATCAGTTAACCCTTTAGAATCTGGAATTTGCTAAGTAAACTGAGTACTAATAATCGATCCGAGTTTTCAAAGAACATTCTTAAGTTGATGACAGGAACTGTTATTGCTCAATTGATGTCAATAGCTTTTTCCCCGGTCATTTCACGCCTTTATTCACCGGAGGAGTTCGGTTTATTCACAATAATCAGTTCCATTTACGCACTCGTCGTATTGATCTCAGGAGGAAGGTATGAAGTTGCGTTGATGGTTCCAAAACGCAATGTAGACGCCATCAATCTTTTGGGACTGTCCTTTTTTGTGAATCTTGGATTTCTTCTGTTGTCCTACCTGGTACTTTTTATTTTACCTTATTTCGGACTTCAGAACAAATTGGGATTCTGGTATTACCTGCTTCCTGTTTTTGTCTTTCTAATCGGTTTTGGTCAATGTCTGATAGCTTGGAATAATAGGAGAAAAAAATACAGGAGTATTGTCAACTTCAGAATAACACAATCGTTACTCAATAATGTTTTTCCTATTTCAAACAGTCTTTTAAAGGTTCCTGTAAATGGAATCCTTTTGGGTTATTTAGGTTCGGCTGTTATTTCGCTTGGAGTTATTCTATTCCAGGTAAAGGCAGATTTCGCATTGATGTGGAAAGGAATCAGGATTGACCGGATGCTATTTATGGCGAAGAAGTATTCCAGGTTCCCACTGATCAATGCATTTCAGGCTCTTTTGGACGCGATACAGATCAATGGGCTTATTTATGTTATCTCCTTTTTATTTGGAAACTACCAGGTAGGAATATTTTCATTGGCAATCCGCATTTTGTTCGTACCGATGAGTTTTGCCGGTTCAGCCATAGCACAGGTATTTTACCAGGAAGCAAATTCAAACATCCATAACAAGAAACCATTAATGCCTTTATTGAAACGCACAATCAAAATGAATTGTTTGATGATTCTGCCGGTAATGTTTGTTTTGCTCCTTTTCGGACCGCAATTGTTTTCCTTTGTTTATGGAAAAGAGTGGCTGGAAGCAGGAGTCTATGCACAGTATCTTTGCGTGTGGATCTGTATTGATTTTGTAAGAGCTCCTCTTTCTCAGATTCCGATCATCCTGCACAAACAACACGCATTGTTGATCTCGTCCATTGTGAATAATGTGCTTTTATTTGGATTGTTGTTTTTGGGATCACTACAACATTACAACCTGAAAACCCTGTTATTGATTATATCCGCTCTTCAAGTTTTATATATCTTAGCATTAATTGTTTGGATTATAACTACCGCTAAGGAAGATGATACAAAGAGACTGAATCTCTGAAAACACACACGCTATTATTTTATATGAAGGCACTTGACTATATAAAGAAGAACCAGGTATTTCTGTTTTTCACCATTTTAATTTTTTTTCCCACAATCCGCCTGCTCGTATTAGGATCGTCACACGCCTCAGGAATCGGGGTGGTGTTTTCTGTTTTGCCCGAGTTGCTATTTAGCTTGATACTCCTTTTTGCGTTTACTCAATTTTGGAAGACAAAAGACAGGACAATTACTTTGTTGGATAAGTTGGTGCTTGGTTATTTTCTTTTCAATGTAATTATTGGAGTTTATCTGGCACATGATCTGAAAGCAAGTATATACGGTTTCCGATTATCTTATTTTCCAATGTTGGCTTACTTTGTCGGGTCTTTTTATTGGGACAGGTCGGTTGACATTGAAAAGTTATTCAGAGGTTTTTTCAAGATTTTAATAGTGGTTGCGGTAATCGGTTTCCTGCTGTATTTTGTTTTTCCCGATTTACATCTTTACTTCCACAAGATGACTACGGATAAACCTATGGCAAGGGCATTCGGGATGATTGTACGCATGACTTCCATTCTTTGGACGCCTGTTGTTTTCGGAGTTTTGATGATGACCGCGTTTTGCTATTGGGCTTACAATTATTTCAAAACCGGAAATAAATGGGATTTACTTTACACATTCGTCGTTACAATGGCAATGATGTTAAGTATATCCAGGGGACCGATCATTGCTTCTGTAATCGGGTTTCTTGTTTTGGCTGTCATTTCCAGGAACATAAAACGGATCTTGGTAATATTCGGGTTGATCGCCCTGAGCGTTTCTATGACATTTTTAGTTCTGATGAACAGGACTTCCATGCTTGGATGGATCGTGGAGTCGTCAAAAGAAACGATCAGTTTGGAAAAAGGTAACACACGTGTTGATCTGTGGTATGAAGTTGCAAGCACCCTGAAGCACAACCCGATGGGTTTAGGCTTGGGGAAAGCAGGACATGCTGCAGTTCAGAATTTTCCGCCGGATACTCCCGGAGTTTCGTTTGCTTCAACGGATGGTTGGTATTTCAAATTGATGATAGAAACAGGGGGCATAGCTTTGGCTCTGTACCTTATAATGGCTCTTTTCTTTTTTGTTGCAATGATCCGCTATGTCAGAAGGAATTCGTTTGACTTTGTGAGTTTTATACTGACACTGTTCATTACGATCGGGTTCGTCAATATCGTAAGCAATGTCTTGGATTTTTACTTGTTTAGTTACCTATATTGGTTAATTTTGGGCGCATTCGCGTTGCGATTAAAACAAGAGAATAGATGAAAAAGGTTTCGGTAGTCATAGTTAATTACAACGTGAGGGAATTGATTCTGACTTGTCTGCGAACGTTATATCTGTATCATCCTGATAGTAATCTGGAAGTAGTTGTTGTCGACAATGATTCAAAGGACGGTTCCTGCGAAGCGATTAAAATGCAGTTTCCGGATGTGATCCTGCTTGAGAACAAGTTCAACGCAGGTTTCCCGAAGGGAAATAATCAAGGGTTCGAACTGGCTACCGGGGATTATATTTTCATGTTGAATCCGGATACGGAATTTATTGAGAATTCGATTGACAAAATGGTCAGTTACCTGGAAACGCATCCGAATGCATGGCTTTTGGCACCGAAGTTACTTAATTCTGACGGAGGTTGGCAGTTGAGCGCATGGAGATATCCAACAATCACTTCTGTTTTTTGCGAATCTTTTTATTTGTCAGGTTTACTGAAAAAGAAAAATTACGCAGACAAAAATATGGATGAGATCTTTGAGGGTGAAACTTTTTCTGGTGCCGCATTGTTCTTCAGAAGAGAATTGTTTGACAGGATCGGAATGTTGGACGAAACCATGTTCTGGATCGAAGATGTGGAATTCTGTTGGAGGGCGAATCATCAGAATTATACCTGCCTGTATTTCCCGGAAACAAGAATCATACATCACATCGGGCAAAGCGCCAAGAAGAACTACAATATCTCTATTTCGAATCAGGTTTACAACAAGGTGAAGTTCTTTAGAAAACACCACAGTAAGTTTTCAACGGCAATTATTGTACTGATCAGCCTGATGCATGTCATCTCGAAAATAATTGTTTTGGGATTGCTGTCTCCGTTTAAAAGAGTCTATTATTTGAAATTCAAAGCATATTTATATACTTTTCCAAGAGTGTTTAATCCTCCAAAGGGAATAACATAGCGCTGACATTGCCAATAAATTTGGCTGGCGCACATAATCAAAATAATTAATTACCTAAATTTGGACTGTAAATAAATACGACTTGTTACTGGCAGGTAACTGTTTCTAAAATTTAGGTGAACAATTATGAGGATTTGTTACTTTGCAGATGGAAGAAGCTTTCATACCATAAGATGGTGTGAACATTTCTATTCTCTTGGACACGAAATCCACCTGATTACGTTCAGTGCCGTTGAAATTCCGAATGTCCACGTCCATGTGGTCAATTCCGGCGATGTGAAAGTCACCGGGGGGAATTGGAAATTAATCAAGAACTATCGAAAGGTAAAGGACCTTGTGAGAAGTATCAACCCGGATATATTTCACGCATTATACGCTACAAGCTATGGTGTTACAGGTGCTTTGAGCAAGCATAAAAACTATATCATCACGGCATTGGGTTCCGATCTTCTATTGAGTCCTCAAAGCTCGTTTTTGTATCGATTGGCAATCAAATTTGCGTTTAGAAGAGCGAAATGGATCACTGTGATGTCTCAACAGATGAGTGATGTAGCTAAGGATCTTGGAACAGATATGTCGAAAGTTGCCATTGTACCTTTTGGAGTAAATCCGGATGTTTTCAATGCGAATCATCGAAAATTACCGGAAAATGAGTTTGTGGTAACAAGTACCCGAAACCTGGAGAAAGTTTACAACATTCCCCATTTTTTGAAGGCCTTGGCCCTTGTGAAAGATAAGATCCCGAATCTGAAAGTGAACCTGATGGGATTTGGTAGTCTGGAAATGGATCTTAAAAAAATGACCGTCGATTTGGGAATTTCGGATTTCATTACTTTTTGGGGAAGGGTGGATCAGTCGCAAATTGCAGCCACATTAAACAATTCCCACGTTTTTGTGTCGGTATCCTTATCAGATGGTAACAATATCTCCTTGAATGAAGCAATGGCTTGCGATGCATTTTGCATTGCGACGAATATTCCAGCCAATCAACAATGGATAGAAGACGGAAAAAATGGTTTTTTGGTTGAGATAAATGATGTGGAAGGCTTGGCAGATCTAATTTTTCGCGCATATTCCAATTACCAGGAACTTCATGACAAGGCGAGTCCGATTAACAAGAAAATCATTGAAGAAAAAGGCATTTGGGCCAATAATATGAAGGTTGTCGAAAAGAAGTACCAGGAAATGGTCAATCAGTAAGATGAAAAAAATGATAATTATTGGTGCCGGCGGATATGCAAAAGTGATTGCGGAAACAATTGATTTGTTAGATCAGATACAGGTGGCGGGTTTTATTGACGACCACATTGAGAAAGGGACTTTTGTTTATGAGCAGCTTCAAGTCATCGGTTCGGTGAATGACATCCAAGAACTTTCCAACCGATGCGATGCATTCGTTATCGGAATAGGAAACAATGACATTCGGAAACAAATTGCGGATCAATATTCGGGTAAAATTCACTTTGAAACCATTATTCATCCGCTTGCATATGTCTCAAAGTCTGCAGTTCTTTCAGAAGGATCTGTAGTTCTGGCAGGATCTATAGTCAACTCAAATTCCAAAATAGGAAAACATTCCATCATTAATTCCAATGTGGTGGTGGATCACGATTGTCAGATCGGGGAATTTGTCCATTTGGTAATCGGAACCCTGGTAGGAAGCAATTCGATTGTTTCGGGATCAGTAAAAACCCAGGTTGGACAAATAATCCCTGCATTCTCTACCATTTGATGAAAGCAAAGATTCAAATAGAGCAAATCTATGAATACTTGCTTGCAGCAGCATTGATGTGTTTTTGCTTTGCTCCGAAATCAATCAGTCTTTTTGTTATTCTGTTGACAGTCTTTACAATTGTTCAGGTTGTCCGGAAGGAAATGAAATTTGTCTTTTCGCCGGTTTTGTTACTTTTCGTCTTGCTTTATTTAGCCTATGCAGTCGGGATTCTTTTCACGGATCATATGGAAGAAGCACTCGGCTACCTAGAAAAGAAACTGGTTCTGGTTCTTTTTCCGCTCCTGTTTTCCTTCCGGTTTCAGCGTCGACTGGATTTGAGACCGATTACGCTTGGCTTGATACTGGGAACAATTGTGATGACTGTATTGGCTGTCATGCATGCAACCCAGCTTTATTATTTGAGTGGAGATTTCAATAATAGTTTTGGAAGCTCTCACTATTCCTATATCCACCATCCGACTTATTTTGCAGCGATGGTTACGATCACCTTGTTACTGGTTCGCGAAGGTGTGCAGAATAAATGGAAAGGATTCAATTCATGGACACTTGGAGCGTATTTCCTGTTTACCTGTTTGAATTTGCTGTTCTGTTTTTCATTCGCTTCCTTGATTTTCTTCTTTTTGGTTATAGCAGTAACACTAGCTGTCTACTTTTACAAAAGGCTCCCAAGGTCTTTATTTCTCGCATTGATTGTTCTTCTGCCAATCCTTCCGATTGCTGCATATTATGGAAATGTTCATATTCAGATTGAAATCGATAATGCTGCCACTGATTTGGGCGTGTATGTCCGAGATCCGAATACGATCTTTGAAAAAATAAGAAGCAATCCTTCCGGGAACCAAACGCGCTTATTGATGTGGACCATTTCGACACAGGAGGTTTTAGCACATCCGATGGGTTCAGGAACCGCTAATTTTGACGATAAGCTCGGAAAAAGGTTAAGAGATAGGGGGCTGGATGATTACGCTGCCCTGAAATTCAATCCACACAATCAATTTCTCCAGGTTGCCGTTGAGATCGGGGTTTTTGGACTGGCAATTTTTGTTTCGATTTTCGGTTGTTATTTCAGAATGGCGAAAAAGTACCAATTTGGTTTGTTGTTCTGGCTTACATTGAACCTGGCCTTCAACAGTTTGTTTGAATCCATGTTCCAAAGACAAAGCGGGATTGTTTTTTATGTTTTGCTTTTTTGCATTTTTACCATTTACTTGGAGAGTCGAAGATTTGATTTCAGGAATTCCAATTAATTACCACGGTAAATGGGGGATAAGCTTGCACTTATCCCCGAGAGCTGAATCCCCTGTGTTAATGATTGAATGGGATTTTTCAACAACAGAATTTTCGATCTGACATTTTATACTTATAGGTAAAAAGTGTTTCGCGTGAGTAAATTTGAAAAATCTCAGAAATAAAATCAGAAGCACCAGTTCTGTCTCATGATAACGATCGGGATGCTGACCAAAATCTATCGGTTTTAAAGCTCTTTTTGATTTATCGCCAAAAAACTGTTCACAACTTACAATAAAATTGTTGTAGAATTGGTTTTACCTGTTATTTTTGTACAAATGCTTATTGGATGACGTCTGAGTTGAAATCTTTAATTGAACAAATTGGCACTAAATCGCGTCAGTTACACCAATCCTTGGTGGCTGAGAGAGAACGTGTCCGTTCGATGACGGATGAAATGAATCGTCTTAATGCTGATATTTCTGATTATCAAAACCAGAAAAAAGCAATGGAGGAAGAACTCCGGAGCTTGAAATCGGAATTGAACCAAGCGCGTGAACAAGTTCAGGTACAACCTGTTTCAACCAATGGGGTTGAAATTGATGTACTTGTGAAAGAGATTGATTTCTGCATTCAACAATTAAAAATAGCGAATGAGTAAGGTGTCTTTGAAAGTAGTGGTTGCTGGCCGCACGTATCCTTTAACTGTCCAAGAGTCGGAAGTTGAAAAGGTGCAACGCGCTGCCGATGATATTAATAAGGCAATCAAACAATTACAAGATAATTTTGCGGTTCGCGATATGCAAGACTTATTGGCGATGACCGCCTTACAATTGTCTACTAGAGGAGGGAAGGCACCTGCAACAGGTACTACTCCCCAAGCTGATTTCTCTGAAGCAACTGCTGCATTGAAAGCACTTTCCGATGATTTGGATGCATTGAATTAATTGCTTTATAGCTGGTCTTTTTCTCACTTGTTTACGTAACGATTTCCGTAAGCAGTGGGATTTTTTTATTTAAGAAACTATGGTAAATGTAATTATTGGAGCATTGATTGGATTGATAGGAGGTGGTGTAGCTACCTTCATTATTCAACAGACAATGCTTAAGAAAAGAAAAGAACAAATCTTGAAGGAAGCGGACCTGGAAGGAGAAGCTATGAAAAAAGATAAAATCCTTCAGGCAAAGGAACGCTTCTTGAAATTGAAAGAAGAGCATGAGGAAAACGTGAAGGAACGCGAAAGACGCATGCAGTCGAATGAGGACAGGGTAAAAAGCAAGGAAAAATCATTGACCCAGAAAATCGAAGAGGTTTCCAGGAAAGAAAAAGATACGGAACGCTTGCAAACAGAGTTGGCAAGTAAAGTTGAAGCGAATGAGATCCGTCATCAGGAATTAGACAAAATGCACCAGAAACGTGTTGCTGAGCTAACAAAAATCACCGGAATGTCGATTGATGAGGCAAAGAACCTGTTAATGGAATCGTTAAAAGACGAAGCGAGAACTTCTGCAATGGTCCACATCAAGGAAATTACGGAAGAAGCGAAATTGAATGCAAACCGCGAAGCGAAACGGATTGTTATCCAAACAATTCAACGGGTTGCTTCCGAACAGGCTGTTGAAAATGCCGTTTCTGTATTCAATATTGATTCGGATGAAGTGAAAGGCCGGATCATTGGTCGTGAAGGTCGAAATATCCGCGCTTTGGAGGCTGCAACAGGAGTTGAAATTATCGTGGATGACACTCCGGAGGCAATTATTTTATCGTGTTTCGATCCGGTAAGAAGAGAGATTGCCCGTTTGGCTTTGCATCAATTGGTTTCCGACGGTCGTATTCACCCGGCTCGAATTGAAGAGGTGGTTGCGAAAACAAAGAAGTCATTGGAAGAGGAAATTGCCGAGACAGGACGCAGAACATGTATCGATTTGGGAATTCATGGCTTGCATCCGGAATTGATCCGTATGGTTGGACGTATGAAATACCGTTCTTCTTACGGACAAAACTTATTGCAACATAGCCGCGAAGTAGCCAATTTGTGTGCGATCATGGCTGCTGAGCTGGGATTGAATGTGAAAGTTGCAAAACGTGCAGGATTATTACACGATATCGGTAAAGTTCCCGATGAAGAACCGGAATTGCCACATGCTATCCTGGGGATGAAAATTGCAGAAAAATTTGGTGAAAAACCGGATGTATTGAATGCAATCGGAGCTCACCACGACGAGATTGAAATGACATCCCTGATTTCACCGATCGTACAGATTTGTGACTCGATTTCAGGCGCGCGCCCAGGGGCCCGTCGTGAAGTGGTTGAATCATATATCAAACGAATCAAGGATTTGGAAAACCTGGCATTATCTTACGATGGTGTTAATTCCGCATATGCAATTCAAGCAGGTAGAGAACTACGTGTGTTGGTTGAAAGTGAAAAAGTGACAGACTTACGTGCTGATGAACTTTCGTTTGCAATTTCTCAAAAAATCCAAACGGAAATGACTTATCCGGGGCAGGTTAAAGTTACTGTGATCCGTGAAAAACGCTCTGTGAATTACGCGAAGTAATATGACGGAAGTTGATAAAATAACTGATCGATTAAAAAATAAAACCATTCTGGTGACTGGCGGTGCCGGTTTCATCGGTTCAAATTTGACAGAGGCACTATTGAAAATAGGAGCCTCTGTTATTGTTTTGGATAACCTGGAAACGGGTCTTCAATCAAATATCGACAGGCTTTCACACTACAAAAATTACCGTTTTGTGAAGGGAGACATCTGTAATCCGGATGATTATCGGGAGTTGTTGAAAGAAGTGGATGCCATTTCCAATCAGGCAGCTTTGGGTTCTGTTCCAAGATCTATTGAATTTCCATTGAATACGCATCGGGTGAATGCAACCGGTTTTCTGACAATCCTCCATGAAGCGAAACAAGCCAATGTGAAGCGATTTGTATTTGCCAGTTCTTCTTCTGTGTATGGGGATTCAACAGCATCGCCGAAACATGAAGGTCAAGAGGGAAAAGTACTTTCGCCCTATGCGGCAACGAAGCAATTGAATGAGGAATACGGACAGGTATATCATCAATTGCACGGGATGGAAACCATCGGATTGCGTTATTTCAATGTATTCGGACCATTTCAGAATCCCAATGGAGTCTATGCAGCTGCTATCCCTAAATTCCTGGATAAGATGCTGGAAGGAGGAGAAATTGTCGTAAATGGCGATGGAGAACAATCCCGTGATTTCACTTACGTGAAAAATGCAATACACGCGAATTTACTTTCATTGATTTCAGAAAATGACGAGGCATTCGGAAAAGTGTACAACGTAGCTTGCGGGAGAAGCCTGACTTTGAATGATGTCATCAACAGTTTGCAGGAAGGGTTAAAGGCCTTGGGAACGACTCCAAAAAACACCACTACTTACGGTCCTCCAAGAAAGGGGGACATCAAGGATTCCTTGGCATCAACCGCTAAAATGGAACAATATCTGGATTATAAACCCGTATATACCTTTGAAGAAGGAATCAATGAATACCTTCGTCATGTATTGCAATGCAAATAAAAGCACTAAAATCTGACTTTGTAAGATCCGTACTTACTTTGATGACGGGTACTGCAATTGCCCAGTTAATTGCCTATCTCATCTATCCGATCCTTACACGGATCTATTCAACCGCAGATATTGGTGAGTTGGGGGTCTATACGCGTTTGGTGGCATTCATTACAGCTTTTGCCACGGCACGGTATGAACTCACCTTACCGATAGCTAAACAGGATAATCACGCATTTTCGCTATATCGTCTTTCATTCCGGATTTCGCTAATTTCCTTAAGCACCATCTTGTTGCTTGGATTTCTTTACTATCTGTTCAAACCGGTCGATTTATCCAATTATGTTTTTCTGATCATGGTTGTACTGAGTTCCTATATCATGGTTTGGATCAATTTGGGGACTTCCTGGTCTGTTCGGAAAAAACTGTTTCATCAGATCTCGATTCAACGAGTAGTCAATGCATTATCCGTTAATGGACTAAGATTATTTTTCGGGTTGGCACATTTGGGTTCCTTCGGATTGATCTTGGGGAGTTTATTGGGGTCCTTCGCTTCCATTTTTGTGTTTATCAGGACTTTTATCTCTGAAAAAAGGGTTTTTTATCCGACAAAGGATATCAAACGATTCCGGATTCTTGCAAGGGAGTATAAGTCCTTCCCCTTGATTAACCTGCCACATACCTTATTAGATCTGGGTGTCGATTTGATTATTGCTGCACTGATTGTAATCTACTACGGAAAAGATGTGTTTGGATCCTATAGTCATGCCTATATGATGTTGAAATTACCCTTGGTATTTTTTGGTCAATCCATCGGGCAGGTATTTTTCAACAGGTGTTCGGAAATGATCAATAAACAACAGGATATTTACCCATTGGTCAGGAAAACAATCCGGACGCTGTTTTTGATTGCGCTTGTTCCGTTTACGATCCTGTTTTTCTATGGTGCTCCGATCTTTACGTTTGTCTTTGGGAATCAATGGGCGGAATCAGGTAGAATTGCGGAAATATTGGCTCCGGCCTTGTTGTTGAACTTTTTGGTTTCCCCGATTTCCACACTTGCTCTGATCTTGTCGAAACAAAAAGTCATGTTTGGAATCGGGCTATTGGTGGCTTTTATACAATGCTTTTGTTTCGGGGTATTGCCCATGCTGTTTTCAGCAATCAGTAAATTCGGAATTTTACCTGCCGGCTTCCATTCGTTTGAAACTATTCTTCTGATCAATACAATCCTTTTCTGTATTATCTACGTTGTCGTAATAAAGATGTATTTGAATTTTGCCAAACAAAGAATGAGTATAAATTAGAAACCGTCTATCATTGAATTGCAATGAAATGCGCCGGTTTTACTAATTTTGCTGAAATTCACCTATTAGTGAGTTTAATAATTGACCTCATTTTAAGTAATTTAATTGACCGAATCAGTGAATAATTCAAAAAGTTATTTGGCAGAAAACCGACCTTGGTGGATAGAACTTCTGATTGTTTTTTGCCTGCTTTCTCCCGGTTACTATTTTGGAAATGAGTACATCATACTTGCCTTGCCGATCATTACGCTTTTATACGATCAGTCATTTTGGAAAAAGGCTTTTTCAGATTTAAAAGAACAAAATTGGAGTTCTTCTGCACTCAGGTATTTCTGGCTTCCTTGTCTGTTTGTACTGCTCTCACTTTTGAATAAACTGGTAAATGGCCATGAATTGAGAAATCCAAGAGATTTTTATGCTTCATTTATGCTTTTGCCCTTTCTATTGATTGCCGCGCGTGGAATTTTTTCCAAACGGATCATCAAACTCGTAGTGATATTTGTCCTGCTTGAAACACTTATCGGTCTTTTGGAATACCTGTATCATGTGCGGAGTTTCTTTGTTCCATTGAATAAGGAATCCTTGATTGTTAAGGTGTCGTCTATCTACAATACGCGTGTTTTTGGTTTGGGGTCAAATTCCCCTGTCTTTGGTTTGAGGTGCCTGGTCGCACTTTTTTTCCTGGAAGCCACTGATTGGAAAAGATATTGGAAATGGCTCTTCAAGATCGTTTTGATTTTAGGGGTCATTGTTTCATTCAATCGAAGTGTTGTCATATCCTGCGTTGTGTTTTACGTTTTGCAATTGCTCCAATTGATTTGGCATCACAGACATTCACTGAAGCAATTGATACGCAATAAGATTGTTCATGATTCACTGGCAACATGCATCTTATTGGCGTTTATTTTCGGGAGTAATTATATGATGAAGGGGATGAATCGCGAGGGTGTTCCCCGGGAGGATATGATGACCGGAAAACAAAATTCCGGGGACTGTGTCGATTTGGATTTCACTGCGGAAAATAAGGATGTAAAGCTCCCCGTTTTGCTTTCTGATAGTGAGTTATACCGCGATTACCCAAGGTTGAAGGAGCTAGACGAATTGGATTCTTTGGGCGCCATCTCGCAGAAATTCTTAAGTCTAACGAAATCCGTTCAGTCAAGTGGGCGTAAATTGATCTGGCTGAATTACCTTCAGTTCATTGAAAAAAATCCTTTGACCGGTAATGGTTCGGAAAAGCTCTATTTCACTGCTCCTGATAAGGAAAACAAAAAAACAGATTTGATCCATGCCCACAATTCTTTCCTCGAATTGCTTGGAACGAATGGTCTGTTTTTAGGATTAATGTATCTTGTAATGATTGTTCTATGGTGGAGGAGGAAAAACTTTCCGATTTTAGCTGCAATTATAATTTATTCATTGATGCAATACGGCATTTTCTGGGGAATGTCATTTCTAGATGTTATTTTTGTGTTCCTAGTAATATCAGACGCTAATATTATAGATTTTGGAGGTAAATCATCTCGTACGTGAAATAGAGAATCTGGAAGTCGAGAGAATCGTTGTACGAAAGTTTAATCGTAGTTTCCAAATCTATCCTTGGATCAAGAGCCGCATTTTCCATAAGGTGATTATGGGTAGCGAGGTATTGCAAGAGAAAAACAAGACCGTTTTTTGGAGTCAGTTCAAATCATTGACTTACGGATTTTTCAATCTTTTCAGACGTTATGATGTGTGGGTTTTTACCAATAGCAGTGAACGCGTTTTGGTGGATGAAAAATATTGGGACAAGTCCTTTGACTTTATAGCCAATGACAGCAAACTGAAATGGTTGTTTGTAGAACTGCGTCTGTTTAAAAAATACAAACGTAAATCAATTGCATCCAAAAGGGTTATTTCCCGTTCCATCTTTATTTTTGTGGAGGAATTTTACATTTTGTTTTTGCGAAAACCTGTCATAGAAGGACGTGAAGTTCTCAATCAGATCGAAGAGAAATTGCAGACGAGCGTCGAGAGTGATGGGATTATCAAGAAATATCTGGCGCAATACCGGGTAATGAAATTCTTCCTCCGGATATTACCAAAACCGAAGTTTGTGTTCCTGACTGTTTCATATGCCAATTTCGGATATATCCAGGCATGGAAAGAAGCGGGTATCAAAGTGGTTGAAATGCAGCACGGGATCATTGGTGAAGAGCATTACGGTTATTTTTACTCGGCAGAACTGGATGGGAAACAATTCCCGGATGATATTTGCGTTTTTGGAGAAGCTGACAAACGGTTTTTTGAGACTTCCACGAAAATACCGATCAATAGGGCAGTACCGATAGGTCGCTCCATAATCAATCATTTTAAAAATGAGGCTTTGCCAAATGCGCTTCCGATCAAACGTATTGTTGTGTCGCTTCAGGACTCGGATTGGAGTATCGAGTTGCTGAATTTCGTTCTGGAATGTGATCAGGCACTTGAAGGGAAAATTACCTGGATCATCCAGCCAAGAAGGACCGAAGCCGCTGAATATAAAGCCAGTTTTGACTTCCCTTCAAATATTGAATTTTCGAATGTTTCGGTATATGAATCAATTGCCGGGTCGGATGCTCATCTGACTATTTTCTCAACGACGGCAGTAGAGTCTCTCTCCATGGGAAAAGCTACGTTTTTATACAACTACAACAATGCGGCCCGGGATTTCCTGGGATCGTTCCTAAAGGATAACAAACACGTTTATTTTTGCGATTCTGTTGCGGATTTCGTTACTGCATTGGAACAAGTGCAATTATTTTCCAATGATGAAATCGCTCTGTCGAACGAGGACAATATTGTCAGTGGATACAGCAACAGGTCAAGGGAGTATTTGCAAAAACTGCTAGATGAAACTGCTTAAAAGCAAATTGGTAAGGTCTCTGGGGATTTACACCATCTCGAATGTTATAAATTCGGCTATTCCCTTCCTTTTGTTGCCTTTATTGACACAAAACCTGTCGACTTCAGATTACGGTGTTTTGACCAATTACAATTCCCTGATCAGTATCATCGTTCCATTTGTCAGTTTTAACCTGATGTCTTCTCTTCAGGTGATTTATATCAAGAACAGGCCCGGATTTGCATCTTATGTCAGTACAGGACTACTGACAATACTTGCGCTCACACTGATTTTTAGTGTGATATTTTATTTCAGTGCTTCCAACTTGGCGAAACTTACCGGCGTACCGGAAGAATTGGTACTGTTCACAACGTTTTATGCGACTTATCAGAATATCGTGGAAATCCTGCTTTCCATCTGGAGAATGGAAGAAAAGGCATGGAGTTACGGAATTTTCCGGATTCTAAGAACTATTGTTGAATTAAGTATTGCAACGATCCTGATCATTTCATTCGGCCTTTCCTTTAAAGGTTCTATTTACGCCTTGGCTTATTCTTATGGAATCGGAGCGGTGGTGGCGATTTTCCTAATGTATCGTCAAAGACTGCTGGTTTGGGATTTTAAATGGAAACACGTCCGGCATTTGTTCGTTTATGGTGTTCCGTTGATTCCGCATGTGCTTGGAAGTGTGGTCGTCATGTATACGGACAAACTCGTTATTACGAAATACCATGGACTTTCTTCGAACGGGATTTACAGCGTCGGTTTTATGGTAGGACAAGCAATTGGTCTGCTCCAAAATTCATTTAATCAAGCCTGGGTTCCGTATGTTTTCAAAGGATTGAAGAGCGGGCATGAAGTGGTGAAGCAAAAAATAGTGAAATGGACATATATCTATTTCATTGCGATTGTACTTGTTTCATTGCTGTTTTATTTGTGTGCACCTATCATTTTTTCCTTCTTAGGTAAAGACTTCCAGGATGGAATCGTCCTTGTATTGTGGATTTCCCTGGGCTTTGCTTTCAATGGGATGTATAAGATGGTCAGTGTTTATTTTTTCTATGCTGAAAAGACAAATTACATCGCTGTCATTTCTATTTTCACTGCCGTAATAAATGTCTTCCTGGTATTTTGGTTGGTACCTGAACACGGTTATTCTGGAGCTGCCATTGCAACTATGTCGGCGTTTTTAATTCAATTCTTATTGACCTGGTTGTGGAGCTTGAAAATAGTATCCATGCCCTGGGGGAATTGGAAAATATGGAAGAGTTAAGGTCGGGATTCAACGTTTTTTTTAAGCTCTGACAATTATTCGGACGAATCCATTCCGCGCTGGATAAGTTCTGCTAGCCACCAATCTTCTTCGTTATCGATATCGATGGCTTGCCATTTGGGAACAATCAGCGGACGGATTTTATCGGATTCAACCCAGCTGTGTTTCCGTAATTCCGCAATGCTGAAAAGATAGATCAGGCCATTTACGTCATACATTGGGGGTAAATCCTGTCTGCGTACCACCTGGTTCTTTTGAAATTTGGTGATGTAACCCTTTTCCTCCTGGAATAAAGTGTAAAACGGGTGTCCGGCGGGTTCGTTTACCGCAACAACGGCGTGATCTCCATCCTCGAACAAACCAATTGCTTCTTCAATATGCTTCGCAGTCCTGAACGGGCTTGTGGGCTGTAATAACAGTAAGTATTCGGGCGAATATGCCTGTTTGTCAATTGCATCAAGCATCACTTCCAACATTCCTGCTGTATCTGAAGCCAGGTGCGGATCACGATCAATCACACCGATTCCGTAATTGGTTCCTTGCACCATTAATTCCCGGTCGTCCGTACTGAGCACAATCCGATCCTGGGGAAAGTGAATGAGTGCTTTTTCAATGGTGCGTTCCACCAACGATTTTCCGCCGGCAAAAGATTTGGAGTTCTTTTTCGGAACACCTTTAGATCCGCCTCTGGCAGGAATCAGCACAAGGGTATTTGAATTGTTGGGTTTCATTAAAAGCGAATGTGTTTGATATCTTCCTGGGCTTTTTTGAAATCTTCCGGTTTTCCGATATCCAACCAATAATGAACAATAGGATAGTTGACCACTTTTTTTCCTTCCCGGATCAATTCGTCCATCAGGTCGGTTGCATTATAGAATTTTCCTTTCGGAATCCGCTCCAGAACAGGTGTTTTGATGAGGTAGATTCCGGCGTTTGAAAAATAGACATAAGAAGGTTTTTCTTTCAATGAAGTGATCTGATTTCCATTTGTTTCCAAAACACCATAAGGAACGTCCACTCGGTAAGGTGTGCTTGCAACAATCATATCCGCATCACTTTCCTCAAACAAGCGGTAAAAATCCTCAAAATCGATGTTGGTCAACAAATCTGAATTCATTACAAGGATCGCAGGTGTTTCAATCTTGTCGATCAATCGGATTGCTCCCAATGTTCCAAGAGGTTCTTCTTCCCGGATGTAATTGATGTTCAGCCCTTTTTCCGTACCGTCCTTGAAGTAGTCCATGATCTGTTCGGCTTTGTATTTTACCGAAACATGCAACTTCTCCACTCCGTAAAGTGCCAGGCGGTCGATATTGTGTTCAATGATCGGTTTCGCCCCGACTTGTAACATGGGTTTCGGAATATCATCCGTAAGGGGTTTTAAGCGTTCACCTCGTCCTCCGGCCATTAGGAGTACTTCAACCGGAAGAACCGTTCGAAGTTTCTTCAGATCCAGCAATTTCACCAGTTTTCCTTCATCATCGATGACCGGAAGCATCCCGATCTGTTGTTCCTTGATCTTGTCAATGGTATAAATGCTGTAATTCTCCAACTTGATGTGCCGGAAATCGGCGTGCATAACTTCCCGAATAGAATCGTTGATTGTCTTGCCATTGATCAGTCCGCGACGGATATCTCCATCTGTAATGGTCCCGACAACTTTTTCCTGTGAATCGAGAATGAAAATAGCTTCTCCATTTACGGTGTTCAGTTGTTCCAGGCCATCTTTAATGGTTGCAGTATCTTGAAGCGTATGTATCGCGCTGTTTATCATAGGTACGAAGTTGGTAATTATCTGTAGAATTGCAAAATATGCTTTACCTTTTGATAAGCAGAAACACCTTTTTTTGCAATAAATTGGTCCTGAAGTTTTTTGTATAACTCTGGTTGGTGAATGCGTTTGCCAATATGGAAGTCTTTGACCTGTTTTCCGAAATTGGATTTGAACTTAAACAGATGGTCATTTTCGTCCAGGCTTAATCCACCGCCGAAATTCAGGATATTCATCCTGTTTTCCTGAGCCCAAAAGGCCATTTTTGAGAGAAGAAGATTAGATCCGGGAACTTTAGGATAATTTAGATTCCGCGCAGAAAGATAATACGTTACGATTCCTCCTGAAACAAAAAACAGGGCTGAGCTGTAAATCTCATTCTCTTTTTCCACCTTGGCCAAGAGTAGTTTTTCGCCCAGCTTGTCAATCATTTCCAGGTAGAATTCTTTCGAAAAGAAATAAAAATCATCTGCCCCGGAATGGATCATGGTTGTCCGGTAAGCTTCATCAAATGCAGGAACGTCTTCTTTTGTAAATGGAGCGACTGACCAGGTAAAGGATTCCTTTTCCAATTTCCGGACAAGATTCCTGTTTGTTCCGGAGAACTCTTTCATCCAGATATTTTCCTGGTCTTGCGTCGGAACAAGTACAACCCTTCTATTCAACAAGTTTGCGATTTCCCTTTGAAAGAAGTGTTGTTCATTGTACAGGTAGTGATAGCGAACAAATTCTGTAACGACCGTTTGTTTATTCGAGATGTATTCAAGAAAAAGTTCTTCGGCTTTCAGTGTGATATCCGTGGAATTTGAAACCGGACCTGCATAACCGTAAGGCGAACTGAGGTCGAAATAACCCGTTCCTTCAATTGGAAGAAGGATGTAGGGATAGATCCAAATCTGATCTTCCTTGGAGCAGACAGCAATTTCGTATTCGCCGTTTTGCATTTTTGCATCGCAAGCAAGGAATTCGGGCTGATAATAAATATCGAGAGTTTTTAAAAAGACAGCAATTTTCGCTTCCAAAAGTGAAATGGTGTCTTTTGTATAGATTCTCAGTTGAGTTTCCATAGCGGCTAAAAAGTAGATTTTTTAAGCAGTAATTGATCCCAATCCACAGACTTTAGGAAACGGAGTATGCGTTCGCTGGCTTTTCCGTCACCAAACAGATTCGCCTTCCCGATGTACTCTTGTTTGAAAGCTTCAGAGGAAACAAATTGAACTGCCTCAATTACTTTTTGTATGTCAACTGCCACATCAACCGAATTGGGATTCCTTAATCTGCCTTGTTGCCTGGAGCCTACGTTGACAACCGGAATCTGAAAGCTTTGAGCTTCGATCAATCCACTCGAGGAATTTCCCAACATTAGCGAAGCATAATGCTGTGCTGCGTAATAATTGGTTTTCCCCAAACTTTCAACAAAGGAAACTCTCGGGTTGGTTTTGCTAATTTCCAAAAGCGTTTCATTGATCTCAATTCCGCCAACATCCGTATTCGCAGCAGTGAAAAGAATATGAGCTTCCGTCGAAGAACAAAGATTGGCTACCAAACCGGTTATAAATGTTTTGTCAATCGATTGGCTGATTGTTTCACTATGAAAAGTGGATAGGATGAACGGGACATTTTCGGGAATTCCATATTGTCTTCTGAATTCCTTTTCTGTTGGAACCGGAAGATGAAGCACATCATCCAGGCCGGGTTCGCCTGCAACACAAATTCTCCAGTCTTCTTCTCCCATTTTGCGGATA